>CAMBEP010000005.1 GCA_945865635.1 Candidatus Kuenenia stuttgartensis
GCCGGGAAATCCTGAAAAACAAGGGCTCCAGATGGTGGGGGTCAGGGGGAAACTTTGCGCACAAAAAAGGTTTTCAAAGAAAACGGGCCCTGAATGCATAAACAATCGTTGATTTGTGCGAAATTCGAGTACTCATGAAATATTCGGGCTAATTGATTCAAGCAAAACCCCGCGCGGGGCGTGGTTTTTTTTGCGTGGCTTATCTGTCGTGCGCGCCCGATGAGGGCATCGGGCCGACATTGTTCAGGCGATTTTTAATTTGTCGTGCGTGCCCGATGAGGGCATCGATGCGAGCCAGCGGTAATGTCATTTTTTATGACAATCTCGAGTATCCCTGGGTAAAACTTGCAGGCTTTCCAAAAAAGAATCGAAGGACCAAATCGCCCTTCGATTTTTCTTTCATGAGCTGTTACCTGAAAGATCAAGGCGCTGTGCTTCCAGCGGATTGATCAGCGGGCGGCATCATGACCGGCTTGGCCGGCTTAGGCGCAATGGATTCGCTTGCCAGCTTGCCGAGGAAGGCCTGATCGAGATTTTTCAGGTCTGTCCACAAGGTACCCGGGCCGGCATAGAAAATGCCCAACCGGATCTCTTCAGGCAGGCCTTCTGCAAATATGTAGCGGTTATAGGCTTCAGGGCTTCCCAAGGCGTCGACCGCAAGTTTGTACTTCTCGGCTTCGGCTTCGTTTGCCAATTGGACTTTCTTGGCGTCGGCCGCCCCCATGATCAATGTGATCTGGGCCTGAACCTCTGCGGTTTTGGCGTCGATCACAGCCCGCAGTTTCTCGGTTTCCGCTGCGATTTCTTTGGCTTTCTTTTCGCCGGTTGCCGTCGTTTCAGCCGCCATTTTAATGGTTTCGGCCATGGTTCGGCGCTCTTCCAGAACCACCTTGGCTTCGGCCTCGGTCAGTTCGGCTTGAGCTTTGGCGGTTTGCTGCTCCTGCTCGCGAGTCAGCTTCAGTTCAGTTGCGATGTAAGAACGCTGAATCGGTTCGCGCACTTCGGCCGGCACATAGATAAAGCGTGTCAGGCCGAAGAGTAGAGAGAGGTTTTTAGCCTTCAGCACCCGCTCCAGTTCCGATTCGACATCCGATTGAAACTCTTCGCGACTGTCGCCCACCAGCAGGTCCACAGCGCCTCGCTTGGAACCATTGATCCGGCAGATTGACCCAATCTGGGGGGCGATGATCTTTTGCTCTACATCCTTTATGCTGCCAAAGTTGCGCACGATATCGGGCGCCTGATCAGGCTGGATGCCCCAGATGGCGGTAAAGTCGAGGTGAATTTTGAACCCGTCATTGGAAGGAAACTCGATTCCCTGACCATCGTTGAAAATTGGGTCGGGCTCCATCACCAGATTTCCACCCGGCTTCTTCTCAGATGGTTTTGCAGCGGTCGGCTTGGGCGGTTCGATTTTCTTGATGCTGCCCGATGTTTTCGTTGGGCCTTCCAGGTCTGACATCTGCTCTCGAACGGAAGTGACGGATGTCTCGTTATAGCCAACGCCGATGATATCGATGCGTTTTTCGGCTGGATTGACCCAATAAATCCCGGGCTGGAGGACTTTGTCCTGAACCCCCAAAGTCGACTTGCTTTCAGGTCGATCGTCCGCAACCTTGTTGTAAACTACACCCACATAGCCGGGCGGAATGATAGCGGGATCTTCCGCACTGGTCTTCATGACCTCAGTCACGAAAGTTGCGGCCGATTTTGATTCCTTTTTGACATCATAAGCGTAGGGATTCATGCGATATCGACCGGGTGTGAGCACCTTGCGCCAAGTGCCGCGAAAGCCTGGCCCATTGGCCAGAATTTCGCCAACAGGCAAGTTTTTTCCAATCTTGGAGGTTACGACTCCAATTTCATTCACTCCAATCAGGACATCCGGCACAATCTCCCGCTCATATTCCATTGGGTTGTAGAAATGCCGCCCGGGGCCAGGCATAAACTCCAGAATGCCGATCTCAATCGCCTTCCCGTTTTCGCTGGATTTGGCCAGAGTGCCCTCAAGTGCCATTGGTGCCGAACCAAACGGGAACGGGCCTTTGTATCGCAAAAGCAGGCTATGGCCGGCGGGCACTTCGCGGCGGCAGAGCCCCCATTGCCAGATGGCCAGATAGCCGACATCGTAAAGCATTACGCAGACAAGAAACAGGCCACCCAGGCCACGGTCCAGCCTGGGCATCCGTCGCAAAAGCCCCAGCCCGAGCGCAACCACTGCGGAGACAATGACCAAGGCAAGAATCGGGTTCAGGCCATGCCAGAAAATCAGGCCCGGCAAAAGAATCATACCCGTGGTGATCCAGATCATCATTCGAATCGGTGAATTGTTCATCGTTATTTCACCCCGGTGTTGCTGGAGCTATTTGTGGTGGGCTTTGCGGAAGGCAGGCTTAGGGGGCCTGCAAATGGGGAATCAGGGATGGTCATCGCCGGGGCAAGGGCCCCCCGACGGGCATCGGTTGGTGCAGAGGTCGCGTTTGGCCGCTTCTCCGGCGGTGTAAAGGCCTGCTTGAGAAGGTCCATGATCGGGCCATCGGTATTGGTCATGATCGTGCGGAAGGAGGGCGCAAATTTCGCCAGAATCATGCTTTGTGCCAAAGCGTGTCCATCCCCCTTGAAGGCCGAAACCCGGGTCGTAATTCCCGCCACTTCTGCGGCATTGTTCAGGCGGATCACATCTGCAGCCGCCTTGGATTTGGATTCAATCGCAGCGGCCTTATCTTTTGAAGCTTCAAGCTGGGTCTGGCCCACGGAATATTGCTGCTCTGCCAGGGTGACCGCCACCTGCTGCTCCTGCTCGGCCTTGGTGGTTTGTTCAATCACGGCCTGCTCGGCTTGCACCAGGGCCTTCTTCTGCTCAGCCAAAAGCTGCTGCACCTTGAGTTGGGCTTCTGCATCCTGCTGAAGCTTTTCCTGCTTATACTGCTGAAGCTGCTGCTTGGCCACCTCTCGGGCACGCACAGGCAGGGCAATGGCTTCAGGTGGCTGAATGGAAGTGATGGCCACTTCAAGAATTTCCACGCCTTGCTTCCGACAGTTCTCAGTCAGGCCCTTGACCAGATTGGCCTGAAACACTTCGCGGTCATTGCCGCTGATGAACTGGCCACCCGTCAGCTTTGAGCCATGAATTCGACAGATCGACCGCGTTTCGGGCTTGATCACCTTGTTGATGATCTCCATGTCGATGTCGTCGCCATTGGAGTCTTCGTTATAAAGCACAAAAACTTCGCTGGCCCGCAGCGGATCAACCCGGAATGTCACTGTCCCATTGACGATCACCTCAAAGCCGTCGGCACTCAGAAAATCCATTTTCGTGCCTTCGTTCAAGGCAAATGCCTTGGTACTGCAATTCACCACACTCACTCTGGTTTCATAAGGGTTTAGATAATAAGTTCCGGGCGGAAGGGTATCTTTCTGCACCCCACGCTCGCCTGGCTCGACCAGAATCTTGTTCGGATTCGCCGCCAGCTTGCCAGCCAGGTTTGTGACCACTCCCCGCGACTGGGCTGCAACCATCACGGGCTTATGGATTTCAATCGATTCGGCATACCAGTTGTAAGGGTATCGACCCGGCCGCAATACCTCCCGGCTGATACCCTTCTGACCTGTTTCCGCCAGCACCTGATCAGATCCCATCTCTTTGCCCACCAGGTTGATGCGCACGCCAAGCTGGCCTTCGGGGATAATCATCTGCTCTTTCACTTCCCAGCCCCATTCCAAGGGGTTAAAGAAGTAGCGGCCTTCCGTCAACACCCCATTATTCAAGCCACCCGACTGAACCCCCTTATAATAGTGACCTTGTTCTGGTGGCGGCGCAAGCTCTTGATTTGGCTGGAGATCCGTTCCGGTTTTGCGAATCAGCACGGCTTGTTTGCCCGTCGGCACATCGAGCCGCATCGAGTTGTAAACAATCACCAGGCCGACAATCCCAAAGAGAATCGCCATGCCTGTGCTCAGGCCCAGACCCAACAGAATCTGGGAAAAGCCCTTGGGCCGCTGCCCTCGCTCCGGTGCCGTTAGTTCGATATTCATAAAATCTTCTGATGCCTCGTCATGCATGCCTTAAATATGGATGCCTGGCTTAGGTTCGCCGGGCGCATGTGGCCGGGAACAAAGCCTTCCCTCCATGACACGTATTCGATGCCGTAACATCCTTATTAAGTCGGCAATGACCGAATTTATAAAAAGCCGACCATAAAAATGGACCGGCTCTGGGAGCGTTGCTTTTGGACGTGTCAGAACGTGCGAGGCGGGCGGTGAGCGGGAACCATAGCCTGAATACGCCAGTTCCCGACCGACTCACTTCTTACGGTGGCGGATACGCGCTCTCATTTTACGCTTCTTCCGACCGACTTTCCGACGACCCTTGCCTCGACGGCGACTGGCCATAAGACCTCCTTTTAAAGGTGTGCGCTTCGAACCCAATTCTTGATTCGGCTCTGATTACCGGCTCTGATCGCAAAGATTTGACTCATTCTTCAACGATCTTTAGTGAAGCAATTATAGCCATGAGTTTAACGAAAACGCAAGTGCGCTTCGTACTTATTGGTTTTATCGGTCACTCGACCGTTGCATCACAAGCACTTCTCGTTCATCATTTCTTTTATATCCGATGGCCGGCTCTTCCGCCATACCATCATGACTCCCAACCAAAGCGTCATCATCCAGACAAGCTCTTCCTCTTTGAGACCCTCATTCATGAAACCCTACCGCCAAGCCCTCAGCAGGCTCACCCTTGCCGCCATCATCAGCTTCCTGTCCCTTCAGGCCGGCCCACTGGCTCGTGCCGCTGAGCCTCTCGAAATTTTCTTCATCGATGTCATGGGCGGCGCCGCCACACTCATCTGCACCCCCGAAGGCGAAACCATACTCCTCGATTCCGGTTGGCCAGGGCTCGATGATCGTGACCCAAAACGAATCGTTTATGTCCTCAAAGAAGTGCTCAAAAAAAACAAGCTCGACCATATCCTCAGCACTCACTGGCACACGGACCATTACGGCGGTGTCGAAGGTCTTGCCAAGCGAATCGATATCGGACGCTTCTGGGACCGCGGCCTGCCTGAAGACCCAGGCGCCGATCCGGCCAACTTTCCCGACGGCCCCAAAATGGACGACAAACTCGGTATCGCCTATCGTGCCGCCTCCAAAGGTAGACGGACCGTCCTTAAAGCCGGCGACTCGATCCCGCTCAAAGGCATCATGAAGGCCACCGTTCTGGCCGCCAGTGGCAAAGTCATCGCCGCTGGTGCCAGTGCCAGGCCAAACCCACTCTGCGAAACCGCCCCGGCCGACAAAAACAAGGACGATAGCGATAACGCCCTTTCCATCGTGACCAAATTCCAGCTCGGCAAATTCGACTTCTTCGATGCCGGCGACCTGACCTGGAACATCGAGCGACAACTTGTCTGCCCAACCAATCTGGTCGGCGAAGTGGACCTCTATCAGGTCACACACCACGGAATGGACATTTCCAACCACCCCACACTCATGAAATCGCTCAACCCCAGTGTGGCCATCATGAACAACGGCCCCCGCAAGGGCGGATCCGCAGCCACCGTCAAATGGCTGCGCGAACTGCCAAACCTCAAGGCCGCCTATGCCTTGCACAAAAATGCCGGAACCGCCGAGGCCGACAACCTGCCTGCCGACATGACCGCCAACCATGATGCCCAAGGCGGCCAGTTTATCCGTGTGACGGTCGCCCCCGACGGAGCAACCTACAAAGTCCGAATCGGCGCCTATGGAAAAGACGCCGAATATCTCTCAAAATAAGGCTAATCCTCCGATCGGTCGGGGCGATCATCACTCGCTGAGGGGCTCTTCCCCCCGACCGCCATGGCCGCTTTTCGGTCCGGTCCATCACAACATTTTTTCCATCTTGACCCGAAGGTGCCTCATGTCCGTTCGTCGTTCGGTAATCACACTTGCAAGCCTCTTTGCCATGCTTCTCATGGGCGTTCAGACCAATCACGCCCAAACCGCTCCGGCCAAACTTCTGGACGAACTCTTCAAACTCGAAAAATCGAGCTGGGAGATGATGAAAACCCGCGACGTTGCCTCAATCCGCAAATATGCAACCGCCGATTTCCTCTGGATCTTCTCGGATGGTTCGCGCGTTCATAGCCGCGACGTCGATAAATATCTCCAAAATTACGAACTGGCAAGCTATAAAATGTATGAGGCAGAAGTCATCACCTTCGACGACCAAGCCGCAGTGCTCGTCTATAAACTTACCTACGTTGGCGGAAACAAGGGCGAGAAGCACGACTCAACCACCGTCTGGGCCTCGTCCACCTATGTCAAGCGCGGCTCCGACTGGAAAGAAATCCTCTATCAGGAAACCCTCGCCAAATAATCCGTTGCCCCTCCTGAAACCTGCGTTCGCACACGGCAGGCCGAGATTCGGCCTGCTTTTTTGTCGCCTGAAACCTCAGCAAAGCTAGCCTTGACGGCGAAACAGGGCCCAAATTGCGGCCTCGCAAAGGGCCATCCCAAAGCTTTCTGAAATAATGGCCTGTTCCTCTTTGAACGCTTTTGATAATCTGCCGCCCATATCTAGTGCTCGATGAAACGATTTGTTTGCCGAAGGATCGGCTTGCAGTTGTTTCGGGTTGGGTGAAATCAAGGAGGATCGCACCCATGCGGCTCGTTTTCAAGCAGCTTTCCAGTCATGACCGTTCGTATCGTCGCCTGATCGCATTGTCTCTATGCGCTACGGTCCTGAAACCAGCGATTGGATTAAGCCAAACGGCTCCCGCCCAGCGGCCAGCGGCCGCCCCGGCAGCCAAAGCCGAACAAAAGCAGGCGGCCACACCGGCCAAATCGCCGGAAGAACTGGCCCGACTCGCCAAGCGGATGGACGCCCTCATGGCGGCCTGGGAAGACCGCAGCTCGAAGGTGAAAGAACTTGACGCGGAATTCACGCGCCAAGACAAATCACCCGCCTGGCAGGAAGAGGCTGAATACAAGGGCCGGGCCCTTCTCAAAAGCCCTGACCTGGCTTATCTCGACTTCGAAAAATTCGACCCGGCCCAAAAGAAACACGTTCACCACGAGCGAATCGTCTGCACAGGCAAGGAAGTCTTTCACTACCAGACGGCCAGCCTCCAGATATTCATTTACCCGCTCTCAAAGGAAGAACGCTCGCGAGCCTTGGAAGAAGGCCCCCTCCCCTTCCTTTTCAATATGAAGGCTGACAAGGCCAAACAAAGATACAAAATGAACCTCCTCTCCGAGAACGATCTCGGGGCCTGGATTCAGATCCTGCCCCTGGAAAAGATCGATCAAGAGAGTTTCAGCAAGGTTTATGTCCTGCTCAACAAGCAGAAATTCCTGCCCGACCGGCTCATTCTGTGGGCCCCCAATGGTAAGGACACTCAGGACTACAAATTCAAAACCATCAAAATGAACTCGAATATTGATGTGACCAATTTCGAAGGCAAGATTCCGGCCTCAGGCTGGGATGTTGTGCGGAACCCTGCCGGAACGCAGCCAACAAATGGCAACAGCAATCCACAGGCCCCGCGCGTCGGCCGGCTCACACCTGGATCCAACAACGCCGCCAGCCAGACTTCGGCCAAGGGCTCAGCCCGCACCGCACCGCCTTCTGCCGCAGCCACCAACGGCACGATTCGCAAATAAATCGTAGAATAAGAATATCTAAAACGAGAGCATTTCCTGACGGTCGTTTTGACCGTTGGGAAATGCTTTTTTCGTTGGTACAAGCCCCACCCTCATCAGGAGAACAATCATGAGCCAGCTGCCAAACTGCCCAAAATGCAACTCGGAATTCAGTTACGAAGATGGAGACATGCTGGTCTGCCCTGACTGTGCCCACGAGTGGAATGCGAACGCCCCGGCCACTGTAACGGCTGAAGAGGGTCTCATCATGCGCGCACAACAAATAAACCACGACAATCCGAATTCATTAAAAAAACGCCTGGCCCCTTGATCGCGCGTGCCACGTCAGGGGACGCGGCCTACATTCGCATATTCAAACGAAATCACCGGAAATGTCGACCCGATGCACTCATCGGGGCGCGCACAACAAATAAAACCTGCCAATACTACGCTAATAGCCATTTCGCCTGGCCACATTCGCCAGCCCAAACCATCCACCCCTTAAATTTGATCCGCACTCCCGACGACTGCAAAAAACACCCCTCATCTGCTCAATTGCAAAATTCTGACGCTTTTTTAAGCCTAACCTTGCGCCGAATCACCCATGAAACCGTCCTGAAACGAAAAAAAAACGCTTCCCGGTGTCTATCTTTGCGGTATTTTGATAGGATTGTGCCAATCCTGCCTCATCCACTGTTCCCCTTTCCGAACCGTCCGCAGTTGCAGAACAGGCATGATCAGGCCTCTATCCCCGGCCCCACTACCATGAAACATTCTGAACCCAAGCGCATGATCAACCCCGGCTTCGGCCGTCGTCAGGCCCTGCCCCACTCCAAGGGGCGCGAGCTGGACGATGCCTCGCTGGCCGAGATCGATATGCTGATGGGCCAGGGGCCGCACCCGCGAGACATGCTGATTGAGTATCTGCACACGGTGCAGGACCATTTTGGCCATCTGGCCGCGCGACACCTGGCCGCTCTGGCACATCGCCTAAACCTTTCCATGGTCGAAGTTTTTGAAGTTGCCAGCTTTTATGCCCATTTTGATATCGTGATGGACGGCGAACCGGCCCCGCCCGCTCTGACGGTGCGGGTCTGCGACAGCCTGACCTGCTGCCTCTTCGGCGCTGATCAACTCCTGACCGACCTCTCCCACTGCGCCCCTGAAAATGTCCGAATCGTGCGAGCCCCCTGCATTGGCCGATGTGCCGCCGCACCCGCTGCACTGGCGGGCCGCAATGCTCTGGAACATGCCACACTGCAATCCGTACAGGCCGCCATTGCTGCCAACCAGTTTCAGGCGGAGCTGCCCGATTATCCAAATTTGGCAGATTACCAGCAGAGGGGCGGCTACAGACACCTTCAGGATTTCCGCAATGGCGTGATTTCGGCCGATGAGATCATCACCCGGCTTGAAGCTTCGGGCCTGCGGGGGCTGGGCGGGGCGGGCTTCCCAAGTGCCATGAAATGGAAGTTCGTGCGAAGCCAGCCGGGGCCGAGGCTCATGGCCGTCAATGGCGATGAGGGCGAGCCCGGGACATTCAAGGACCGCCACTATCTGGAAACCGAGCCACACCGCTTTCTGGAAGGCACATTGATTGGCGCCCATGCTGTAGAGGCCGATCGCGTCTATATCTATTTGCGTGACGAATATCCACACCTGCACGACGTTCTGAATCAAGAGATAAAGGCCCTTGAAACGGCGGGCCTGATCGCCAAGGGCTTCCTGGAGATGCGTCGCGGGGCCGGTGCCTATATTTGCGGTGAAGAGACGGCCATGCTGGAGAGCATTGAAGGCAAGCGCGGCTACCCACGCCAGAAGCCGCCGTTCCCGACACAGGTTGGCCTTTTTGGCCGACCGACGCTGATCCACAACGTGGAAACGCTCTACTGGATCCCTCTGATTCTCGACAATCCGCCCGAATGGCTCCCCGCCCAGGGCCGCAACGGGCGCAAGGGCCTGCGCAGCTTTTCGGTTTCGGGCAGAGTCAGGCAACCAGGCGTAAAACTTGCCCCAGCAGGCATTTCCGTGCGCGAGCTGATCGACGAATTCTGTGGTGGAATGGCCGATGGACACACGTTTAAGGGCTATTTGCCAGGCGGTGCTTCTGGCGGCATTCTGCCGGCCACCATGGCCGATGTGCCTCTTGATTTCGGCACCCTTGAGCCGCACGGCTGCTTTATTGGCTCGGCCGCGGTGGTGGTGCTTTCTGATCAGGACAACATGCGCATGGTGGTGCAGAATCTGATGCGATTTTTTGAGGACGAAAGCTGCGGCCAATGCACGCCCTGCCGTGTGGGCACAGAGAAGGCTGTGGCCTTGCTCAACCAGCCCGTGTGGGACGAACCTCTGCTGGCCGACCTGGCCAAAGTCATGCGCGATGCCTCAATCTGCGGCCTGGGCCAGGCGGCAACCAACCCATTGCTCAGCGTTTTGAAGCATTTTCCAGAGGATTTGCGATGAGCACAATCACTGACAAGCCGCAAACCCTTGAAAAAATTGCATTTGAGCTTGATGGCCAGCCAGTTCAGGCCAGCCCTGATGAAACCATCTGGCAAGTCTCGCAAAGGCTTGGCACCACACTGCCGCATCTTTGTTATCGGCACGAGCACGGCTACAGGCCCGACGGCAATTGCCGGGTCTGTGTGGTTGAGATCAGCGGCGAGCGCGTTTTGGCCCCTTCGTGCAATCGCAAGCCCACGCCCGGCATGAAGGTGCAGACGCAGTCGGACCGCGCGAAGCAGGCCCGATCGCTTGTCATGGAGCTGATTGTTGCCGATCAGCCGCCCAGGGCCACCGCGCACGACCCCAAAAGCAGCCTTTGGCAATGGGCGGATCGCATGGGTGTCACGCAGAGCCGCTTTCCCGGCCGCCAGCATGCCCCAAAGCTGGATCAAAGCCATCCTGCGATTTCTGTCGGGCTTGATGCCTGCATCCACTGCGGCCTGTGCGAGCGGGCCTGCCGCGAGGTGCAGGTCAATGACGTGATCGGCATCGCCCATCGCGGCCACCAGGCCCGGGTCGTCTTCGACATCCAGTCGCCCATGGGCCTTTCCACCTGTGTGGGCTGCGGCGAGTGCGTGCAGGCGTGCCCGACCGGGGCCCTGATGCCGAAGTCGCTGGTGAGCTCAGCCGGCCTGAAAATCATCGAGCCCAGCGATTCCGTCGATAGCCTTTGCCCATACTGCGGTGTCGGCTGCCAGACGACCTATCACACCCTGGAAAATAAAATTGTGGCGGTGGATGGCCGCAACGGGCCTGCCAATCATAGTCGCCTGTGTGTCAAGGGGCGGTTTGGCTATGACTACATCAGCCACCCGCACCGCCTGACCCAGCCGATGATTCGCCGTGACGACGCCCCCAAGGCCTGGGACTGCCAGGTGGATCCCGCCAACCCCTGGACCCACTTTCGGCCCGCGTCATGGGCTGAGGCACTCGATCGGGCCGCCTCTGGCCTGCGTGCCGTACGCGACGTTTATGGCCCGAACGCCCTGGCCGGGTTCGGCTCGGCCAAGGGCTCCAATGAAGAGGCCTATCTCTTCCAAAAGCTTGTGCGAACAGGCTTTGGTACTAATAATGTTGACCACTGCACGCGTCTGTGCCATGCATCAAGCGTTGCGGCCCTGATGGAATGCATCGGCTCAGGAGCGGTCACAGCCCCATTTTCAGAGGCGGCCAATGCCGAAGTCATTTTCATTATTGGTGCCAACCCCTGCGTAAATCATCCGGTGGCGGCTACTTTCATTAAAAATGCCGTCCAGAAAGGTGCCAGGCTCTATATTGCCGACCCTCGCCGGCAACAGCTCAGCCGGCTTGCCACAGGGCATCTCCAGTTTCGCCCCGGAACGGATGTCGCCCTGCTCTCGGCCATGATCCACACCATTATTTTCGAAAATCTTCACGATCCAGCCTATATCGCCGCCCATGCCAGCGGTTTTGAAGCCCTGAAGCACGAGATGGCCAGCCAGTCGCCCGAGGCCATGGCACCGATGTGTGGCATTGATGCCGAGACAATCCGCGCCTTTGCCCGCGATTACGCCACTTCCAAGGCCTCTCTGATCTTCTGGGGCATGGGCATCTCCCAGCACGTGCATGGCACGGACAACGCCCGCTGCCTCATCGCCATGGCCCTTCTCACAGGTCAGGTGGGCAAGGCCGGGGCTGGCCTTCACCCGTTGCGTGGACAGAACAATGTGCAGGGTGCATCGGACGCCGGCCTGATCCCCATGGTCTTTCCCGACTACCGCCCTGTGGGCGACCCTGTGGCCCGCGCTTTTTATGAGAAGCTCTGGGGCGCCACGCTCGACCCCAAGCCCGGCCTGACCGTGGTGGAAATCATGAGGGCCATTCATTCCGGGTCGCTCAGGGGCATGTACATCATGGGCGAAAATCCGGCCATGTCCGACCCCGACCTGCATCATGCCCGCACGGCTTTGGCCATGCTTGATCATCTCGTGGTTCAGGAAATCTTCCTGACCGAGACCGCCTGCCATGCAGATGTCATCCTGCCGGCCTCAGCCTTCCCTGAAAAATCGGGCACCTTTACCAACACCGACCGCCGTGTGCAACTGGCCCGGCCAGCCGTCATGCCGCCCGGCGAGGCCCGTCAGGATCTCTGGATCATCGAACAACTTGCCAACCGACTCGGTCTCGACTGGCATTACGACGGCCCCTGCGATGTTTTCAATGAAATGCGCCAAGGCCTGGCAGGCTATAAGGGCATCACCTGGAATCGCCTGGAGCGCGAAGGGGCAGTGACCTACCCCTGCGACAGCGAGCTCGAAGACGGCCACGAAGTGATCTTCGGCGACCACTTCCCGACCCCCGACGGCCGCGGCAAGCTCGTGCCCACCAAAGTCCTGCCGCCCGACGAAGTGCCCGACGCAGAATACCCCCTTGTCCTGACCACCGGCCGAGTCCTCGAACACTGGCACACCGGCGCCATGACCCGCCGCGCCGGCGTTCTGGACGACCTTGAGCCTGAGCCAACCGTCTTCATAAACCCCAAAGAACTCCGACGCATCGGCGCTCTGGCTGGCCAGTTCGTCACGGTCGAGACCCGTCGCGGATCCATCAAGCTCAAAACCCGGGCCGATCGCGACGTTCCGCCCGGCCTCTTGTTCATCCCATTCTGCTTTGCAGAGGCCGCCGCAAACCTCCTGACCAACTCCGCACTTGACCCGTTCGGCAAAATCCCCGAATTTAAATTCTGCGCCGCCAGGCTTGTCGTCTGATCCATTCTGCGAATCGTCCCCCCCAGCCCGGGTTCGCTGGCCATGCTTATCTTGCCAGCAATTCCTCTAGCGCAGCATTCAAAAATTTGATCTCTTCCGGACTCGTCCCCGGGCCGCCCTTCAAAGTGGCCCCAATCCGTCGGGCCCGGCAATCTGTTCATTTCCCCTTTTTTTTTTCAAATCGCAATTCCCCGCCCCGTCTATTCATTCCTCTGCTCAAGAATTTTCATGATCTCTCTCATGCACACATCATTCGCCTGTCGCTCCGCAATTCGCGAGGCCGCCAATCGCCTATACCACCGCTGAAGCAGACCCGCCATCGCCCGCTCCTGGGCACCACCTTTCTCAATCCGCCGGCCCTTGTTTTCATGCGGTATGGCATTCCCCAATACCAGCTCCCCGCCACCGCGGGCCACGTTCTCGCCCTCGGCCCGCTTCCCCTCACCACCAACCACGCAAAATTCCAGAGTCGCTCCCCGATTATCCCGCAGCTTCAGGCCGATCCCTCCATCATTCGGATATCGCAAGCCCATCAGCACCGTCACCGGCTCCACAATCCCCTTGAGCTCCTGGCAATCGCTCAGCGGCACCTCCAGAAATTTCTCGTGCGAACGATCCGGATACCAACTGGCCCACCGGTTGATCAACCAATCAGCCGGCCTGGCAAGCCAGCGATCAGGCACCAGCCCAAGCACCACCACCACCAAAGCCGTAGATGCCATCAATACCCAGACATTCCTTGACACGCGAACCATCTGCAACACCTCTTCAACCAAAACCCGATTGGCCCCATCCGCAATCCAGCCCGCACCTGTTTCTAACCCATTGGACAAGAGCCTGTCCAGAAAAAACAAGGAATTCAGGTCGAAATATCCCCCCACCACCACCACCACCACACAATGCCCCGTCATCATTCCTGATAGTGCATGCTTGCGTGAGTGAGTGCATGCATTTCAAAAAAAGGCTCGCCCCCGTTGCTTTTTTGTTTCGTGTAGGCCGGGTGCCCTCACCCGGCGGTGCTTGGATTAACCGGAAAATCCTGCATAAAATCAAATTGAATATGGCGTTACGTCTCTTTAGAAAAAAAACGCCGGGTGAGGGCACCCGGCCTACATAAAATCCGGATCCCTCGGTGAATGCCGCTCGCTTGCCCATTCCGTTGCGGATTGCTTTCGGGCTCGGATCGGTTACACTTCTTACAATATTTTTCAGCCTTTAGCCTTAGTTGCGGATTGCTTTCGGGCTCGGATCGGTTACACTTAGAAGGTAAGGAAGGGACAGGCAAGACAGTTGCGGATTGCTTTCGGGCTCGGATCGGTTACACTCCCACATTGCTACAGTTGTGTGGTGGCGATGTTGCGGATTGCTTTCGGGCTCGGATCGGTTACACTACACCGGCGGTCATGCCAACGGACGTTCCGGTTGCGGATTGCTTTCGGGCTCGGATCGGTTACACTGATCATCCTCTGCTTCGGAACTTGTTCCCAGTTGCGGATTGCTTTCGGGCTCGGATCGGTTACACTCCAATGTGCGATCGAGTCTTATGGGTGGCCGTTGCGGATTGCTTTCGGGCTCGGATCGGTTACACTATTTTCAAAACGTTTTAGACGATATATCTAGTTGCGGATTGCTTTCGGGCTCGGATCGGTTACACTTGGCGGAGCGATCTGCATATATGGTTGCCAGTTGCGGATTGCTTTCGGGCTCGGATCGGTTACACTTTTATCACGCCATCACCACCACTCTATATGGTTGCGGATTGCTTTCGGGCTCGGATCGGTTACACTTTCAAATCCGTCGCGCTGATGGCGATCTGGGTTGCGGATTGCTTTCGGGCTCGGATCGGTTACACTAGCAGGCCGCCATTCGTGTTCAACGATTGAGTTGCGGATTGCTTTCGGGCTCGGATCGGTTACACTCTTACTAAAGTTCGAACCACCTGTAGAAAGGTTGCGGATTGCTTTCGGGCTCGGATCGGTTACACTGCCAGCCGGGTGAGGCATTATGGCCGGATCGTTGCGGATTGCTTTCGGGCTCGGATCGGTTACACTATTGTGCGCGTCTTGTGTCTCACTTGGCATGTTGCGGATTGCTTTCGGGCTCGGATCGGTTACACTTCACCAGTCGCCATCGTCTGGGTATTGGTGGTTGCGGATTGCTTTCGGGCTCGGATCGGTTACACTTGCGACTCTGAGAAGCACTTTGACCGATAAGTTGCGGATTGCTTTCGGGCTCGGATCGGTTACACTGTTGCACGCTCCTAGGCTTGCCAGCCATCTGTTGCGGATTGCTTTCGGGCTCGGATCGGTTACACTTAAAACTAGAGCAGGAAGAAAAACTTCGCGGTTGCGGATTGCTTTCGGGCTCGGATCGGTTACACTCGGCATTGACACCCGCAACGGCCCAGTCCAGTTGCGGATTGCTTTCGGGCTCGGATCGGTTACACTCAGACCTCTCCGAAATTCAGAACCTGTCAGGTGTTGCGACCTGACAGGCTCTAAAAAAATGTGAGTTGCCGGGTCGCTTCCTCTGGCGGTGTCCGCATTTTTCCCCAATAACAGCGCATCCGCTCGAATTGCTTCTCCGTCACACTCAATATCCGCACATGCCCCTCCGGCGGTAAATACGACTCCACCCGCCCTATGTGTACCTGCGCATTCTCGTCGCTCGGGCAATGTCGCCCATAGACTGAATACTGAAGCATCGAAAATCCATCCCGCTTCAGCATCCTGCGGAATTCCGCATAGTTTTGACGGTCTGCCGGACCTTGAACCGGCAAGTCGAACATGATGATGATCCACATGGTGCGGTAACTTGTCAGTTCCATAGAAAGTTTCTGCTCGGGTTAATGACATCCTGACGAAATTTTTCATCGGTCAGTCCACCATCCGGGGAACCAGAATTTTCTGGTCCTTGCCACTCAGGCACCTCAAAAACGAATTCACATAACGGCTCATCACCACCATCAATGGGCCATTTTCGCCGTCGTATCGCACCGTTTCCGTGAGTGTGCCCAAAAGCACGGCTTTCGTGCGCGGGTCGAGCGTGCGCCGCCCCTCTTCACACCAAAGTTGCCTCACCCGCCGATCCACCAAAGGCCGCAGGGGCTCCATCAAATCGTCGGCCAGGCAAAACGGATTCCCCCGGTTGGAATGCTGAATCCCAAAGGCCGGATTCAAACCCGCCCCTACCAGGGCGCGCGCCGTGATGGCACGAACAATGGCATATCCATAATTCAAAAATGCATTGAGCTCCGAGCTGTCGGGGTCGCGCCGAAAAGCCCTGGCCGTGGCCCACAGCTCGCCTTGCGTGAGGCTCTGGCCCGCCGTGCCGATGGTCTCGCCAATATCAGGCAGAAAATGCTCGGGCTCATCGTCGTAGGTGGTGGTGCGGCTGGTGTCGATCGGAATTCTGGGAGCAAGATAAGGCTTGTCATAGTCGGGCTCGGTGCCCGGCAATTCGGCCAGAGGCGACTCAGGTGGGAGGTGGCTGGTCAGCCAGTTGGCCCAATAGATTCGGGCGGCCTGACTTTCAGCCGCGCCGGAATCGCCCGACTTGACCACTGTGGCCAGCGATTTCAACTTGCGAAAGGCCTTTGATTTTTCATCAATCAAGGCCGCCTGGGCATGAATCTTGGCCGATACGATTTGTTGCCAGAGCCGTTTTTTATGAGGCAACGAGGCGTCTACCTGATCGGCCAGCCGCCAGACGAGCTCTGTGTGGCGTGTGTTGGGCAGTAGCGTGGCGGTGGGCAAGTGAGCGCGGTCGCACAGCACCACCACCCCGCCCAGTTCGGCAATACGGGCCAGGGCGCAGGCAGAGAAGGTGGTCTGGGGGTGATCGACCACCAGAATTCCCAGATCCTCACACGGGATGGTGCCCACAATGTCTTTGCCCCGGCTGAGCTGGATCTGGTCATTGCGAAGCGCGACATGGGCCGGCTCGGACGAAATTTCAATGGTGCGTTTAATCATCAAGGTGGCCCGTGTAAAAAGGAGGGATGCCGCCACCCATTTTACCAGTTCTACGCAAAACTCCAGAACGAATCCGGAATTTACTCCCCCTGATGATTAAACGCAACACTCGTGTGGTCAATCGGAAGCACGACGAATTTGGCCGATCGCATTAATCAGGATCTTAAATCCGTTTAATGTATTAGCATTAACTGCATATTTTGTAGCTAAACTACTAGGTCTAGCATCGTACTGATCTACAAAATATATTTGACCCTGAGTTGATGCTGCGCTTCTATAAATATAAATACCATCTCTTCCTCTAATTTTTGCTTCAACTGATTCCCCCCAACTCAGCGAAAACAAGAATTGGGCATCTGGGTTGGTGGGGTGTGTCCGGCTGATGACAGATTCACCGGCCTGGGCGCGGGCAATGGCGTCGATCATGGGCACAGCGACCATATCGCGGGTTGGCTCCTTGCCATTTTGGCCAGGAATTTCAAACAGGCAAATATGATGGGTATTGCCCGGCTTGACCCAGGCCGACCCACCACGAATGGGTCGAATGGTCTGGTCGTTTTTCAAAATCCGCACAGATTTGATCACCGGGGCATGTGGCGACCCCTCCAGCCCCCGCCTGCCCACCATATGCAGCGGCTCGGCCCAGATATTGGCCCACGCTTTCGGCAAGATTTTGGCTTTGCTTTCCGGATCAATTCCGTGTCTGGCAAGCCGCTCGATCACAAGCCGGCGCACCTGATCGTCGCGAATTTTCAGGACCTCAGCCAGTGTGAGTCTGATGAGTTCCTTTCGGAGAACGAAAGTGCCGGGCAATTCCTTCCAGTTTTTGGCGTGTCCACGTGGGCCGGGCATGCCCTTTTCAGGTTTATCGGTGGGCCCATAGAGCGTTTCTTCATGCAGAGCGCCTGCAATCCGGCGGCGTGGCTTGTGTGAGACCACGATTTGATTCACAAGGGCTTCAACAGCTTCCCGAAAGTTTTCTGAGGGCGGTGCAAGAATGGTTCTGCGCTGATTGTCTCTGGCAAATTCGGATCGGGCTTTCCAGTAATGGGAAAGGCCCTGAAGGGTTCTCCGATTGGTCATGGCAATCACAAGGGCATCCACGGCATGGTGGCGGTGATCTTCCCGATTCTTGAGGTTCAGGCCATCATCGCGGAGCATGTCATTAATACCCCAAAGGTGCCTCAATTCGGCGGTGTGCTGGCCCTTGACACAGACCACATCAATGCCGAGCTGCTGAATATAACCATGCACAAGGCGGGTAATATAGGCTGTGTCAGTAAGCTGGCGGTTGATAAATTCCGTAATTTCAAGCTGCTTGCGAGTAACGCGGTCGAGCTTGGCCATTCGGGCATGAGGCGGCAGGGATTTGGTGCGCTGGAGGATGGATTCATACTTCTGCGGGTTGGAATCGGCAAGCCATTCATAGGGAGTCCGATCGGCTTTATCCTGATTTTCATCACGAAAGCAGACAACCTTATTGGACTGGCTATCGTCGAGGCTTCTGGGATAAGGCAGGATGTGGTCTATGTCGACCTCTCCGCCGAAGAGTTGAACGGTGCTGATCGGCCTACCGCTATAAAAGCAGAGTTCTTTTTGGTCTCTCCAGATCTGATAACGGATCACGTCGTCGCGAGTGCCTCGATAGCCGAGAGCCTTGATGGAGGTGCGAGCCGCTTCACGGCGGTCTTCATTTTCGCGCATGGTTTTGGTGGTTTTGGCTCTTTGCTCCTCGCCTCCATGCACTTCGCGGGCGAGTTCGATATGAATGGCGCCGGGCATGCCGTGCTCGCGAATGACACCATGAACCACTTTGCGCACTTCCCGCAAGGCTTGCCGCACAAGCGGGTTGGTGATGGATTCAGGGATCTCGGGCAAGGTGGATTGAGGGTTGACCACCCGTTGATCAGGCCGGATGTAGCCGGCGGCATGAAGGGCGGAGTCGGTGGCATCGTTGGCCATGAGGCGGAGGCCCTGCTCCAGAAACGGGAGGAGTCGCTCAATGGCCATAATGCTAAACGAGGCATAGCCTTCGGGCAGAAAGGTTCTGGAAAGGGCCTGAGCCCGCTCAGGCGAGCATCCCCATTGCGAAGTGGCTCGCTGGAGGATGGCTTCTTCTTCGTCGTGGATCAGGCTATGCACGATTTCATTCTTGAGCGGCCCGGCGAGATTGGCCCAATCCTTATGGAAGAGATTTTTTTTGGAGAGATGGTGATCGGTCTTGTGGCCGTCAAGTTTCTTGCGGTCTCCGCGCTGGAGATTGATGATTTCGTCCTCAGAGATGGAGAGTTCCTTGCGGATTTTGTCAAACTTGCATTCCTCGCTCGTCAAGAGCATCTGAATGAGTTTTGATCGCTGAATTTCGGTTAAAACGCGCTTGTCGCCGCTTGGCCCAACAATCTGTATATTGTTGACTTCATTGAGGATACGAAAATACTGAAAGCGGCGGTCGGCACGCGGGGCGCGTTTTTCGCGGGGCTCCAGCTCGCACCGGCCAACGACAGAAGCGGGCCAATACATGGGTCTTTGAAAGAAGATCAGGCCATGAATTCCAAACTCTTCAAGCAGAGTGGTTTCTTTGGAGTGGCCAATGGGCTCAACTGGATATTTCTGGTCCGGATGGTGGCCGAATTTCAGGTTATCCGTCAGCAAGTCCGGGTGATATTGGCGTTGGTGCTGCCAGATCTGCTCGAATTCGAAGAGGAACATGTCGCGCCGGGTGTGGCGACCACGAAGCCGCTCGTGTGGCTCCTGATGAATTCCGGCAAGGAACTGGCCAAGGGTTTGATCGCCCAGTTGAGTGGCAAGGGCAGAGATTTTTTCAAGAGTTTCGGAAGTCTCCTTCTTCCCGCCATCCGACTTCCGGTTCGAGAGAAAGCCTCGTCTTTGATTGAGATGGATCAGGACCCGCCCGACTTCATGGGGCGTGAGGGGCTCATGCAGGGCGCGCTCCCGCAGGGCGTAAGGATCTGTGGTGTCAAGGAGTTGCCTCTGCGCGCCCGGATCCGCAGGGAAGAGGCCGGCATGAATCAGGGCGATTCGGAGCCGTTTTTTGCGACGCGCCCGGCGCACCACCTGACGACGCATGCCCCGGGCAATTCTGCGAGCTTCGTTTTTGGAAATTTCACCACCCGTCTGGTCACGGTCCACCCCTTCAGGAAAGACCCGAACGCCCATCATCAAAGGCTCAATGACCTCTGGATCGCCATCGCGAACCAAAGCCCAGCCAATGGAATTGGAGCCGATATCAAGACCAAGAACCGTTATGGAATTTGCCATTTTTCAAAGAATCCGATTGACAAGAGAAACCAACCTAGGTTAGCATGATTGAAGTGTAACCGATCCGGTCTCGAAAGTCTTTACGCAACAAAGACAAAAAATTTGCAGGCACTGCTCTGCGGAGCATCCAGCCGTAACCACTAATCCGGGGACGGCTTTTTTACTTTTTTTCTTTTTCTTCGTGCACCTGATACCAGTTAATCCAGTCCCTCCGCCCAGTATGGTTCTGACCATCAAAATTAATACAACCGGAAAATTCAAAACAAATCTTTTCACCCAACCCTTAGCCAAGTCTTGCCCAACCATCAAACTCAAACCGTTGGGGCCCCGTAAAAAACACTAAACATACGTACACATTGCCCAACCACCCCGGGCCGAGCACCAGAAAAGCCACAAAGCCTTACACTGCAATGAGAACGGTTCGCCCTGCGAAACAAGGCGACCCAAGCCGGGCGCAGCGCGGCCCGGGCATGGCCGAAGGATGCGGGGGGCCTCTGGCAAGATCGCCACAAAGCTCTACAGCCAGGGAAGAACGGTTCGCCCTGCGAAACAAGGCGACCTGAGCGGGCCCGATGATGGCCCGATGGCGCAGGCCGGCGGGAAAGCAGGGTTGGCCAAGGCGGCGCAAACCCTTTCAGGCCAATAACAACGGCGCGCCCTGCGAAACAACGACCGGTTGGAGGTCGAAGTGCTGGGGGGCCACCGGCGGCGGCCCGAAAAGCCGCCGGCCCCGATCTTCACAACCTCTTTAAGGGAGAGGAGAACGGCCCACAGTGCGAAACAAGGCTGAAGGGGGTTTTGCCAGGTGTATGGGGGGCTTATCGACGGACCAGGTCGACACCCACCCATTCGGAGAGGATCGGGTCAGGCCAGACGCTTCGGATCAAGGGGTCGGACCAGCCGCGTTCGGGGGTAGGCTGAAGGATGAGCCGCATGCGGTAATGGCCGGCATGAGGGAAGGTGGATTGGGGTTCCAGAGCGATGGCATGATCAGGCCACGGCTTGGGGAAGAGGCCCAGGGGGGGCTGGGAGTGGGCATGTTCAAGCCATTCGCCGGCAAGCCAGAGAGCAGAGATGCCCTGAAACTCAAGCACGACCCGGTGTGCCAGATCAGAGGGATAAGGCAGTTGGAGCGTGGGTATGGGTGGGTTACGAAGGGCGAATTGGTCAGTGAGGGGTAGCAGGAATGGCTCCTGATTGTCGGCTGAAGGGGCTATGATGAAACCAAGGGCGAGTGCCCATTGGGAGGCTCTTGCGGAGTCGGGCAGGGTGACGAGGGCGCTGGGCTGGAGGTGGTCGTCCCATTCGAAGCTGGTCGACTGTGCGGGCATGTCGAGTTCCCAGTTGTCGGTAAGGCCGAGGGTTTTGACCTTGAGGTGAAGCAAGAGCCGGTGAGGGCCGTCGTCCGGGAAGTCGTCGGCGATGACCTGGAGGAGGGATTGGGGCACAGGGGCGGGAGTGGGTTCTTGCCAGGCATCGTCGGCAGCGCGTCGGGTTCCTGTGACCCGATGTGACCATCTGAGGTGTTGCATGAGCCAGAGGTCAAGGCCGTCGTCAGCCAGCTTAGGCGGCCCATAGGAGGCACGAATGAGTAGAGAGCCGGTGAGTAGCCTTGGGTACTTGCGCCGGATTTGCCAATCCACACGTAGGGAGCGGGTGAGGATGGCCTTTTCCTCTTCAGGGATGAGCTCATCGGCTTTCCAGAGTCGTACAAGGGCTTGGGTAGCGGCGAGTCTATGATCCGGTGAAGGCCCATCAGCCATGACCCGGAAGAGCTCGGGGACGACGATTCGGCCATGCTTGTGCGAGGCCCTGATCTCGTCGGGCGTGGCCTTGAGGGCGGCAAGCTTGTCGGCCATATCGCGAGCTCGCCTGCCCGCAAGCCACTTTCGGCCACCGCCAAGGACCAGGAATCCGACGACGGCAATGAAGACCCATCGGCGCGGGTCGACGAGAGTCTTTTGAGGAGTCTCCAGAGGGCGTCCGCCGGGCTTACGTACGGGAGTGGAGGGATTGGCCGAGGCGCGATCGACCTTTTCAATGGTCTGTGTGACAGGGTCTTGGTCCTGGGCAAGCACGGGCCCCAGATGATAGAGAAGAGTGATCAGCCAAAGCCGTTTCAACATTGTGTACCACCCTCAGGAGATCTGCCCAAGTTTGATGACCGAGACGAGTTCTGACACGGACGGGAACCCGAAACCGGGTCGATTGACGGTCAGGCCAGCGGCCGCAGATCCGACACGGGCGGCCCATTGGAGCCCCTCTTGTGTAACAGGCCCGGAGCGTTTCGACCAGCCCTGTTGGATCAATTCCCGGAGCAGGAAGGCGGCAAAGGCCTCGCCGGCCCGATTGGTGTCGACAGGTGGCATGGTCCGCGTGAAGAGGGGTTCATGATGAGTGAGCCTGTTGCCGGCGGGATCGACCCAGGAGAGATGAGCACCCTTGGGGCCTTGAGTGACGCAGATGATCGCGTCGGAATGAAGCCAGGCCTGGCGGTCGGCTGGCCGCAACTCATTCCATTCATGATGGTTCAAGCTGATGAGATCAGCCATTCCGGCGAGATCGCCAAGCGGCATAAGCTGGTCGCGGCAATTGCGCATGGCAGGAGCCAGGACGCGCAGACTATCGGCATGGTGGGCCAGCAATTCGGCCAGTAGAGCGTTATGTAGGGATGCCCCTACGACTAAGCCCCAAGGGCCAGTCTGGATCATGTCGGCAGCTCTCAGAGCTGCATGGCAGCCGCGCAGGCCGACGGGGAGTTTGTCGCCATGACGGCCGCTTGAGACAATCAGGGTCCAGTCCGTGGCCTGCCCGTGAATCAGAATGGGGCAATGGCGGACTCGGTTCATTTGCAGGGCCTGTTCGATGCGGTCTCGGGGCTGGTCGCGAATGTCCGACAGGGCAGAGACGAGCTCTCCGCCCAGTGCTGCGGCATAGCCAGCCCCCATCCCACCAAGCGATTCGGTCACCTCAATGGCCGGCATTGACAATAGCGGATGATCAAGCAGATTGTGGCTGAGCCTGAGCCTCCCGGTCGGATGCCGATTGCCATCAAGGCCCGTCAGGATGAGACGTTTGCCGGAAGGATCGACCAATTCCAGGGCCTGGTGCAAGTCGGGGGCGTGCTGAAGGGTCCCGTCCACGCTTTTATCAATGGGAGAGTGGCCTTGAGCAACCAGCGGCAGGCCAACCCGCATGACTATATCCAGATAAGCAGGTCCGTAGACGAGGACCTTGGTCTGAGAACTTGGGTCAGTCATGGCTGGCTGGCATTTCCTGAGGGGCATTGGGATGGTCTGCAAGAAGCGATGAGATCAGGCCTGGAAGCCATGTCTTCGGGGACGAGGCTTGCAATACAAGCAAGGGTCAGGGCGTTTTGGTTACGGACAAAACGGCTTGAGGTTGTTATGATATCAGGTAAGAGGTCTTCCAGCGCAAGTGCGAGTCTACTGGCCCTGTCAAATATTGGGGGCATCGCCATTGTCAGCGGATGCACCCGAGCCGGAATCTTTATGGAAGCTGACCTGGAATCGCTGGAAACCCCTGTAGACAATGCCCCTGTGCTCTCCATGAAGCACGGAACCATCACGGTGGAGGGCTATTCGCGAGCGGCCGTCCAAACGTATTGGCGGGTTCCTGAATGGAAGATCGGCTTCGATCTCGGCCTTCAGCCGTGGTCGTTCATGAGCACTCCGAACTGGTTCGTCAGCCATGGCCACCTCGACCACATTGCAGCCCTGCCGGCACTTGTGACGCGTCGACGGATGATGAAGATGGAGCCGCCCACAATCTACATGCCAGTCGAGATCGTCGAGCCTTGCGAAGCCTTGCTGCGAGTCGTCCAAAGGCTTGACCGCGGCCGGGCTCCGGCCCGACTGGTCGGGCTGAAGCCCGGCGACACCGTGGAACTCTCACGCGAGCTGGCAGTCAGTGCCTTTCCAACCGATCACCGCATTGAGTCTCTGGGGTTCATTGTCTGGGAAAAACGCAAGAAGCTGAAGCCTGAACTGGCCCATCTCGACGGCCACCAGATCCGCGATTTAAGGCTCTCGGGCGTGGAAGTTTCCAGCGAATTCCGAATGCCTCGATTGGCCTACATGGGCGACACCTCGCCCAGCGGCCTGGATGTGGACCCGGCAATCTACCTGGCCAATATCCTGATCTGCGAGATGACTTTCGTCACCAAGTTCGAACGGCCTGAAGACTCCCACAAATTCGGCCATACGCACCTGGAAGACATCGTCGCTCGGGCCGACAGGTTCAAAAACGAGGTCATCATCGTCTCTCATTTCAGCACCCGCCAGCATGCCGACACGATTCGCAAAATCGTCGAAAAACGATTGCCCGAATCGATTCGAGATCGCGTTAAAATCTGGCTTTAAGTCCAATCCTTCAAATATCTTTCGCATTCCAGTCCCCGGATAATTCCTAACCCTTTGGATTTTCCGGGAATTTTTCTGATTCTCTATTTGCACGGGGCTAATCCCCTAAGTTATAATGTATTATAAACATATTGTCCGATACGGAGTGATTCCATGCGATTCTCCTCGATTTCAAGCTCTTTCCGTGCACAAAAACCATCTGCATGGCTTCGCCGCCGATATTTTATTGAAAACATGGTTCTGGAACGCCGCGATGTGCCCGCCCTGCCAACAAATCTAGAGCAGGAGCTACTTGAATGGGTCAATCGCTTCCGGATGGATCCGTCTGGTGAATACGACCGCTACATCTCATCAGCCAGCCCTGTGCAAAGCCCTATACCTGGTGTCGCTGGCGCAGTCACTGGCTTTGGCGTGACCCTCAGTGTGCTCAAGAGCGAACTGGCGGCTCTGCCCAGTGTGCCGCCCTTGGCTTGGAACACCTATCTTAACGATGCCGCGCTGGGCCACAACCTAAATATGATCGCCAAGGATTCACAAGCCCACGTCCTGCCCGGCGAAAGTGATATCGGCACCCGAATTACCTCCGCAGGATACTCCAACTGGAACACTTACGGCGAAAACATCTTCGCCTATGCCAGTAGCCCCGCCTATGCCCAGGCCGGCTTTGTGATCGACTGGGGCAGTGGCACGGACGGCATGCAATCGCCGCGTGGGCACCGCAACATCCTCATCAGCGCCGGCTTCAAGGAACTCGGCATCTCCATCACCCCAGAAACCAATCCAGCCACCCAGGTCGGCCCTCTCGTCGTGACCGAAGACTTCGGCGACCGCTTCAACCGCACCAATTCCAGCGTCCTGGGTGTCGTTTTTACCGATACCACAAGTAACCAATTCTACAACGCCGGAGAGGGCAATGGCGGCGTAAGCGTCAGCCTGACCGGCTCGGGCGGAACCTTCACCACCAGCACATGGGCCTCGGGCGGATATCAGTTTGACGGCGTTCCGGCAGGCTCCTATACCCTGAGCATAGCAGGGCCTGGCATCAGCACACAGTATTGGACCCGGTCGATCACAGTGTCGACCAATAATCTCAAATCCGACTTCAACCTTGCCCAGCAGCCCAAAAGCCAGGTCGGGTTTGACACCTCAACGGAAGTCCAAATCAAGGAAGGCTATAGCGCCGTCATCACCCTGACCCGCCAGGGAACCATCTCCGACTCGCTTGATGTGACCATCACACCCAAGGATATCGCCGGCTCATCGGAAATCTGGCAGAACCTGATCCTGCCAATCGCCAATAATGGCCTGGTCCATTTCAACCCGAATCAGGCCACAGCCACATTCACGGTCCAGACTGTTGTCGACAATGTCATTCGTGCCGACACCCATTTGAATTTACAACTGGTCGTGAACTCAAATAATTACATTCCGGCGATCAATACAAAACCCCTGTTCATCCTCAACGACGACGGCTCCGTCGGCTTTGATTCCACGCAGGAGATCACTCTCAAGGAAGGCAACGCTTCGGTTTTAAACATCCGCCGGATCGGGCCGACTACCGATCCACTTGACGTGACCGTCACACCGCAGGACAACGCCGGAACTAGTGAAATCTGGCAAAACCTGATCCTCCCTCTGGCCAATAATGGCGTTGTTCATTTTGATGCCGGCCAGTCCATCGCAAGCCTCACCATTCAGGCCATTTCTGACAATGTCGTGCGCACTGACACGCGATTAAACCTGAAATTGACATCTTCGTCCGCAAATTTTCCGGTCTCTATCAATACTCGGTCCATTTTGATTTTAAACAATGACCAAACCGTCGGCTTTGATAATCCCACGGAGGCCCAGGTCAAGGCTGGCGGACAGGTTGCCATCAATATGAACCGAAGCGGAGCCACCTCCGATCCGCTCGATGTGCTGGTGACTCCGGCCGATATTCCCGGCTCAAGCGAAATCTGGCAAAACCTGCTGCAAGACCTGCCGGGCGGCGGACTGGTGCATTTCAATGCCGGTCAGACACAGGCCAGCATGATCATCACAGCCATTCAGGACGGACTCATCCGGGCCGACACACATCTGATCCTGCAACTGACCTCCACCGCTTCAAATACCAATATCCTTAACGACACAAAACCGGTTTTCGTAGCGCATACCGTTGGTTCTGTAAGGTTTGAGTCAGGAAATGAAATCCTGATCAAGGAAGGTGGGCTGGCCGTTTTAAATATCATTCGTACCGGCCCCATCGAAGTGGCTTCGGATGTGGATGTGCAAATTGTTGATATTAATGGCTCTACGGAGATCTGGCAAAACCTGCTCGTGCCGCTCTCTCTGAATGGACGTGTCCATTTCAATGCCAACGACACCCAGGCCAGCATCGTCATTCAGTCCATCCAGGACAAAACCATCCGGGCCGACACCAAAATCAACCTGAAATTGACTTCGGCGTCCGCAATTTTCAATACCGCTCTCGATACGGTCCCAGTAAGCATCATGAATGACGACGGAACAGTCTGGTTCGAGACCGTCACCCGCGACCCCGTGCGGGAAGGTGGCCAGATCAGCCTGAAACTTGTGCGCAGCAATGCCCTGACATACCCTTTGGATGTCAAAATATCGCCTGTCAATATCGGCTCGGGTGAGTCCTGGCAGGCCCTGATCCAACCTCTCACCAATAATGGAATCGTGCATTTCAATGCAGGCCAGACTGTGGCCACATTCACAGTGCAGGCTTTGCAGGATAATCTTGTGAAGCCTGATTCCCAACTCACCTTGCAACTGGTCTCAAATTCGCCCAGTGTCGTTGTCTCTACCAACCAGAAAACATTATTGGTACAAAATGATGATGGGATTGTGGATTTTGACAATTCCACCGAGTTGCAATTGAATGAAGGTGGCCAGGCAACAGTCAAGATCATGCGCAGCGGGGCAATCATGGACCCTCTGGATCTGACCTTTAAGCTGATCAACCTGCCAGGCTCGTCCGAAGTCTGGCAAAACCTGATTCAACCCCTGCCTGATAATGGCGCATTGCATTTCAATGCCGGTCAGACGGAAGCCACCATCACACTTCAAGCCCTTCAGGATGCAATCATCAGGCCTGATACACGCTTGAATCTGCAATTGAAATCCGGGTCGGCCAACTGGCTCACAACCACGAATATCAAGCCAATATTCGTTGTCAATGACGACACTTCGATTGGTTTTGAATCTGCTACGGAAATTCAGTTAAATGAAGGCAGCCAGGTCATTGTCAATATTGTGCGCAGCGGATTGCTGACAAGTCCCATGGATTTGACCATCCAGTCCATCGATATTACAGGTTCAGGCGTGGCCTGGCAAAATCTGATTCAACCGCTGGCCAATCAGGGTGTCATTCATTTTGAAGCCGGCCAGGGGGTGGCGGGCTTATCGCTCCAGGCCATTCAGGATGATATCTTCAGGCCCAATGCCCGCCTGAATCTGGTTCTCTCGACCGATTCGGCCGGTATTGCAATTGCAATCGGAACTCGATCCATCAATGTCATCAACGACGATCTTGACAAGCCCGGCACCTTCCAGTTTGCCGCAGCCTCCATCAATTCCCAGGTGAGCGAGGCCGCTGGCAAGGCCTTTCTGACCGTCACCCGAACAGGCGGAACCCTTGGCACAGTTGTTTTGCCATGGACAATCACTCAGACAGCAGGCCCGAAAGTCTCAACCATCAAGCCATCAGAGATTTCATTTGCCGCTGGTGTGGCATCCACGACCATTGAAATCCCTTTGGGTAATGACAAACTGGCCCAACCGGATCAGGTTTTCTCGATCCAACTCGGTCAGCCCAAAACTGCAGGCGCATTGTTGGGAGCCTCAAAAACAGCCATTCTGAAAGTTCTCGACGACGACCCCAGGCCAACCATCAGCAGCCTGAAGGGCAAGCGTGCAAACCAGCAACTAAGCAGCCTGGACGCCGTATTCTCAGCCTCACTCAACGCCTCAACCGCCAAACTGACAAGCCTTTGGACGATTACGGAGGCCGGTGCCGACGGCCTTTTCGGAACCCGCGACGATGTCGCCGTTCGACTCAAAAGTGCGGCCTATAAATCGTCCTCGAAAACGATCACCCTGACATTCGCCAGTGCTTCCAAAAGCCCCAAGCCTCTCAATTATCAGGTTTTGCTCAATGGTAGTGGAATGCAAAACAGCTACGGTGCCAGCCTGATCGGCACAATCATCAAAACGATCAGGATTTGATTTCAGACAAAGCGTCGGGAGGGCTATTGCGAATTCCTCCTGATCCGGTCCAAAATCAACGTTAGACTGATCCGAATCACTGGAAAACATGGTGCCGCCATTGCAAACGTGGTTCAATTTATCTGGGAACCCGCAATACCCGCCTGATGACCGGCCATCGTGCTCGCGTCGAAACTGGCTGAAAGCCTTGGGTGCCATGGCGTTCGGATTAATCCCCACCAGCTGCGGCCAGCTTTCTGCGGGTAGGCCGGAACGGGTATGGGGGATTCGAGGAACGAAACCTGGGTGGCTTTCAAAGCCTCGCGTGGCGGCATTTGATGCGGAGGACAATCTTTATATTGCTGACCTAACCGACCGGATTCAGGTCTTTGACCGTGACGGAAAATACCTCCGCCACTGGACCATGCCTGCCCTGAATGTGGATGGCCCAAGTGGCCTGACGGTCGATCGACTGGGCCGTGTTCTGGTGGCGGACACGCACTTCTACCGGATCATGATTTACGATCTTACTGGCCGATTTCTCCAGCAGATTGGCCAAGGCGTTCAAGGTTATACCCCAGGCCTGTTCGGCTACCCGACCGATGTTGTAATCGACACTCAGGGCAAGTTTTACGTCAGCGAGTATGGCGACAATGACCGGATTCAGGTTTTCTCTCCGGAGGGGGTCTGGCTTCGTCAATGGGGTGGCCATGGCTATGAGCCGGGGCAGTTCATGAGACCTCGCGCCTTGGCCATCGACGACAACGATCTACTTTACGTGGCCGACAGTTGCAATCATCGGATCCAGGTTTTTGATACCACTGGAAAGCTCCTGAGAATGTGGGGCGAGCGTGGATCAAATCCCGGGCAGATGAGCTATCCATACGACATCTGCACTGGGCCTGACAAGTCCTTGTATGTGTGCGAATATGGCAACAGCCGTGTTCAGAAATTCGACTCCGAAGGTATCAGCCTTGGTCTTTGGGGAGGTCCGGGCCGGGGTCCGGGCCAGCTCAATAATCCATGGTCGCTGGCGGTGGACAGTCAGGGAGCCGTTTCGGTCATTGACAGTAATAATCATCGAGTGCAGCGGTTGAGGCTATGAATTTTGGTCCCTACGTGCGAATATGTTTGTATGGCCGGCTGGATCGACTGGATACGCACCCAAAGCGTATCCGCCCCTAACTAGTTGGCCAATCAGTGCTTTAGAAAAAAACTGAGCGATTGCAAGAGAATCCCTGACCCTTGGGTATTGGCATGCCGAGCCTTATGAAATCAATCGCCGGGATCTCGGTCGCCTTCGGGCGGCCCGGCTGGCTAATGGTTTTGCCTGTGCTTGGTCTGCTGGTTTGGTATTGGTCTGGCAAGAGCCTGGCGGGGCTTGGTAGATGGCGACGCCGGCTGGCAATTTCAGCCCGGCTTGCGGTCCTCATGCTGATCGTTCTTGCCTTGGCCGAGCCTCAGATTGTCTGGCGTAATGATCGCCTGACGACTCTTTATATGGTGGACTTGTCGCAGTCAGTGCCGCGCGACAAGATTGAGCCGATGCTGAACTTTGTTCGCCAGAGCACCCTAGCACACCGCCAGGCCGACGACCTAGCCGGCATGGTTGTATTTGCCAAAAATGCGCGGGTGGAAGTGCCGCCCGCCCCCTCAGAAATCCGGTTCCTGGGCGTCGAGAGTTCGCTCGACACCGATAACACCGATCTGGCGGCCGCCCTGAAGCTGGCCATGGGCAGCTTTCCCGAAGATTCAGCGCGGCGGATTGTCCTGATCTCCGATGGCAATCAGAATCGTGGAAAGGCCTTTGAGCAAGCCCTTCAGGCCAAGGCTCAGGGCATCCAGATCGACGTTCTTCCGATCAATTACAATTATGACAATCAGCAGGAAGTGCTGGTCGAGAAGGTGAGTCTCCCAGCCGATGTGAAAGTTGGCGAAACCGTCAATCTGAATGTCGTTCTGCGTGCCACAGCGCCTGCCAAGGGTCAGATGCAGATCTTTCAGAGCGATTCCAAAGGCGGCAGAACCCCTGCCCCCGGCAACGAACAGCCGCTCAGCATAGATCTCCCGAGGGGAGTATCGGTTTTCACACTTAAGCAGGTGATCACGGAAGCCAGCTTTTACCGATTCGTCGCCGAGTTCACTCCGGACCGCAACACGGCCGACAGTCGGGCCGTGAACAACATTGCCGAAGGCTTCACTCATGCCCGTGGCGCGGCCAAGGTGCTCCTGATCGAATCCAAACGCGGAGAACACGCCGCACTTATCAAAGCCTTGCAGGAAAAGAAGATCGGCGTCGACACCCTGCTTGCTCCGACCATCGATGGAGGGGGCGATGTGGGCGGCGACCAGTTGCCAACCGACATTGGCCAGCTCCAGCCCTACGATGCCGTGATTCTTGGCAATGTGCCCAAGGATTCATTTTCTGCGAGTCAGATTGCGCTTCTTGAGAAGAATGTACACGACATGGGCGCGGGCCTTGTGATGCTGGGCGGGTCATCGTCCTTCGGCGCTGGTGGATGGCGTAACACCCCTGTGGAAAAGGCCTTGCCGGTGGACATGGAGATTAAGTCCATGAAGGTCACGGGCAAAGGGGCCCTGATCATGATCATGCATGCCAGCGAAATTGCGGAAGGCAATTACTGGCAAAAAGTGGTGGCCCAGGAATCGCTCAAGACCCTCTCTCCGATGGACATGGCCGGCATGCTGCACTGGCAGGGCACTGAGAGCTGGCTGTTTACCCTGCGTAATATTGAAGGCAACCGCGACATCATGCTGCGAGCCATCGATCGCATGACCCCCGGCGACATGCCCGATTTTGACCCTTCTCTGATCATGTCGGCCAAGGCCCTGAGTGCTACGGATGCCGCAAGCCGCTTGATCATTGTGATTTCTGACGGCGACCCCACCCCCCCTTCGCAGCGGGCCATCGCCGCCCTGAAGCAGGCCAAGGTGCAGGTGACAACCGTTCTGACAGCGGCCCATGGCAACGATGTACAGGGCCTGCGGACCATGCAGGACCTGGCCACCCAGACCAAGGGCCGTTTCTATAATGTCACAAGCCCGCGTGCCTTACCACGAATTTATCAAAAAGAGACGCGGATGATTTCCCGGCCTCTCATTTTTGAGCGTGGCCTGCCTTGGGCGCCGGTCCTGGCGGCCTCTACAGAGCCGATTCTGGGCATACCGAACACATTTCCCGGGATCACGGGATTTGTTCTGACAAGCCTCAAAGAAAACGAACTTGTCGAATGCCCAATTCAGTCGCCGGAACCCAAAGGCCAGGTGAATCCATTGCTGGCTCACTGGAATTATGGGCTCGGGCGATCGGTAGCATTCACATCCGACGCCGGCTTCAAGTGGACCACAGGCTGGCAGAATTGGGATCACTATTCCGCCTTCTGGTCACAAGTCATTCGCTGGTGTATGCGTCCGACCGACACCGGCAACCTGACCATGACCCTGAGACGCGAGGACGGCAAAGTCAAGGTGCTGGTCGATGCGCTCGACAAGCGTCAGCAGTTTCTCAACTTCCTGCAAATTCAAGGCGCCGTGGTCAGGCCTTCAGGCGCTGCCGGAGTCGGCGATCAAAACAGCGCCGAACCTGAAAATCAGCTCAGGCTGGTTCAAACGGCCCCCGGGCGCTATGAAGCCACCATTGCGGACACAGAGGCTCGGGGCAACTATTTTGTGAGCTTGGCTTATAGCGGGCCGGACGGCTCAAAGGGCATCGTTTCGTCGGGTGTTTCGGTGCCGTATTCTGAGGAATACAAGGAGCTTCGGTCGAATCAGGACGAGCTTGAAAGCCTGGCCCGAATCACGGGCGGATCGGTCTATGACTGGAAGTCTCGCAATGATGTGATCGACATGCAATCGACTGTGGCGGCAAACAATCCATTCCGCCGCGATGAATGGACCAAGCCAGCATCGGGCTATCAGGACATCTGGCCGCAACTTCTGGCAGCAGCGGCTTTTGTGTTTCTTGCAGATGTTGGGGTAAGGCGATTGGCTCCAGATTTTGGGGCGATTTTGGCCCGACTCCGTCCGGCAAAGGCTGCGGACTCCCGATCGAATGAGCCAGGATCTCATCTGGGCCGGCTCAAAGCCACCAAGGAGCAGGCCCAGCAGGAGCAGCCGAAGCGTCGCGATTCGGCTTCGGATGCCGATTTTGCCCAACGCCTGGCACGTCAGGCAGAAGCCCGCCCCTCGGCAGAATCAACAACCGGAACAATGCCCCGGCCTTCTCCCGAATTGCCCGCAAGCCAACCGGCGTCGGCCAAGCCGGCGGACCAGCTTTCCTATACAGAGCGCCTGCTGGCTGCCAAGCGTAAGGGCTGGCAGGACCAGGACAACAAATAACAGCCACTGACTCATTTCCACTGAAAATGCAAATCCTGAGATCATCACCATGAGCACTGCTGGGAACCCCCAATTCGAACAACAGGTCGAGGCCTTCCGGCGCGATTTTGATAAGGTCCGGAACGAGCTTAAGAAGGTGATCGTCGGCCACGAAAACATTATTGACGGCATCGTCACCAGCCTTTTTGTTGGCGGCCACGTTCTTCTGGAAGGTGTTCCCGGTCTCGGCAAAACTTTACTTGTTCGCACCATTTCCGAAGCGGTCCAGCTCGATTTCAATCGCATTCAGTTTACGCCCGACCTCATGCCCGCCGACATTCTTGGCACCAACATTGTGATGGAAACGCCCGACGGGCGTCGGGTTTTTGAATTTCAGCCAGGCCCGATTTTCGCTCAGATCGTACTCGCCGACGAAATCAATCGGGCCACTCCAAAAACGCAATCCGCATTGCTGGAAGCCATGCAGGAGCAATCCGTCACAATTGGCGGAAAAATCCACCGATTGCATAAGCCGTTTTTTGTGATGGCCACCCAGAACCCAATTGAGCAGGAAGGAACCTATCCATTGCCGGAGGCCCAGCTTGACCGGTTCCTGTTTAAATTGGTCGTTGGCTATTCAAACCGTGACGAACTTAATGAAATTCTCAACAGAACCACCCGAGGGGTTTCCGCCACAATCGTAAGGGTGATTGACGGCGAGACTTTGATCGACCACCAAAACACAGTGCGTCAGGTCCTAATTGCACCTCATGTGCAGGATTATGCCGTTCGGCTTGTGCTTGCGACCCATCCGGGCGGGCCGTTTTCAACCGATGCCACAAACCGTTTCATTCGATGGGGTTCAAGCCCGCGAGGCGCCCAGACGATGGTCCTCACGGCCAAGTCGGCCGCAATTCTCGACAATCGTTTCAATGTCAGTTTTGAAGATGTCCGCAGAAGCCTTTTGCCAAGTCTCAGGCACCGGGTTTTGCTGAACTTTGAAGCTCAGGCAGAGGGGAAGGATGTGGATCAGATCCTGCTCGACCTGCTCAAATCCGTGCCTGAAATGCCCGACAAACCCGTGATCAAGGCCTAGGCCGCATGAATTTCAAGGCCGATGCCGCCTGGGGGCCATTGACCTTTGCCGGAAGGTTTCGAAGAATGCAACAGAGAGCCGCAACATTGACAGTTGTTTTGAGTCTGGATCAACATCATGCGTGACATTTACGACTCCACTCCCACCACAGCATCGGTCAATCTGCCGGCCTCAGAGCCATTGCATTTGACGGGAACGGACTTCGCATTCCTCTTGGTTTCAAGCCTGACAGTGCTCGTTTTAAGCCTTGGGGGCTGGTTGCTTGATGGCACAGTTTCTCTATTCATTGCTCTGGGTGGCAGCCTGGTCGTATTTGAGAGCTGGCATACGGCACTGATGTTCCTTCATCGCCATCATCAGGAGGACCGCCAGTCGCGCATATTCATACATCTGGCCGCCCTCATTCCCTGGGTGGTTGTGCTGGGATCGGCCGCTTTGGCCATGCTTGGGCTATTCTGGATCAGCGACAACTGGTTCTCATGACCTTCATTTCATTCGACCACATATAAAGATCAAGAGAGGGCTTTTCCGCGATCATGCCTGAATCACCAACGCCCACAGCCACGGACGAAGCCTTGCTGACACCCGAATTCCTCTCCAAGCTGGATCGGCTGGAGCTGGCCAGCAAGCGCATCGTCCAAGGCCGTCTGCAAGGCGAGCGGCGGAGTCGTCGCAAAGGCTCATCAGTCGAGTTCGCGGACTACCGGAACTATTCCGTGGGCGACGACTTGAGACGCATTGACTGGAACATTTACAGCCGCCTGGAAAAACTCTTTCTGAAATTATTTCTTGAAGAAGAGGACTTGCGTGTCCACACGCTGATCGACACCAGTCTTTCCATGAATTTCGGCACACCCACAAAACTTTTATTTGCCAAGAAAATTGCGGCCGCGCTCTCCTATATTGGAATGGTGCATCACGACCGGGTCACGGTCGAGGCCTTTGCCGCAAGCCTGGAACAAGGCGGGCCGGGACCGCTTCGGTCCAAATCCCAGATCCACCGATTATTGCATTATCTCGAATCGATCCAGCCCTCGGGTGCAAGCGACCTGACCAATGCCACAAAAGCCTTTGCGACCCGCAATATTGGCCCGGGTGTGGTGGTGGTGGTTTCAGATTTTCTCGACAAGAATGGCTATGAAACGGCACTTCGCTATCTGGTGGCACGAAATTTTGATGTTTATGTGATCCACGTTTTGAGCCAGGAGGAAATCAATCCGCCCCAGACAGGCGATTTGAGACTGGTCGACGCCGAGGACGGCGACTTTGCCGAGATCACTATCACCGCCCCACTGCTGGAACGCTATAAACGCACGCTTGATGCCTTCAAGGATGGGCTTCGGGACTGGTGCAGCAAGCGTGGAATTCACTACACCTTCACCACAAGCGACGCACCGTTCGAGCGGCTTGTTCTGGAATACATGCGCCGTAATGGACTGGTACGTTAAAATGCAATCACACATTCAAATCCTGCCCGTCGGTGGAGAATCACCCCATGCTGCCTGAAGTGACAAGCGACTGGATTTTCTACGGTCTTTCAGGCCTCTTTGTGGCCTACCTGCTGGTCATATTCTTCACCAAATCGCGCCGCATCAAGGCGGATCAGACCGCATCCAACGACGCCTCTGCAATCGACCTGTAAAGCGAGACTATTTCCGATGGGCAACGGCTGGCCAATTCAATTGAAAACATCGCTGGCATGGCCCCTCTGGGCTGCCTTGGCTGCTGTTCCCGTCTGCATAGTTCTATTGTATTTCCTGAAATTAAAGCGCCAGAGTGTCGTTGTGCCCTCGACACTTCTCTGGCTCCGCAGCATGGAAGATTTACGCGTCAACAGCCTTTTCCAGAAGCTTCGCCGCAATATTCTGCTGATCCTCCAGTTGCTCACCGTCATGATGATCCTTTTGGCACTGACAGGGCCAAGCTGGATTGGTTCAAGCTCCAGTGGCAATCGCCTGATCATTGCAATTGATCAAAGTGCAAGCATGTCCGCGACCGATGTCGCCCCTGATCGCCTGAGCATCGCAAAATCCAAAGCCACAGACCTGGTCAACAGGATGACGGCCAACGACCTGGCCATGATCATCACCTTCTCTGATTCCGCCGAGGTGGCTTCAAGCTACACCTCAAATAAAAATCTTTTAAAACAGAAGATTCAAGCCATTCGCCCGACCCAGCGCCGAAGCAACCTGATCGAAGCCCTGCAAGTGGCCGATGGGCTCGCCAACCCATCCAGGCAAACGGAAGGCGGAATTGCAACTGCCGATTCCACTGCAAAGCTCGTGATCCTGACCGACGGCGGGTTTGCCGATATTCAAGGCTTCAGCCTTGGTAATCTTGAACCAGAATTGATTGTCATTGGCCAGGGCCCGCCCGAATTTAAAACGGGCCAGAACGAGGAAAAGACCGATTATCCGACCAAGAATCAGGCCGTATTGGCCATGCAGGCTCGCCGCAACGAAGATTCGCCAAATACGATTGAGGTTTTTGGTCGCCTCAAGAATTACGATTCCGCAGATTCCGTCACCGAATTGAAACTCTTCCGATTACCTCTGGACGGCTCAAAGGCTGCGAAGAGCTTGATTGACGCCCTGAAAATCACAGTGCCCGGCGAATCAGAAAAAGGATTTCAATTCACCATTGCCGATATTGGTCCACAAGCCTTGATGGTCGACTGCCAGACCGCCGACAATCTCCCAGCCGACAACATAGCCTATGCCGTGGTGCCGCCCAGTCGCAAGCCCTCCATTCGCCTTGTGACGACGGGCAATCGCTATTTGAGCCAGTATTTCCGGTCGGCGGGTGTGAAAGAATTGATTGAATATTCAGAAATTCTCCCGATTGACATGAAGAAACCCGAGATCCAGCGAGAGTTTAGTCTTGGGAAGGATGCCCTGACCATTTTTGATAACTGCGCCCCCGAAATCTCACCGCAAAACAATTCGCTTTACTTTGGCGCATTTCCACCCGGTAAAAAGTTCGCTGAAATCAAATCGTTCCAGAATCCGACCATTCTGGATTGGGATACAGCCAACCCATTAATGCAATACTTGCGGGATCTGAGCGTGGTAAGAATTCGCGAAGTGCGCATTGCCGACCCTTTGCCGGCAGGCGCCCGGCCATTGATCGAGAGCGACAAAGGGGCCGTCGCAGTGACATCGCCGCGTGATGGCTTTATGGATGTCATTATTGGATTTCATCTCTCCGACGAAAAGAGTTTCAATACGGACTGGTTCCTGAAATACAGTTTTCCACTTTTCCTCAGTAATTCCTTGCAACATCTGGCGGGCGTGGGTGGCGATTCGGCAGAGGGGATGCATCGCCCGGGCGAGTCGTTTTCAATGGCTGCAAATGGGCTGATCAGCAAGTCGCTTGCAATTGAGTCACTCAGTCATCAACCAGAAAGCTTGAATTCCAATGTCATTGTTGACAGCTCAGGCAGGGTCTCCATAACCGCTCAAGGTCATCAGGACGCTTTCTCCGTAAAATCAGACAGCGAACTGGTCGATCTTTTTGCAGTCGATTTATTTGATGACCGGGAGAGCAATCTCTCCACCCGCGGCCTGACTCCTGCCGGAGCTCCTGTCGGGGTGGCGGACAAATATCAATTGAAGATCGGCTTTACGCCCGTTGCCGGGAAATCGAAATCGACTGGTTTAGATGCCCCAATCTGGAAATTTGCGGTGATCCTTGGTCTCTTGCTGCTGATCACGGAATGGTTTATTTATAATCGCAGGGTGGCACTTTAAAATCTTTTTTTTTGGGGGGTCACCTCAGGTCTCGATATTGTGGTTTGGTGGGGAGTGTTGGTTCCGCATCCTCCAAGGGCAATAGTTCGTCGATGGTGGCATCCCATTTCATATGACCGATTGCAATGGATGCGGATCGTTTCTTGAAATCGATTTTTGCCACGCGGCCCGGCCGATCATAGCCGAGCCTTGGAATGACGACACGGTCGCCGATTTTGAGCAATTCCCGAGCAGCTTTTAATTCTTCGGCTTTGCGGTCGCGGCCTCGCTGTTCGGCAAGAGCCTTTTCAAGTTCTTCCTGCAATCGCCGGGCATCCGACTGAGCTTTCAATGCTTCCTGACGCGCCTTTTCCGCCTCAAGCCTCAATGCCTGCAAGTCTTCAAATGCAGACGAATCCGCAGGTGATGCCGCCTTCAGATAATTCTCGGCCCGATCCACCACATGGGCTGGGAGCTGTAAACGGCGGGCAATTGCCAGGGCATGGGACTTGCCTGCCTCACCAATCCGGAGGTGATACAGCGGCTTTAACGACTCCAGGTCAAATTCTACATTGGCATTGCGCACTCGTGCATTTCCAAATGCAATCGTTTTCATTTCGCCAAGGTGGGTGGTGATCACCGCCAGCGAGCCGAGGCTGTCAATTTCATCCACAATGGCCCTGCCAAGGGCTGCCCCCTCAGCCGGATCGGTACCGGCGCCGACTTCATCGAGCAATACCAGAGTTCTTGGAGTGGTTTTATTTAATATGGCCGTAATGCGCCGCATGTGCGAGGAAAAAGTTGAAAGCGATTGTTCAAGGCTTTGTTCGTCGCCAATATCCGCCAGAACATCGTCCAGAAGCTGAACCTGAGAGCCTTCCGCAGCGGGTATGAATAAACCGCACTGGGCCATGACCGACAAGAGGCCGAGAGTTTTTAATGCAACCGTTTTTCCACCTGTATTCGGGCCCGTCACGACCAGCAATTGAAAATCGAATCCGAGATGGATGTCTATGGGTATAACCTGCCGTTTTTTAGCCATCACAGCCGGTTTCAATACAGGCTGAAACTCGACAGGTTTCAGCTCGGGACGCTGATAAACTGGCCGGGCAGCGGCCCGGGCTTTTTTCTCTTGCCTTCTTTGTTCGGCAAGTGCGGCATAGTCTACGCCCAAACCGCCCCGAAGAATGGGTTCCATGGATACAGGCTGGGGCTCAACCTCTACCGGCTCGGGCGATTCCAATTCCGGTTGCAAATCCAAGGCTTTGGGGATCTGGGCAAATAGGGGAGACGGTGCTGGCGGCTTGGAATGCTTGATTTCAGGACCGGTGGCTGGCGGCTTCATTCCGGCAGGCAGCGCCATAAATTCGGGACTTTTTTGAGGCAGTGTTTTTTTGGCAATCGCAGGATTCGGTTCTGGCTGGCTGGCTGGATCAGCGGACTGCTTGATATCCAAGGCTTGATCCGCGGCGGTTTCAACGGGGTCCAAGGGTTCAGGGATGGTTTCTGGCGGAGGCGTTTCCAAGGGAATTTCTTCCACAGATTCGCGAAAAAGGTGCTCTAGCAGAGGGTGGCGGGCGGACCTTAGATACAAACCCTGTTTAGCGAAGTTTGGGCGATGATGCCGAAAGTCCTGGGCGTATCTGGCGCGTGCGACGGTAAAATCGAGCTCGGCCATTTTACAGATTGCCAGTATCAAGGAATCGCCGACCTGCCCGATCTGCTCGGAAAGCCAGTGCAGAATGCGTCTGACTTCTTTTTTCTCTTTGTCCCTGAGAAATGCAAGTTGGGCGGATTGATCGGCTATGGCCGATGGCTCGACATAAACCGTTTCGCTTGATGCGCTGGTGCGCTGAACGGAGCCTGAGACTTCGCCGCGCCGCTCGCGGATGACGGGCACAACATAATGATGCCCGACCATGGTGTAATTTGGATATCGAAGAAGGCCTCTGGAATCGAGCGAGCGGATCAGATTTTTCAGGGTCTCCTGAATTTTCTGTTCCGAGACCTGTATTTCGCGACGAATATTTGACAGTCGCCGGCTGGCAGTATCAAGCACTTCGCCGCGAGCGTCAAGGCAGCCGTCGATGGTGTTGAGAAGGCTCGAATAATCAGAAAGTCCAATTTTCAGGGCGGCCAGGCGAGGGCTTTTATCCGTATGTTTTTCGAGCCAGCCGGAGACATCCTGAATGACCCTGAGGCTGTTGGATACGTCGCAAATTTCGTCGGCTGCAAGTGTGGCATGTGTCTGAGCCCGTCTGACAAGCGGGCGGATATCTGTGAGCGAGCCGAGCGAAGGGCCAAGCCCGGCCCTGACCAGGTCGAGCAGCTCATCGGTCTCCTGGAGTCGATGCTCAATTTCCTGGAGATCATGCAGAGGTAACAATTCCAAGCAGGCGTCCCGGCCCAGGGATGTGGCGGAGTAGCCTGCCACGATTTGCCGGAGCCGATCAAATTCCAAGAGTTCCAGCGTGTGAGCATCCATGAAGCGTCGAGTCCGGAATCATCTTATTTTGAAGTTTAAGATGAGGCATATTAAAAGATGGTCAGAGAGGGAGAGACGAGCCGTTGGGGAATTGTATTTAGAGCGACTCATCGAGAAGGTCGTCGTAAAGCGAACTGCATTCCACCAGGCGAGCGGATTGGCCATCGTGGACGGCCATTTTGACGCCCGCATAAAGGCTGGCACCTGCAAATTCGCCGTTCTTGCGAACCGCATAAAACCGGACATTGAAATTGGGCCGGCCCTTGGCATCCTGAAGGCGTTTATCGCGATTGGTTGCCGCGATCCGCCTGCAGCTTTCAATCAGACAATCTTTCAAGGTTTTTTCCGGATTCCGGCGCATTTCCTCGACTGCCAAAAAGCTCGAACAGTTCAGGATATTGGCTTCGCCACGGCCTGTGGAACCGGCAGACCCGACATCATTATTCAAATACAGGCCGGCTCCGATGATTGGTGAATCGCCCACGCGGCCTGGGATCTTGAAATACAATCCGGAGGTCGTCGTGGTGCAACCCAAATTGCCGTGCGTATCGAGTGCCGAGCAGTGAATGGTACCATATTCGCGGATATAACGGGGGCCGAAGAAGTCGAGTACAGAGGGGTCCAGCTCATCCAGGGGTGGTGCAATTCGGTCGTCGTTCTTGCTGATGGTTTCTTTCCAGTAGAGCCAGAATTTACGGGCATCGTCGGTGAGCAAATTGACTTCGGGAAAGCCGTGCATCTTAGCGAACCTGAGGGCCCCTTCGCCTGTCAGAATGCAATGGTCCGTGCGTTTCATGACGAGTCGGGCCACGGCGGCCGGGTGCATGATATTGCGCAGGCTTGCAACGCTGCCGCCGCCGTGGGTCGGCCCATGCATGACGGCCGCATCGAGCTCGACAATCCCATCCTCGTTGGGAATTCCGCCAAGGCCGACCGTATGGTCGTTGGGGTCGGCCTCTACCAGACCGACGCCGGCGATGGCGGCATCGAGCGGATCGTGGCCTTTTTTGATCAGATCCATGGCCAGTTTGACCGTCTCAAGCCCATTGGCGCTTGAGATGACAATCGGACGCCCCTTGCCAACCGGTCTGGCGGGTGTGGCACCCATGGCAGAAGCGCATAATGAAGCAACACTTGTGGCCATAAAAGTACGGCGCTGGACGGGTGGCAGCATCATCGGAATCAACCCCACGGCTTCTCTGGAATTTCTGGCTCAAACCGATCGATTGGATGAAAGTCCACTTAAACTTACCATAATTCGCCATACAGACCAGATCTGACGGATCGAAAATGAGCGAGAAGCGGGTGGATTCCATCCTTTGATTCCACTTGCCAAAAATCGGAATTGCCGTAAAGTGCGTTCAAACAGCCATCGGGAATCGGTAGAATTGGGGAGGCATGGCCGAATATGGTTTACAGCCATCAGCAGAAGAGATCAACAATTCGTTATGGGTCGATGATCGCCATCTGCATGGCGATTGCGACTGGCTGTGCCGGATCCATGGGCACCACGGCTCGCAGCATGCTGACCAGCGTGCGCGACAGCAAAGACCCCAACGCACGCTACCAGGCTTATGTGAAACTTGGCAAACCAAGAACTTATGACAACACAGAGCAGATGGTGGAGTCGATCGCAGAGCTTTCCAAACGGCTTGCCGACGGCAAAGAGCCAGCAATTTCAAGGGCTGTCATCTGCCGGTCGCTGGGCGAGCTGAATCGGCCTGAGGCACGAACGGCCCTGCTTAAGGCTCTGGACGACGAAGATGATGAGGTGCGGGCTGAAGCGGCACGAGCGATTGGCAAAGTCGGCCAGCCCGAAGATGCCGTTCTGCTGGCTCGCATGATGACCATCGACACGACATACAACGGCCGATTGGCTGCAGCCGAAGGCCTGTCAAACCTGAAGCCGAAGGACCCAAGGATTATGATCTCGCTTGCTGAGAATCTGAATCACGACGATCCTGCGATCAGGCTTGCCTCGTACCGGGCCCTGAAGCAGATCACAGGAGCAGACCCAGGCTCTGACACAGACTCCTGGCACGATTACCTGGCCAAGAATTTTGAAGGCTACACAGCCGATAATCTGGTCGCAAAGAAAACGTCAAAACCAGTGGGTTCGCCGAGTGATCATGCTGTCCTGCCGGCAGGATTGCCGGGTGCGACCGGCCAGATCCCATTCATGCCGGGCCAAGCCCCCAGTGTGCCGGCTTCAGGAGTGGTCAAGCCATGATAACACGACTGACTGGCAAGCTTGAAATCCTAAGCCTTGAAGAGGCTTACATCACGATTGGCCCGGTTCAGATTGCCGCTTTGATATCGGAAGAGACCCGACTCAGGCTTCAGGGCCAGGTGGGTGAGGAGGTCACACTTTTCACGATTTTTGATATTGAGGGCGGCGTGGGAGGATCTCGTATGAGCCCTCGTCTGATCGGTTTTCAATCGCCGGTCGACCGCGAATTTTTCGAGATTTTCACGTCGGTTGATGGTGTGGGTGTGCGCAAGGCCTTGCGGGCAATGACCCGAAGCGTGCGAGACCTGTCGCGGATGATACAGGATCAGGATGTCAAAGGGCTTTCCACTTTGCCCGGAATTGGCGAGGCTTTTGCGGAGCGGATCGTAGCGAAATTGAGGCGCAAGGTGGCCCGCTTTGCGCTTGGCACGGACGACCCCGGAATTGGTGGCAAGATAGGCTCTTCAAAGCCTGGGCTAGTCTCAGCCGATGTGATCGAGGACGCCTTCAGGGCCCTGGTTTCCTCGTTTGGGCATTCCGACGCCGACGCCCGCCGCATGATTGACCTGGCGATTGCAGAGGATCGCCCCTTTGCAACTGCGGCCGATCTGCTTTCGGCGGTCTACCAGACGGAATCCAAACCGGCAAGCCAACCAAAGGCTTCCAGATCTCGCAAATCCTGAAATCAGATGCTGTACATCTGGCCAAATGTTTCCAGATTGGTTATCGTTTAAAAAGCAGAGTTTGGTCATGACGATTGAGCTCTGATTGAACGACTTGGAAAACCGGGCTCTTGCAGAATTGATGGCCTGAAACCTGACAGACTTGCATTCCTGAAAAAAAATAGCGGATCAAAGTTGGAATGCAAGCTGCAAGAAGGATCGTGCGATGCGTGAACGAAAGATTCAAGGTCAGGCCCCACCAGCCAGCCAGCCATCAGCCAGCTCTCCATTAATCGCACCTGCAGCCGATGAGACGGTTAACGACAGTCTGAGGCCGACCCGACTGATGGACATGATTGGCCAGAGGGCCGTGGCCGATCGCTTGAGAGTGGCTCTTGAAGCCTGCCGGATTCGTGGCGAACCATTGCCTCACATTCTGTTTGACGGGCCGCCGGGACTGGGCAAGACCACATTTGCAACGGTTTTGCATCATGAACTTGGTGTGGAACTTGCGATGACAAGCGGGCCGGCATTGGACAAAAAGGGCGATGTCATGCCCTTCCTGACCAATGCGATTGAGGGGTCCATCCTTTTCATTGATGAAATCCATCGTTTACCGAAGTCTGTGGAGGAGTTCATTTATCCGGTGATGGAAGATTTCCGGGTCGACGTGGTCCTGGGCGAGGGAATTTCAGCCAGAACATTAAACCTCCCACTGAAAAAGTTTACGATCATTGGTGCCACCACGCGCAGTGGCATGTTGTCAAGCCCCTTGCGCGACCGGTTCCACATGCACGAGCATCTGGAATTTTATGACATCGCCGACCTGGCGAGAATCGTGACGATCAATGCCGCCAAGCTGAAAACGACGATCACACAAGAAGCGGCACTCGAACTTGCACACCGAAGCCGGGGCACACCTCGGCTGGCCAATGCGCGGCTCAGGTGGGTAAGAGATTTTGCAACAGCCCGATATGACGGGGTGGTAACCGTGGAAATTGCTCGCGAAGCCCTGGAGATGCAGGAAATTGACCGCGAGGCCTTGGACAAGCAGGACCGTCGTTATCTGGAAGGCCTGATCCAGGTCTTTCACGGAGGCCCTGCCGGAGTGGAAGCCCTGGCGGCCACCCTGGCGATTTCCGTGGACACTCTGGCCGACGAAGTCGAGCCATTCCTGCTCCGATCCCAATTCATCATACGTACCCCGAGGGGCCGATGTGCGACACCTAAAGCCTATGAGCATTTAGGGATTCGGCTACCCAAAAAACGACCGGCCAGTGACGGCCAGGATAACCTTTTCGGACATTTTTGACAGATTAAAGGGCTCGGCTTCCAAAAATCGACGCCTAATGTTGTTGAGCTTCTTGCCGAAAGAGTCGATAATAACAAACAACTTCTGATATATGCCCTGCCTTGAGTCTCCTTCCATGAAATCCCGCCTTGCGACTGTTTTACGACTGGCTTTGTTTCTTTCGTTGATCGAAAGCAGCACGTCCACTGCCCAGACGGATGTTCTCAAGGCCAAAACCAGCAAAGAGTTTCAAGAGAAGCTCAAGCCGTTTCTGGGCAAATATTGCTTAAAATGCCATAGTGCCGACAAGCCGAAGGCGGGTTTGAACCTGGCCAAGTTTGATACTCCGGAATCGTTGGTCAAAGACCGCAAGATCTGGCAGAGGGCGGCCGAATATCTTGAAACCGGCGAGATGCCGCCTGAGGAATCGCTTCAGCCTTCCACAGCCGATGCCGAGTCAATGGCGGGCTGGGTTCAGACCTACCTTTCGAGTGTGGAATGCAAGCCTGAGGACCAAAGCCCAGGCCGGGTCACATTGCGGCGATTGAACCGTGTGGAATATCGCAACACAGTTCGGGACCTGGTCGGAGTCGATTACAAGCCAACCGACGAATTCCCTTCTGACGACGTGGGTTATGGCTTCGACAACATTGGCGACGTTTTGACTTTGTCGACTGTTTTGATGGAAAAGTATTTTGATGCGGCGGAACAGATTGTTGACGAAGCGATTCTCAGCGACTTTCGGGCCCATGGGCCAGCCAAACTGATCGACCTGGAGAAGGTCAAGGCCACTGAGGCCGTGAAGGCCTATGGCGAGGGTGGCAAATACTATATCTCGGCAGGCACGATCACCTTTCCGGTCAAGGCCGAAGCCGCAGGCGACTATCGCCTGAAGATCAGGGCCTGGGGCGACCAGGGCGGCAGTGAGCCGGCTCGCATGAAAGTCAAACTGGATGGCCTGATGGAATCGGTGATTGACGTGCCTGCCCTTCGTACAAGCGCGGGCGATTACGAGACACTTATCAAGGTGGCCAAGCCTGGAGATTATCAGGCGAGCATCAGCTTCATCAACGATTCGTATTTGGAAACCAAAGGCGACATCAAAGGCCACGACCGGAATCTGATGGTGGAAACGGTTCAGTGGTTTGGGCCTGCCAAGGCGAATCCGTCGCGAGCTTCGGAATTCCACAGGCAGACATTTTCATGCCACCCAGATGGCAGGCATTCGGACGACTGCGCCAGAAAGATTGTTGCAAAACTGGCAGAGCGGGCCTTTCGGCGCCCACCAAGGGGCGATGAGGTTGGCCGACTGATGGATCTGTTTGGATCTGCTCGTCGATCCGGCGAGTCGTTTGAATCGGGCATTGGGCTGGTCTTGAAAGTGACTCTGATTTCACCACATTTCTTATTCAAGATCGAAGCCGATCCGAATTTCAAGTCGGACGAGAAGGTCCGCAAATTAAACGATTATGAACTGGCCACCCGACTGTCGTATTTTTTACACAGTTCGATGCCTGACAACGAGTTGTATGAGATTGCCAAGAGTGGCAAACTGACTCAGGGCGACAATCTTGAGAAGCAGGTGAAGCGTCTGCTGAGCAGCCAGCGGAGCGGCCAGTTTGTCGAGAATTTTGCGATGCAGTGGCTCCAGTTGCGAAACTTGCAGAACATCGTCTTTGATCGCAAGCGATTCCCGAGATTCGATATTGACTTACGTCGCAATTTCATTCTTGAAACCCGCCAGTACCTAAGTTATGTGATTCGCGAGGACCGGAGCATCCTGGAACTCCTCGATTCCGATTACACTTTTCTCAACGACCAACTGGCAAAGTATTATGGAATCAAGGATGTCGAAGGGAACCGGTTCCGGAAAGTCAGTTTGACCGACTCCAACCGGGGTGGGCTGGTGACTCAGGCCAGCATTCTGGCCGTAACATCGAACCCGACCCGAACCAGCCCGGTGAAACGCGGACGCTGGATTCTGGAGCAAATTCTGGGCACCCCACCGCCACCTCCACCACCGAATGTCCCCGAGTTAAAAGCTGACGAAGCAGAGCTTTCCGGCACATTGCGGCAGAAGATGGAACAGCACCGCAAGGACCCCGCCTGTGCAAATTGCCATGCCAAGATGGACCCTTTGGGATTTGGGCTGGAGAATTTTGATGCTGTTGGGGCATGGCGGACCATTGATGGAAAGGATACGATCGATGCCTCGGGCGTACTCCCTTCCGGCGAAAGCTTTACTGGTCCCGCCCAGCTCAAGAAAATCCTGATTACGCGTAAGCGGGATTTTACGCGGAATCTGACAGAGAAAATGCTGATCTATGGACTGGGCCGCGGGCTCGACTCGGAAGATCAATGTGCTGTGGAAAAGATCGTCAAAGCTGTTGAGAAGGATGGATATAAATTCTCGCGGCTGGTGCTGGAAATTGTGCGTAGTGAACCGTTTGAAAAACGCCTCACCTCAAAGGCAAAGCCATGAATATTCGTCCGCAACCACTTTCCCGACGTACAGTCATGCGTGGTCTGGGTTCCGCATTTGCCCTGCCTTGGCTGGAGGCAATGGGCCCTGCCCCTGAAGCCAAAGCCGCGGCGGCCTTGAAAACGGCCAACGGGGTTGCCACGTCAGCCCCAACCCGTATGGCGTTTTTCTATGTTCCCAACGGTGTGCACATGCCCGACTGGCGTCCAGAAGCCAGCGGCAGCCTAACGAGTTTGCCCAAAACGCTTAAAGCGATTGAACCATTTCGTGATCAACTTCTGATTCTGTCAAATCTTACTCAGAATGGTGGACGCGACCTGGGCGATGGAGCCGGAGATCACGCCCGAGCCTTGGGAAGTTTTTTGACGGGCACCCATCCTGTCAAAACCGATGGCGCCAACATTCGGGCTGGAATTTCAGCCGACCAGGTCGCAGCCGATGCGATTGGTCATTTGACAAAATTTCGCTCTTTGGAACTGGGTTGCGATCGCGGCGCACAGTCAGGAAACTGTGACAGTGGTTACTCATGCGCCTATTCATCGAATATTTCATGGCGTTCTGCCACGGTACCGAACCCGAAGGAAGTCAATCCGCGAATTGTTTTTGAAAGGCTCTTTGGCGACCTTCATGCCGACCCTTCGGATGTGAACGCCTGGCGCCGCAAACGACATCGCCAGAGCATGATCGACTTTGTTTTGGAAGACGTCAATCGGCTTCGCCCACGTCTTGCGTCAAACGACCAGCGCAAGGTGGATGAATACCTCAATTCGATTCGCGAGGTTGAGCTGCGCATTGCCCGCGCCAATCAGCCCAAGCGTAATGATTCTGACGGAACGCCAGAAACCTTGACCGTTTCCATGCCAAGTCCGACGGGAATCCCGAGCGATTTCAAAGATCACATCCGACTTTTGATGGACCTGATGATTCTTGCGTTCCAGACGGATCAGACCCGCATTTCCACATTCATGTATGCCAATGAGGGTTCGAACCGAAGCTACAGCTTTATTGAGGTCCCCGAAGGCCACCACGACCTCTCGCACCACGGGAATGCCGCAGAGAAGCAGGCTAAGATCCAAAAGATCAACACCTTCCACATTGACCAGTTTGCCTATTTTCTTAACAAATTGCGTTCCATTCAGGAAGGCGACGGCACTCTGCTGGATCATTCCATGATCGCCTATGGCAGCGGCCTGGGCGATGGCAACCGCCACAATCATGATAACTTGCCGATCCTTCTGGCAGGCGGTGGCAGTGGCTCGCTGGTCTCCGGCCGGCACATTGAATATCGTCAGGATATGCCGCTGAACAACCTTTTCCTCTCCATGCTCGACAGAATGGGCGTGCCAGCCCAATCCGTGGGCGACAGCTCTGCCAGGCTTCACAACCTGGGCATGTAAGTTCTTTTTTGGTAAGCTCTTCAATCAATAAAACGGGAGCATCAGAATTTTATTTTGATGCTCCCGTTTTTTTTGGATCAGTTTTTTACAATCTGATCGGCGATCTGTTTCAAATCGGCTTCAAGGGCGGCCAGAAGGGTGGCGGTCTGGGCCTTGGCCGAACTGAGTGCGAAATCGTCGGCTTCAGCAGGAACTTCTGTTCGGGCAAATAGATAGAACTTAATTTTTGGCTCTGTGCCTGAAGGTCTGACTGCGAATCTGACATCAGGGGCATCGAGCTCAAACATCAAAAGGTCGCCAGACGGCTCTGGCAATGGCTGTTCGCTGGGAGCGGGCTTCAAGACTTTGGTTCGATGCGAATCATAGTCGTGTACTTGAACCACATCAAGACCTGCAACCTGGGCAGGCGGGTGGGTACGGAAGCTGGTCATGATCTTTTGGATCAAAGCGGCTCCATCACGCCCCGTCAAAGTCAGGTTGAATGCCGACTGACCATAATGTCCGACTTCCCCATAAAGCGAGTCGAGATATCCCAACACATTTTGGCCACGGCTTTTAAGTGTTGCCGCCATCTCGGCGAACAGGAGGGCGGCAACGGTGGCATCCTTGTCGCGAGCGTAAGTTCCCTTGAGGTACCCGTGCGACTCCTCAAACCCAAACAGGAAGTTTTCAGGGCCTGATTGATCAATCGCCTGTGCGATCCATTTGAAGCCAACCAAAAGGTTGTTGACCACCTTCAAGCCGGCCTTGCGATAGAGCGCCGGGGCCATCGGAGTCGAGACCAGGGTCGAGACCAAGTATTGATTCTGGCTCAACTTACCATTGGCCCGCGTCTGATCAAGCACATACGAAGCGAGCAGCACACCAATCGAATTCCCATCGATTGTCTGCCATTGGCCAGCGGGGTCGCCAGTCAGTGGCACAGCGGCTCCGAGTCGATCGGCGTCTGGATCACTCGCCAGGACGAGATCCGCGCCCGTGGCTCTGGCTTCCTCAATGGCGGCTTCCAGAGTCTTGGGGATTTCCGGGTTGGCAACATGGCCCGGAATGGTTGGAAAGTTTCCATCAGGAACACTTTGCGACGCCAATAAATTCACTGACGAAAAATTGGCCAGTTTCAGAGCCGCTCCGACACTGGTCCCGCCAACCCCATGCATAGGGGTATAAACGATCGACAATCGACGCTGGGAGCCAACCGATTCGCCTAAAACGGCGCTGAGATAGGCTTGATCGACGGCCTCGGAAGCGATCTGGATCCGCCCATGGGCCAGGGCCTGATCATAATCTGCCAATGGAATCGGCTGACTGGCCGATGCAATAACGGCATCAATAATCGCGGTATCATCGGGCGGGACGACTTGTGCCCCGTGTCCATTGTAGCACTTGAACCCATTATCTGATGGTGGGTTATGCGATGCGGTAATCATGATTCCGGCATCACAATGGAAGTATCGCACGGCAAAGGAAAGGAGTGGTGTGGATCGGAACGAGTCAAAGAGATGAACATCAAGCCCGGCCGCTACAATCGCTCGGGCACAGACACGGGCAAATTCAGGCGAATTGTGGCGCGTATCATGCGCGATGACGACCGAAAGTTTTCGATTTTCGCCACGATGCTTTTGGATTAGAAAATCGACAAGCCCGCGAGCACTTTCTGCCATGGTGCGGTCGTTAAGCACATTCGTCCCGATCGGTGCCATTAGGCCTCGCCGCCCGCCTGTGCCGAATTCGAGGACTTTGTAAAACGCGTCGTCAAGCTTTTTCCATTCCGAGCGGGCAATCGCAGATTCGATCTCATCCCAATATTCTGCAAAGGCTTCTGAATTCAGCCACTGGCGAATATTGGCGGCAGCCTCGACAGAAAGCTGGTGGTTGCTGACGGCTTCAGAGACCAGTTCCAACGCTTGTTTAAGATGATTGTTGGCCACGACGGTCGCCTCTCCATTTACGGATTGTCTTTTTGGTGCCATGTGCACAGATAGCCATTTACCAGCACCTATGCACATCACTCATTATAAAGCTTAAAATAACGCACTTTCCCTATGATTGACCAGATGTGAGGGTTAAAAAATACAGGTTAACCCTGAAAACCTGGGTCAGCCCATTGGCTCATATGCTAAGACAAGCATGCTCATGGCAAAAAATTCCCAGTCGCCCTGAGGCCACCCTTTTTTTGGGATTCGAATGATTTGCATGCAAAGCTTTGAATTGTCGGAAAAAAGACTCTAAAAATGAAACCAATCTGAAAAATTTTAAGAATTGGACTAGACCAATCGACACAGGCGGCTATGAATAACAATGACTTACAAAGTCGTATTTTCAAAATTACCATGTTAAACCGTCTCAAGGTGCAGAGAGAGGTCTCCATACTTTAAAAAACGAATTTTTTAAAATCTTGCAATTAAAGAGGTTAGAAACAACCCTGTGATTTGGGCCGGAGTTTGTTTGTGTGTTTGGCATACTTTGTGCATTTGATGTTTTCCATCATGCGGGAAGTCACCCCCCAAGGATGGGGTGAACTTGCAATCGAAATTCTGAAGAAATCCGCCGTACCTGACAATGCGACCATAAGCCGTTGTTGGAAGAGGCGAGCAAGCGGAAGAGTCCAAGGATACGGGCGAATCCGCCTTAGATCGACGGGAGTTCCCATGATTCGTTCCAAGATGATGATCAAGCCGGGTATGGATCGTTTGGAAAGTCGCCAGGTCATGGCATCAGGCGGGCCATCTGACCAAGCTCAATACATGCTTGAGTTGATGAACGAAGCTCGAGCCAATCCTGTGGCAGCAACGCAACGGGTGATTTCCGATGACAATGCCAACCTGAATTTGACGATGAGTTATTACGGCGAGAGTGTAAACTCGGCCATCAGCCAACTCTCCCAGATTCCTGCCAAGCAACCACTGGTCTGGAACGACAAGCTGGCCGCTTCTGCAACGATGCAAAGTCAGTACCAGGCTGACACTGGAACACAAACACACAGCGGCCCGAATGGAATGGATCTCAACGCCCGAATGGCGTCCAAGGGATATGACGGCGAGGTCAACTCGACAGAAAACGCTTTTGCCTATTCCAAGTCGGTTGATCATGCCATGCAAGCCTTTCTGCTTGACTGGGGCGTGGCCGACAAGGGCCATCGCCGCAACCTTCTGCAAGGCAATGTTGGCAATGACCAATCGTTCAATGAAGTTGGCATCGGGATTGTAGCCACATCGAACAAAAATCTTGGCCCTCTGGTCATCACTCAGGATTTCGCTCGTTCGTCCGCAAAACCGACCCCAAAACTGCTCGGCGTCATTTATAACGATTCAGACCACGACAACTTTTATACGCCCGGCGAAGGGGTGGACCAAGTCTTGATCCGCGCCCAAAACCTGAGCACCAATGAAGTCACGACCACGACCAACTGGGACTCGGGCGGATACCAGATGGACCTTCAGCCGGGTCAATACCGGGTCAGTGCCCGCCGTGGCATGAAGTCTCTGGGCGTGCAAAATGTGACGGTTGGCGACCAGAATGTCAAACTTGACTTCGTTGCTGATCCCGACAATTCGCCGACTTTGACGGACAGTAATCCGGAGTCCCCCAGCCCAAAAGTCCAAGCGGCCGGAACCCCGGCCTCAAAACCGACCTTGAACGGGCGCGTCAACTCAACGCGGTTCGACAGCTCGGCGATTCACAATTGGTCCACATGGAAGCCAAAAGGGTAAGCCAGTCCTGATCAGCCAACAAGCAAGCCGATCGCTGAATGAACAGAAAACGCCCTGACATGTCAGGGCGTTTTTTTTTGTTGTAACCCACTTACAATTCAACAACTTGACTCACAGGCGACCGCAGGCAGGTCTCTCTGGATTTCATCAATCCGATACCCGAAACCAGGCCCCTGGATGGTTTGCAAATCCACTTGCCCTGCCCTTCGCCGATAAAGCCCTGTATGAATCAGAGCCTCTGGCCTGGAGGCCTCCGGATAAAACTGCATGCCGTTGGTCTCAATGCCCATGATCGTTCCCGAATGTGCAGCCAGCAGACAATGGGGAATCTGGGCAAGCATGGGGTTGGTCAGATCCTGAACCATCAGGGTCATGCCATGCGCCTTGGCCCAAGCCTGTGTGAGCAGGGCGCCGGTCTGGGTTTTGCAGGTTTTCAGGGCGACACCCGTCCACCCAAGCGATCGGCCCAGCCGCACCAGATGCCAGTCGTGGGCCGATTCGTCCATGAACAGAGGCTTGCGGGCAGAGACCGAGCGCACGTCCAGCCTGTGCTCCTCAAGTTCATACGGGAACGGCTGTTCCACATAAAGGATCATGCCTGAAATGCGGGGGTGCTCGATCACCAGTCGGTCGAGAATTTCGCAGACATACGCCGGGTCATGCACGGTGCAGTTAAAGTCTGTGGTGAGCCAGTCGCAGCCCAGCTCAATGGCCAGCTTGCCCACGGTGAGGAGCCTGTCATAATCCCAGGCCGGGTCGTCGCCGCGAAGCTTGATTTTCAGGCACTTCAGGCCATCGGTTTTGATCCAGTCGGCCAGCAGGACAGGGTATCCGTCGGCTGGCTCGGTGCCGGTCAGCTCATCGGGTGTGACAGGGTCTTTGCCGCCCACCAAGTGCCATGCAGGCAAGAACTTGGGTGGATTTTTAACCAAATAATCGGCTGGATATTTGCCGATGAATGAGACGCTTGAATTTTCGGCTGGCTCCAGATACGCCGAGAGGTCGCGATTCATCCACAGTTCGTTGTAAGTGCTGTAAGTCTCTACGCTGTGAACCATTCCGTAAGCATCGTGAAGGGCCAGATCAAATGCCGAGCAGCAGACCAGCGCAGCCAGCCAGGGCATGGGCTCTTGGCCGGCATTGGCACGAGCCTGGTTCAACTCCTGCCAAAGCGATTTCAAAGGCCCGTTTTGAAACTCGTAACCCACTTCCATGGGGTGGCCCATTGCCGTGAATTCCGACCAGGACTGGACCAATGTTTTGCAGAACGCGACAAGCACGTCGTGCCTTAACGCATAGGAAAGCGCACTTGGCCAAACCCACTGCACAGAGAGAGGCGTTTCACCCCAGCCAGTGGCCGAACGACCGTCACGCGTGACCACATCCAGCCTGACCCGGGCGCAGGTCACTTCTGTGGTGATTTCAGGCCCGAATTTCAGTGGCATGCGGGTTTTGATCGGCAATAAATAAAGTGCACAAGCCTTGGCTTTAATATCGGTCTTTTTCAATCCGCTCATGGGTCTGTTAAACCTTGCTGACCAGTATTTTTGATGTAGTTGCTTCAGTTTGACAAAAACAATCGGGCATAACAAGCCAGTCGCCAGATAAAAATCGTCTCGCATATCGCACTTCGATGGATTGGGCGTTAGAATACAATTTCTGCCAGCCCCACCACCATGAATTGAGACCGGTTATGCCGACCATGATTCCTATGATCCTTGGCCTGACGCTCGCGGCGAGTCTGCCGCCTGATCCTGTGACAGGTTTTGCCCAAGCCAGGGTGGTTCCGGCGGGCGTGTCATTCATCTACACAGATCAAGTCTTTCCAGATGGCGGCACTGTTTCTGGCCAGACCAAAGAGGCCTTGCAGCGGCTCTCTCAAATTGTGGGCGGGCTGGACAGAATTATAAAGCTGCATGGCATTGTGGCCCCGGAAGTGGACGAAAACCAGGTTCTGGATGCTTTGAAAAAGAGCTTTCCCGAGCCGCAGAACCGCCCTGCCCTGACATTGGTGCGCAGCCGTGTGGAACGGGCCGGTGCCATGGTGGGGTTTGATGCGGTGGCCGTATCTCAAGATGGCAAAATGGGTTCCAGCCAATCGGCAACCTTGCCGCCCAATGGCCGGATTGATATTGCCGGCCAGGCTGAAAAAGCCGACGGAACTTTGAAGGGGTGCACCCGGGCTACGCTTGAGAGTCTGGAGAAGACGCTGAAAGGGCTCGGGTCCGACCGCTCCAGAATCGTGCAACTCAAAGCCTTTTTCAAGCCCATGTCTGAAGCTGCCACGGTGCGGCGGGTTATGCGTGAATATTTTTCAGGCCGGGAAGTGCCGCTGGTGCTTGTGGAATGGGATATGGCCTTGCCGATTGAAATTGAGCTGGTGGCGGCCACTGGGCCAGAAACCCTTGGCGGGATGCGGTTTGTGACTCCGCCTGGAATGACTTCTTCGCCCGTTTTCAGCCGGACGGCTGTGACTCAGGGCCGATTTGAAACCACATATACCGCTGGGCTGACGGCCCCTGCCGGGACTGATCCAAAAGAGCAGGCCAAACCGATTTTTACGCAATTGAAATCGATTCTGGCGTCGACCGGTTCGGACATGGGCCACTTGAGCAAAGCGACATATTACGTTTCGAACCCCGATGCCAATAAATCGCTTGACACAATCAGGCCAACGATTTACGACCCAAAGCGCCCGCCAAGTGCTTCCAAAGCAGGCGTTTCAGGCGTGATACCAGGAACAGGCCGGGGCGTCATGGTAGACATGATCGCCATTCGCATCATGCCATTTTGAATGACTTTCTACCTTAAAAAAAGGATTGCACCAGTGCACGTAACCGCCATACGCTCAGCTCTGATTCTTACGCTGTTTTACGCAGGGCTTACGCCAGCCATGTTTGCACAGGCCCCGAAGTTCGAACCGGCCAAGACGGTGAAGGTCAAGCCAGAGGACCGGGCACGGTTTGAGAAGGCTTTGGCCGGGCTGGACGAGGATTTCAATCAATGGCACACGCCCGCACTGGCGCGGGGGCAGGCATTGCCCCCGGGCTGGGCCGATGCGGAGATCGGGCGTAAAGCTGTGCGCTGGATTTTGAAATACGACGAATTTTACACGCCGAAATTTGTTGGGATGACGGATAAAGCGATTGAATTGACAAAAGAGCGGCTTAAATCGCTTGAAACCCAGGCGAAATTAAAGCCCGGTTTTGGCACGGTGCTGGGTTATATGTCATCTGTGGATGGCTCTGTGCAGCCTTATGCGCTTTATCTGCCGCCTGATGCGGAGCAGGTCAAACCGACTGCATTGCTGGTGGTATTACATGGGCGTAACCAGACTTTGAACGAGGTCTCGTTTATTGATGCGCACCAGGGCAAGCCCTACCCAAAAAATGAGCTAGAAAATGGTATGAAGCGAGCGGTGCTGCATGTTTATGGCCGCACGAATAATGCGTATCGCTGGGCGGGCGAGACGGATGTGCTGGATGCGATTTACGAAGGGGTTTCACCATTCAGCAAGAAAAGGCGAGTTGATTTGGGGCAGAAATATACAGTTGATTTGCAGGGTTTCTCGATGGGTGGCGCCGGAGCCTGGCATTTGGGGCTGCATTATCCGTTCCGTTGGCGGTCGGTTGAGGCTGGTGCCGGATTTAATGAAACTGTTCAATATGCGAGACTGAAAAACAAGCCTTCCTGGATAGAAAAGACGTTGCATATTTATGACTCCTATGAATTGGCGAGAAATATCACAGCCGTTTCCACGATCGGCTACGGGGGCGAGGACGATCCACAATTGGCCGCTTCTGAAAATATAAAGAAACAGTTGCAAAAGGAAGGGTTCCCATTAAAAACGGAAGGGCTATTGACGACGGGCAAAGAGCTTCCATTTCTGCGTGTTGTCGGGGCTAAGATGGGGCACAAGGTTGATCCTGCCAGCCGGAAAGTCATGGATGAATATGTTTCAAAACAATTGCAAAATCCGATTGAATCCATAAAAATTGATCAGGTGACTTATACATTGAAATATCCTGTTCTGGGGTGGATGACGTTGGAAAAGCTCGATGAGCATTACAAGAAAGCATGGGTACAGGCCGAGAAAATCAACAACGGTTCGATTGCGAATATCACGCGGCTTGATAATGTTTCCCAGTTTTCTGTCGTAGGTGCCGGACTCAAAAAAGTGATCGTGATGAACCAAGCATTTGACTTAAAAAATGGTCCGTTCCATAAGTTTTCAAAGCAGGGTGATCAATGGAAGTATCATTCACTTGAGAAAGCAGACATCGATACGGACGAGAAGTTGTCGAAGCGTCCGCTTTTACAGGGTCCGATTGATGATGCATTTATGACGGGCTTTGTCGTGGTTGGCCCGGAAGGATCTGAAAAGGGGATAGAGCAACGATTGCTGGACGAATTTGCTGCCAATTGGTCCAAATATTTGCGGGGCGATCTGCCCGTCTCGTCTGCGGCCGAGGCGAAGTTCGAGTCGGCTGGCTTTAAAGAGGGCGGCAACCTGGTGCTGTTCGGTACGCCAAAAACCAACCCTCTGATTGCCAAGATTCTGCCAAAACTGAGGCAGATCAAGTGGACCGACGCGGAATTTACTTTGGGCGGAAAGACTTACGCGACAAAACAATACATTCCGGCGCTGATTGCCCCCAACCCGTTGAACCCGAAGCGATATGTGGTGATCAACTCAGGCCACACCTTTGGCAAGGCGGATTTTGAGGGGACCAATGCCCTGCTCTATCCGCGCATGGGCGATTGGGGCGTGCTGAAGGTCAAGGCGGACGGCTCGACAGAGATCATCGACTCCGGCTTCTTTGATGAGCAGTGGAACCCGAAGTGATTTTCATCAAATTGCATTAAAAACAGGAAAAAAGGCCGATCCCATTTGGGACCGGCCTTTTTTTGAATCAGGTGCGATTTCAATTCGTTTTAATCACTTGCTCGTGGTCAGTTCGTCGGCCAGGAAGCCAGCGTTGTAGACGGATCTCAGGGCTTCGATAATGGCACGGCTATCGACTGAAACCGCGCGTGCCAGCTTGTCGTCATATCCGTAATCCAGTATCAGGGAGTGGATATTGCCATCAAATATCAGTCCGACAACCTTGTTGTCCTTATCCACAACAGGGCTGCCTGAATTGCCGCCGATGATATCGTTGGTGCTGATGAAATTGAATGGGATTTGCAATTTCAATCGGCCCGCGATTTTGGCGTCGTGCCAGCTCTTGGGAATGGCGTAAGGCTCCTGGGCCTCGTGGGCTTGCTCGCGTGCAAAGGTTCCGCCGATGGTGGTATAGGGCGGAATGTTGCGTCCATCAAGTTCCTGATAGCCCTTGACGGTTCCGAACGCCAGACGAAGTGTAAAGGTCGCGTCGGGATAGACAGACTCGCCCTTGATTCGAAAATTGGCTTGGGCGATCCTTGAATAATTGGCGGTTTCAATGGCTTCGACGTAATCCTCGCGGTCGACCCGAACGGCCCGTGCGGCAGAGTCGATGGCCAGCGCGATTGCGATCATGGAATCGTCGAGTTTGGCGATCTCTTCGGGAGCCAATTCGGCGATTTTTTTTCGGGTGGCCACGTCGGCAATTTTGGTTCCAGCCACAAGCTCTTTGGCACGATCGGCAGGCGATTTACCAGCGAGGGCTTTCTTGAGAATTTCGTCGTTGGCACCGACCTTTGATTGCCAGTATTGCAGAGAGTGGGTTAGTTTTGCGACCTCGTATTCCGGATAAATTGGGGCATCCGAAAAGAGATCCATTTTGAGGGATTCCAGGGCAGAATCGCGAAATTCGCGGAGCCGATCGGAATTTGGCTTGCGCACTTCGGCGGAGTGGCGGACCAGGGTTTTGGCCAGGCTAAAGAGAGTGCTTTCAAAGCCAAGGCCGCGTTCGATGAAATTGTATTTCACAAGCGATTTTGCGGCCACAATTTCGGCAGCGGCAATTTTGGACCAAGCATCGCCATAAGCTTCCTTCATGGAAGCATCGCTCTCGATTGTTTTGCGGAATGCCGCTTCGGCGGCCTCTTTCGAAGCCATGAATTCAGGGCTCTTCAGGCCTGTGTATCCACCCATTCGGGCCTTCAGGCTGTTTTGATAACTGAAAAGATCCTCTTTGGATTGCCGAGCTTTTTCTTCGCCAGTCTTGGCATACTCCAGGAGGAATGCCTCTCGATCCTTGAGCAAGTCAAGCAAAAATGGCAGGCTGGTATCACGTAGGTATTTTAGGTGATCGACCGTGAAGAGCCGACTGGTCCGGCCAGGATGCCCGGCGACAAATGTCAGATCGCCTTCTTTGGTACCTTGCGTGTTCCAGTTTAGATGATGTCTGGGCTTGGCAGGCTGACCGTTCTCATAAATTCTGAAGAAGCAGACGTCCAGACAGAACCTGGGGTACTCGAAATTGTCTGGGTCTCCGCCGAAGAAGGCGATGTCAAATTCAGGGGCGAAGACGAGCCTGACGTCGGTATATTTCTTGTAAGTATAGAGTGCGTAACGGCCACCTTGATAGAGTGTGACCACATCATTGCGCATCTTGTTGGCGGTGGTGGCCGCTTTTTCGATTTCGGCCATTTTGGCACGCTTGGCGGCGTTGGCGGCAGCATCGGTTGCGTCCTTAGGGACAGAGGCGAGCACTTCGGCCGTGACGTCGCGGATATCGACCAGAACATTCAGTTCGAGGTCAGGAGCTTTCAGTTCTTCGGCCTTGGTGTTGGCAACGAAGCCGACCTTGTAATAGTCTTTTTCTTTGGTAGAGAGCTTCTGGAGCGTGTCGGCACCGACGTGATGGTTGGTCATGACCAGGCCATCGGTAGAGACAAACGAACCGGAGCCGCCGTTATTAAAGCGGACCGCCGAGCCACGCAACTGATCGATCCAAGCCTGGGCTGGTTCGAACCCATACTTATCTTTCAGGTGTTTGAGCGGAAGATTGTCAAAAACCCACATGCCCTCGTCGGCTTCAATCACGCCGCAGACTCCCATGCAAAACGTCGCCAGAAGGGCGAATTTCAGTGCCAGTCGAATCACGCTCAATGCTCCTGTGTCAATCGGACAATGTTTTACGTCCATTTTTCGAGAAGGCCAAGAGAAAACGGATCTCCAGAAGTGAGTGCACGTTCGGCACAACTTTATTACCGTTCTATTGGCCTGCTCTCCAATAACAGGGGTTGGCGACACGGGTCACCAAGCTGACCCTTAGATTATCCCGAACTGTTCTGGATGTCGAGGTGCATGCCAACCATAACACGTTAAGTCTCATAGAATAATCCGCTCCCAGAAAAGCGTAGAGTAGGGTTTTTGACGAATTCCAATAAGATAAGGCGCGTTGCTTCCAGAGCAAGTTTATCAAGGGCTAAGGGGGAGCCGATTTGTTTTCGCTTGATTCAGACAAAGCCCCGTTTTTTTTGAATTTCCGAGTATCGGATTATCTTATACTGAGCTACGAATCATGGAGCGGCATGGTGAATTAAAACGTCAGTTCTCAGGTGAATCCGTATTATTTGCTCAAGAGCTTATTCCACGATTTACCAATCCGTTCTTTGGGGTCCACCACCGTAAAGGTATGGCCTGTATGGCAGCCATTGCAATAGTGGTAGCCGTTTTGGCGGACTCCGCTGTAGTGGTCGCCGGCGTAGGCGAAATAAGTGCGTTCAGGATGGTCCTTAGAGGTCACACCTTTCCACCGGGCAACATTTCCATTTTCATCCTGGCCGACTAGTACAGTTGGTTTGAGTGGATCACTCGGAATCCAGGCGCTGAAATCGTCTTTGCCGATGACTGGCAAAACCACGGTTTTCTCAAAACTACCGATCACGCGAAGTTGATCAGGGTGATCAAACCGATCTCGATTTGCGGAATAGACCGCCACAGAAGTGACATTCGGTGGTGGAGAGACGAGCGGATTGTCTCGTGGATCGATTCGTACACCACCCGATCGGTCATGCCACGGGATCGGATTACGAATGGCTGTGCTCATTGCAATATTTTCGAGATAACCCATAGGGCCTTTGTACTCCTCACCTGAAACGAGTTTGATCGTTTTCGGAGGCGTGTATCCCTCGACAACAGGTGGCTCAATTCGTCTCGGTTCAGGCTCAAACCGCCGGGGATAGATCGCAACAGGTTCGCTATCGACCAGATCAGGGTCGTCAAAAATCAACTCCGGGAGAGAGGATCCGGATGTCCAGTCATCTGTGACTTTAAAGATGCCATATGAAGAAGAGGGAGAGTTCGTGGGCGAGGCTGCAAACAAGACAGAATGATCAGGTGCTGGAGACGGGCAAGCGGCGGACAATTCGCGGCCGTCCTGATCACGGTCAGGTCCGAAATAAAGCTGGGCGCCCCCCTCATAGGGCAATTCTTCACCCTTGGGCAATGAGCTTGGAGCTGTGCGAATATAACCCCAGTCCGCTTGAGCCAATTTCATAGGCGAGTTCGGCTTGGGTGAAGTCATGAATACAATTCGCCCGTTGAATAATGGACGGGGCCGCCAGACAGGCTCCACGCTTTTGATGGCATAACCGAATTGGGCTGCGTTGGTCATGACCACATTGGCCATCCAGTTGTCGGTTGGATGAGTCGCAAATTCGCCACCCGCCGAGACCGGTTTCAATTCAGAGAGGTCCGCAGTCACAGCCTCACGATTACGACTCCAGAGACTGAACAGGATCTGGTCGCCTGCAATCAGAACTGGCCATCGGTCATTGTTGCGATTTCCAGTGACAGCTTGAGGGGATTTGGCACCCAGTGCCCATGTCCAGATTTGAGTGGCTCGCCTGGTGTGGTCTCGACCAAGGTCGGGCAGGCGACTTGAAGCGAATGCAAAGCCGTTGGGGCCAAGGTCCGTAGGGTCGATATCATCGTAATCCAGTTTCATCCGTTCCGTGTCGGACAGACGCGATCCATCGGCCCGGAATCGGAGTGGAGGGATTGCAATGCAGCCTGGATCATCCAGGCCGCCGGTCAATTTCCTCAGCCCGGATCCATCGGATTGGATCTCGTAAATCCTCCATCGTGCATTCGCGCTGTTTCTGCCTGCAAACAGGATTCGCTTTCCGTCAAGTGAAACCGAAGGACTCATGACATCCACCAGAGACGAGCCATCCGGAAGCAACCGGCCCCAGGTGAGCTCATAAAGTCTTCCGTATCGGTCGAGTAACCGCAACCGGCCCTGACTTGCAGCCCATGGAGCCTGAACGGGCTCGCGAAATGGTTCGGTTTCAGGTGCCCTGGCTTCCAGGCTGGCCGGTTCGGTGCGTGAGGTAAAAACAATGTCGTAATTCAGATGATGATTCACTGAATTCTTCGTACTGGTTGAAGGTGAAATTTTCATTTCATTTTTAAAACCAAAGATCAAATAAACCACTGCGGCTGTGGTCGTCAGAGTGGCTAAAACAATTTTGCCTGACCGTGAACGAATCCACATTGGAAACTCCCTGGACTGGACCGGTGAATTTGAGAGAGAAGGCCCGGGTGAATTTCAGAGAATCAACCCGGGCCCATGTCAGACAATTTTCAATGACTATCGCAAACGGAGATCAATAGCTATCGCCACTGATCACTTCAAGGCCATCGCGAGTTCCGAGAGCGGTATAGGTCGGCTGGCTGACGCTGTCCTTGATGAATCGGACACTGCCATCGCCCATCAGGAAGTTGGCCCCGCCGGGGTGCGCGCTCCCAAAGCTGATGATGTAAGCTTCAAGTGCAGCACCACTGTTGACAGTTGCCCCTGGCGAACGCAAGTTGATCTTTACACCGGTGCTGCCAAAGCCTTCGTTCATACCGTAGGAGCAATCGATACTGTCAGATCCAAACTGCCAGACAGCCTTACGGCGATTAACACCTTGAAGATCCAGCTCAGCGACGGAATATGTGGACTTGAGCGTATAGTGCTCCTCACCAATGAATATCGTATTCGATAGACCATCGGTGAAGTTCCGCATGCGAAGACGGCCACCAAGAGCCTGACCACTGACCGTCCGGGCCAGGCGGAAGGCACCATTGGAACCAATGGTGCTGAGCATGTCGGTGTCCTTGTAGAATTGCACCGCGGTCCCTGAGCCATTGACTGCATAGTTTGATGGAACCCGCTTTTGGACAATCCAATTTTCGTAGGATGGCCCATAAACATGCTCGGGAAGACCCGAAGACGGACAACGCAGGACATTGACCATGACCTCGCAAGCGGCCACACAACGCTCTGTTGCTGGGCCGGCTGCACCACCGACGTCTCCCGCTACGTCGATTCTGGCGTTGGCAAATCCAGGATCAGGAGAAGCCCAGTTTCCGTTCGATCCGGCTGGGCCCTGCGTACCATCATCCCATTTGCCACCTTCAGGCAGAATCCACATGGCTGAGTTCAGCGCAGATTGCTCGAAATATGGAGCAAGCCACGAAGACCACAAGGCTCCACTGTCATTCGCACCCGGTGGGAACCGCTCTTCCGTGGTGTGCACATTATGCAGACCAATCCCAAGCTGCTTCAAATTGTTCACACATTGAGTGCGTCTGGCTGCTTCACGGGCCGATTGAACGGCAGGAAGCAAAAGCGAAATCAGAACGGCAATGATCGCAATCACGACCAGCAGTTCAATCAGTGTAAAAGCACGACGACGAATCATGGTAGATACCTTTTCTTGATGTAGAACAAGGACAGTGAGGTCAGGAATGGAATTACTTCTTGGACTTGATTTCGAATTTGAAATCGTTTGAGCCGCTACCAATTCTGGCAGTGACCGGAGTTTTATCAATACTGCGAAACTCATCGGCAACGGCTTCTCTTTCAGTTGCGGTCTTTTCCTCAGCCTTACCACCGCTCCCGGCCAATGTGGGCTTGCCTTTGACCAGTGTCTGAGAAAATGTGACTTTATATTCGCCGGCCTGGAATCCGGAATTCTTCCCGGCCTCACCCACTGTGAATTTGCCGGCCTCATCGGTTTTGCCACTGCCACTTGCCTTGGCATCGCCCGAAACCGAATGGAAACTTACGATGACAAGAGAAGCAGGAGCCCCATCCATTGATACTGTGCCAGTGGCGGCATAGCGGGAAGGTTCGGAAGAACATCCGAATAGTGAACATACTACGAAAGCAAAAAGATATTGCTCAATCAGCCTGAATTTCATCGCGTCAATATCCTACGGAGTACACGAACAAGTTAGTGACTATAATATTTTGATAAACCCGCGTGAATATCTCACACGTAAAACCATGAATATTGCGTGATGACTTAAGTTGAATTCGTCATCATACATGATCTCGATTCATGATTCATGCCAAACCACCAACATTGGTTTAAGTTAATAGCAATTTTTCGAGTATTTAGCAACGCGATTATTTGTAGGACGACGTATCTCACCCAGTCCAACAACCAAGCCTTAGTTTAAATACTTTTTGTTTAACTCAGTTCAAAAACAAGCCGATTCCACGCAAAAAACCAAGATTTTTGGGTAGCGTTCATGGAAACAATCTTGGCTCATTCCGGATTCCAGGGTGATGGTATTGAATGTAATCTGGTTTTAGGGCCTAAGGCCCGACCCATAAAAGCCTTGGGCAACGCCCAAGGTACTCGTAAGCCAATAAGAATTAAACAATTATCATCCCCCCACCGCTCGGCCCCAGGACCTTTTGGTCCTGGGGCCGAGCGGTGGGGGGAATCAGGTAGGGCTTCTTCTTTTTCGTCCTCAAGACCAAGGCCGCTGGCCTTGGCTGGTATGGGCCGCACCGTTGGTGCTTAAAGCCAATTCATAAGCAGTTTAAGGACCACCCCGAAATCCGGCATGAGCCTTGATGTTTCGTCCCGGAAGAGGGGTGGCTTCACCCCACCCTACTTTGCTAGGCTCGGTAGGCTAGTAAGCATCAAGTTTTCTTGTCAAGCCTCGAATCAGCAGTCACTCACTGAGGCTCATCGCTGTTCGGGATCGCCGATTCGCCCATCCACTTGCCCATCCCCACCAGAATCATCATCAAGGCAAGAATCGCAAATGTTCCCATGGCAACCGCGTCGCTCTCATGGAATCCAGATGGCAAATGTTGACCAATATCGACCAATCCTGAGAGACCTGGAATGATTGCAAGCAAGGCCACCAGAATTCCTGCGATGGCTCCGCCGGCAATCAGGCCTGAGCTAAACAGCACGGCGGGGCTGGAATCTTCCTCGCCTTCCGCATATTTCGGCCCCTTTCGGTCGCATAGCCAGCGGATCAGGCCGCCGGCAAAGATTGGCATGGACGCCGCCAGTGGCAAATACACGCCCACGGCAAATGCCAGAGCCGGAACACCACAAAGCTGAAGCACCACTGCGATCAGAGACCCAATTGCGACCAGGCCCCAGGGCAAGTCGCCCTGAAGAACTCCGTCGATGATCAGGGCCATGAGCGAAGCCTTGGGGGCATCAAACTTGACGACCTCCGAACCATCGTCACGTTTGTTCACACGGCCATTGATGGCTGGATCGATCAGATATTTCGCTTTACCAGTATCATCAACAAGATATTTACCAGCAGAGACTCCAGGCTTGGACTTAAGAACTCGCCAAATCTTGTAGGATTTCCCATCTGGGCCGGATTCAGTTTCCATCAATTCCGCCACATTCGGGGCATTCACCTTGGGTAAATATTCCGGATTGGCTGTCACCACCGTACTGGCCGCATTGAGAAGCATCAATGTGAAGCCAATCACTATGGCCGAGCTTAAGGCACCCGCCAGAATGGCCAGTTGCTGGTAAGCAGGTGTGGCTCCGACCAGGTAACCGGTCTTGAGGTCCTGCGAGGTGGTTCCGCCATTGGAAGCCGCCACACAGACAATCCCGGCTATCGAAAGAGCCGCCAGCCTGTATTCCGCACCTACCCAGCCTGCCATGACGAACACTAGACACGTCAGAAGCAAGGTGGCAACGGTCATGCCTGAAATCGGGTTGGAACTGCTACCAATTTCGCCGGTCAACCGGCTTGAAACCGTCACGAAGAGGAATCCAAAAATCAGGATCATGAATGCCCCAACGATTCGGCCCGGCAAAGCCGTCGGAATCAGATGTGAGCCTGCGATGATGCTGACCAGGAGCAAGGCTCCGCCCAGAACTACCCAAAGTGGCAGGTCGCGATCTTTACGATCGTTGGATGCCCCCGATTTGCCGCGGCCCAGGTCTTTGATCCCGGAGAGGATCGACGCGAAAATCATGGGCAAGGCCTGGGCCATGGAGATCAATCCGCCAGTGGCTACAGCACCTGCGCCGATATAGAGAATGTAGGCGTCCCGAATCTCTTTGGGCGACATTTCAGAAATCAGCTTGCTACCCGGAAAAATGGCCGACTGACCCGCCTGACCAAAAAAGGCAATCATAGGCGTAAGGACCAGGGCGGCCAGAATACCTCCACCTACCATAATCGATGCCACTCGCGGGCCAATGATATAGCCGACTCCAAGCAATGTGGGCGAAACCTCGCAGGCGATCACGCCGCCCTTGAGCCAGCCCAGTGCCAGACTTGGAATTTCTTTCCAGAGATGAAGGGCCTGCATGGCGCTTTGATAGAAAAACGCGATGCCGAAACCGGTGAAAACCGTGCGGGCAGAGGAGCCGCCTGCCTCGCCCACTTCCAGAACTTTGGCACAGGCTGTACCTTCCGGATACTTCAAGACACCGTGCTGCTCTACGATAAAAGCCCGGCGTAGCGGGATCATCATCAAGATTCCCAGCAGGCCGCCCAGGCACGCCACCAGCATGACCCGCGTGAGTTCCAGGTCATAACCCAGAATCATCACGGCTGGCATGGTCACACCGACCCCAAATGCGATCGATTCACCGGCCGAGCCTGTGGTCTGAACAATGTTATTCTCAAGAATTGTCGCTCGCGGAAAGCCAAACTTGGTCGACAGGGCCCGAAACAAAGTGATTGACAGGACCGCCACCGGAATCGATGCCGAAACGGTCATGCCCACCCGCAGAGCGAGATAAAGACTTGACGCACCAAAGACAATCCCCAAAACAATCCCAACCAAAATTGCGGATCGGGTCAGTTCAGGTATCTCCGCCTGTTGCTCCTGAGCGACCGAACGACTGGCCATAGGACTTTGATTCATGGTATCAGGCTCGCCTCAATCGATGTTGATAAAACAATTTCTGGCGAGCAAGACCATGAATTCCGGAAGCCGGTGAGTCATAATGTCAGCTTGCCAGGCAGGATTTCTGTCAGTCGGTTTACAATATCACGAAGTACGTGCAAGGGCGACTGGGACGCGTCGATATTGCTGACCAATTCCTTCGGATAAAAGCTCAGGGTCGTATAAGTTTCATCGTAATAGGTCTGTAAACGCTTGCGTATGACTTCGTCGTTGGTGTCGTCAAGCCGGTTTTCTTTGAGGGCGCGGGATTTGAGCCGCTCTTTGGCTTTCTCGGCATCTTCAATGTCAAGATGGAAAATCTGGAGCACATCAAGCGTCCCCGCCAATGCCTTGGCCTGATCCAGATTACGTGGCAGGCCATCCAGTATCAGCACATGCTTCTCAGGAAGAAAAAACTCCTGAAGCTCAAGTATCTTCAGGTGACGGCTCCAAATTCGCACCGTCAAATCGTCGGGAACCAGATTGCCCTGCGACGTAAAGGCCATGACCTCTTTACCCAACATGCCACCACGTGGAAGCTTACGGAAAATCTCCCCGCACGACACATGCACCATGCCCGGCAATTGACCAAGAATCAGCCCTTGCGTGCCCTTGCCCGAGCCAGGCATTCCAAAGAGCAGAATGGACTTGTATTTGATTTCCGGAGGTGTGAATTGTTCGAGCTGCATGGCTTGTGAGATCCGATTGGTCAGCTTTTATGTTTTCTGAACCTGGTGATCGGGACTTCTCTGACATTACCAACATTCTGATGTCGGCAAGGTCGTTATGAATCCCGGTTGGCTCAGCACGATGGTGGCACCTGCTTTTAGGTCCTTCGAATTATAAGTCATTTTTCAGGCAGTGTGACGCCTTGAATCAAAAAAGTCTTCCGGGTCACACATCGTCTGATTTGCGAATCACCATACAATTAAACGATTTAGGGATTCAAAATGCCTGGTTTCACTCGTCTCGAAAAACTTCTGACTGTTGCACAAAACAGAGCAAAAACCAATCCAGGCATCGCTCCTCATCAAAAACCAATCCAAGCCGGCCTCTGGCGATCCGCCCCCTGCTTTGGGATAATTAATCTGTCAATCTGCCTGAAACCGCACTAGAGCTTTCAATACAAGATTTGGCAATGCCTGCTGAGCCGCTTTCTGTACATATCAACGCTCCCCCAGAAAAAAGTGGTCGAACTTCCCACTTCTGTTCGACCTCAGGCAAGGTAAATCCGCGATGAACCCAACGACTCGGCTGGCCCTTCTGAGCCTAATCACGGCAGCGATTCATGGCTGCTCGAAGTCGACCCCGCCGCCCGTGGGGCCGGTGTCAGTGGCCCAGGCTGCCCCTGAGCTGTCAACAAAACCTCAAAGCCCATCGGCGACCAGCACCGACCCTGCCGTGTGCGATCCCCCGTCGAAGCCTTTCTCAATCCTGACAAAAGCAGCCAGTCCGGCTTCAGAAAAAGCTTCGCAACCCGTCGCCGGAAAAGCCCATGAAGGGATGGTCTGGATCAAGCCCGGAAAATTCTGGATCGGGGCCGAAGATCCGACCATGCCAGATGCCCGCCCCGTGCGTGAGATCGAGCTGAGTGGCTATTGGATTGACTCTACGGAAGTGACCAACCGTCAGTACGAAGCCTTTGTCAAAGCCACTGGATATAAAACCGTTGCCGAAATTGCGCCTCGGGCAGAGGATTTCCCGGGGGCCGACCCCAAGCTGCTTGTGCCCGGCTCCGTTGTTTTTACCCCGCCTGAAGTTGCGGTCGAACTCGACAATTTTCTTCAGTGGTGGAGATGGCAGCCAGGGGCCAACTGGCAACACCCCGAGGGGCCTGAAAGCTCGATCACGGGCCGCATGGACCACCCCGTCGTGCAAATCGCCTATGACGATGCCCTTGCCTATGCCAAATGGGCCGGCAAACGGCTCCCGACCGAAGCCGAGTGGGAACGTGCCGCACGCGGCGGCATGGAACGAAAAAAGTACGTCTGGGGCGACGATCTAAACCCCGGCGGCAAATGGATGAGCAACAACTGGCAAGGCAACTTCCCCCAAACCAATTCCAAGGCCGATGGTTTTTATAGCACTGCGCCCGTAAGGTCCTATCCGCCCAACGGGTTTGGGCTTTATGACATGTCTGCAAATGTCTGGGAATGGTGCTCGGACTGGTACCGGCCTGACTCTTACAAAAATTTTGATGCCAAAAACCCCAAAGGGCCTGCCGAGAGTTTTGATCCACAGGAGCCCGGCGTTCCCAAAAGGGTTCACCGGGGCGGTTCGTTTTTGTGCAGCGACCTATACTGCATTCGCTACCTGCCGGCAGCCAGAGGCAAAGGAGCCATCGATTCAGGCGCCAATCACCTTGGGTTTCGCTGCGTTAAAGACGCAGACTGAAACACCATAAGAACCTGATTAGCAGAAGGATACGACCAAAATTCTGGCCTCCTCATTTTCCCCGCTCCGCATGCTCCAGCCACATTCGAAGGTAGGATCGAGGCTCATAATCGATCAGCCCGAGCCGCTTGGCCATGGCTTTGATGAACGTCTCGGCCGCAGCCTGGTCGGTCTCATCCACCACGATCAATTCCACTTCGGCAAAGTGGCCCAGAGCGCCTGCTTCATCAAGCACAACGGTCACCTGGCGATGATTGTAGTTAAGCGAAAACGGCTCCCGAAATTTCTCGATCGTCAGAACTTCCCTGAAGCCCATGGCCTTGAACATTGCTCGGGACTCCGCAAAGACCTGATCGCCACTGCTCAGCCCGATTTCAATTTCTGTGCGTGTCTTAACCCCTGAAGTCGACTTCTTGGGGCCCTTGTAGGTCAGGGCATTATGATCGCCTTCGCGACGAATCCGGAAAGCTTCGCCGGTCTCTGCAAAATCACGCGAGGGATGTCGCAAATAGGTATCGGCCACAACACAACCAGGCAAGGCTTCGGCTCCCAGCTCTGCTAAAATCAAGCGAAGGGCCTGGCCTTGATCCGGCAGACGATATTTGGCTTCAATTTCAAAGGCCATCAAAAAAACCTCCCCCTGCAAGTGACAACCGGAAAAACCAATCTTATTGATCTTAAATCCGGCCTGAATCTTCACATCCTCATTCCCTTTTGACAATCTCCAAGTTTAACATATCATCAATGACTTCCCCGAACAATTCCGCCCCAATCCGTTCGTTTTCGGAGTTTAAATCATCATGATGCAGAGAACCTTCCACAAATCTCTAAGCCGGATACTCCTTAGTGGGCTGTGCGGCACTGGGCTCGTGCCCCTGTTAAGCATTTCCGCACAAGAGGGTTCTCCGGCGAAAGTCACGGCACCCGCAACAGCCACAAACCCGGCCCTACCCGCGGCCGGTCACTCGATCCACGGCGAGGCCTTTAACGAAGGCCCAAGGCGATCTGCGGTGATCAAACCCGGCCAGGGCGATACACCTTTGGCAGTGACCACAGCATCGGCACTGGCCCAGAAATTCATCAATCAAGGCGTTGCGCAGCTTCATTCGTTCTATTATTTTGAGGCAGAGCGGTCGTTCCGACAAGCCGCCCTGATTGATCCAAACTGCGTCATGGCTTACTGGGGCATGGCCATGTCGAATGTGAACAATGCCAAGCGAGCCAACGGCTTTCTGGCTGAAGCTCGCAAGGTGGCGGCCAAGGTGAAGATCACGCCCCGGGAACTGGCGTATCTGGACGCCCTCGAAAAATTCCACAAGCCGGCCACAGACGAAAAAAACCGCCGCAATGGCTGGCAGGACGGCCTGGATCAGATCGTTCAGGACTATCCCGACGATCTCAACGCCCGAGCCTGGTATGCCCAGGCCGCTTGGGAAGGCGGGCGGGTCAATGGCGGGGTTGGCAATCGCAAGGCAGTGGACATCGTGCTTGAAACCGTCAAGAACAAGAACCCCCTACACCCCGGCGCCCATCACTATACCATCCATCTATGGGACGGCGTAAAGCCAATTCGGGCCGTTACATCTGCCGAAAAGTTTGGCCTGACCGCGCCCGGCATCGCACACGCCTGGCACATGCCCGGGCACACCTATTCCGGCCTTCAGCGATACCCTGAAGCCGCCTATCAGCAGGAAGCCTCGGCACGGGTCGATCATGCCTATATGATCGCCGATCGGGTCATGCCTTTTGAAATCCACAACTACGCACACAATAACCAGTGGCTGGCCACTTCCCTGTCAAATATCGGTCGCCTGAACGATGGCTTGATTGTGGCCCGGGACTTGGTCGATCAGCCCCGCGACCCTGCCAAGAACCATAAAAACGATGGAGGCTCCAGCCAGCGAAGCGGCCGGGCCCGACTCACAGAACTCTACCTAAAATACGAGCTTTGGGACGATCTCATTCGCGATTCCCAAAATGGACTGCTGGACTATTCCGACCTCCCCATTGAGCAGCGCATGAAATGGCAGGCCCTGGGCCAGGCGGCTTTTGCAAAGAGCGATAAAGCACTAGTAAACAAGCAGATCGCGGAAGTCAAAGTGATTGTTGACGCCCAAGAGAAAAAAGACGAAAAGCAACGCGACAAACCCTTGCTGACAGCCTCTCAGTCTGTCCTGACCGAACTTCAGGGATACAATGATCTTATGGCGGGCGACATCGGCCCGGCGTTTGAGAAGTTTACCAAAGCGGGTCTGAAGTCGGAACAACTCTCGCGACTCCATTTTGCAGCCAAGAATTACGGATTTGCCGAGGTCGAGGCCAAAAAAGCGTCCGATCAGGCTCAAAACCAATATCAACCGCTGGCCCATTATGTGGAAGTCCTGCAATCGGCCGGCAAGACCGAAAAGGCCCACGAGGCTTACAAAAAACTGGTGCCCATCCTCCGCCATGCAGACAAATCCACACAGATCTCAAAACGGCTGGCGACCATCACCGCCAACTGGAAAGCCAAAGGCTGGGCCGAACCGACCGACCCGAACTTGGCCAAACCCATAGTGCCCAATGCCGTCAGCCTCTCAAATCTCGGCCCACTGGCATGGCATGCCTCGCCTTCCATTGAGTTCCAGTTGCCCGACACCACAGGCAAGCTCTGGAGAATGTCCGACCGCAAGGCATCGGGCCGAAACACCATACTGATCTTCTTCCTCGGCAACAAGTGCGCCCACTGCATGCAGCAGTTACAGCTTTTTGGCAAGGATTTTGAGAACCTCAAAAAGGCGGGTGCGGATCTCGTGGCCGTCAGTACCGACAGCCTCGAAAAATCCCGCGAGCTGAAAAACAATGCCGATGGCGTCAAATTCCCGATGCCCATCCTTTCGAACCCGGACCTGGGCATTTTCAAACAACATTTTGCGTTTGATGACTTCGAAAATACCCCCCTGCACGGGCTCTTCATCATTGATGCCAATGGAGTTGTGCGATTCCAACGCATCAGCCCTGACCCGTTCCTCGACGTCGAATTCGTAAAGTCGGAATCTGCCCGCATTCAGAATCTTGTCAAACAAGGGCGTTGAAGAACAGGCTAAACTTCGGTGAATCGAATCCTCACAATACTGTTACGACTGACCGTCGGCGGCCTGGTTGGCTTTGGCTCAGCCTGGCCCATCACCAGTGCCATGAAAGCCAATGATCTGACGCATCCACTGATCTATTTCGTATGGATCGCAGGTGGAAATATCCTGGCCTTCATTCTGGCAGTGGCTTTGCATGAGTTGGGGCATGTTCTGGCTGGACTTAGGGCCGGATTTCATTTCGCGTTCATGATGTTCTGGCCAGTTCAGATTCGCCGAAAAGGCGAGCGAGGCCTCTCCATACGCCCCATGTTCAATTCTGGACTTGGCTTAGGTGGTATTGCAGGCATGGTGCCAATCCCTGGGCTGGATCTGCGAAAGGCTTATCTCACCATGCTGTGGGGTGGCCCATTGGCTAGCCTATCATGGGGCCTGACAGCAATTTTCATAGCTTCCCTGACAGGCTTTCCATCATCAGCCCCAGGCAGCATCTTCTGGCTCATGGGCATCATAAGCCTTTTAGCTTTTGTGACATCCATCATCCCAAGAAGTGTGGCAGGATATTTGACTGACGGCGCTGCCATCAAGCTTCTGAGTCGTGGCAAACCCGAACAGGTAGGGATTTATGTGGCATTTCTGGAACTCTCCAGCGAAGTGGCCACTGGCAAACGCCCATCAGAATGTAACCCATTACCTTTAAACATCTTATTGCGTGTAGAACCTGACGATCAGATGTTCGCCAGAGGTCGCTATTTTGGATTCCTGGCCGCAGCTGACAGTGGCGATCTTGAAAAAGCTCGCCTTTATATGACGGAACTTATGTCAGGCATAGACAAAACCCCAATTCTTGTTCGACCCAGTTATCAGATTATGGATGCGTGGCTTCACGCCCGGGAAGGCAAAACCGAGGACGCTCGAAAGCTCCTAAAATTATCTCAAGGCGGCCTTGTAGAAAAATGCGACCAAGTCATGGTCGAGGCCGTGATACTCGCCGCCGAAGGCAAGCACGACGAAGCCTCTGTTTTAGCCAAAACCGTTCCCGAACTTATTGCAGGCTCAATGATTCCAGATGCTCATGCCTTTACGCGGTTTCAGGTCGAGGGATTGATTCACTGAAGCTTTATGTAAGACAGGAAATTATGGGAATCAAAGCCAGTTCATTCAAATTTTCAGGACGTTCGGGGCTAGAGGCGATATACTTAAGAAAGTAGTTCGCCCTGATGCCAGACTCTTGCTGAACGAGTGCTGCTTATGTCCGTTACGGCGAATGCCGACCTGAAGATCGCTGCCGAATCCAAAACCGCAATGGCAAGCCGCCTGGCGCCCATCAGCGGTCGATCGCCTGGCACTCTGATCGTCCACGAAATTTACCGAAGCCTTCAAGGCGAAAGCCTTTGGGCTGGTTGGCCATGCGTTTTCGTGCGCCTGACCGCTTGCCAGCTTCGCTGCACCTATTGCGATACCGCCCATGCCTTCAATCAAGGCAAACCTATGTCGGTGGACGAGGTCTATCAAGCCGCATTGGCATACAAAACGCCAATGATCGAACTCACAGGCGGCGAGCCTCTGCTGCAACACGAAGTCTACGACCTGATGACCCGCCTTTGTGATGCCGGAAAACGAGTCTTGATTGAGACTTCTGGCTCAATATCAACCCTCGGGGTCGATCACCGTGTGCATGTCATTCTGGACGTAAAGACCCCCGGATCCGGAGAGTCGCAGGCCATGGTCTGGTCCAACCTGACACATCTCAAGCCAATCGATGAAGTTAAGTTTGTGATTTGCAGCAAAGCCGATTTCGACTGGTCCGTAGAGATTGTCGACGAGTACAACCTGACCAGCTTCTGCCCTGTCCACTTCAGCCCAAGCCATGGCAGCGTGGGCCTAGAGGAACTGGCGGATTGGATTTTGGCATCAAATCGTCCGATCCGATTCCAGATGCAGTTACACAAGGTAATCTGGGGCGCTGAGACACGTGGGGTCTAACCCCAAAACGAGCCTGGTTTTTGGCAGGCTCTTGTTAGATCCTTCTAAACAGATTTTCCGCATTGGCCGTCGTCAGGCTTGAGCATTTTTCGACCGACCAGCCCCGAACCAAAGCCAAAGCCTCGCCCACAACGGCCACCCGGGCAGGCTCATTGGTCTTTCCACGAAACGGATGAGGGCTAAGAAACGGAGCATCGGTTTCCAAAAGGATTCGATCCTCAGGTATCTGGCGGATGGTCTCTCGAAGTGAGTCAAACTCTTTGTTGGCAAATGTCGAAATGCCACCGATACCAAGATGCAGCCCAAGTGCCAGCAAGCGTTTGGCATCGTCGGTGTTGCCAATGAAGCAGTGCATGGTGCCGCGTAAGGTACGATTTCGGCCTTCAAGCAATTCGAGGATATCGGGCATGGAATCCCGGCAGTGGATGACGACGGGAAGCCCAAGGCTCTGAGCGAGGTCCAGATGATTTTGAAACGATTCTTTCTGAACATCAAAAGGAGCGTCTTTCCAGTAGCGGTCAAGGCCGGTCTCACCAATGGCAATCACGACAGGATCGTCAGCCAGAGTAATAACCCTTTGCCAGTCGGCGGGTTGAGTGAGATGCGTATCATTTGGATGAATACCCACAGCGGCTTTGACAATAGTGTGTGCATGAGCGAGATGGACGAGAGTTTGGGCATCATCGGCAGTAGTGGAGGCACTGATGATCAATTTTACGTGAGCCTCACGGGCATTTTGAAGAATTTGATCCAACTTGTCGGCGAACTTGTGATTTGTGACATGTGCATGGGTATCAATCCAAAGGTTCCGGGTCATATTTTTTGACGTTCCGTAAAGTATTTTGAGGAGAGAAACTGGTGGAACCTGAGATCCTTAAGGAAGAGGTACCGAAACGCATTGCAGCAAGAGTTGGAGAGCGATTCAGGACCGATTCAACGGAGAGAGGCGGCCTAATGAAGGTTAAAGATTGGGCCGGAAAAAATCCAGAGAAACGACAGAAATGACTGGAAGAAAGATCAGGAAATTCAAGGATGATTAACACTTTCGCTTGACAAGAAGGCCGAAAAACCTTTTAATGATGAGGCGGGGCGGAATGGTCAGGAATGCGAATAACAAGCATGATTGACCGATCGAAGGGAACGGGTTGTCATTGCAAGGTGTTCACCCATTCCATTGATCTGAATGTAAATCCATGTTTAATCATGGCTTATGTTGCCGTCCGAAAAGACCAAAGAACGTAGATCGCACGTCAGGCGAGTGAATGCTGGACGTGGATGCCCGCCGATGCGGAGTCGTTGAATGAGTGTTGAACTGATCAGGCTTGTCGAAACAATCCAACGGGAAAAAAACGTTGACAAGCATTTGCTGCTTGACGCCATAAAATCGGCTTTAACATCAGCGGCACGCAAGCATTATCCGGATATTGAGCCGGATTTGATTCAAGTTGAGATCAATGCTGAGACAGGCGATATCGTGACCACGAGGGATGGAACGATCGTCAAGGAGTCTGACTTTGGCCGGATAGCGGCGCAGACTGCCAAGCAGGTGATCATCCAGAAGATTCGCGAAGCGGAGCGGGATTCCCAATTTGGTGAGTTCCAGGATCGTCAGGGCGAGTTGATCTCAGGCACGATCCAGCGGATTGAGGGTGGTGTGGTGATGGTCAACATGGGTAAATCCGACGGGATTTTGCCCAAGAGCGAACAAATCCCTGGTGAATCGTTTGACATAGGCAAACCGGTTCGAGCCGTCATCACGGAAGTGAAGAAGGCAGGCCAGCGGGTTAAGATCGTACTAAGTCGGCGACACCCGGACTTTGTAAGGCGACTTTTTGAGCGTGAGATTCCGGAAATATCGGAAGGTGTGATTTCGATTCGAGGTCTTTCGCGTGAAGCGGGGTTCCGGTCTAAGGTTGCGGTCAGTTCTCTTGACAATAAGATTGATGCCGTTGGAGCCTGTGTAGGTGTTCGCGGCACACGGATTAAAAACATAGTGGATGAACTGGGTGGGGAACGGATCGATATTGTTCGCTGGAACGAATCGCTTCAGGTCTTGATTCCCAATGCCCTTCAACCTGCGGAAATTGAAGAGGTGATGCTGTGTCACCTTTTAGGGCGGGCGGTCGTGCTGGTCCGTGATGACCAGCTTTCGCTTGCGATTGGCCGTAAGGGGCAGAATGTCCGTCTGGCGACAAAACTTGTTGGCTGGGACATTGAAATCCGAACGGCTGAAGAGCTTGATGGCGATATTGAGAAGGCAGTGGCCGCATTTACCAAAATCCCTGGTGTTGAGGTGGATCTTGCGGAGCGGTTGGTAGAACAGGGAATTTTGGGATACGATGACCTTTCGGTTATGGAGGTGGATAGCTTGGTCAGTACGATTGAGGGACTGACCGAGGAGTTGGCAGAGCATTTAATTCAGACTGCTGAAGCATTTAGCGAAGGCACAGCAAGAGCGGGATCGAATGAGACTCCTGACGGCGAGGTAGAGTTGTCCGAATCAACATCCGAAGAAGAGGCTGAATCGGCCTTGGAATCGAATACGTCATCCGGGACGGTATCGTCGGATGATTAATCTGACGACTCCCCCAAACAAACCTGACCGTTACGCGATGACTCATCACGTCACGATATCACCAATCACCTTAATACGGTACAAAACACCAAGATATGGCGACGAAGGAGCGAGAGTTGTCCACCCGTGTTCACGAGATGGCCAAAGAGCTGAACGTCAGGAGCCAAGAAATACTTGATTTTCTGAAGTCTGAAGGGGAAAACGTTAAAGGCAGCCCCCTTGCCAGTCTCGAAGTATATCAGATCGAACTTGTTCGAAAGCAGTTTGGCGGTGGCGCCCAACCTGCAACTACAGAACCTGCAAGATCTGCCGTTGAATCCAAACCTGTTGAGTCCAAACCTGTTGTATCAAGCCCTGCCCCAGTGGCCAAGGCGAAAACAGGCGAGACCATCAAGGCCCCGGAAATTAAGACCATGGCAAATGCTCCGGCAGCGAAACCGGAAGCAGCACCAACATTGGTGCAGCCTGTGGCTGAAAAACCGGCCCCGACTGGCCTGATCGCCCCACCGACATCAAGTCGGCCTGCGGAAATGCAGAGGCCCCCGATGCAAAACCCTCCTGCTTCTGGGCCACCAGCAAGTCGGCCTGCGGAGATGCAAAGGCCCCCGATGCAAAACCCACCTGCTTCTGGGCCACCAGCAAGTCGGACTGCGGAGATGCAGAGGCCTCCGATGCAATACCCGCCTGCTTCCGGGCCGCGTCCTCCTCATCAAAGGCCGCCCATGCAACAGGCGCCTCGCCCTGGCACTGGTCCATCCGGGGTCCAGTCAGGCAAAACGCCTGTGATGTCGACAGGGCTGCACCGGCCAAGTCAGCCACCTTTGCAGCAGCGTCCTTCTTTGGCGGCATCGATACCGAAGGCCTCGCCAGATGCCCCGGTCGTGGAGAAAGTCGAAGCCCCAGCGGCAACCGCCGCACCTGCTGAGCCGCCAAGCCCTTTTACCCGAAGGGATTATATCGATCCTTCAGGTGTCAGGCGGACGATGCCAGCCCCAGGGATGCCGCAAGCGCCGCAGAAGCCTGTGGATCGCAAGCCGCCGGTACCGGATGTGTCAACAGAGCGTCGCCAGATGCCTCGTCCTTCAGGTCCTACGGCACCGACATTCCGATCGTTTGCGCCGACAGGTGCTCCGGTTGGTCAAGGCCCGCTGCACCGATCCTCCGAACAAAAGAATGTGGGCCAGCAGAGGCCTGGCCAGTCGCAGGGGCCTCGGCCCCAGGCGGCTCCCCAAGCACCTGCTGGTGGTTCGTATACTCGTCCTGACAAGCGATTTACGCCTGATCAGCTCAAAGCCATGATGCAATCCGGCCAGATTGGTGGATTACCATCTCAGGCTAAACCTGCGTCGGCTCAGCCGGGCGGTCGAATGGCGGGCAGTGCGCCGCGGATGGGCATGGGGGCACCTGCTTCCGGACCATCTCAATCCTCATTTCAGAATCAGATGGGTGGTTCCGGGTCCAGTAGCAGTGGGTCAGCGACCCCGGCTCCTCCGATCCCGATTGATGATGAGGATGAACGCAAGAAAGCCAAGACGGGTGCTGTTGGTGACCGAGCGGTAAGGCGGGTCCAGCGTGAGAAGCGTCAGAAGGATCGCGTGACATCTCCTGCTTCCGTAGACGCTGTACTGGTGGCTGTGGACGAGGAAGAATCAAGGCAATACCGACGGCGTCACAAGGTCAAGGCACCGATTGGCAATCAGCAGCAACGTAAAGAGCACGCCGAGATTGAGGAGCCGATCACTGTCCGAAGCTTGTCAGAAGCGATTGGTGTTAAAGCCAACCAGATCATGACATTGCTTTTCAGTCAGGGGCTGCCGGTCCGGATCAACGATTCTCTACCTGAACAGACGGCCATTGAATTGGCTCTTGAGTTTGGCGTTGAGTTGTCGATTGTCACCGCACGAACGGCGGAAGACGAGTTGCTGGATGCCTTTGTGGATGAAACCGTTGAAGGCGACAAGAAATTCCGGGCTCCGATCATCACAATTCTTGGCCACGTTGACCATGGCAAGACATCGCTTCTGGACCGGATTCGCAAGTCCGACGTTGCCGCCCATGAATCGGGTGGAATCACCCAGCACATTGGTGCGTATCAGGTTGTGCACAATGGCCATGCCATTACATTCCTTGACACACCCGGCCACGAAGCCTTTACATCGATGCGTGCCCGTGGCGCGAATGTGACGGACATTGTGGTACTGGTTGTCGCTGCGGATGACGGTGTGATGCCACAGACCCTGGAAGCGATCAGCCATGCCAAGGCGGCTGACGTTCCGATCATAGTGGCCTTGAACAAGGTTGACCTTCCAAACATCAATTTCAATCGTATTTTTGGTGAACTCAGCCAGCATGGCCTGGTTCCCGAAGAATATGGTGGGGATACTTTGGTTGTGAAGACATCGGCTCACACAGGTGCGGGCATTCCTGAGCTTCTGGAAAACCTGCTTTTGATTGCCGAATTGAAAGAATTCAAGGGGAATGTCAATCGCCCGGCGGTCGGGACCTGTCTGGAATCACAGATTTCTGAAGGGCGTGGCGTTGTGGCCACCATGCTGATTCAGGATGGAACGCTCAAAATTGGTGATGTGATCGTGTGCGGCAACGGCTATGGCCGGGTTCGCGCCCTGTTCAACCATCGTGGCGAACCGGTTGAAGAGGCTGGGCCGAGCATGCCCGTGGAAGTCAATGGCCTGGATTCGGTTCCTGAAGCTGGCGAGAAGTTTGCGGTTCTTCCGGATCTTTCCCGTGCCAGGGAAATTGCGGAAAATCGCAAAACAAGATCTCGCGAACAGGACCGTTCCGAGCGAAGTTCTGTCACCCTCGAAAATCTTTTTGACAGGATGAACGAACAAAAGGTCAGAAGTCTGAACATCATCCTCAAGGCCGACGTTCAGGGTTCACTGGAAGCTCTGACGAAAGAGCTTGAAAAACTTGAGAACGTAGAGATTCCGATTCGGATTCTGCACAGGGCTGTTGGTGGGATATCGGAAAGCGATATTCAACTGGCAGATGCCTCGCAAGCAATCGTGATTGGTTTCCGGGTTGCTCCAGAAGACCGTGCGATGAGCCTGGCTGAGGACAAGAAGATCGACATTCGTCGATACGACATCATCTATCAGGTGACGGACGAAGTCAAAAAGGCAATCGAGGGGATGCTGGTACCGGAAATCAAGGAGACCCATTTGGGCCGCGCTGCGGTTCGTCAGGTCTTCAAGATCTCCAAGGTCGGCACGGTTGCAGGCTGTTTCGTGACACAGGGAACGATCGAACGCTCTGCCAAAATCCGGCTGTTGCGTGAAGGCCGTGAAATTTACAAGGGATCGCTCGAGGCTCTCAAGCGTTTCAAAGATGATGTCAAAGAAGTTCGTGAAGGATTCGAATGTGGTATTCGAGTCTCGAATTACGATGACCTGAAGACGGACGATATCATCGAGGCCTACAAGATCGAGGAAATTCGCCGGACACTTTAATTTTTCAGGGCAATTTCAGGTAGCGGTTATGCGTTGCCTGAAATTGTTTCTTTCAAAATGAGAGTCTGCGAACTGGTAACCAAACATGAGTGCCCACCGTTCCCTGAGAGTGGCTGAAGCTGTTCGTGAAGTTGTGGCGACCGCCATTCTGAACGATGTCAGTGATCCACGTGTACGTAATCTGACCGTGCTTGGCGCCGAAGTTACGGATGATCTCCGCTATGCAAAAGTCTTCGTAACCGTCACGGGCGACGAACGCGAACAAAAAAGGGTGATGCATGGACTGCAATCCGCTCGTGGTTTTCTGCAATCGAAAATTGCCGCCAGACTTCAAACCCGGGTCACTCCGGAACTGAAGTTTGAAATTGACAATTCCGCCAGGCGAACCATGGAAATCTTGAAAGCGATTGAATTATCGCTCGCCGAAGAGAAACTGACCAAATCTGAGAAAGTAGAATCGGCAGATCATGACGAAGTTGACGGGACTGAAGTGGAAATCGATTGAATTGTCGAACCTTTCGGCGTGATTGAAACTTCAGCCGTGTGATATGATCGCCTTGAGTGACGCATTAACGCATTGATCCGCGATTCCCAATGTATTTAGAGTCAAATCAAAAATGGCCGCTTCGAAAAACCAAAAGTCGATTTTGATCTCTCAACTCATTGATGAATTGAAAGTGGCTTTCCCAAACGCTGAGGAATTGCCACGGCGACCGATCGTTGAAAGTGTCATTCTGGCGATTTTGCGAGAGAACCGAAGCCTGAAGGATTCCAACCGGGCGTTGGAGCACTTTCTCTCAAAATCGAATTATGTTGATCTCAACGAACTCAGAGTCAGTGAATTACGCGAAATCCAGAACATTATCGGAAACACTCCTGATTCCGATTTGCGAGCCAGGGCGATTCGTAAATTCCTGAAACAGATTTTTCAGAAAAACTATAAGTATGATATCGACGGGATCGCCAAAAAGACTTTCAAAGAAGCAAAAGACGAACTCAAAGATTATGAGGCCCTGACCTCGGATTTCATCATGGCTCAAGCCCAGGTACAAACCCTCGGCGGGCATGCGTTTCCAGTCGATAACCGAATTCTGCTGATGGCCAAACGGCTCGGATTGGTCGATGAGAATGCCGACCAGTCCACACTTCGTGGAATCTTTGAAAAGAATATCACCAAAGCCCAAATTCATCTGGCCATTGCCTTGGTGGAAGAATTTGTAAACGAAGTCTGTACCATTGCAGAACCGAAATGCCTATCCTGCCAGTTCAATGCAATCTGCCCAGGCTATGAAGCCATGAAAAACCCGCCCAAGACGAAACCAAAAGTCGTGGTGAAGAAGGCCGCAACCAAAGGGGCCAAAGTCACCTTGGATAAGGCACTTGAAGCCGATGGATCGTTGGTATCAGTGAAAGATGTCTCAAAATCTGCTAAAGCCAAGTCATCCAAAGCATCGACCAAAGCAGCAGACCTGACGCCAGAGGCTGTAACTGCATCTGCACAGCCGCAGTCGGACTCACCGATTGAAAACACTGAATCCACGAAGGCTTCGGGGAAACCCAAAAAAACCAAGCCTGCCAAAGCCAGCTCAAAAGCATCGCCAGTCGATTCCGAGAAAACGGCGACGACAGCCGATCCTCAATCTGTTGAAGCCCTGACAGGCACATCCGAACCCTCATTAGCCACAACCCCTAAAGCCGCGAAGGCATCGGCCAAGTCTGCTTCTGCCAAAGCCAAACCCTCCAAAGCCAAGGCTAAGTCTGTCGAGACTCTCAGCACAACCACCTCCGACGCGATGAATGCACCTGAGGATCAAGTCGATGGCCTCAAGCCTGCGTCCAAGAGTGCTGCAAAAAAAGCCAAATCCAACACCAAGAAAAGCTCCAAGGCGGCATCCAAGAAACCAAAATAAGCCAGCGGGCCCAGCAGACGCCCTTTTTTTTTCACCAAAAGGGCTTATCTTCAGGCGGGTTATGTAGCTCATCCGGCAAATCATAAAGCCGAATGGGCTCAAGCCACTGGCCATACCAGATCAGCTCGTTGACAGCCACATTATCGATTTTGATCGCGCCCAGGTCCGCAATCGGCATTCCTGCAATCAGGCTTGCCAATAGCACTCGAATCAGCATTCCATGCGACACCACCACAATCGAGTCGCCGGTTGCCTGATGCCGGTTGAGCAGTTCAACCAGGGCAGGCACGCCCCTGTCGCGCATCATGCGGAAGCTTTCAGCCGTCTCATGGGTGTGATCCATGTCGCCTGAAGACCAAGCCGACATGGCATCCATATAGACGTGCCGGAATGCGCTTCGGTCCGCGCCTGCCAAGGCCCCCATGCTCCGCTCATGAAGTGCCGGAACCTGCTGCGGAACAAGCCCCAGTTCCATGCCAATCGGCGCGGCCGTGCTCACGGCCCGCTTCATGGCAGAACTGTAAATCGCCTTGATGGGCAACCCCTTGAAATGGCCGGCCACCAGCCTGCTTTGCTCGTGGCCCCATTCGGATAGCCCAATGTCCGATTCACTTCCATGAAACCGCTGAGTGTCCGCCGTCTGGGCATGGCGCATCAGGTAAAGTCGTGTCATGATCCATCTTTCCATGGCAGGCTGCGTTTGTGCTGCCACTGATCCATCCAAACTCTGATCAAGCCTCACTCTGGTGGCAATTCCACACCACCAGCCACTTCACCTGCTGCAATTTGAATCCTGAAACAGAATTCGCCAAAACTCTCGCCATTTTCGCGTTCGTTACGAAACCGGGTCAGGACAATTTCAAGCTCGCTTGGAATCTGGTCAAACGGCACATAATCCTTATAAATCCGGTTCAATCGGTCGCCGATCAGCCGCCCGCCCAGAAAGATGGTGTATGTGCCCGGAACACTGCTGCCATCTTCGGATCGGCCCGCAGAGCGGCCCACCAGACCGATATCGGAGTTATAGGGCCGGGCGCAGCCATTCGGGCAGCCAGTCATTCGTATTGTAAACGCCTCATTCTCAAGGCCAAGCTTTGCCACAACCGCTTCAATTTGATCCAGAAGCTCCGGCAAGGCTCGCTCGGCTTCGGTCACGGCCAAGCCACATGTCGGCATGGCTGGGCAGGCCATCGACCAGCGACGAACCGACGAGATTTGGTCGGCCCTGGCAATATGATGATCTTCAAGAATCTTCTCAATGGCGGCCTTGTCCGACTCCTGAATTTCCGAAAACAGGATGGATTGCTGGCAGGTAAAGGCTCCTCCAAGGTCGAACTGATCGACAATCGCCCGCAACCCGGTCTTGAGCTGCAGGCCGTCGTCGTTCTTGATCCGGCCATTTTCGATCGGAACACCCAGAAACCACTTGCCATCGCCCTGCTTGTGCCAGCCCAGATGGTCGTCGACCGAGGTGATCGCCGTGGCCGTCGGTGCAAAGATGGAGTGGCCAAGGTATTCTTCCACCTTGGCACGGAAGGCGTCGACCCCCCAGTCGGCGATGATATATTTCAATCGGGCACGCTTGCGGTCCGATCTGTCGCCGAAGTCGCGATAAACCTTGATGATGGCTTCACTGATCTTCAGGAAATCGGCCCGGGTTGCGTAGCAAAGAGCCACACCAAGAGCAGGAAAGGTCCGTTTGGAACTCGGTGTCGTGCCCATGCCTCCACCAACGTAAATATCCCAGCCGAGAATCTCTCCATCACTGAGGATCGCCAGGAAACCAAGATCGTTGGCCATCATGTCGGTGCAGTTGTCATCCGGAAAAGCGAAGCCGGTTTTGAATTTGCGTGGCAGATACGATTTGCCGTAAATCGGCTCAACCGGATCATCTCCAGCCGTTGGAACATGCAGTAAGGAAAGATCTTCTGGCAGGAACCCCTCAAGCTTTTCCCCGTCCAGCCAGATATCCCAATAGGAGCTTGAGCGAGGCGCAAAGTGGGCTGCAAAGGCCATCAAATCCTCACGCATCTGGGCGTGGCGATTGTCCTTGATCGGCGCCGGGCAACCAAGCACATTGCGCTCCACATCACCACAGGCGGCAAGAGTGGTCAGGAGCGAGCGGTTAAGGGTCGAAACGAGCATTTTCATGCTGGTTTTTGGGACACCGTGATACTGAATTTCCTGACGAGTGGTGACTCTCAGGGAGCCATTACCCAGATCGCCCGCCAGGTTGTCGAGCAGCCGATACTGGGCCGCCGTAAATCGGCCACCCGGCATGCGAACCCGCACCATCACGGAATGGGCCTTGTCCAGCCCCTGCTTCTTACGCTGGGTGCGCAAATCGCGGTCATCCTGCTGATACGAGCCGTGAAATTTCAGGAGAATACCAGCATCGTCCGTGAAATGGTCCAAGCCGTTGGTCGATTCGTCCAGAAGCGATCCCTTGAGATATTCGCTGGCCAGCTTGATTCCTTCAATTTTACTCGGCTTGGGCACAACCGTGGACATCGACTTCAGACCTTTCGCTGTGAGGGCACTGATGGCAATTGGGCAGCCAAGGGGGCCTGCCCGATGCCTTAATCATCACGTTTTGATGCGAATTCGTCAAGCTTGAAGCGCCACCTGCATGAAAATCTGCAACCCGCCGGTTTTCAAAACCCGTTCAAAAAAACCAGCCGGTTCCTACCCGCAAGTACGATCCAGCCCTTTCCAATTTTTCCTGCGAATCCCGATGAAAGAATCGTTTGAGACTGCGGTTCTTACTCTCATCGATCGCCGTTTTTTGTTAAAGTTAAGAACATGACGTAATGAGATCATGCTCAGGCGACTTCTGCCTGATAAGCCAGTCCTACACCAAGGAGAGAATACCCCGTGCCGACCGACCTTATGCAAGGCAACCTTCTGCCGCTCAAACGCAATGCCACATGGTTCCTCTTCTTTGGAACACTGATCACCCTGCTCGGTGTGGCAGGCTTGGGAATGGTGGTCTCCCTGACACTCGCCACCATGGTCTATTTCGGTATTCTCCTGCTTGTCAGGGGCGGTGTCGAACTTGTGGCAGCCCACCGTTCACGCGATTGGGGCGGCTTTTTCTTCCATTTGATCTCGGCATCCATCGGGGCTGTCGCCGGCCTGGTCATAGTCACAGGACCCGGACGGGCCGCTGAATCCATCACCCTGTTTCTGGGTGCCCTGTTCATGGTCGAAGGCATGATGGTCATCTTTGCGGGTCTGATTTATCGGTTTCCATCATGGGGCTGGACAATGGCCAATGGATTTCTGACATTCATTCTGGGCCTAATGCTCTGGCAGGAATTCCCAACCTCTGGCAATACGTTCATTGGAACCTTGATCTCCCTGGAGATCATCATCACGGGTGTCAGTTATATTGCCCTCGGAATTTTTGGCCGAAGGCTGGCACGCGAACTCTCCATTTCGTAATGCTCTTTTGCCGACCCACGCACGCCCCCCACCCAGAAGATTGTACTGCAAATCCAGAATCCGGATCCGATCCAACCAGGCCAGGAATTGAGTTTTCAAATGAGTCTATCGGAAGTCATCAAACGATATGCCAATGGCGGCCCCCTGCTGGTTTATGCCACTTCAGAACTGCCTGAGTCAAAAGTGGACCAGCCGATCGGGCCAGGCCAGTGGACAATCCGCCAGGTGATAGCCCACCTGGTCGATTCTGACCTCAATGGCGCAGAGCGCATGAAACGTGTAATCGCCGAAGAGCAACCAACCCTGATGGCCTACGACGAATCAGCCTGGCTGGCACGCCTGGATTATGCCAATGCCCCAATGGAAGACTCTGTGGCCATTTTTGCGGCCAATCGCCGCTGGATGACTCGGATTCTCAGCACCCTGCCGGCTCAGGATTTCGCCCGCAAGGGGATTCACTCCGAGACTGGCGAAGTCACTCTGGCCTCGCTTCTGGCGAAATACATTACGCATCTGGACCACCACCTCCTCTATCTCTATGGCAAGCGGTCCAACCTTGGCACCGCCCTGCCGCCCCGATATACCGCAAAATGATCGCCAAACCTGTCAGCCCATTCGATCACAAAAAAAACAGCCACCCAGACCAGGGCTGGGCATCGGAACTTCAGTCCACGATCAAGCTTTCCGCAAATTCGTGCGATTGATTTGTTGTACGTTCCGAACCAGCCGATATAATGTAACAGGTCCGCTCATCAAGGCATCCCCTCAAGTCTAGCCCTCTGCAAGTTTTCAACAGGCCTCGTTTTCGTCTCGTCCCTTTCATCCATACAGGGCAGGAACGTGCGTCATGATCACCGTCAATGGACACGCCAAACGCCTGTGCTCAGGCCTGACTCGCCGCGACCTGATTAAGGTCGGCGGTATGGCTCTTGGCTCCTCTACACTGGGAAGCCGGCCCACGCTGGCCAATCTGGGTTCGGCCAGCCCTGCGCCAGGTTTCGGCAAAGCCAAGCACTGCATCTGTCTGTTCCTTTACGGCTCCCACAGCCAACTTGAAACCTTTGACCCAAAGCCAAATGCGGCAGTCGAGATTCGCGGAGAACTCGGTTCCATCGAGTCGGCCACCGCCGGCCTGAGAATCAACGAACTTCTTCCAAAAACCGCTCTGATCACCGATCGCCTCTCGATCATCCGATCTGTCACCCACCCCTATCCCGTGCACGGAGTGGCCTATGCCATGACCGGCAACCCCGTGGTGACATTGTCCGAAGAGCTCAATCCACACGCCCCCAACCACTGGCCTTACCTGGGCTCTCTGGTCGATTATCTCGATGCCCGAAATCAGCCAGGCACTGTGCCTGAAATCCCCAGAAACATGGGGCTGCCCTGGGCCTTCTCATCGCAGCGGGTCGGCGAGGTCGCTCGGGCTGGCCCTTATGGCGGCTTTCTGGGCTCAAACTACGACCCAACCTGGACAGAATTCATCGGCCAGGGAACTAAAAAGGCCAAAAAAACCCTCACCGACAAGGTCTGGGAAGATTATGAGTTCTATCGCGGAATTTCGTCCGAGAGCCACCTGAGACTCCCCGGAATGACCGATCCGACGAATCGGGACCTGACCCTCGACCGGCTCGACCATCGCCGAACTCTGCTCGACCAGATCGAGCAATTCCGGCGCGACGAATCGGCCGACCAGAACAACAACCTGGACCGCAACCGGGCCCAAGCCTATCGACTGCTGGACAACCCCAAGTTTCGCCAGGCCTTCGAACTCAAAAGCGAATCCGAACAGACCCGCAATGCCTACGGCATGACACTCTTCGGTCAGTCGGCCCTCACGGCCCGTCGGCTTGTGGAAGCCGGCGGCCGATTCGTTTCGGTTTTCTGGGACGAATTCGGGCTTGCAGGCACAGGCTGGGACACCCACTGGGACCACTTCCCACGCATGAAAAACGAGCTCCTGCCCGGCCTGGACATGGCCCTTTCAGGCTTGATCAGCGACCTGGACAGCCGCGGAATGCTCGACGACACCTTGGTCCTGCTCCTCTCCGAGCACGGCCGCACCCCAAAACTGACAACCGGCAATGGCGGCGGTCGCGATCACTGGTCGCGCTGCTATAGCGTGGTCATGGCAGGCGCCGGCATCAAGCGCGGCGAAGTGGTCGGCAAATCCGACTCGATCGCCAGCGATGTAGTCGATAATCCCGTCTCGCCCAAGGACATTCTGGCCACCACCCTCCACCTCATGGGCCATGACCCATCCACAGTCATTTACGATCGCCAGAATCGCCCCATGCCGCTTGTCCCTCACTCCCGATTACTCACGGAAGTGCTTGCCTAAATCGTTATTTTTGAGGCAAGTTCAAAGCCAAATCTGAAACTGGAACAACCACCCCCATGACCTCCGCCAACATCCCGCCCCTAGACCTGAAAACCGAGCCTTACATCGACGCCCACAGCCATGTCTGGACGCCCGATATCGCTCAATATCCGCTCGCTGCATCCTTCAAGAAGGCCGACATGCAGCCCGCCTCATTCACAGCCGAAGAACTCTTCGCCCACTGCCGCCCTGTAGGGATCGGCAGGGTGAACCTGATCCAGATGAGCTATTACGAATTCGACAATCGATACATGCTCGATATGATCGCAAAATATCCGGATCGATTCGTCGGCACCGGGATCGTCGACCCACTGGCCCCTGCCCCCGACCGTGCCATGCGAGCCCTGAAAGACAAGGGTGTGATGGCATTTCGAATCACGACAGGCTATGCCCGCCAGCCTTCAGACAAATGGCTCCAGCCACATGGTTTCAACCTGATGTTTGATGAAGCGGCCCGATCCGGGCAAGTCATCTCCTGCCTGATCGATCCAACCTGCTTTGCTGAAGTCGACCGAATGGCCAAACTTCACCCCAATGCCCCTGTCATCATCGACCACTTCGGCAGGATCGGCTCCAGCGGCACCATCAACCCCGCCGAAGTCAAAGCCCTCTGCAATCTGGCCAACCACAAAAACACCTACGTCAAAATTGGGGCCTATTACGCCTTCGGGGCCAAGAAGCCTCCTTACACGGACATGATCCCAATGATCCGCGAGCTCCTGACCGCCTACGGCTCCAGCCGGCTCATGTGGGAAAGTGATTGCCCGTTTCAGGTCGTGAATCATACCTACAAAGATTCCATTTCTTTGATCACCGATCGCATCGACTTTCTCTCGGCTGACCAGCGCGCCGACATCCTGGGCCTCACCGCCGAACGGCTCCTGTTCAAAACCAAAGCCTGACTCCCCCTCCATTCACTGCTTTGATCACCACAGAAAAAAACACCATGAAGTCCTACAAAGCATGCGTCATCGGCCATACAGGGCGCGGCGATTATGGTCATAATCTGGATATGGCCCTGCTCGATCAGCCTGGAATTGAGCTGGTCGCTGTGGCCGACCCTGACCCCGCCGGCCGCGCCAAAGCCGCCACCCGCCTCAACGTCAGCAAGTCGTATGCAGACTACCGCGAAATGCTCGAAAAGGAACGGCCCCAACTGGTGGCCATCTGCCCGCGATTTCTTGATGGCCACAAACAGGCCATTCTGGCCTGCGCCGAATATGGCGCCCACGTCTTTTGCGAGAAGCCGCTCAGCCCCGATCTGGCTGAGGCCGACTCCATCGTTTCCACCTGTGAAAAGCATCATATCAAGCTGGCCATGGCCATGCAGACCCGCTATTCACCAATTTGGGACCGGGTTCGAGAGCTCATCGGCTCTGGTCAGCTCGGCGAAGTTCTTGAAGTGCGCACACGCGGCAAAGAAGACCACCGCGGCGGCGGCGAAGACCTGATGGTCCTTGGCATCCACCTCATGGATATCATGAGAGGCCTGCTGGGCGATGCCGCATGGTGCTTTTCCCGAGTTAGCGACCGCGGCGAAAATCTCAATTCCAGCCACATCCGCCAAGGCGCAGAAGGCATCGGCCCGCTCGCCGGCGACCGAATCAATGCCATGTTTGGCTTCAACCAATCGCCCGTTATCGGCTATTTTGCTTCCTCCAGACCAAAAGACCCTGCCGACCGCAACCGGAGATTCTGTGGTTGGATTTACGGCACAAAAGGCGTCATTGAAATCCAGCACGGCTGGCTCGCTCCCACATTCTGGCTCGGCGATCCCGGCTGGACAAATACCACCGAAAAAACCGGCTGGAAAAAAATCTCCTCAGCCGGTGTGGACAAGCCGGAAAACCTCTCCGCCAAAGCCGGCCTGCATGAAGCCAACCGCCTGATCATACAAGACCTGATCCGAGCCATTGAAACCGACAGCCAGCCCAAATGTTCCGTTTACGACGGCCGGGCCGCCCTGGAAATGATCCTCAGCGTTTATGCCTCGGCATCTGCAAATTCTATGATCAAACTCCCCATGGTCGACCGCTCCCTACACCCGCTCAAACAATTGCCGACATTCAAACCGACCGCGAAATGAAATCGCAGGCTGATTACGAATACGAAGTGCTGACCAATCCGGCAATCGCAGAATTATTGCTGGAAATCGCATCAGAACCCGTCTTGAAAATCGCCAGAATGGAGCGGTTACGCCGCGAATTTGGCCCATCGCCATTCGATGCTGCCGTGAGACTCGTCAAGGCCCGGCAAAAAGCGATCTCAAAATTCCCCTGCTCCGCATCGCTCTGGCTTGATCCTGTACGCGCCGAACAAGCCACTCACCAAGCCGTCGCACACCATAAAGCATTACGATTTAAAGGGGTGCCAGTTGCAGATATCTGCTGCGGACTCGGCGGCGATACCATGGCCCTGGCAAAATCTTCGCCTGTCATCATCGCAATTGATCTTGACCACGATTGCCTCCGTCGATTGCAATTCAATTTAAATCACCTCAATCTGGCCCAAAATGTCACACTCCTGAAAGCCAATGCCAACAGACCCATCCTAAATTCCAATTTTTTCATTCATATCGACCCCGACAGACGTGCCAAACAGAGGTCAGGCAGGCCAACCTTCCAAATCGAAGAGTTTCAGCCCAATTTATCCACCCTTCTGGGCTACATGAAAACACATCCCGGCGGAGCTATCAAACTCAGCCCCGGCAGCCCTTTTGAAACCGTCGAACTGGAGGCTTCCAAATGCAATATACGCACCGAAATGGAACTCATCAGCCTCAATGGTGAATGCAAGGAAGCCACCCTGTGGTTCGGCCAACTGGCTGGCGATACACCCAGAAGTGCAACCCAATTGCCATCGGGAGCAAATTATCGGGGCCATTTGTCTGGCACCGATCTTGCAGCCATCTCGACGGAACACTTTGGCCCCTATCTTTTTGAAGTGGATTCCGCCTTGGTGCGGTCCGGCCTGGCGGCAAGTTTTGCCAAATCCAATCAATTGCAATTATGCTCGACGGAGGGTGCCTATTTATCGGGAACGAAACCGAATTTGTGCGAATCGCCCTGGCTGACCGGATTCAAAGTACAAGAAATTCTAGCGCCCGACCGAAAAGCCGTAAAACAAGCTCTCAATCGCTGGGGTTGGACCACAGCCGTGGTCAAAACGCGTGGCCGAATCCAAGCCGACGAAGCCCTGAAATGGCTCGATCAGGCCCCATCAGGCCTTACGCTTGAAACGCTTTTTCTCTGGACATCACCTCATGGCCCAAAATGTGCCATTCTGGCGAATCGGCTTGGTCATGATCGATCAGGCCAGCCCATGGCGTTTCATCCGGCTTAACAATGTCGTTCTCGGAAGGCCCATCAACCTTGCCGCCTGGCTCCGATTTCCACCCGCTTCTCGAAGCGCGTCAAGAATCTGCACCCGCTCATATTCCAAGGCTTCTTCCTCAATCTCCTTGATCGAACCGCGAGCGACACCCACCTTTGAATTCAAGTTTGCGGAGACCACTTGCGACGATCGATTCTCGCGGCCCCAAATCTCCTCTGCGCTGGAATTGAATTTCCGGGCCTGCGCCCGAACTGTGGATCGGCCCACAAGTTTCCCCCTCTGAGGGTTACGACCCGTTGCGGTTTGGATTTCAATTGGCATGTCGCCCGTCTGGATCGTATCACCGTCGGCCAAAACAATCGCCCGCTCAATACAATTTTCAAGCTCGCGAATATTCCCCTGCCAATTGTAGGCCATTAAAACTTCAACCGCCTCGTGAGAAATCTTTGTCACCGGTTTTTGAAGCTTCTGGCCGCATGTATTCAGAAAATGCAGGGCCAGTGAGAAAATATCCTCCTTCCGCTCTCGAAGCGAGGGAGTGCGCAGGCTGATGACATTCAGCCGATAATACAAATCCTCACGAAAACTCCCTTGCTGAATCATTGTTTCAAGGTCGCGGTGGGTGGCAGCAATCACACGCACATCAACTTTCATGCTCTGCGAACTGCCAACCCGCTCAAACGTTTTTTCCTGCAGAAAACGCAACAGCTTGATCTGAGTCTCAAGACTGATATCGCCAATTTCATCAAGAAAAATGGTGCCACCATCGGCCTGTTCAAATCGGCCGGCCCGCTCCCGATCAGCCCCTGTGAATGCACCTTTGACATGCCCAAAAAGCTCGGATTCCAGAAGAGAACTCGAAAGGCTTGCACAATGCACAGAGACATACGATTTTGAACTTCGCGGGCTCGCCTGATGAATCGCCCGTGCGATCAACTCTTTACCCGTGCCTGTTTCGCCACGAACCAACACAGCCGACGAGGAATCAGCCACCTTCCGAGCCTGCCGTATCAAGGCCCGAATCGGCACGCTCGACCCAATAATCGACGAAAACTCATCGGACTCCTTGCACTCAGATTCCGCCACCTCTGGCCCTGGCCCCAATCCACCGGAAGCATCGGCCCCATCCTCATGGGTCCAAGAAAAGGAAACTCCCTTTTGGGATAACTGGTCCTGCAACACCAGAATCCGTCTCTGCTGCTCCGCAATTTTTTCGACCTTGTCTCTCAGTTCCCGATTCGCAACTTCCAATGTGGTCTGCATTTCCACCGAATGCAGGCCCAGGCTCGCAACTGTCCCCAAGGCCCTCAAAAAGGCCGTTTCCTCAGGCTCATAAGGCAGGCCGCTTGGCTTCGGACCAAGAATCAAAAAGCCCACAAGCCGACCCGTCGATTCCAGACCAACCGCCAATTCCGCGCCCAACGAGATCATCAAATCCTTGGCCGATTCCTTAAGCCGATCCCCCTCATCATTCGGCTCATCCAAATGCAAGCCCGCATTCCCCTTAAGATATTCAATCAGAGGGCTGTCAAATGCAATCGTTCTCGCATCCGGTTGAGGCCCCGTAAAGGCTTGCAAGGCCAAGGATCCATCCGGCTGATCCGTCAAATAAATGGCTCCCCAATCGGCCCGGATCACCTCACCTGTTGCCTCCAATAAGCGATTGCTCAGAGTGGCACGATCCAAAAGACTTTCAAACGCCACTTCAATCTGACGCATGGCTTTATCGAACTTGTATTTCTCGCGAAAAAAACGTCGGTCCAGGGCCTTGTGAAATTGCTCGCGAAGCGCACCCGAAGCCACAAGCAAAACCAGCGCAGATCCCGCTGCCGCAATGATCTCAAACGAGCCTTCCCCAGATCGCAACCGATCTCCAATAAACAGGCCTCCGACCACCAGCAAGAGCGAATAGACCAACCCTGCACCCAACGATACCGCCAGATAAAGCACACCACGACTTAATAACCGGTCGGCCTGAATCAGCCGATAGCGTGTGATGCTAAAGGCATAAGCTGTTGTAAACAATAGTGATACTACAAACATAGGCCATGCCGCCGCACCGCCCCGGCCTAGAATGCTGGAATCCAGAACCGCTCGATAAAGCACATAAACAATCAGCGGCAAGGAGAGAATCGAGGCCAGCAAAATCCACTGAATCTGCCCCTTCTGACTCTCTGTGGAAGCACGCTTGTAACCCGCATAAAGACAAATCACGCAAAGTCCATAAATCAAAGCCGATAGCCCAACGCAAAATAATGCCAGCCAGCGAAGCCAGACAGCCGCTTGCAAAGCCTGCCCCGACTCCGAAAATCGTGAGTAACGCAACCAGACCATGTTGACGGCAAGCAGCAAGGAACAAATCGTCGGAACTGCATAAATCAGACGATTGATCCATCGTTTGTATCTTGTGTAAATCGGCGTTTCTGTTGGAAAAACCAGGTAAAAATGGAGGTTGGCCCACGGCAGAAAAACGCCGCACGCTGTGAATACGTGGATCAACGGACGCGAAATCACAATTTCCGTCCAGTGATATCCACCCATAAAGGCGCCAAAGGTCAAAACGCAAATCAAAAAGAAAATGGCAGCACTCGGATCTCTCGGACGCTTCCAGAAAACCCGGGCACCTATCACAAAAATAAAGATCTCTTGCACAAACCAGACAATCGACGAGGCATACGTCCAAAACGGACGTCGACGAACCAGAACATTCGACTGCTTCGTCACTTCCTGCGGATCGACCCAAACCACATCCAGCTTCTCTCCAACCTGCAAATCACGCAAGGCCTGAACCAGGTCGGGGTAATTTCGAATCGGGCTGGAACCAAGCTGAATGATGTTCGAACCCAACTCCGGCATGGCCGGATTCCAATCGTAATCGCCAGTGTCGATCCGATCCCTGACCATCGTGCCCAAGACAAATCTCAGACCGATATCACCTGAAAGTGAAACTAGGGAAAGCACGCTGAATGAATAAACCAGGACAGCTACAGTCGCGCTGCCCACAACCCACGAAACGAAGGTCCGGAACGACTTTTCGCCGCGATTTCCGACCGAAAAACCCAAGTTGCTCAATCGGCTCATAAAACCAAATTCCTGATGACGAAAACTGTCGACTTCACTGTCATCATTAAACCATCTCGCAACTACCAACGTCAACAACCATTTTTTCGACACCCCAAATCGACACCCTTAGAGAAAGCGTCCAAGCTCGCCCACAACGACATCACAAGATACAAAAAGCCTTTAAAATTAGAGAGCTTACAGAATCAACACCCATCACTCTTACGGCCACTCGTCACCCCTAAAAACCACTTTTCAACAACTTTCGACATGCCCACCCACACCCAGCCAAGTAGATCAAGTCAAGTTTCGTCACCCACAACCGATTTTTCACTATTGGCACAGCAAATGCATGGTTGTTGACATTATTAAGAGCACCTGACGTAGCACTTCGAATAATCTGATCGCTTTTACAGAGCCAGAAGAGAAAACATCATGCCCGCCGCAATCAGGATGAGCACGGTTTTTGGTTCGGATTCGAGTTCTGAATCCTGGACGATGGAACCGGATATGAGCAAGATGATTTGGTCCCGATGTGGGATGGTGCATCTCAATGGCGTAGGCCAGGGCCAGCCGATACTGGTTTTGCCGGGTCTTGCAGGTGGTTCCCGGATGCTGGGGCCCTTGATATCAAGGCTTGCTTTGGACTATCGGGTTTACTGGTTTGACTGGGCAGGCGAGGGGCGATCGTTTGCTTTGGAGGCGTTGCGTCAGGATGATCATCCGACCCGTCTTCTGGCGGATGTGTTGGAGGCGATCCCCGAGCCGACGGTCAATGTTCTGGGAATTTCTTATGGCGGCTGCGTCGCTTTGGATCTTGCTCAACACAAGCCTGAGAAGATGCAGCGGCTGATCCTGACGGGAACGCCCGGCAAGCTGGAGCACGCCTGGGCATCCAGGCTGGTACACAAAGTATTGACTCGAATACCTTTACGTCCTGACAGTGCGTTCCTGAACCAGTTCTTCCGGATTTTGATGGGCGACCAGATGCGCGACTCTGCGATTGAGCAATTTGTGGCCGGTTGCATCTGGGGCACCGATCAGGCCATGATGGCCAGGCGTCTGGACTGGCTCATGTCATTTGAGCTGACCGAATCGATTCGCAACATGAGCATCCCGACAACCATCCTCACAGGTGGCCGCGATGTGGTCGTTCCGCCGTTGTGTCAGGAGAAGCTTGCGAATCTATTACCTGAATGCGACATGTTTGTCATCAAGGAAGCTGGCCACCTTGGTTTTCTGACCCACACCAATGCTTACATGGGCTATATCCATCAAGCCATGGCCAGTCGCATGTCGGCAGTTTCCATGGCTTAAGCCGTTTCGAAATTAACGCCGTCACCGAGTTCGAATTGGTCTCTGGCATTTTTCTGAAGCGGCCCTTCTTGCACGGTACACTGGATGAGACGACGATACCTGTCGACCTAATCCACAAACTGTTTGCTGGATTGGTTTTCAATGTTGTTCAGGCCTTGAGGGAATTAAAAAAAGGGCCAAAGTGGCTGGAATCGGCCATGGCCCTGGCGGATCATTGGGGAAATCCAGGATCTCTCCTGACAGGCTGAAATGTGGGTAAGCCTTGCTTGTGGAAGGCCTTTAACGCATCGCCGGTGGATTATACCCATGGTCATGCCTTGCGGTGCCAGGTGTGTGATCATGGCCAACTTGAGTAAAATTGGCTGGCAAAATCGTTCTTTAAAAACCTCGCAAAATGGAATCATCGCCTTATAAACAAGCGTTCTCAAGCAAGGCCTGAGTTCTGTCCGAGCGATTGGACTATTTGAAGAATATGGCCAAGGGGCTATACTAGTTAAAGCTGTCATGGAGAAACTCCAAGCCATGTCAGTTCGTGTCATGCAAAACGTAGCATGACGGACCAAGCTCTTTTCACCACTCGAGGCTGGACTCCCGTGGAACAAGAGGCAATGAAACGTAAAGGAGGTGATCGCGTGCGTATCGAAGACCAGAGGTGGTCGTCATAAAGGCGACTGACGGGTTGCCCGTCGGGCGGCCACAACTCAAAGGGCGGGCCTGATCTTAAAATTTCAGGCTCGTCCTGATTTTTCTTCATGTAATAAAAAACGAACGGGAGCGACGGCAACGATGATCGTGGTAATGAACAGCGACGCAGGCGATGAAGCCATTGAGCGAGTGGTCGACCAGATTAAGGAGCTTGGCCTTTCACCGCAAGTGATTCGCGGCACGCATCAGACAGTTGTGGCCGCGATTGGTGAGGAGCGTTCTGGATTGTTGGAAGCCCTTGAGCCTATGACCGGGGTTGAGAAAGTCCTGCCAATTATGGATCCATACAAGCGGGCCAGCCGGGAACTACGCTCTGAACCAACCGTTGTGGAAACCCACGGCCTGACCATTGGCGGCAAGGCCATTGCCATGATCGCCGGTCCCTGCTCTGTGGAAAGCCTTGAGCAGATCGTATCCATTGCCAAGCGGCTCAAAGCTTTGGGTGCCACCGGCCTGAGGGGCGGCGCATTCAAGCCTCGTACCAGCCCTTACAGCTTTCAGGGCCATAAGCTTGAAGGCCTCAAGATGCTGGCCGAGGCACGCAATGCCACAGGCCTGGCTATTGTGACAGAAGTCATGGCTCCGGAACATGTTCCGATGGTCGCTGAATATGCGGACGTGCTCCAGATTGGGGCCCGCAACATGCAGAATTACCAGCTCCTGCAAGCCGTTGGCGAATGCGGCAAGCCAGCCTTGCTCAAGCGAGGGATGAGTTCCACGATGGACGAATTCCTGCTGGCGGCCGAATACATTCTCGATCGGGGCAATCCGAACGTCATTCTTTGCGAGCGCGGCATACGTACCTTCGAGGATCACACTCGCTTCACCTTGCCTCTGACCACCGTGCCCTACCTCAAGCAAAAAACCCACCTACCTGTGATTGTGGACCCCTCGCACGGCACCGGCAAGGCCTCTCTGGTGGCGGCCATGTCCAAAGCCTCCATAGCAGCCGGTGCCGACGGGTTGATTCTGGAAGTGCATGAAGACCCCAAAAAGGCTATGTCCGATGGCTCCCAGACCATCACCCCTGCGGCTTTTGAGCAAATCATGACCGATTGCCGGCGGATTGCCGAAGCCGTAGACCGCTCGTTGTGACCCAACACCAAGCTTACGGACCAGAGGCCCGGCCGGCCACCGGCCTGGTGCTTAAAGTCGGGTTTCTGTTCTGGTTTTGCGTGGTTTCAACGCATTTTTCAGAACCACTTCGTTGACTTGCAGGCGTTTTCATGTATGCTAGATGTGTCAATAAGTTGCCGAAGTGGCGGAATGGCAGACGCGTCGGATTCAAAATCCGATGCCCGCAAGGGTGTGTGGGTTCGAGTCCCACCTTCGGTACTGATCGATAAGCGACCGCGGCCAGTCTTGGTCGCGGTTTTTCTATTTCACGATCCGGATCACTCAAAAAGATGCCTGAGACATCGCAATCGATCATCCCTGAAGATGGCCCTTTGGTCGGAATCATCATGGGCTCTGCCTCCGATTGGCCGACCATGAAACATGCCGCCGACATGCTTGAAATTCTTGGAGTGACCTATGAGGCCAAGGTAGTCTCAGCCCATCGCACCCCCGATCGCATGTTTGAATATGCAAAATCAGCCGCCCAGCGCGGCCTTCAAGTGATCATTGCCGGAGCAGGCGGAGCCGCCCACCTGCCGGGCATGGTTGCCGCCCTCACGCATTTGCCCGTCCTGGGCGTGCCGGTCGAAAGCCGTGCCCTGAAGGGTCAGGACTCCCTGCTTTCAATCGTTCAGATGCCAAAGGGCATCCCGGTAGGCACTCTGGCGATCGGCGAGGCCGGAGCCGCCAATGCCGGGCTTCTGGCCGGTGCGATTCTCGCACTTGTGCGGCCTGACATCCGCGAAAAGCTCCAAAGCTTTCGGGCCAATCAGTCCGCATCCGTACCCATAAGCCCACCAGCCGACCTAAAAACTCACTGACACGCTGATGAACGATTCCACTCTAAAACCCGGTGATACTCTCGGCTTGATCGGCGGCGGCCAGCTCGGTCGCATGTTTACCCAGGCCGCCCAGCGCATGGGCTTTCAGGTGGCCGTAATCGATCCCGACAGACATTGCCCGGCCGCTCAGGTTGGAGCCATTCCGATCACTGGCCGATGGGATGACAGACAGACCCTCGAAAAACTGGCCCAGATCAGCAAAGCCACAACCGTCGAGTTTGAAAACATCCCAGCCCGCGCCTTGTTTTACCTCGAAAAACTCGGTGTGGCATGCCGGCCAGGCTGGCGCGGCCTTTGGGTCAGCCAGAACCGGATTCGCGAAAAGCGGTTTCTCGAACGCCTGGGATGCCCTCTCCCATTCTGGTGCGAGATTTGTTCAGAATCGGACCTGGATCGAGCCGCCCGCACCGTGGGCCTGCCCCTGATCTTAAAAACAGCCGCCGAAGGATACGACGGCAAGGGCCAGGCAAGAGTGGAATCCGCCTCGCAATTGGCCGATGCCTGGAACTCCATGGGCCAGCGCCCATGCGTGGCGGAATCGCTTGTCCAGTTTCAGGCAGAGCTCTCAATCATTGCCGGGCGCGACCAATTTGGCGCAATTGCCTGCCACGGCCCAATGTGGAATCATCACACCCATCACATCCTGGATTGGTCGATTTACCCTTCACCATTCGGCCCGATCATCACAACCGAGGCCGTGAAAATTGCTCGCCGAGTGGTGGAATCGTTGGGCCACGTTGGGCTGATGACCGTTGAGCTTTTCCTGACCAACGACGGCCACCTGATCGTCAACGAGCTGGCCCCACGACCCCACAACTCCGGGCACTGGACCATCGAGGGCTCGCCCACCAGCCAGTTCGACCAACAGGCACGCATTCTGGCCGGGTGGTCAATCGGCGACACCTACAGCAGCACCCCCGCCTGCATGGGCAACCTCCTGGGCGACATCTGGACCAACGGCGAACCAGCCTGGGCCGAGTCTTTACAGGCCGACCCAGGCATAAAATTACACCTTTATGGCAAGACATCGCCGAAGCCCGGGCGTAAAATGGGGCATCTCACCGTAATCGACACCGACCCACGCCAAGCTCTGGCCCGTGTCCAGGCAGCTCGTCATACGCTGAAATCCCAGGCCCGACCCTCATGCCAATCGACATCGCAACTGGCCTGATTGCATTTCAGCAGCCCCTCTGGCTCCTCGCGATTCCGTTTGCACTCTTGCCAATCGTCAATGAAATCCTCAAACCTATCCCTATCCGGCCGATTCAGGCCGGATGGGGCATAACCTCACAACATCCCTGGTTCCGGATCGCTCCCCATCGCCTTGTCTGGCCTCTATGGATCAGCCTGGGAGCCATTTCCCTAGTTTTGGCACTGGCCAGTCCACCTTGGCCCATTCTGAAATCATTCGAACAAAAGCGTCCTGGCCATCGATGGGCCGTGGTGCTGGACTGTTCCGGCAGCATGTCGCAAGTCGACGACGGACAAACCCAAAATCGATTGAAACGACTGACTGCCGCACTCGAAACCGCCATCAAAAATCGCCCTTACGACCAATTTTCAATCATTCGCGTCGCAGGATATGCCGACCGCATCGGCCCCTCCACAAGCAATCATGCTTTCCTGATCGACCTCCTGCACCAAATCCGCCCGGCACTGCCAGGCGAAGATGGTACGAGCCTGGGCGATGGGCTGATTCTGGCCGCCGATAGCCTCCAATTTGCAAACACCTTCAACCCACAACCCAGCCAGTCCATTTTAATCCTCTCCGATGGCTTGGAAAATCGCCCCGACCCTTCTGCCAAGCCATTGTCTGAAGTCGTCCCTCTGTTATTGAAATTGAATGTCCAGGTCGATTGGCTCCGAATCAATTTACCAGAAAAACATAGCCTAACTCCGGAAAGCCAATCCAGGGGCGAGCAATCCCAAAACCTGCTCGAAACACTCTCAAATCTCTCAGGCGGACGAATCCTTGCCCTGAGCCCCAATTCGGACTGGTCCACCATCACCTCAGCCGCCGTCAGCCCTCTTGCCCGGACAAATCCCTCACCATTTGATTTTCCCTCATCAGCACTGCCTTACCTGTTTCTGGCGTTTTTGATCTGGCTCATCTCATGGTTGGCATCACTCATTTCAATACTTATTTCCAGGACAAAAACGACTTTTTCATCACCACTTCCATTAATCATTGAAACCATCTCCCTTTCATTACTTGCCACCGGCCTCAGCTTGATCAACTCACAACAACCCTTGAAACCAAATTCCAATCAGAATCCACAAACAGACCACACATTGATCCTGATCGACACCAGCCCAAGCATGTCTGCCATCGATACAGCCCATGGCGCAAGGCTCGAAACAGCCAAGCGGCTCACTCATGGATTTCTCCAGCAGTCCTCCCTACTTAACAACCGACAAGTTGCCCTGGTTGCATTTTCCGGCAGGGCCCTTGGCATGTCGCCCTGGACCAACGATTGGCCAGCCCTGAAGGAAATCGTCGATGATCTCGAATCCAATCGAATTTCGCCCAGCGGGTCGAACTGGGAAATCGCATTTCAGACCGTATTGGAGCTTTATTTCCAGGTGGAACAAATCCATCGGGAATCAGAGCTCAATATTATCATGATCACCGACGGAGAAGCCTCCGAACCCCTCCATCCAGATACAATCCATTTATTGAATCAACGTGGCATACATGTCCATGTCATAACTCTTGGATCAGATCGCCCCCCCGGAATGACATTTTCCAGTCGCAATGAACCCTCCAGACTCTGGGTCGATCCAGCCCGGAACTCGCCCGCCCGATCCATTCGTAGCGACTCCATGGGCCGTGAATTGGCACAATTGACGGGCGGCCATCTTTTTGCCATCGGCACCAGCCAGTTCGATGAATATCAGATCGCCCAAACCTGGGCTGGAAAACACAATCCAATCAACTTTACAAAGCCCTCGGCTCCAACTCGCCCCTATGCATTTATTGTCTCGTCAATGCTCCTTTTTATGACTTCAGAAGCATTGTATTTTCTGATCCATTTTCGTCGCGTTCGATCTATTCAATTCCTTGGAGTCGCAATACTTTTTCCATTGATATCATGCAGTCAACCTAACGCTTCCTCAATTCTGGAAATCGGTTTAAAGCAATCGGCAGATCAATTCCAGAATGGCAATCTCTTCGCATCCGAAGCCATTCTGAACCAACTCAGAATGGATGCTCCCAAAGAGCCTGTCGTATTATACGATCTGGCCCTCCTAAAATTAAGTCAGCAAAAGCCCGGCGATGCAATCCGTCTTCTCAACCAGTCCAAAACCCTTTTTAACAGACTAAATTCATACTCGCCAACCCATCAGCGCCTGGCCTGCCGCATTGAGGCGTCAATGGGCTATGCACACATCCTGGATCGGCAATGGGAAGCATCCGTAAAAGCACTTGAAACGGCATTGCAATTGGCAATGGAATTGCCTGACTCTGATAATCGAGAGATCAATCATATCCGCCAGAATCTGGACTATGCACGTCAGTCAATGCAGGAAATGCAATCGCCACACACCCAAATCGAACCAGCAGAGAAAGACGCCCGACAGCTTCAGCCAAATCCCTCTTCAATTGCACCGGAAACACCATTCCAAGAAATTCATCACGTTGCCGAATCTGTCAGAAACCGTGCCCGAATGGCACGATCGCAATGGCAACCGGCAGGAGATGAAATTCTCCAGCCGGCAGGTCCACTCCGAAAAATCCAGCGGATGGATTGGTGAAGCTTGGCAAAATGACTGGGCTGGGATCAGGTCGTATAGTCTGCGTTCAAGTGGATATATTCGGCGGTCAGGTCGCAGGTCCAGAATCGGATACGGGATTGGCCCCGATCAAATTGCAGAAGGATGTGCGTCTCGCGGCTCTCACGAATATTGCTGGAAACCTCGGCTGCATCAAATGCCAATGGGGTGCCTTGCTGATAAAGCGGAAAGCCATTGAGCCAAAGGCTCATTTCCGACTCCTGAAATTCAACGCCAGCATAGCCCGCTGCCGAAACGATTCTGCCCCAGTTTGGGTCCGCCCCATGAATTGCGGTCTTGACCAGCGCACTATCCGCTACGGCCCTCGCAATGGCCATGGCTTCCTTTCGATCCTTACAGCCCCTCACGTCAATCGTGATCCGGTGTGTGGCCCCTTCGCCATCGCCAGGAATCATCTTGGCCAAACTTTCGCAGACTTCACGAAGGGCTCCTTGAAAAAGAGCGATATCCTCGCCCTCCAAAGCCGTTGCATTGGCCTGACCGTTCGCCAGAAGCAATACGGTATCATTCGTGCTGGCATGGCCTTCCACAGAAATGCAATTGAAGGTGTCGTCCACGATCGCCGATAGCTGCTCCTGCAAAATCGATTCCGGCAGACGGGCATCGGTCACGACAAACCCCAGCATGGTCGCCATTCGGGGCCCGATCATCGCCGCCCCTTTGCACAGGCCCATGATTCGGACCACCTCGCCTGTGGATGCGGTCATGGTGGCACCCACCACCTTGGCCACCGTGTCGGTGGTCATGATGGCATGGCTCGCTGCATCAAAACCCGATGGATCGGATGTCAGAACGGCATGCGCCGCAATGATCCCCGCCTTGATTTTCTCCATCGGCAACTGATGCCCAATCACCCCCGTTGATGCCACCAGCATCTGCCTCGATTCACACCCCACCACCCCGGCGGCCAGTTCCGCCATTTTTGCAGCATTTATAAGCCCTTGATGCCCCGTGGCGGCATTGGCATTGCCGGCATTGACCACCACTCCACGCATCTCCCGGGCTGGCACCAGGGCGCGATCCCACTGCACTGGTGCGGCTGCCACCCGGTTCAGGGTGAATGTTCCAGCGGCAAAGCATGGATAATCGCTCACAATCAAGGCCAGATCGAGATTCCCTGATGCCTTGATCCCACACTTCACGCCCGAGGCCCGAAAGCCTTTGGGAATCGCAATCGTCTGCTGCGCCGACGTTTCCATTTTCGCTGATCCTGATCAAAACTGCGGATTGGATTGTTATGGGCCTGTCAAAATTACTGAACTGAGTAGCCGCCGTCGATTGTCAGGCTGGCGCCCGTCATGAAGCTCGACGCTTCCGAGGCCAGAAAAATCGCCACTGGGCCAAGCTCACCAGGTTTACCCCAGCGTGCCATCGGAATCTTGCCAACCACGCGGGCATTGACCTCGGGATCGTTCAGCAATGGGGTGTTGATCTCGGTTGCAAACGGGCCTGGACAAAGATTGTTGACCGTGATCCCAAATGCAGCCAACTCCAGAGAAAGCGATCGGGTCATTGCCGACATACCCCCCTTGCTGGCCGAATAAGGCGTCCGGTCAGGCATGGAAATATCGGCCATCATGCTGGAAAGATTCACAATCCGGCCCCACTTCTGGGCCTTCATCGCCGGCACCACTGCGCGGCATCCAAGCCAGGCACTTTTCAGATTGGCATTGATCACCGCATCCCAGTCATCAATCGAAAGTGTTTCAATCGGTCCACGAATGTTGATTCCAGCATTGTTCACCAAAATGTCGATACGCCCAAACGTGGCCATGGCTTGGGCCACCATGTTCTCGACATCCTCAGGCTTGGTCACATCCGCTGAGAGCCCAAGGGTTCTGGCCGAGAATTGCTGGGCAATATCCGATGCTGCCCGGCTTGCAGATTCCGCGCTCCGGGCCGTCAGGGCAACGCTGGCACCGGCATCGGCCAAGGCTTCGGCTATCACGCGGCCCAGCCCGCGGGCTCCGCCTGTGACAAGCGCCACGCGGCCTTCGAGCCGAAACGAATTCAGGTAGTCCGCCATGGGATTTGACTCGATTCTCTAAATGAAGCAGGTGGAATAGGGGATGACTGACGATCACCCAATCATGGTTCATCATAGTACCAAAAGATCCGTTTGGAATCTTGAGGTAGGTATCTGTTTCAATTTTTCCAGGTTTACGAATTCTCCGGTTTATGATATCCCCACTCTAGGGCAACCCAGACTCGATTTCGTTCCGGTTATGACGGTCGTGCTTGCAATGATGAGTCAGCACCCGGAACTGGTGGAATTTCAGGTCGCGATAATGAAGCAGTCTTAAAGCAAGAACCGATCTTTCTAGACAGTGTCTAAAGGCCACCCATGGACGGGGTCACTTTCGGGTGAGAGCGAAGGGATTGCTCGTCAGGGTTGGTTTGTCGAGGAGATAAGACTGATGCTTAAATCTTGCAGGGTCGCTATACTGACCCTTCTGGCAGGTGTGGGGTGGTCGGGTGCCACCTTCGCTTCGTCGTATGGCGGGGCGGCCTCTGTAGGCTGTAGCCCGATGCCATGTGGCGGGTCGTATATTGAATATCGTCTGCAAAAGCAAACGATTATGCGGACCGTGGCCGAGACTCAGTATGTCCCGCGCCAAGTCACCACTACAAAACAGCTTCTGGAAACGGTCTACAAGCCCCAGACTGTTACCGAGATGAAAACCGTCTCGGAAACCGGCCTGAGGGACGAGCTCTTCACAGTCCAAAAACCACTCTATCGCACGGTTCTTCAGGAACAGCGATATACTGTGCAGCGCCCGGTCCAGCGCACTGTCTATAAAGACGTCGCCTACACCGTCCAGCGACCGGTTCAGGAAACTCACCTCGAAACCCGCCAGTATACGGTCAATACACCCGTCAAGGAAACCGTTCTGCAAACCGTCGCTTACAATGTAACGACTCCCGTTCGCGAGACGATTTACCAGGACCAAGCCTATTCCGTCTGCCGCCCGGTTCAGGAAACCGTTCTCCAGAACGTGCCTGAATACATCAACCGCCCTGTGGTGCAAACCGGTGTCAAAACCGTAGTCGAATGCATCAAGGTTCCGGTCCAGAAGACCTGCTACCGTACCGTGCCTTACCAGGTCTCAGTGCCTGTGCAGAAAACCGTTCTGCAATCGCAGCAGTACACCCAGATGATCCCCGTCAAGCAGTGCTCATACCGTGAGGAACAGTACACCGTCCAAAAGCCGGTCTACAACACGGTCATGCAGGAAGTTCGCTACAACGTGAACCGCACTGTTCAGCGCACCGTGATCAAGCAAGTGCCTTGCACCTATCAAAAGCCGGTTCAGGAAACGGTCATGCAGACGTGTCAATACACCGTCTGCCGCCCGGTCCAGCAGACATCCATGCAGACCATCTCGGAAACAGTCTATCGCACGGTTGCCGAAACCCAGACGGTGGTCGACACCAAAACCATCTGCGTACCGACAACCATTTCCAAGCCAGTCACACGCACTGTCTGTGAAAAAGTCTGTCAGAAGAGTTATGTCCCAGGCCCTGTGATTTGCAGCAATGGCCAGTGGATTCAGTGCCCAGGCCGCTGGGAAGAACGAGTCGTAAGTGTGCCTCGCACCATCACAGAGACCATTTGCGAAACGGTCTATCAGCAGCAGACCATCAATTGCGAGCGTCAAGTGACGGTCTGCAAGCAAGTGCCTGAAGTCATCACGAAGCAAATTCCTGTGACGACCTGCACCATGGTCAGCGAAGTGGTCACCAAGCAAGTTCCGGTCACCGTCTGCAAGATGGTTTCCGAAACCGTCATCAAGCAAGTTCCTGAAACCGTCTGCGAAGTGGTTCCGACTGAGTGCGTCAAGCAGGTTCCTGTGACCACTTGCAGCATGGTGGCTCAGGTCTGCAGCCGCATGGTGCCTGTTCAAACCACCGTCATGGTGCCTAAGACCTGCGTTCGCAATGTGCCTGTGACCGTCACGGAAAACGTGATCAAGACTTGCTACAAAAATGATCCATACGTGGTGACCACCATGGTCGACCAACGTGTGACAAAGCAAGTTCCTGTGACAATCACCAAGATGGTCAAGGAATGCCGGATCAAGCAAGTGCCTGTGACCGTGACCAAAATGGTCCGCGAAACTGCCGTCCGCAAAGTGCCTGTGACCATCTGTAAAATGGTGACCACCCAACAGACCAAGCAAGTGCCTGTGACCACCTGCCGAATGGTGACGGAAATCAAGTCCTGCCAGGTGCCTGTCTCGACCTGCCGAATGGTCTCGGAAACGCACACCAAGCGCGTCGCCGAAACCGTCTGCGAAATGGTCGCCCAGGAATGCGTCAAGCAAGTCCCAATCACGACCTGCGAAATGCAAACCATTCAGTGCAGCCGCAAGGTTCCATTCACGGTCTGCAAGCAAGTGCCTGTAACCAAAACGATTTGCGTGCCTGAAACCGTGGCCCGTACTGTGGCAGAAACACACACCGTCATGGATCCAGTCTGTGTGACCAAGCAAGTGCCTGTCGATGTCTGTGTGCAAGTTCCGGTTGTGGTGCAATGCCCAATCCAGGTCCTGCCAAGCTCGCAAAGCATCATGGCCAGCCCACAGACCACCATTGGGGTGAACAAAATCGCTCCTAGCGCCCAGCTTTAATCTGGGACGCCCCTGAAGCGGACGTCATCCGAAAACCTTTCGGCAGACCTCTGGTTCGTCAAAATGCCTGGACACCAACCCCTGTGGCTGAAGAACCTCACAAAGTTCTTCAGCCACAGTCATTTAAATCACCATTGAGCTTCACCAGAAAGCGTCTTCAGGTGATATTCTTTGGAACCCGGGAAAAGCAAAGAAAAAACGCCTGCCAGGGCAGCCCCTATGGGCCCTGAAGGGCAATCCGTTCCATGGATTTCATGCGGCTTTCGCTGTTAAATCCATGCCCCGATTCGCATTTCCCAGACCGCCTATTCCCACCGTCGTGGCGAAATGTTATACTAATACTTGCCCATCGATATGGTATTCCCTCGCCCGAAGTCTTGGCCCAGGTTTTTACAATCATGATGAAGACGACTCGTTCCAGACGACGAATTCAATTCGTTTTCTCCGCAGCTTTCGGCCTGATCTGCCTGTGCCGGTTCGACGCGCTGGCGAATGCGGCTGAACCGAAAAAACCGATCGACTTCAACAGGGACATCCGCCCGATCCTTTCCGACAACTGTTTTTCGTGTCACGGGCCTGATGAAAAGCAGCGCAAGTCCAAATTGCGGCTCGACACCCAGAGCGGCCTCTTTTCGCCGCACGATGGCGGTTTGATCGTCAAACCCGGCAACCTGACAGAGAGCGAAATCTTCCAGCGCATCACGTCCACCGACAAAGACGAAGTCATGCCACCGCCGGAGACCAACAAAAAGCTGAAGCCGGAACAAGTGCAACTGGTTCGCGAATGGATCAGCCAGGGGGCCCCGTTTCAGCAGCACTGGTCGTATGCGGTCCCAGTCAAGCAAGCCGAACCCAAGGCAGAGACCACTTGGGCCAAGTCGCCCATCGATAAGTTTCTGCTCTCTGAAATGGCCAAAAAAGGCCTGACTCCAAACAACACAGCCACCAAAGAGACCCTGATCCGCCGACTGACACTCGACCTGACCGGCCTTCCACCGACACTGCCGGAAGTCAGCGCCTTCCTTGCAGACAACTCGCCAAACGCTTACGACAAGCTTGTAGACAGGCTGATCAATTCCCCCCAGTATGGCGAAAACATGGCCCGCGGCTGGCTTGATGTGGCCCGATATGCTGACACCCACGGCCTGCACCTCGACAACGAACGCTCCATGTGGCCTTACCGCGACTGGGTCGTCAAAGCCTTTAACGAAAATCTCCCCTACGACCAGTTCACCATCTGGCAGCTTGCCGGCGATCAACTCCCCAACCCCACGACCGATCAGCAAGTCGCCTCGGGATTCAATCGCTGCAATGTGACCACCAGTGAAGGTGGCTCGATCGACGCTGAACTGCTGGTCCGATATGCAGTCGACCGTGCCGACACCACATCCGCCGTCTTCATGGGACTCACGGCCGGCTGTGCCGTCTGCCACGACCACAAATTTGACCCCATCAGCCAAAAAGATTTCTACTCCCTCTATTCGTTCTTTTACAACCTGGCCGACCCGGCCATGGATGGAAATCGGGTCGACACCCCGCCCATCCTCAAGCTCCCAACCGATGCCCAAAAGAAAAAGATCGCCGAACTCGACAAGCAGATTAGCGATTCTGAAAAACAGCTTCGGGAAAAGCTCCTCACCGTGGTCTATGCCGACCCGGCCACCCTCAGCCCAGCCCCACCGGTTGTCAAGCTTGACAATGTCCTGTTTGACGACACCATACCGGCCGGCAGCAAAGTGGCCACCAACGATGGCAGCCCCGCCATCCGGATCGTCGAGGGCAAAGCCGCGGCGGGCAAGGCCTTTATCGAACGAACCAGTCCTGGCCTGGCACAAGATATATTTACCGAGCTCAAGCAACCCCTCGAACTGCCGCGCCAAGGCGACTTCAGCGTGGCCGTCAGGCTCGACCCCAAAAATCCGCCCAAAGCCGTCATGGTCCAGCTCAATATCAACGGTGCATGGACTTATCGCGCCGTCTGGGGCGATGCCAACTCCATCCCCTACGGCACTTTGGCAACTCCGGAGCGGCTCGCCGCCGGCGATCTGCCAAAGCCAGGCGAATGGGCCACCCTGAGCTTTGATCTGGCCAAATTTCAGGTCAAGCCTGAGATGAAGCTCACAGGTTTCGCATTCACCCAGTTCGGAGGAACAGTGGGCTGGGACAATCTGGTTGTGCATGGCGAAAAGAATCCCGCCCGCGATGCCTCCGAATCCTTTGCCGTCTGGGCCCGTAGCCAGACCCCAAAAACAATCCCCAGCTTCCCGGCCGACCTTCAGCCAACCCTCCAAAAGAAGGTGACAGACCGAACTCTGGCCGACACCCGCAAACTTGAAGATTACTACCTGATGAACGTCTGGTCGGGCGGCTCAAAAGCCTTTGGACCAATTCGCGATGTCATGGCCAAGGCCAACCAGGAGAAAACCGGCATCGAAGCACAAATCCCATTCACCTTCGTCAGCCGCGACCTGGATCAGCCCCGTCAGGCTCATATCCTCTTCCGAGGCCAATACGACAAGCCTCGCGAACCAGTCAGCTCTGCAACCCCTGCATTCCTGCCGCCCATGAAACTGGCTGACATGAAAGCCCGGGCCACCCGACTTGATTTGGCCAAATGGCTCACGGCCGCTGACCATCCGCTGATGGCCCGCGTGACTGTAAACCGTTACTGGCAGCAGTTTTTTGGTACTGGCTTGGTCAAAACGGCCGGCGACTTCGGGTCGCAGGGCGAGCCACCCGTCAATCAGCCTTTGCTGGACTGGCTGGCCGTCGACTTTCGTGAGAATGGCTGGAATGTCAAGCGGCTTGTGCGCCTGATGGTCACCTCGGCCGCATACACGCAGGACTCCAAGGCCGACCCAAAAAAGCTGAACATCGACCCTGAAAACCGGCTCCTTTCCCATGGCCCCCGGTTCCGTCTCGACGCCGAGGTCCTGCGCGACCAGGCTTTGGCGGTCTCAGGTCTCTTGAATCCTCAGTTTGGCGGCAAGGGCGTCAGAACCTATCAGCCAATCAATATCTGGGAGCCCGTGGGATTTACCGGTTCAAACACTCAGATTTATAAACAGGATGAAGGCCCAGCCCTTTACCGCAGAAGCCTTTACATGTTCTGGAAGCGGACTGCGCCACACCCGGCCATGACCACGTTCGACGCCCCCAGCCGCGAAAGCTTCTGTGTCCGCCGCGAGCGATCCAACACACCCCTTCAGGCCCTGGTCCTGATGAACGATGTGCAGCACTATGAAGCCGCCCGAAGCCTCGCCCAAAGGCTGATGCTCGAAGGCGGCAAGAGCCCTGACGAACGCCTGGCCTGGGGCTTCCGGCTCGTCACTGCCCGCCCGCCTGGATCCAATGAGCTGGCACTTCTCAAGTCACTTCTGGCTGAAGAGCTGGCTCGCTACAAGATAGCGCCCGAGGCCGCAAAAAAAGCGATTTCAAACGGCCAATCCAAACCCAATCCGGCACTCGACCCTGCCGAACTTGCTGCCTACACCTTAGTGGGCAATTTACTCCTGAACCTCGACGAAACCGTCATGAAAAACTGACGTAACCGGAGTCAATCAAAAGCTATGAGCGATCAATCCTTCGAAAAGCCGTTACACGAATACCTAGTCGCCCAGACACGTCGCCAGTTGCTTGCCTCGGCGGGCCTCTCGGCCGGTTCCATTGCCCTGGCAGGCTTGTTGGGCCAGACGAATCAGGCGACTGCCGCCGACGGCAAGAATTACGGCTCCAGCGTGCATCCCTCCATGCCTGGTTTGCCCCACTTCCCGGCCAAAGCCAAGCGCATCATTTATCTACACTGGAACGGTGCTCCGTCCCAGCTTGATACCTGGGATTACAAACCCGACCTTCACAAGCACTTCGGGATTGACCTTCCCGAATCTGTGCGTAAAGGGCAGCGCCTGACCACAATGACATCCGGTCAGGCCAAGTTCCCTGTGGCTCCGTCCAAGTTCAAGTTCACCCAAATGGGCCAGAGCGGAATGTGGGCCAGCGAACTGCTGCCTCACATCGGCACGCAGGTCGACAAACTTGCCCTGATGCGCACGGTATTCACCAATGCCATAAATCACGACCCTGCCTGCACATTTGTCATGACAGGCTCAGAAATCCCGGGCAAGGCGAGTCTGGGTTCGTGGCTGGCGTATGGTCTTGGGTCTGAGAATGAGGATCTGCCTGCATTCGTTGTGCTGACACCCTCGTGGTCGTCCAAAGGCGGTGCCCAGGCGCTCTTTACGCGGATGTGGTCGGCAGGTTATCTCCCCGGTAAATTTTCGGGAGTTGCCTTGCGTGGCCAGGGCGATCCTGTGCTTTACATTCAGAACCCCGATGGCGTGGCCCGCGACGATCGGAGACGCATGCTGGACACGCTCAACAAGCTCAATCAGTCCAATTACGAGCGATACGCCGACCCGGACACCCTGACACGCATCGCCCAGTATGAAATGGCCTTCCGGATGCAGGCAAGCGTGCCAGATCTGACCGATTTCTCGAACGAGTCAAAAGAAACCCTTGACCTTTACGGGCCTGAAGTCACCAAGCCGGGGACTTATGCCGCAAGCTGCCTGCTGGCTCGCCGCCTGGCAGAGCGCAATGTTCGTGCTGTACAAATCTTGCACCGGGGCTGGGATCAGCACAACAACTTGCCTACCGAAATTGCATACCAGTGCAAGGATGTTGATCAGCCAACAGCCGCCCTTCTCAAAGACCTTGAAAGGCGAGGGCTTCTGGAAGACACCCTGGTGGTCTGCGGCGGCGAATTTGGCAGAACCGTCTATTCGCAAGGTGCCCTGACCAAAGAGAATTACGGCCGCGACCACCACCCGAAGAACTTCTGCATGTGGATGGCGGGTGCAGGTATCAAGGGCGGAACCGTGTATGGCGAGACCGACGATTTCAGCTACAATATTGCCAAAGATCCCGTCAATCTAAACGACCTGAACGCCACGGTTCTACACACACTTGGCATAGACCACCGCCGGTTCGTCTTCCCATTCCAAGGGCTCGACCAGCGGCTGACAGGTGTTGAACCCGCTCAGATCGTCAAGGGCATTCTGGCATAAGAGACGATCCAATAACGACTTAATCCATCCCATATCAGGAATCGGCGGCCCATGCATACGTCACATCAGCCTCATGGCAAGTGGCTCCTGAGAGTCGGTTTTGCACTATGTTTCACTGTGTGCAGGGCCGTTGCTGCGGCTCCCGAACCAGCCGGTGCCGCCGTCGATTTCAATCGCGACATTCGGCCCATTCTTTCAAGCCGGTGTCTGAGTTGTCATGGGGTGGACGAATCCGCCCGCAAGGCGGAACTGAGGCTTGACCAGCGTGCGGATGTGGTTCGAAACCGCGACGGCTCGCAGGTGATCAAGCCAGGAAGCATTACGGAGAGTGAGCTCATTGCCCGGATCAGCAGCCCGGACAAGGACGAAGTCATGCCGCCGCCCAAGTCTGGGCCACCGCTCAAGCCAGAAGAGATTGATCTGCTCAGGCGATGGGTGGGGCAAGGTGCAAAATATGCGGAACACTGGGCTTTTCTTCCAGTGGCAAGCCCTAATATGCCAACAACTTCGAACGATTCCTGGGCAAAATCGCCAATTGATCGATTCATTCTCAACCGTCTTGATCAGGCCGGCCTGAAGCCCGCAAAGCCAGCCGACAAGCCCACATGGATTCGTCGCTTAAGCCTTGACTTGACAGGCCTTCCGCCAACGCCTGCCGAGGTTGACGCTTATCTTTCAGATAGCTCACCCGGTGCGGCTCAGAAGGTGGTGGACCGACTTTTGGATTCGCCCCATTTCGGCGAACGCATGGCCAGAATCTGGCTCGACCTGGCCCGCTATGCCGACAGTAAAGGATATGGTTCAGACCCCTTACGCGAATACATGTGGCGCTATCGCGACTGGGTCATTGATGCCTTCAACCGCAACCTGCCTTACGACCGGTTTATTACCGACCAGATTGCGGGCGACCTCATCCCGAACGCCACCAACGACCAAATGCTGGCCACAGCCTTCCACCGCAACACGATGGCCAACGACGAAGGCGGAACGGACGACGAGGAGTTTCGAGTGGCCGCGATCAAAGATCGGGTCGACACCACCGGTCAAGTCTTCATGGGCCTGACCGTGGGCTGTGCCAAGTGCCACACTCACAAATTTGATCCGATCAGCCAGCGCGAGTATTACCAGCTTTTTGCCATATTCAACCAGACCGAAGACAACGACAACCCCAGCGACGAGCCTCGAATACCCACGCCCACTCCAGCCCAGGCCACCCAGATTGCCGGCCTGGAGCAAAAGATCAAGGCATTGGCGAACTTGCCGGTGCCCAAGGGGAAGGCATTTGACGATGCCATGGCCCGATGGACGGAATCCGTGCGCCGGGGAACCGCATGGCAGGTTGTTCGTCCCACGCACCTTGAAACCACCAAAGATCGCACTGTTGTCGTCAATTCCAATAGTGAAGTGATCGCAAAAGGCACGGCCCTGAAAGCCACGGACACGATCCAATTGAAAGTGCCAAAAGGCACAACAGCCATTAGGCTTGAAACCCTGGCCGACGAGACCGAAATCAAAGGCCCCGGCCTGAATGCCCATGGAAATTTTGTCCTGAGCAATATTTCAGGCACTCTTGACGATGGCAAAAAGGCCTTGAGTGGTGCGAGATATGTCCGGATCGAACTGCCTGGCAGCGAGCGCATGATCTCCCTGGCTGAAGTACAAGTCTATCGTGGGCAAGAGAATATCGCAACCAAAGCAAGTGCATCACAATCTTCCACAGATTTTGCTGGCTCAGCCGCACTGGCCATTGACGGCAACACCAATGGCGATTTCAATTCGGGCAAATCCGTGACCCACACCGCCGTTTCCAAAGACCCTTGGTGGGAACTTGACCTAAAAGATCAGGCTGGCCAAGTGGATCGTGTCAATATCTGGAATCGAACTGACAGCAGTCTCGAATTCCGGCTTGCCGGTGCAGTGCTCAGCTTGCTTGATGCCAACCGCAAGCCCTTGTTTAGTCAGATATTGACAGAGCCTCCGAAACCAAATCGCGAGCTGGTTTTGGGCGGCCCGAAGCCGGTCTCGTTTGCATCGGCAAGTTCAAGCCACGATCAGCCAGGCTTTGAAGTGAGTCGAGCAATTGCACCCGCCAAGGCTGGCAAAAACGAGGGATGGGCCATTGGTGGCCTGTTAGGCCGAACCCATGAAGCAATTTTCCGGGTATCAACCCCACTACCGACTGGCACCCTGACACTGAAACTGGCCCAGAATTGGGGTGAGAGCCACACACTCGGACGCTACAAATTCACGATTTCCACAGATTCGGAGCCTGGTCTCGCCTTGCCGGTAGCCATTCGTGACCTAGCCATCGGTTGTGACTGTTGCCGAGCCCCCGCCGACGTGATTAAACTTTCGGAATACTACTGGCGTCATATCGCTCCTGAGACCAAGACCTCTGCCAAAGAGCGTACAACACTTGAGCAAGAGCTTTCCAAGTTGCGTGCACAGGTGGTCAAAACTCCTGTTTTAAAAGAACTTCCAGCCGATAAGCGGCGCAAGACCAATATTCTGGTCAAAGGCAATTACACACAGCCCGGCGATGTTGTAGCCCCACGTGTTCTAGGCAGCTTTCATCCTCTGAAGGCCGAGAAAGGGCGAGACCTGACGCGTCTGGACCTGGCTGGCTGGGTCACGGACAAGTCGAATCCACTGACGGCCAGGGTTGCTGTTAACCGTTTTTGGGCCATGATTTATGGCCGCGGCCTGGTGGAAACCGAGGAAGATTTTGGAACTCAGGGGCGTTCGCCATCGCATCCGGAATTGCTGGACTATCTGGCAACCAGTTTCATGGAAAATGGCTGGGATGTGAAGCGGCTGCTCTCCCAGATTGTCTTGACCTCGACCTATTCCCAATCTTCCCAGATGAGTGAAAAGGCGAGCCAGATAGACCCTCGCAACGACTTGTTTTCGCATTATCCGAGAAGTCGTCTCGACGCCGAAACGATTCGCGACCAAGCCTTGGCCGTCAGTGGCCTGTTTAGCCCAACCATAGGTGGACCATCAGTTTATCCTCCTCAGCCTGCCAATATCTGGCAAGCCGCATTCAATGGCCAGCGCACATGGCCGACCAGCTCCGGCCCTGATAAATATCGCCGCGGGCTTTACACCTTCTGGCGTCGCACGACCCCCTATCCATCGATGTCTGCATTTGATGCGCCCAGCCGCGAGGTCTGTTCGATCCGCCGGATTGGTTCCAATACGCCCCTCCAGGCCTATGTCACATTGAACGACCCTGTCTTTGTGGAAGCCGCCCAGGCTCTGGCCCGTCGGATGATCCGCGATGGTGGCGTAACACCTGACTCCCGGATATCCTACGGCTACAAGCTGGTCACTTCGCGAGCGATCACTCCCGAACGGTTGAGTGTATTGAATGCGCTTTGGACTCAGGAACGTGACCGCTACAAGGCCGACCCCATGGCGGCCAAAGCGATGGCTGAAAGCCAGTTGGGAGCCTTGCCCGCAGGTATCCCGACAGACGAAGCCGCAGCTCTAAGCGTGATTGGCAACGTACTTTTGAATCTTGATGCGGCTCTGACGAAAGGTTGATCCGGTCATGTCAAATTTGATCCCTCTTGAAGATCAGATCCGCACAGAATGGGCTCGCCATGTGACGCGTCGGCACTTTCTGAATCGTTGCCAGGTCGGCTTGGGGGCCTTGGCCTTGGGCCAATCCTTAGGCCGAAACCGATCAGAATCGGCGGAATCCAGCGTCGCAGAAAAGCTTGGCCCGCTCTCGGTCCGGTCTCCACATCATGCCCCCAAAGCCAAGCGGGTCATCTACTTGCACATGAGCGGATCGCCGCCGCAGCAAGATCTTTTTGACTGGAAGCCGGCGCTGGTCAAGCATCACCTGGAGCCTTGTCCTGACGAGATCTTTAATGGCGAACGGTTTGCGTTCATCAAAGGTCGCCCCGTGATGCTCGGAACGCCCTGGAAGTTTGCCCGCCATGGCCAATCCGGCCAGTGGGTGAGCGAAGTCATACCGGGGATGGCCAAGCATGCCGACGACATGTGCATCATCAATTCCATGATCACCAAAGAGATCAACCACGCCCCTGCCGAGCTTTTCCTCCACACCGGTGAAAATCGGGCCGGCGGTGCGGCCATCGGGGCCTGGACAACTTACGGGCTTGGCAGTGAGAATCAGAACCTGCCGGGCTTCGTCGTTCTGGTCTCTGGCGGAACCGATCCTACAGCCGGCAAGTCGGTCTGGGGCAGCGGTGTTCTGCCATCGGTTTATCAAGGGGTGCAGTGTCGAACCGGAACCGAGCCGATCTTCTTTCTGAATAACCCCGACGGAATGACCCGCGACGATCGACGACGAAGCCTGGATGCTCTCAAAGCCATTAATGAGCAAGAACTTACCGAGTTTGGCGACCCTGAGACACGAACCCGAATCGAGCAATACGAACTGGCTTTCCGGATGCAGACCAGTGTTCCGGAAGTCATGGACATTGGCAAGGAGGACCCACGAACTTTGGCCATGTATGGCGCCGAGGTCGGCAAGTCCACTTTCGCCAACAACTGCCTTCTGGCACGCCGCATGGTGGAACAAGGGGTCCGCTACGTCCAGCTTTTCGACTGGGGCTGGGACATGCACGGCACCGGAGCGGACAACGACATCGTCACCGGCCTCCCCAAAAAATGTCGAGATGTCGACAAGCCTATCGATGCCCTTCTAACTGACCTCAAACAGCGAGGAATGCTCGACGATACCCTGGTGGTCTGGGGCGGCGAATTCGGCAGAACCAGCATGAACGAAGCCCGCGGCGGATCAAAATTCCTCGGCCGTGATCACCACATCCACTGCTTCTCGATCTGGATGGCTGGTGGTGGTGTAAAGCCAGGCATCACAGTGGGTTCCACCGACGAGCTCGGCTATCGGGTCAGCGAAAATGCTTTCGAAATCCGCGACCTGCAAGCCACCATACTCCACCTGCTCGGACTCGATCCGTTCCACCTCAGCTATAAAAGCCAAGGCCTCAATACCCGACTTATCGGACCAGCCGATACTCCTAAAATCCGCCGCGAAATTCTCGCCTGACACAATCGTCAGCCCTTGGTTGACACTTCCAATTCCCCCATCCACTCCCGGCTTGCCAATCGCCTGACCGCCAAGCCGGTCAAGCAAGCCGTGCAGACCATATAGATGATCTGGTTCGGAGTCCGCCCCGTCCAAGGCTCCCATGGCCAGGCCACATGGAAAAACTGCGTGTTAAGGCCAAAATAAAGCCAAGTCACTACAAGCAATGCCAACGCGCACAAACGGCCGCCTCGGCACCGCTGAAAGCTCGTACTGATCAGCCAGGCGGCCACACAAATCGTGATTCCAACCGGGATCATTACCAAAAACAGCCAGCCTATGCCCGGCACGCTGAAATGTTGCTCCGCATTCATTTGCCGAAGCGATTTTCCGCAAATCGGTACCGCCGTTACGGGCAACAACATCAGGTAAGGCCAAAACCTCCCGCCCACGATTCCAACTATCGGAATCACGGCCATGATAAGCCCAAATTGAATGTAACTTGATATCATCCAAAGGCTCGGAGGCAGAACCACAAATTCCGCTGAAATCAGCAGAGTCATGTGCACAACCGCCATCATCACTTCCCACTCGGGCCTGATCGAAACCTGCTCCAGTGCGTCGTCTTCGGCGATCAAGTGCCGGTTGGCCCACAGGCCAAGTGCGAGTATCGACCCAAAAATCATCCCAAAGCTCGTCTCCATCATGTTCCACCAGTTGAAATAAGCGAAATACTCGCGAAACATGGAAAGGGCCCCGTCCGTAAATACCTCCGGATGCCAGGCATGAAACGACTGCACGCACTGCCCACCCGCAAATCCGACCCCGCCTGCGATATATCCAACAATCGCCATGCGGCCTGCAAGTTTGTCGCGCCGAATCACCCTCACATAAAAAACCAGCCCCGCAAGTGCCATCAACATGCCGCCCCAAATCTCTGGCCGCGGCTTCAATGAGGCATTATCAGGCTCAAAATACCAACTGTCCGAGAAATAGATCCGAGGCAGCGTCTTGCTGGCAATGTCAAATGGCCTGTTGATCTGCTCGATCCCCATAAACATCAGCCCAATCATCACTCCAAATATCACCAACATCTCAATCGGTTTATAACGCTTGCCGCCCAGCCCCATACCCAGAAAAACCGCCCCAAAGCTAATCCAGATTCCACCCTTGATCAATAATCCCAACATTCCCCAACGCAAAGCTTCCAAATTCCCGACCAGCTCCCGGTCGTGGGTCAGGCCGACGGTCTGACCGTAAGTCATGGATCCGCCTATCCCAATCGCAGCCGTCATCATGGCGGCGGCCCGCGCAGTTGCCAATGAGGACAACCCAGGCGCAAAAAGCACAACCAGTGTCAACGATGTCAGGCATCCAGCCATGATCGCTCCAGTCTCATGACCATACTGGCCCCTGATGCCCCAGCCCAACCCCCCTGCCATTGCCGTCAATAACATCGATCTGATCAGGAAATAACGGCCCGTTTCAACCTTCTCCAATGTGATTTCTTCTGTCATCATTCGGCTCGCTTCTGATTTAGGTTCTGACGTTGATTTGATCCCAAGATATCAGATTTCAGAGGAAAAGTGGATCATGACAATTCTCCTAATCAGTATTTTAAAATGCCCATGACTCTCTCCATCCCACGCTCGACTTCATAAAAAGACCCCACGACGGACCACAAAATCGCTTTTTCCCAATGCCCAGCCCGCTGGCTGATTGGCTTTAATTCTGTTAAAATAGCTCTGATATCATCAAATGAAAGGCTTTCCAAAAATGAATTCAGCAATCGTTCGAATTCTTGATCTTGTGGCTTATAACCAACAAGGCCAAATTGTACTGATCATCGAAGTCAAGGGCCGCACAAACCGATCCACCACCTGGGCCACCCAATTGCGTTGTGCTTTTTACCAAATGCATTCTTACATGTCTATCATCCCCTCCAGTCAATACTTTATGCTCGCTCTTCCAGACAAATTATATCTGTGGAAAAATAAAAGCCCGAATTTTGATCCCATGGCAACTCCTTACGAAATCAACCCAGAGCCTTTTTTTGGTCCATACTACAAAAAAGCAGATGTCGACCCAAACGATTTAAGCGAAAGCTCTTTCGAACTCATCTTGAATTCTTGGATCAATGTACTTGTCTCCTGTGGGCTTGCTCCTGATCTGCCTTGCGATCAAAGAGAAATTCTTCTCCAATCTGGTCTGATGGATGCCCTCAAAGACTGCCGAATTGAACGCGATGTTAGAGTCGTCGATGCTGGCAGTATTTCACGCGAGGAGCTTGTATGATTTGCACTTACCTGGAATCCAATTTTATCCTTGAACTTGCGTTTGCCCAAGAACAAAACGAGAGTTGCAAAGCGATTTTGGCATTGGCGGAATCCGGGACGATAAAACTTGTCTTATCTGCTTTCAGTTTCGGTGAATGTTTTGAGACTTTAGGTCGTCGGATCAAAGAAAAGAATGTCTTGCAAAAACAGATCAACACGCAAACCAAACAACTTGAGCGTTCTCAGAATTATAAGCGAGAATTACAACAACTCGAAGATTTCACAAGTCTACTCGTTAGAATCAACGAGGAGGACCAAAATCGCCTGGACTCCATATTGTCCAGAATGATTGGTGTCTCAGAAATCATTCCACTCGATAAAGATGTCGTTCAAGTCGCAAATCTTTATCGCAAACAATTCAAGCTGGAAGCCCAAGATTCTATCGTATTTGCATCGATTATCTCCCACCTCAAATCTTCCAAGCCATCGAAACGCTGTTTCTGAAACCGAAATAGTCGTGACTTTAACGACCCTGATATCCGCCAAGCCTTGTCCGATCATGATTGCAAACTTCTCTTTGGATTTGATTCTGGGATCCAATTCATTTCTGGTCATGCCCCTCACCACCCATGACCCGACAGCATCAGGACCAAACCGACCTCATTACGATTCTCAACCCTTTCCCCCTTTGTTTCGCACTGTGAACCGTTCTGCTTACTGATAAAGATGTTGCGCCATAATCAAAACCTCTACATCATATCCAACTCGCCAACTGACGGCGCTTGGCCTACATCAAATCCAGACTGGCGACAATTCTCTATTGGCAGCCCTTGTTTTCGGAATAATCGTTAGACTCGGCCACAGGCTAACCAATCCCTACCACCAGAATCTTCGGACCTTTACCACTCTCATCCCATTCGTTCCTTTTGGTCGCCCATCAGGAGAAACCGCTTTTGATATTTTTTTGAAGACGGACAAGAATCGCATGTCGCATGCCTCACCATAAAAAAAGTGCTGGACCAAACACGCCCAATTTCCTCCACAGACGGCTTGATACTATCGTTCCGTACAAGACGTTTCGGCGCGAAATTTTCTCCTTTTTTTTTGGATATGGGCTCACTCATCTGCTTTTTGCCATGAACCTTGATCATGAACGCAACTTTAGACCCGACAATTTGTTGCGTTTAGACTCTTCGCGGTCATGAATGGCACTTTTTGATCAAACCGATGCCGGAGGCATCTGGAGCCAGTATCCGGTGGTTGAGGAGCCCAAGCGACGACACCACCGGACGACGACGCGACATTAAGGTCTTGCCCCCCTGCCGGGGTGCCAGCAGCTTTTTTTAGACCTTCAGACCGGTGGTGTCGCTTCGCTCAACCACCGGCTACTCGCTTTGATGCCTCCGGGATCATTCTGATACGATGTATCATGTGTGGCCGCGACGACTATAGACATCAAAGATCCTGATACAGAAGCCCGTCCGGAAGGGCAAAGGCCTATCAAATCAGGAAGTGATTCCTGGCCTTTTTTCCTTATTTTTAAGGGGAGGTGACGATTTTTTTCATTTTCTTTCGGATTCGTGTCAGATGCTGGGGATAGTTCTTATAGGAAGTGGTAGATGGACCGATTTGGATCATGATGTTGAGGCGTTATACTTATGTTAGTATAACTAAGATTCTTGTTGTTTGAGAATAACAAACAAATTCTTGGAGTATTGAGATGAAAACTGTCTTAGGAGTTGACTTGGCGAGTGGACGTTGGAAAGATAATGGTACTGCACTGATTCAGTTTACTAAAAATAATTGGGAATCCTGCAATGTAAATGTAATTCATTGGCCTAATCTAGGTTTAAGTTCGACAGAGCTAGCTTTAGTTATTGATAGATTAGCGGTTAAAGAAAAGATCTTCGCCGTATGCCTCGATGGGCCTCAAGGCTGGCGTGAACCAAATCCAATTCCAAGAAATGGTGTGGGTCGGTGGTGTGAATGGCTAACAAAAACACAAGGCAAAACAGGTAGATATGGAAATTCCTATCCCATGACCCAGTTGGGTTGGATCCGTTTTTCAATCGATGTGTTCGAACATTTGATCAGCCTAGGTAATGCTCAATTGATATACAACGAAAACAATGATATTGATTCTTTGCCAGATGGTAAATATCACCTGATTGAAGTCTTTCCAACGGCGACCTGGAAAAACAGTAACTTACAACCGCTTCCTGGAAAACAAAGATGTAGAGACCTAAACGTAATCCAGATGTACAAGAATCAACTCGCATTAGCCTATCATATGCCCAAAGACTTCCTGCCAACAATCGTTGGTCACGATGATCTTCAAGCAATTGTTGCTACCCTCTCTGCTGTCGGGTTATGCTCTGAACTAGTGGAATCGGAAGCAAAGGGTATGCCACCGCTGGTCCTCCCAGCAAATAACCTAACTCCAATACATCGATGCGAAGGTTACATTTGGATTGCGAGGCCCAATGTGAATAACCCGATGAATAATAATGAAATCGAAATACCAGATAATTCTCCTCCATCAGCAGATCGAGAAGGTGCGACTGTTGAGACTATTAGGCGAGGAATAAAGCTATTTCATTACCTGATCAAAGTTAACCAGCTAGACGAATGTATTGGTGTGGGTTATGCCGATTTTATCGCAATCATTCACGGCGAGCGTAGGTTTAAAGCTGTCACTGGTACACCATTTAATCAAACTCATATCAAGTGGGTTTTGGAAATCGCGAAACATATAACAGACGAATCTGGAGGACCTTTTACACTAACAAGAGATGCAACTACGATATATGTAGGAATGGATTCTTTTATATGGCCTTTAGATAATAATCATCGATTAGCTGAAAATGCGTTTGCTGACCATTTAGAGAATTATAACTATACATCCGAGGAATGGGAATTGGTATTTCCAAATAATACAAGGAGATTGATTAATATTTCCGAGGCCCTTGAAATTACTGAATAGAATTACCCGGAAGTTGCTGTATTTATCCAAGGCCTCAAATTTTGAGCTACCGATACGTCAATCAAGGTGGGTTCCCGAACCATTTCGATATTCATATAGCCTGTTTTCTTAATGAAACACGAAATGAATTTCAGCATAACAATAACACATGAGAGGATCGGTGGCGACATGGCATCCAAAAAACTTTCTAATAAGCCCCATATTCGCAAGATCAAGACATCGAAAGGCAGTATGTTTAAACCCATCAAAAGGTCGAAGAAGGTAAAAGGCAAATAAAACTATTACTAAAGCTGAAATCTCTTCGAAGGTTACAAGGATCTCTGATGAAATCCGTATTATGCAATGCTATGAAAGGGATTGGAACAAAGCGCATTACCGCCTAGCCACAACTTTACTAATGGAGGCGAGTGGCGTTTTTTGTTTCATTAAATATTGGAATGTGTGTCCGATTTGTGGATTATTGCATCTTAATGAGCAGGCAAAACATGGCGTCTGTTTTTTCCCTCTCGATTGGCTTGGCTTTTTGGAAGAGCGATTTCAAGGGGCAATTCTGGGTTGGGCTGTTTTTTTTTGGGGGGTGGTGGATGGGGGATAGGCGTGAGAATCTTTGGAATTGTGGTTCCTTGGGCTCTTGCCCCGGCTTTCGAAATCTCAGAGAATATGCATATCAAAGCATTCGTCTGCTGCGAACGATCGAGCCTGGGTTGGGCTGAAACTTTGAATGTGACGAGCGGATCGATTCCCTACGATGCCAAACTCTATAGGCCAGGAGCCATGCGCGAAGGCATCTGCATTTGATGTATCGCTGCGGCTGCTCGAAACTGATCCGGCCAGACAGGCCCAGCTCAGGGATCTTGCACCTGCCGATTGCCGGCTGTTTCAAGGCACGAATCTGGATCGCCGAGCGGCTTTCATGGTGCTTTCCGGCTGGCATGCGGCATGCGCCGGGCCGGATCTTGGCCGGGTCCAGCCCACTTGGCGTAAGGCATTGCTCAGCAAGCAGATTCAAGGTGTAGCGCAACACCTGAATGCGACCAGCCGGCCGATAGGGAGCCTTTCTGCAATGGCTTCGGATGCGGCGATGCAGCTTTGGTGTGAGCGGCTCGTCGGGTGCCCAGAGCCATCGGCTGCGGACGCCTGGGTGGTGCGTCTATTTTCTGATTCAGGCGGGATCGGCTGGTACCGTAGGATTGTCTGGTGCGGACGTCTCAGGCGAGCTTTGGGGTCGTCGGCGGCCAAGCGTGGAGATGGACCACTGGCATCGATCTTGAGCGATTTGCCTGAAAGCTGGCCTGGGCTGGCTCAGGCGAATATGCCGGTTGAGGGGTCAGGATCCGTCAAACGGAGCTCAGATGGTCGCCTGGGTCTGGTGACGGTGGCCACATTGGCAGGGCGGCTGGAGGCTCGGCGTCGGCAGTGGGTTTTGCAGCACCTTTCCATGCAGCTTGGCCCGCAACTGGCTGGGTGGTTGAGGATTGGCAAGCCGCCTTGGCCTGCGGATCGGCTGGCCATGGAGGACTGGATTGCCGCCACAGCGATGGCGCTTTCCGAGCCCATTGCAAATACGCCTGAAGCGGGATTGAAACCTGACTTGGGTTTGAATTCGGAATTGGTCGAGGAATCGGTTGAGATTTTGTCGCTTGTGAGCGATCAATCGGCTTTGTTTGACCTTGAGACACCTGACCTTGACGACCTTGACGGCTTGCTTGACGAATCAAAATCGTCGTTTCGGCTGGGAGATTTGAATCTATGAGCCAGGAAGATGTGGAATGGGATCCTCCGTCGGAAATCGGCATGCCCGTTGCCCAGCCTTGGTCCACCAAGGATTTCGTTCAGATTGAGCGTGGTACGGAGCGGATCCGTTCTCGGCTGAGGCGTTTGGAGAGTTCGCCGGCGATGGCGGGCCTGATTGCGAGTTTTCGGGAAGAGACAGGTCTTTCGCTGGCCAAGGAAGGGCCGATGGTGAGCGAAAGGCCCTCGGGCCTGAAGCGAGTGGGTATCACGATCCAGTGGTTTTGCCCGACATCGGGAACACGAATGGGGCTTGGGCTTGAGACTTCGCTGGCACACCGGGTGATCGACACCTTGCTGAGCCACGACCGGAGCGATGCGCAGCGACTGCTTCCAACCACCCCGGTGGAGTGGGGTTTCTGGACAGTGCTTGCCGCCCGTCTGACGGACACTGTCAATCAGTCCAACATCTTACCGAGGCTGGTTTTGGACCGGGTCGGCCCAGACCCGTTTGACCCCACCGGGCTTGGCCCATGCCCGACTGTTGCATGGGAATTGATGCATAATGGGCATGCCATGGGCGTGATTCGCCTGTGGGTGCCGGCGACACTGATCCCGTCCGAGATTATGGCCGGCAAGGTGCCTGACGCAGTTTCGGAGAGCACACGCGCACGATTCGGCTCGCATCTTGATTCAATGATGGTTCAGGGCCGGGTTCAGGCGGGCCTGATTCCGCTTGATGGTGGGCTTCAGCGATTACGCCCCAGGCTAGTCCTGCCCTGGCCTGATTCACCTCTGACCGGCACCTTGCCGCAGATTTCCGGGCCTGTTGTTTGCCGATTGGGTGAAGGGCCGGAGCGATGGTCATTTGCGGCGAGCCTGGCGCAAGAACCTGATGGCCGGAAACTTACGATCCTGCAAACGCCAAAACATGCCCCAACCACTGTGACGAAAGGCTTATACAGCATGAGCGCCGATGTCAGTCCTGCCACTTCTGCGAGCGCCGATTTGCCGATTACCCTGACTGTCGAGCTGGGCCGACTTAGCCTGAGCCTTTCGAGGCTTGCGAATCTGAAGCCTGGCGATGTTCTGGGATTGATGCGGAATTCGACAGAACCGATCGAACTGACGAGTGGCGATCGGCTTGTCGCTCGTGGCGAACTGGTTCAGATGGACCAGGAGCTGGGTGTCAGAATTCTTCAGATTCTGATCTGACCGGTTTCGACAGAAATGGGGAGGGCTGCTCAGCGGCTCTCGCGGGTGGATCGGGCCAGGCGAAGGCTGTCGAGTTCTCTCAGGTGCGATGCCAGAACACGGTCCAACCGGCCCATTGTAGCGGGTGTGGTGCCTTGGTCCCGCCAAAGGACCCGGCCATCACGGTCAAGCAGAACCATGGTCGGATAGACTTGTACTGCCAATGACTTACGCACTGGACAGGAATCGGCTCCGCCCTTGCTGCCCATGAGCAGGGGGAAGTTTATGTTGTATCGATCCGCAGCCAGGGCGACTTTCTTTTGTCGTTCGGCGGTCGTTCCTTCTTCGTAGGAAATACCGATCACCTGAACATTGTCGGATGCGAGCCTGCGCTGGAGCTCGACCAAGTGTGGCAGGGCCTCGTGGCAGGGCTTGCACCAGGTGCCCCAGAAGAAGAGCAGGGTCAAGTCCGAAGGCATTTGGCTCAAGCGGGTTGGCCGCCCTTTGACATCGGGCAGTTCGAAGTCCATGATGCGTTGATTGGCGACATCGAAATCACAGAAAACGCCTGCCACTTTCTCGTCGTTGGCCAATGCGACTGGCTTCTTCCACCAGGCGAGCCCGCCGGTCATCCGGTTGACCCACTCGTTGGGCGATTTGGCCGAAAGTTCGTTGCCGAAGGCGGTTTCTCTGGATTTATCTGTCGACTTGAGTCGATCAATCCGCTCTTGATCGGTTCGTGCCACATCGGGCTCGATCTGAGAGACCATTGTGGACTCATGGGCAGGTTCCAGACTTCTCTGAATTCGTTCACGCTTGGCTGGAGAACGCTCCAGCCCCCTTCCCGACAATGAACTTGCATCGCTCTCGGGCGATCTCGCCAGATCCTGGTCCGGAAAGTCGGCGGGTGGCTTCAGGCTATCCGTGGACCGATTTGTGCGGCTGATGGTCCTGTCCGTACGGGCCAGCTCATCGGCTGGTCGCTGGGCTTGATCCCACCTGGTGGATGCCCGAACAGGGCTTTCCTGGGTCCCAGGTTCGCCTCGGCCGCCAAGCTGTGCATTGCGTTCAGCGCGTCGTAGTCGGTTGATTTCGTCGATCTGCTCGACCCGAATATTGCCTGCCGACGGAGCGTCCGTATAAAGAGCGGGCTGACGCGGCTTTGAGGCCGCCACAGCGCGTCTGGGCGAGCGATTTTCCAGACCGGCTGTCGATTGCTCGGCAATCTCCTCTGCAGAAAGGATTTCCGTCACTGGTGCCAGATCATCAGGCAACCGCCTGATGCCGTCCACCGAGCCGGCATTCGTTCGTCTGCCATTTGGTCGTGCGGCGACCCTTCGATCTGCAGCTTCAGGGCCTTCTGAATCCTGAAACTCCTCGTAAACATAGGGCTTGCGCTCGATGGCCGGTGGGAGCGGATTTTGACCATCGTCAGCCGAATATTGAACTGTTCGGATCTTGTAATCACGTTTTTCGGAGGGCTCTGGGCGACCTGTTGCACGCCAGGCCTCGTTTTTACGCAACTTGGGAGGTGCGGGGTCCGCATCCGACGGGTCGGTCGCTTTAGGCTCATTTGCCTCTCTCTCGTCGGAGACCTTTTGAAGGCTTTTATCTTTGAGCTTTAGGGCGACCTTGGTGGTTTCTTCCGCGTTCTGACCATCTTCGACAAAAACCCACTTGCCCTTGGGTGGGCTGGGCTGATCTTGCCTTGATTCGATTTTCGCGGTCGTCAACTTGGGGCGATTGGCAGGCTTGTACTCGACTTGATCACGTGCCGACTGGTCGGAGGAATCCGGCTCAAGCAAGACTCTGGCCTGGGTTTCTCCGGAAAGGAACCTGGCTCGCGAGATGCGTGATTCACCGCCCAGATCAAGAGTTGCGATCAATGTATAAGGAGTGGAAGCTCTTAGGCCCCTGACAGTGAAACCGCCAGCTTCATCGGTGATGACATCGCTCACTGATCCGCCTGCAAGGGCTCCATCCGCCAAGCGCACGGTTGCGCCTGAGACAGGCTGGCCGCGGTGATCCATGACTCGCCCGGAAATGCGTCTGGCATCTTTGGCGTCGATGGTGGACGTGATTGAGTTGCTGCGTGTTGCGGACTCTTCGGCGGTTCGGCCATTGATGACGCTCAGTGGCCGGTCGCCAATCGGAGTCGGGTTTCGATGGCCGAAATCCGTGAGTTTCATACCGGCACAACCCGCCATGGTGAAAACCATCGGTAGACCAAGCCAGAACAGGCGATGCATCGGTCGAATCATCCGTGACTCTCCCCCCCCACTCTTCGATCACCACTCGCAGGATCGGTCCTGAAAGCCAGCGAATTTGTCGTACGATTTCACGAAGTCAATCGCCGACACGAAACGGATTGAAGACCAGGCCTTCAAAATCCGGAAAATACAGGTTCCAATCAAGTATCGGTTGGACCTATTTTCGAACTTAAGATCAATATGCGGATTATAACGATTTTTTGGGAAAGAACCGGCAAGGGAAGCTCTTGCCCTGGGGATGATTCAAAAGGCCCGACTTGGAGACGCGGTAGACAAGTTTTTACCTGAGAAGCTTTTACGCAAAAAAGCCCCGGCACTCAAGAAACGAGGGCCGGGGCTTTGACTTAGGATCCACCGAAAGGTGGAGATCAATCAATAGGCGTCGCCTGAGATAACTTCGTTGCCGTCTTTGCTGGCGAGAGCCCAGTAGATTTGATCAGCAACCGTGCTCTTGATGAACTTGACGGAACCGTCAGTCATCAGGACATTGATACCACCCGGGTGATTGCTTGATGAGGAGAAGAGGTGGCCGAAGTCGGCACCGCAACCCGCGGAGCAGTCCATACGGCAGGCGCTGAATGGAGCTTTGGTGGAATTTGGTGTCAGGACAAGGTTTGTCAGGCTCAGACCCGGTGAGCCCGTCTGCCAGCGATATCCACGGTTGGAGTTACCACCCGGTGTTTTTGCAATGAAAGCCGTACAATTCTGAATACCCTGAAGCAGGGCTGCTGGCTGTGAACGGACGTCAAATTGCATGAAGTTGGCAGGCACACCGACGCCTGAGGCCATGTTCCGCTTAGGATTGTCAAAGCGGTTGTAGTCGCCTGTGAGGGCTTCAACGAAAGCAATCGTATTGGAGGTTCCGTCTGTCACGTCAGCCATGGTTACAACCCGGAAACGTGGTGCAAACATACCATTGGTTGTGTCGCGCCATGGGTCGGTCGTGGTGCCGAAAGAGCCATGGTAGCTGTTCAGGTGGTCTTTGCCGGCATTGCCATCAGAAGGGCAAAGGAAGGCTGCGACCTTGATATTCCAGACGGTGGCATTAATTTGTGCACCATCGGCATACCAGATGTTCCAACTGAAGTTGGCCGCATTGTAGACCTGGGTTTGTTCGATGTAAGGCAGCATCATGGCGTGGGCGGAGAATGTGCCCCAGTCGGTCACAACACCAGGAGACTCAAATGCGCGGGCATTACCCATTGGGAACGCACCGACGGCAGAGTGATAATTGTGCAGCCCCAAGCCAATTTGCTTGAGATTGTTGATGCACTGTGTACGGCGGGCGGCTTCACGAGCCGATTGAACGGCTGGCAGCAGCAATGAGATCAGAACAGCGATGATGGCGATCACGACCAGCAGTTCGATGAGCGTGAAACCGCGACGGGAACGATTCTTCATGAGAACGACTCCGAGAATAAGAGGACGATGAGACTACAGAAAACGGACCACGGACAAAACATCCAACCTGATCACTTAGGTGCATCCGCAGCAGGTTTGGCTTCTGCTTTGGAATCGGCCTTGGCTGAAGTTTTAGGGGCACCTTTGGTCTTGGATTGCATACCCTCTTTGCCGGCTGAATTCACATAGGCATCGTTGGCATTTTTGGCAGCAGGAGTCTGCTCAGGTGCGGCAGCCGCCGATTTATCGGCACTGCCACCACAGCCAACAACACCCATCACAAGAACAGCGGCAGATAGACGAAGGAAGCCTTCGAAAGACTTGAGAGACATCAGATTAAAGATCCTTGAATGAGAGATGAGTCAGTACGGGAGAATCCAACCATTTTTCCCACAAAAATGTGGCAAATCTGGTCAGCTCGAAGCATTAGAACAAGCACTGTACGCAACGAATGTGCGTTAGGGGGACAGTGCAAGACAAAATACTGCGAATCTGATTTTGTGTGATGATACGTTCTATATACTATCAATGATCGGGCATAAAATCAATTTTTTTTTGGAAATATTATGAGGTTTCCATGAACAGATCACATAAGTCGAATCAGGGAAACAACCATCGCCCATTCTCGACAAAACCGGATCGGACAACTTGTCGCTTTATACTTGTCGCGGTCAAAAAAAGAGATATCCCGTAACAGAATGATGCCGCAGGCATCAAAGCGAGTAGCCGGTGGTTGACACCACCGGTCATGAGTTCTAAAAAAAGCTGCTGGCACCCCGGAAAGAGTGCAAGAGCTTATGTCGCGTCTTCGTCCGGTGGTGTCGTCGCTTGGGCTCCTCAATCACCGGCTACTGGCTCCAGACGCCTAAGGCATCGTTTTGATCAAAAAATGCCATTCATGACCGCGAAGAGTATAAATCAAAATCCGCTCAAATATCGAAGATTTATGGTTTTACAAGATGTGATATGCAACGAGTCACCCTGACCGGGCTTGCGCGATCTATACTGCTGGTTCGTCGATTTCTCAATGCAACGTATCGTTGATCGCGCGTGCCAGGTCAGGGGACCCTGGCCTACACCAAAAACCTCTTTGCATGAGCGCGCGTGCCAGGTCAGGGGGGGGCCTGATCTAGACCAAAGACCTTTTGGCCGTTAATTAAGAGTAGAATCTTTGGCCATGAGCCAGAAAACCGATGGTTCATCAAATCTGGAATTTATTCTTGGCCTGTTTCTTAGGCATTTTTTGCAGAATGAGGGCTGATCTGGTTTGAACTAGGCTGGGCAACGGATTATGAGGAGAGGATCTCCTTTACGGTCACACCACCGATGGTCTCGGTCTGGCAGGTTCTCAGCAGGGGCGTGAAGTGGTCAGCCTCGTCGATCTTTAAGACTTGGCACTGGTGGCCCTTGCTGGGCTCCCCACGGTTTTCAAGTATTCCGGCTGATGCTGGAAGCGTTAGCCGGCGGCTTGCTCCTGGCTTAGGCCCCCTGCCAGAATGCCCTTGCATTAGACGTTGGCTTTACGCATGAGGAGGAGCTTTCTTCCAGACGGAATTCCAGGCCCAGAACCTTGACGATCTTGGCAAGCGGATTGATCGTGGGGTTCGACTTGCCATTTTCAAGGTCCGTCAGACCTCGCAGAGTCGCCCTTGCACGCTCCGCCAAATCGAACTGACTTAGCTCAAGCAACTTGCGCCGAGCCCGTATCTTGGCTCCAATCTCCTGATTTGTCATGGCTTCCACTCGCTATGTCAGGGGGCGAAAAGCAATTGCAATGCGCATTTATGTTGCGTTTTTTAGGATTGGCGTAGGCTTTTCGGGGCGAGTCCTGAGAGAAAAAGGGGCTTACGGGGGGCCGATTTTGTCCATAATTCGAGTGACAAGCGAAACTTGGGAGTCTGATCTGGTTGAGGACCAATCGCTGACGATTCGATGGTTCAGGGCGGCATTTGCCAAGGCTCGCAGGTCTGCGGGCAGTACAAAATCGCGGCCCGACCACCAGGCGTGGGCTCGAGCGGATTTGAGCCACATTCGGCCACCGCGCGGGCTGACGCCCCAGAGCACTTTATCGGTCAATCCAATCAGGCTTGGCTGGCGAGTGGCCTGAATGACCTTGGCGACCCAGTCGACCAGTAGAGGCTCGCAGTGAATGGTGGGGATATGCTTTCGAAGGTTTGACAACTCGTCTGGCTTGATTGCCATGGGCGGGATGGGGTTGTCAAGAGGTTCGCCAGGAGAGCTCAGGAGTTCAGATTCTGCTGACGTTTCTGGGTAGGAGACTGTCAATCGCATGAGGAACCGGTCTTTTTGGGATTCGGCCAGAGGATAGGTTCCTTCCTGGTCGATTGGGTTCTGGGTGGCGACCATCCAGAAGAGAGGGCTTAGGGCATGGGGCTGGCCGGCCAGTGTGACCTGGCCTTCCTGCATGGCCTCAAGCAGGGCGCTTTGCACCTTGGCGGGAGCCCTGTTGAGTTCGTCGACCAGCAGGATTGTTGTAAAGATGGGTCCTGGCTGGAAGAGAAAACCGCTCAGGTCGGGCTTTAGCAGAGACGAGCCGAGAATATCGCCGGGCATGATGTCGGGCGTCATCTGGACCCTTCCAAATGGGAGGCCCAAGCCTTGCGCCAGAAGCCTGACGATGGTGGTTTTGGCAAGCCCCGGCAAGCCTTCCATGAGGAGATGGCCGCCGCAGGCAAAGCCTGTGAGGAGGTGATCGATCAGCTCAGGCTGACCCACGATGCGGCTTTTGATGGATTCGGCCAAATGCCCAAACTGATCACGAATGGCCTGTGTGTCCATGAGCGGCCTCAGGCGATTGGTCGGTGATCAGGTTCATGACGGATGAGGGAATGGGAGAGAGAGAGAGAGTTGCAGACGATCAATCGTCGTCGTCTTTTTTACGATCCATGAGTTTGCGCAGGATGGCGGTGGCGGCTTCGGCCGTGTCTTTGTACATCTCTTTTTTGGCTTCGGCGCTGGCAGATGCGACAGGAGCTGCGGCAGGCTTCTTTTGGTGGAATGGGTTGGATTCGTCCACAAACTCTTCTACAGAGTCTTCTGGTTGCCCGGAGTCGGCGCTGGTCTCGGCCGACTGCCGCTCAAAGCCTTGGTCGTCCATCCGTGCGGCTTCGCTGATGCCGGACGATTCCGGTATCTCGTTTTGCTTGACGCGGAAGGCCGATGTCGTGATTGTTTCGCCGCTGTAGAGGCTGCTCGGGGCTTCTGCGGCGGGTTTCTTTTCGTCGCTCATGAGCCAGGCGGCAATATCATCGGCTGGAGTGGCTTTTGGCTTTTCGGGCTGGGCGGCAACAGGGGCGGCTGCGGGGGCGGCAACGGGTTTACCGACAGGAGCGGTATTTCCATCGAAGGCGATGACGAAATTCAGAGGCCCTACAGTCACTTGGTCGCCTTGCGCCAAGGTGGTGGTGGCTTCGATCGGCTTGCCGTTGACAAGCGTGCCATTGCGACTGCCAAGATCGCGCACCTGGAGCAGATTCTGCTCGAAAATAAATTCTGCGTGCTCGCGGCTGACCCGCTCGCTATTGGGCCTGAGGTGACATGTTTCGCCACGACCGATACGGAAGAGAGGCATGGTCATGGCAATTCGCTTGCCTTCGAGACCGCCTTGGAGGACGACCAATTCCACTTTCATCCTACACCGTCCTCAAAATTTGTCTTGGAATCAGGCCAATCAAAACGGACGTTTCCCATTTTTGAAAGGACTGATTGATTTTCTCATAGACTCTTTAGCCTAATCTATCAACTTTCTCAGATCGCACAAGAGACGGCTACCACCAATCTCAAATTTAACGCTTCTCAAGCCACTCCGTTTCCTGAAGTCGGTTGGACCATGCATGGGCCGCCATGACCACTTCGGCTGGGGGCTGCACCTGCTTACAGGGCAGATTCCAGCACTTCGCAAGCCGCTTGCCCAACCGCTCTGCCCAGCGCACGGGCGATGGCTCGGCAAAGCCGGGGCATAGGTCTAGAAGGCCTGGCAAATGTGCGGCCTGCGGATGCCCGGATCGCTGCCAGTGAATGGAACCATGCTGAAGGGTGCCCCAGCCACGCCGCCGCTGCGCGCCGCCCACGAGCTTGGTTGCGTTGAGGATCAAATCATCTGCGTCACCATCCTCAAAGCAGAGAAATGGCGATGACGGTATGACACTTCCAACCAAAGGTGCCGCACCTGCCACCTGCTGGCGCCGATGAAGCCTGGCGCCGTCTTCAGCCAGAATCGTTGCAAGTGCGTCGTGAATGGCCTGATATAAAGCCCTGGCCTGCCCGGCCCAGGGGTGCCCGGCAGGCACCACCACGGCATAGGTCAGGTCGTTGTCGTGCCAGATTGCTCCGCCGCCAGTGGGCCGCCGAACTACGGCGACATCGCTCCAAGCCGTTTTGAGGGGCTCGGGCAAGCCTTTCCAGGCCTGAAAATAGCCCAGGGAGAGGGTCGGTGCCGACCACGTGTAGGTTCTCAGCCAAATCGTCAGAGGGGTTTCATGAGCGTGATCCAGCAAGGCCAGGTCGAAGGCCATTTGTGTGGGGCCATCGGCGTGTATGGTTGGCAGCACATTGAGGCAGAAGTTTGTTGTGTTTGCGTTGATTTGTTGGTCTGGGGTCATTTTCGCCGCCATCGCAAGACGGGATTTCGGGCGGCCTGGACTTCATCCGGCCTGTCTACGGGAGTGGTCGAAGGCGCGGCATGGAGCACATCGGGCGATTCTTGGGCAATCGCCCGCATGGCCAGGATGAATTGATCGAGAGTCTGCCGGGATTCGCTCTCGGTGGGCTCGATCATAAGCGCTTCGGCAATGATCATGGGGAAATAAACCGTTGGGGCATGAAAGCCGTAGTCGAGCAGGCGCTTGGCGATATCCATCGCCCGCACACCCTTCTCACGCGACATCGCCCGCGCGCTGGCCACAAACTCATGCATGCAGCGATCGCCCATCGGCACTGGGTAAACGTCTTTCAGACTTGACAATAAATAGTTTGCATTCAAAACCGCCATCTCCGAGATATTCTTCAGCCCATCCGGCCCCTGGCTTCTGATATAGGCCCAGGCACGGACCAGTACACCCACATTGCCGAATGTGGCACGCACCCGCCCAATGCTTTCAGGGCGGTCATTGTCCAGCTCATAGCCCCCACTTTCCCGCCTGACGACCATGGGCGAGGGCAGGAATTTGGCCAGATGCTGGCGCACGGCGATGGGTCCGGCGCCAGGGCCACCGCCACCATGAGGGCCCGAGAAGGTCTTGTGGGGGTTATAGTGCATCAAATCTGCCCCCATGTCGCCTGGGCGAACCACTCCCAGAATGGCGTTCATGTTGGCTCCGTCCAGATACATCAAGGCCCCTTGCTCGCGCAGCATGCTTGAGATGGTGCCAATCTGATGGTCGAACAGGCCTGCTGTGTTGGGGTTGGTGATCATGAATACGGCCGTCTGGCTATTGAGCTTGGCTTTCAGGTCGTCCAGGTCGACCAGCCCGGAGGGGCCGCTTTTGACGGTCACTGCGTCGAAGCCTGCAATGTGCGCTGATGAAGGATTGGTCCCATGGGCGCTGTCGGGCACCAGAACATTGGCACGCTTCTCGCCGATGCTGCGAAAATGGGCCGCTGCCACCAGCAGGGCCGTCAGTTCGCCATGCGCTCCGGCCGCAGGCTGGAGCGAAACGGCATGAAGGCCAGCAATTTCAGCCAAATAATTCTGAAGCTCATAAAGCACCTCCAGAAGGCCCTGAACTGATCTGGAGGGCTGATAGGGGTGCACTGAGGCAAAGCCCGGCAGCGATGCAATCCGCTCATTGCGCTTGGGGTTGTACTTCATCGTACATGAGCCCAGCGGATAGAAGTTCTTGTCGATCGCAAAATTGAGCTGCGACAGCCGAACATAATGCCGAACCACCGAAAGCTCGTCCAGTTCCGGCAGATCCGGCGCCTTATCCGCCAGAAATTCGCCTGGAATCAGGCGGCTCATTGGTTCGGCATCGGCGCTGGAACGGGCCAGGACACTGGATTGCCGCCCCGGCTGGGATTGCTCGAAAAGCAGAGGTGGTGAGCCGCTGGGTTCCATGTGATTTTTCTGTTTCATCCGTTCCTGTTGTGAGAGGGATCCGTCTTTAATTAAAAAAAGGCTCTTATCAAGCACACGCCAGGGCCACTTCAAGGGCCAGAGCCAGGGCTTGAATGTCAGAGTCGGTGCGCTTCTCCGTTACGGCCACCAGCAAGTCATGAGGGCGGTCCGGATAGTAGCCCGATAGAGGAATGCCCGCCAGAATGCCCTGCGAGCGAACACGCTCCGCTGCCACAGACGCAAGGCGGCCCGGCTCAAACCTGACCACAAATTCACGGAAGAATGGGCCATCGAGCACTCTCTCCACACCCGGAATCTGGGCCAGCCGGGCCGCGGCCTTGTGCGCCTGGCGTGCCGATGTCTCAGCCACCTGACGAAAGCCACCGGGCCCGAGATCGGCCAGATAAATCGCCGCACGCAGGGCCATCAAGCCCTGATTCGTGCAAATATTCGACGTAGCCTTCTCACGGCGAATGTGCTGTTCGCGGGTTTGCAGAGTCAGCGTATAACACCGCTTGCCATTCCGGTCTACAGTCTCGCCCACCAGCCGACCCGGCATTTTCCGCATGAATTCCGATCGACACGCAAAAAGGCCCAGACTCGGCCCGCCAAAGCTCATGATATTGCCCAGCGACTGCCCCTCACCCACCACGATATCGGCACCAAACAAGCCCGGGTTCCGGAGCAGGCCAAGGCTGATCGGATCCACACTCAGAATGGCCAGCGAGCCTTTTTCATGAGCCATTTGGACCAACGTTTCGGCGTCCTCCAATGTCCCAAAAAAATTCGGCTGCTGAATCACCACGGCCGCTGTGTCGTCCGTCAATGCTGCGGCAATATCCTCTGGGCGTGTCCGCTGGTTGACACTCGGCACAATGACCAGCTCAGTCTCAAGATTCGTCAGGTAAGTGGCCAGTGTCTGCCGATGTTCCGGATGTACGGCATCCGACATCACGATCCGCCCCAGACGGCCAGTCGATGTCATCGCCAGAAATGCCGCTTCCACCACCGCTGTGGCGCATTCGTAAAGACTTGCATTGGCCAGATCCATGCCTGTGATTTGCGCCACAAGCGTCTGGAATTCAAAGATCGCTTGCAGGGTGCCCTGGCTCGCTTCGGCCTGATACGGCGTGTAGGCGGTGTAGAATTCGCCTCTGCTGGCCAGTTGATCCACCAGGGCCGGTATGAAGTGGTCGTAAAAGCCACCACCCATGAAGCAGATTTCGGTGCCGGCAGACTGATTTCTGCCCGCAATTTCCGATGCATATCGCGTCAGCTCCAGCTCATTCATGGCAGCCGGAATGTCGAGCAGACGATTCAGACGAACCGCTTTTGGCACCGTCTCAAACAGAGACTCAACATCCGGCACTCCCACGACGGCCAGCATTGCAGCAAGATCATCAGGCGTGTGTGGCGTGTAAGCCATGTTTGCCTCTCCCCCCCCTACTTCTTGGTGCGAAATGAATTCAGGCATTCCATTGCATGCCCAATTGATAAAAGTCGGGGCCTGAACCGCCTCGTCAATGATCCGCCCCTGCCACGGCCTTGGCATAATCGGTCGACGACATCAAAGCCGCAACATCGGCCAGATTCTCGGGCTTGATACGGACCAGCCAGCCAGCCCCGTATGGATCGCTCGAAAGCTTCGACAAATCGGCCACCACCTCTGCATTGACCTCAACCACCTCGCCTGAAATCGGCGCGTAGATGTCGTTGACAGACTTCACGCTTTCGACCTCGCCCAGCCGCCCGCCTGCCGTCACTTTGCTCCCGGCTTTGGCCAGGTCCATCACGATCAGGTCCGTGAGCTGCTCCACGGCAAACGCCGAAAGGCCTACGATCGCCATTTCGCCTTCCAGACGAACCCATTCATGCGTCTCTGCATAACGCAAATCGTTCGGAAAATTTGACACCGAATAGCTCTCTTTCATTTCGCCTTGATCAAAAGATGGACGTTTATGTCCATTATACAAGTTAAGCCGGAACCATGCGATCACTTTGGCCTGACCATGACCAAAAACCTCGGCCACGACAAATGCCTCAAGGGCAATTCGGACGTCGATAAAATGGCAGCCTGCACACGTCTGCGCCCGACAATGCCCCCCTGATATCCACGCTCAGAACCCCCTCCACAGGCGGCCACTCGATGGAACGATTCACCAGGGCCATGGCGATCGGCACCTGCAATGTCGGCGAATACGTCCCGCTTGTCACCTCGCCCACCGATGCTCCGTCCAAAACGACCACCGCCCCCTGCCTGGCTGGTCGCCTGCCCGAGAAGTTCAGCCCGACTCGGCTCCCGGGCGGGTTGGCCGCAATCAGAATCAGCCCGACTCGGCGCCTTGGCGGGTTGGCCGCAATGCGCTCCAAGGCCATTCGGCCTGCAAATTCCCCCTTGCCAGGCTTCACAAAACTGCCAAGCCCCGCCGAATAAGGGTCGATTGTCTCCGAAAGCTCATGCCCGTAAAGCGGCATGCCCGCCTCAAGTCTCAAGGTGTCACGCGCACCCAGACCACACGCCACCGCCCCCGCCTCCACCAGGCCAGCCCAGGCATCTGCCGCCTGATCGGCTGGCAAAATCCACTCAAATCCATCCTCGCCCGTATATCCCGTGCGGCTCAGCAGCGAAGAACGACCTTGATACAGAAAATCCCTGAAGTGATAGTATTTCATCTGATCCGCAGACGGTTCAATCCTATCCTGAACCAGCCCCAAGGCCGCCGGGCCTTGAATGGCGATCATGGCCGTCTCGTCTGTCCAATCCTTGATCCTGGCACCGCCGGGATTGAACTGGCTCAATCGCCGCAAAACCGCATCGCGGTTCGACGCATTACAGACCACCCACCAGCGATCCGCTTGCACCCGATAAACCAGCACATCGTCAATCGTTCCGCCCAGATCATTGCACATCAGGCTATACTGGATCTGATTGTCGGCCAGCAAGGAGACATCATTCACCGTCGCCTGCTGGAGCAGGTCCATCGCCTGCCCGCCCTGAAATTCAATTCGACCCATGTGGCTGACATCGAAAAGGCCCACCTTGGTCCTGACTGCCTCGTGCTCTGCCATGATCGAATGATACTGCACTGGCATGGACCAACCTGCAAAATCGACCAATCGCCCCTGATGAGCTTTGTGCCAGGCCGTGAGTGGCGTTATTTTTGGGGTTGTCATGGGGCTTGGGAACCTATCCGTTTGTAAAACTTTCAAGCGACTGGAAAAGCCCATTCCATCGTAATGCAAGCCCCTGAAAATAGCACCTGTTTTTTATAAAATCGAAAGACCATTCTATCCAAAGAAAATCAGGCCGACTGCGCACATTGGGTGCTATCGTCGCTGACGATCCTCAACCACCGGCTACAGGCTTTGATGCCTCCTGCATATTTTTCGATCAAAACATGTCGTTTATGACCGCGAAGCGTATAAATTCAAGATTTGATGAACCATCGGTTTTCTGGCTCATGGCCAAAGATTCTACTCTTAATTAACGGCAAAGAGGTCTTTGGTGTAGGCCAGGGTCCCCTGACCTGGCACGTGCGCTCAACGATACCTTGCATTGAGAAATCGACGAACCAGCAATATCGATCGCGCGAGCCCGGTCAGGGGAACTCGTTGTATATCACATCTTGTAAAATCATAAATCTTCGATATTTGAGCGGATTTTGATTTAAAGGCCAAAGGCCTGGCCCAAGATAGCCCAGGGCAAAGCCCTGGGTCGGCGTAGGCCTATAATTTATAAACTCTTACCATCCCTGCTTGCCCGTGCGGAGAATCGAGGCTATTATGTCCGTATAAAGTGCGGAGAATAGCCATGCAGATCTACGAGAGGTCCGATTGGCCCAGGTTCGACTGGGATCAGGAAGGGCTGGCGAACCAGCTTGCGGCGGTTCGTCACCGGCAGGGGCGGCTTATAGGCCGCATGGAGGGCCTGGGCTTGCGGCTCCGCGAGGAAGCTGTCCTCAGCACTCTGACTCAGGACGTACTCAAATCGAGCGAGATTGAGGGCGAGATTCTCGATATCGATCAGGTTCGCTCCTCACTCGCTTGCCGGCTCGGACTTGATATCGGGGCACTCACACCGGCCGACCGTCACGTCGAAGGGGTCGTCGAGTTGATGATCGACGCTACCCAGAAATACGAAGAACCGCTCACGGAAGAACGCTTGTTTGCCTGGCATTCCGCCCTCTTCCCAACCGGCCGCAGCGGGATGCAAAAGATCAGGGTCGGGCGGTGGCGTGATGACAACTCTGGCCCGATGCAAGTTGTTTCAGGCCCGATCGGCAAGGAACGGGTCCATTATCAGGCACCATCGGCCGAACAGCTTCCCGCGGAGATGTCGAAGTTGCTGGACTGGTTCAATGCCCAGGGGGCGATTGATCCGGTACTCAAAGCCGCCCTGGCGCATCTTTGGTTTGTGACCATTCACCCCTTTGACGACGGCAATGGCCGTATCGCCCGTGCCATCGCGGATCTTGCCCTGGCACGTTCCGAGCGTAGCCCGAAACGCTTCTACAGCATGTCCGCCCAGATCCGTCTGGAACGAAAAGCATACTACGACATTCTGGAACAGACCCAGAAGGGTTCTCTGGACGTTACGGCGTGGATGCAGTGGTTCCTCGGCTGCCTTGACCGAGCCTTTGACGGAGCAGAGGGCACGCTCTCCGGCGTGCTTCGCAAAGCCAAGTTCTGGGAATCCCACTTGGGCGAATCGTTCAACGAGAGGCAGCGAAAAGTCATGAATCGGCTGCTTGATGGGTTCGAGGGGAAACTTTCATCCTCGAAGTGGGCAAAGCTGGCCAAGTGTTCGCAAGACACCGCCAGCCGTGACATTAATGACCTCATAAAGCGAGATATCCTGACGAAGGACGCGTCCGGCGGACGAAGCACATGCTATTCGCTTAATGGATGACTAAATCTGAAGAAATGGGTAATCCAGGAAAGCCAGGAAGCCAGATTCTGGCAAAAAAGTTTTAACGGTGTCCTGTCGCTTCGAGTTCTCACTCCTTGAGGATTCGGCGAGAAGATCGGGAGTGGTCGTGGCAAAACGGAGACGTGGGATCATTCCGTTGTCATCATTCGAGTCCTGCAAATAAGCGCTGAAACATTGCCCCAAGTTGTGTCTTGAATTGATTCGAAGACTGAAATCTGGGCCAGACCGGAAAATAAGAAAAAAAACGGTGGAATGAGACAATGCTCATGCCACCGTGTTTTGGATTTGTTAAGCCCATTCGGATTCGATCAGGCGCCGACCGTCAAAGGCATCAGGGCCTGATTATGGAACGACATGGCGGCCGAGACGCCGACAGATCGAATCAGGGCCACTTCATTGCAGTTCGGGAAGAGTGGGCATCGAACGCACTCGTTCCAGATCTTGTGGGGCAATTCGCTCTTTTCGATCTGAGCATAGCCGCACCGCTCGAAAAACTCGGGAACATAGGTCAGAGTGAATACGGACTTGATGTCCAGCACTCTGGCCGAATCCCAACACGCGTCCACCAGTTTACGACCAATGCCGCGGCCCTGAGCTTGCTCAGTAACGGCCAGGCATTTGAGTTCAGCCAGATCTTCCCAAAAAACATGAAGGGCAGAACAGCCGATGATTTGACCGTCGTCGTCGACAGCCACATAAAATTCGCGGATCGATTCATAGAGCTCACCCAGCGTGCGCCGGATCATGAGCTTTTTGTCCGCAAAGGATTTAATCAAGTCGCATATGGCGGGAACATCACTAACACGTGCAGGGCGTATGTTCAACCGAGGAGCCTCCAAACCCCGGAGTCTCACCGGGACAATCCAATACATTGTGTTTATCCGAAACGACCACCATTCGATCATCTTCCCGTAGGGCTCCGGCGGTTGGTTTCCGCTTGTCGGCTTGCCACTGTTGGGGCATGTGTCGGAATATTCCATCGTATTCTATACGCGTCCATAATCAATACCAATTCGCAAAAAGTTTTCAAAAGGTTCGGGCTTTCTGAAAAAACAATCTTAACCCTAATTTCGGAATGGAGTTAAAAAATCCCGCAGAAGCCCGCATTCCGATCACTCTTCAGCGCCTCCAGGGCCCCCGCTTCTCACCAACTCCTAACCAAATCGCTATACTTTATTGGTAACGATTCCCAAACGATGTCAAAACAGAGTCTGTTTCGTGATGGAAAGTCGAGCCCGGAACGTGCTTGAAATCTGGTCCAAAGCCTTATCTGCCTATCCTCACACCAGCGGCAAGGTGCGCGAGATTTATCAGGTCTCGCAAACGTCTCTGCTGCTCGTCGCCACCGATCGGATCTCGGCATACGACTGGATCCTCCCCAGCCTGATCCCCGACAAGGGCCGGGTCCTGACGGGCCTCTCCGACTTCTGGTTCGACCGCCTCGGAGTGCCTCACCACCGAATCTCAAGCGATATCGCCGTGATTGCCAGCGCTGTGCCGCAACTGGCTCTGGAGCCAGCAGCCCGGGATTCGCTCAACGGGCGGGCCATGCTCGTCAGGCGTCTTCAGATTGTGCCCTTTGAGTGCGTCGTCAGGGGCTATCTCTCAGGCAGCGGATGGCGGGAATACAAGCAGAATTCAAGCGTCTGCGGCATTCAGCTTCCTGCCGGCCTGCTTGAGAGCAGCCGCCTGGCCGAACCAATTTTCACGCCTGCCACAAAGGCCACCAGCGGCCACGACGAAAATGTGAGCTTTGACCGAATGGCCAGCGATTTGGGCAGCGACCTCTCAGAGAAACTAAGATCAGCCAGCATCATGGTTTATACACGAGCTGCCGAGTGGGCCCTGCAACAGGGCCTGATTCTGGCCGACACCAAATTCGAGTGGGGTCTGGATCCGGCCAACGGTGAAATTGTTCTGGCCGATGAAGTGCTGACACCCGACAGTTCCCGATTCTGGGATGCCGAGCTCTATCAACCCGGCGGTGCTCAACCATCGTTTGACAAGCAGTTTGTGCGTGACTGGCTCGACCAGAGCGGATGGGATCATGCCAGCCGCCCACCCACCCTGCCCCCGGAAATTGTCGCCAGAACCAGAGCCAAATATGTCGACGCCTTCGAGCGTGTCACCCGCAAAGCCTTTGCCTGGCAAGCCTGATTCACTTGTTTTTTGTGATATGCTTGCCGCGTGATCTATTCCAGAAAAAAAACCTAAAACCGGCTGTAACATAAGGTCCAATGAGCAATGAGCTTGCGATATCTGACGGCGGGTGAAAGCCACGGCACGGCCCTGACAGCCATTCTTGACGGCTTCCCTTCCGGCATGAAGGTGGACTTTGAAGCCATCAATTCTGAGCTCAAGCGTCGCCAGGGTGGCTACGGGCGCGGCAAGCGCCAGCAGCTTGAAACCGACCTGATCTCAGTGGAATCAGGAATCTATCATGGCGAAACCACCGGCGCCCCGCTCACCCTTCGCCTGATCAACAAAGACGCCAAGCTTGAAAAACTGGCTGAGCCCGACGCCCCACGCGGTGGCCACATCGACCTGGCCGGCTCGCTCTCCCATGAGACCGGCATCCGCCAGGTGCTTGAGCGCGCCAGTGCCCGCGAAACAGCCATTCGTGTGGCGGTGGGTGCCATGGCAAAGCAACTGCTCAGGCACTTGCAAATCGAGGTCTTCGGCTATGTCTCGGAGCTCGGCGGTGTGGCAGCCAGGCCGCTCAGCCTGGAGCCATCGGTGCGCGACGCAAGCCCTGTCTATACGCTCAACCCGCAAGCCGATCTGGCCATTATCGCTGCGATTGATGCGGCCAAGGCGGCTGGCGACACCTTGGGCGGCGTCCTGGAGACAATCGTTACAGGCTGCCCCATGGGTCTGGGCTCGCACACCCAGTACGACCGCAAGCTCGACGCCCGACTGGCCGCCGCCGTGATCAGCATTCAGGCCTTCAAGGCCGTCGAGTTCGGGCTTGGCTGCGAAGTGGCCCGCAGGCCTGGATCACAGGTCATGGACCCGATCCGTTATGAACCCAATCACGACCCCGACGATCGCCGATTCGGGTTCCGCCGCCCATCAAACAATGCCGGCGGAATCGAGGGCGGAACCTCCAATGGCGAACCAATCCTGATCCGGGCCTTCAAAAAGCCGATCAGCACTCTGGCCGCACGGGGGCCAAGCATTAAAATGGCAACAAAAACAGAGTCGCCTGCAAGTTATGAGCGTTCGGACGTCTGCGCCGTACCCGCCGCCAGCGTGATCATGGAAAATGTGGTCGCTTTTGAGATCGCAGCCGCTGTGATTGAAAAGTTTGGGAGCGGTAGTCTGGGCTCGCTCATCGAATCCCTTCAAACCATGCACAATCGCACCAGCCGACATCTGGAAACCTGGCCCCCCTCTGCCAATGCCGTGAACACGACCAAGGCTGAAGGTGTGGCGACCCGTTCCTCGGTTCTGGAACAGGCCCGCCGGGGATCGTCAGGCCAAACCGGATAAGCCCGTTTCATGCCGCGATTGACCGACTTATATCCAAGGCCAAATTCGGAGATCTGCCGACCATAAGCAGGTGGCCAATTCCTGCCAGCCAGCGATTGCATGCCCTGCCTGCCTGAAATTGTAATCACAGCTGGTGGATTCCTCCGATAAAGAGAATTGAGAAGCTCGAAAAAGGCGGGGCACATGGATGTGGCCCGATCTTCGGTTTTTGGACAGTTTTTACCCACGGATCGGGTGCCAGATCATGATCAGCATCAGCCGCCCACATCGACAGATGGCGGCCACGGCGATGGTTGTCGTGGCGATGATTTTACCCACCTTTTCTACGCTTTGGTGGGCCTTTACGGTCAATCGCCCCGGCCATGTCCGAGACGTCGAAGTCCGCCTCTCCCGAGCCCTGGGCCTGCAAGTCGGGCTTGAAGCCGTTGATTACCCACGCCCGGGCGAGATCGTCCTGACAGGCGCGATTTTTCGCCAGGAGGAGCCACGCGGCCGAGTCTTCCGCGAAGTCGCACGCGCCCGGCAACTGACCCTGAAGCCGAAAGAGAATGTCTACTTGCTCGAAGGCTCTGATGTCGAGCTTTTTGGCGATAGCTCCGATACCGCCCTTGCCCAAATCGGGCTCATCCTCCAGAAAGCCTCCATCGACCCGGAATCGATCCGCCGAATGACTTTCGCAATCGATCGGTGCCGCATGCAGGTGGAACATGGAGCAGGCGGCCTCCCGGTGAAGATGGAATGGAGGTCTGTGGCAGGCAGTGTGGAATCTCGCCATGACCAAGCCATTGTTCAGGCCAGTGCCTGGCACCACGAGGCCGACCGCCGAACACGCTGCGAACTGAAACTGACTCGCAAGCGACAAGGCCAGGACGCCTCTACCCACCTCTCTCTGGCGACCATGGAAGGCCCCCCTCTGCCCTGCAATACACTTGAGCCAATCATCGACATGCCCGGCTGGCTCGGCGAGAAGGCCCGCCTGCAAGGCCAATTGACGCTCAGCCAAGTGGAGAATCAGCCCTGGGAAGCCCAGTTTTCAGGCAGCCTGGAAGAAGTCGACCTCTCCCGCATGATCAACGGTCGGTTCGGATCACACAGGCTGACAGGGGTCGGCCAGGTTCAGGTCAAACAAGCCATTTGGGGCGATCGGCCCGGCCAGGGTTCGGGCTGGCGCGAAATCCAGGGCGACCTGACCTCAGGCCCCGGCAAGGCCAGTCAGGGGCTCCTTCTGGCTATGGGTCAACAAATGCGATTCCGCCTGGCCCCCAACCTTCATACCCCCAAGAAACCCAGCGATGAAGTGGATTTTGGCAGCTTCGGACTCCAGTTCCACCTGACCGAAGATGGCCAAATCCAGTTCGGCGGTGCCTGCGGCCCGGATTTCGGGCCCGATGTCGTCGCCATTTCCACCCAAGCCAAGCCCACCCCAATCATGGCCGCTCCGAAAACCATGGTCAATGTCCGCGGGCTCCTGAAAACCCTATTCCCCGTAAATATCGCCCAGGCCGAATTGCTCGTGCCCACCACCCGGGAATCGCAGTCGCTACAGCGATACCTTCCCATGCCATCGTCAAGACTCAACGGGGCCCAGGTCCTGCCTGCATCGCACCAATAATCCAAAAATTGCGAATTCATGGGCAATACGGTACCTGCCCGATTCGCAATCCGCTTGATCATATCCCATCCTGATGGGTTCATCGAAACACTGGTATAATCATGCCACTAAATGGTCATGTGACCCTTGAAATTGCCGTAGAAACCCTTGACGACGCCATGGCCGCCATTCGTGGCGGTGCCGATCGCCTGGAACTCGGCTCGGCCCTTGAATTGGGTGGCCTGACACCCGGCTTTGGCATCCTTTCATCAATCCAGGCCGAAACCACTTTGCCCATCATGGCCATGGTTCGGCCCCGACCTGGCGGATGCCATTACAGCGACCGCGATTTTGCAGTCATGCTCAAGGATCGCGATTTCCTCATCCACAATGGCGCCAGAGGCCTCGTCTTTGGCTTCCTCGACCGCGACGGGCACATCCAGATCTCACAGCTTGAAACCTTCCTCAAAGGCATTCCCGACGGCATTCAAACCGTCTTTCATCGCGCCTTTGATTTCGTCGAAAATCCCTTCGAAGCACTCCAGATACTTGTCGATCATCGTGTCAGCCGAATTCTGACCAGTGGCCTGAAACCTGCCATCACCGACGGCTTTGAGACCATCCGCCAACTGATCGATTTCGCCCAGGGCCGGATTGAAATTCTTGGAGGAGGCGGAATTCGCCTCGAAAATGTTCGCGAAGTTGTCGAACTGACTGGCCTTTCGCAAATCCATGCCTCATGTCGGGCCACAGCTCAGGACCGGTCTCCAAGATTACGCCCTGAAATTCGCTTCGGATTACCAGAAATGCCTCCGGAAACCCTCCATCGACGCACCGACGCCAGCCTCGTGGCCTGCATGCGGGCCGCCTTGATCTAACCTCAATCCACAATCAAAAAAAGCCCGCAGCAGCTTGCCACGGGCCCGACTTATACTTGTCGCAGTCAAAAAAGAGACATCCCGCAACAGAAAGATGCCGGAGGCATCAAAGCAAGTAGCCGGTGGTTGAGCGAAGCGACACCTTCCGGTCATGAGGTCTAAAAAAAAGCTGCTGGCACCCCGGCAGGGGTGCAAGACCTTATGTTGCGTCGTCGTGTCCGGTGGTGTCGTCGCTGACGCTCCTCAACCACCGGCTACTGGCTCCAGATGCCTTCGGCATCGTTTTGATCAAAAAGTGCCATTCATGACCGCGAAGAGTATAAATTCTCTCTCTCTCTTCAAGCAATCAGCCTCAGTGGGTCACTGCTGGGCAGAGGCCTGTGCTGAAGCCGCCGGAGCCGCAACCGGCACCATGACACTTGTGGTCACTGGCACCTGATTCTGAACCTGCTTGGCCACACATTCCATGACCGTCACCTGAACTTGTTCCGGCACCTGGCGAGCCACGCAGCGGGTCACTGTCTCCTGAACCTGACGGGCACGCTTTTCGCAGACCTGAACCGGCACTTCACGATAAGCCACTTTGGTCACATTTCGCATGACCTGCTGCGGCACCATCTTGCGAACCACTTGCTGGCATGACACCGTTTCCTGAACCGGCACCATCTTGGTGCGGCAAACCGTCTTGTATTCCGTCGAGGCAACCGTCTTGCAGACAGGCTTTTCGACATAAACCTGCTCGCACTCATAACCAGTCACCACGGCCTTGACCTTCGCCTTGCCGCATCCACAGAGACCGTGATGGCCGCACTGAACCACGTTTTGAACCACAGGAACCTGGCGCGTCACATAGCTGCCTTGCGTTTCCGTGACTTTCTGATAGCGTGTCACAGGCACTTGCTCCGTCACTTGCTGCGGCACATAACGTGTCACAACCTTGTTGACCATCTGGGTTTCGCAAACCGGCTTGTAAATGGTGGTCGCCACCTGTTCACAGACCGTGTAAGGCTGCTTGACCATCTTGGTCACCATCACACTATCATAAACAGTGCGTGTGACCGGCACCTGCTCCTGAGTCATCTCCGTGCGGTAGCGGGTCTTGGTCACCGTGCGAGGCACCTGCTCATAAACCGTCTGAGTGACTGTCTGATAAGACGTCACCTGTTGGGACACCATCGCTGGCTGAGGATTGGTGCAAGGCGTCTTGCCACAGTGGCAGGCCCGGGCCTCATTTCCCGCCAGGCTCATCATCGAAAGCCCAGCAGTAAACAACCAGCCAACTTTGCGAAAACTCTGGTTCATCGGTCCATTCTCCAGGATGCAAATCAGAAAAAGGTGGCAAAAGGCCCCGATCATCTCGGTGATCATCCAGAAATTCATGGATGCCAAACTTCCCATTCCACCACATGTCATCTATCATCCGAAACTCAGGCCATTAGAGTCAACGCAAAACCCCCATTTCATGAGATTTTCATATGATTCTCAGATCACTCAAACAGCCTTTTCGTCAAAAGCCCTACATTCGAGAAGTTCCATCCAACCGAATTAAAGATTTGCGGATTTCGGTTGGACTTTTGGTCTTTTTAGGGTGTGGCGGTACGGAATTGGCGGAGAAGTCTGCGCCGAAGTCGGCTCAGAGGGTGAAGCCGGAGGGGCTTTTAATCATTACCCGCGAACTCGATTTGGGCACATTGCCCCTGGGCGGTACATTGGAGGCAACGCTTGCCCTAAAGAACCCGAGCAAGACCGAGTCGATTGATGTGGAGAGTTATGAAATCAGCCGGCCGGGAATCGATGTTGAGCCGAAGCAAATGACAATTGCGCCACAGGCAACAAAGCCGATCCAATTCAAGATCCTGCGCGAAGCCACCCAAACCCCAGGCGAACAGAGATGGGACGTGACCGCACTGGTCAATCAACAACAGGTCGTCTTTCGAACAACCTTAAAATTGAAGGTGGAACCAGGGAAGAGCAAATGAAAATGAATGGATTTCTGGAGACTACAATTTCAAGATTCAAAAAAAATAGTCTCCTCAGCAGAATTTGTGAAAGTGTTTAGGCTCTGGTAGATCCCCAAGGTTATGAATCAGAGCCAGTTGCGTGAATCTGGCAGTTCTGGATCCGTACGACTCACTTGATACCAGTTTCACCTTGTTATTCATGCCTTCTACGGCTTCTGTTCAAAGCTCGCCTCTGACTTTAAACCAGTTCATCATGAATCCGCGATGCTTTTGAATGGTCGATCGCACTTTAGTCACACTCTTCAACAGTCGCCGCTACCGCATCCTCCACAAGCGAAGGGGGCATGATGAAGGTCTTGCTGGTCGTGCTGAACGGGTACGTCTAATATAATAAAAATGTATATCACTTTGTGAAGCCCTCTTTTCTTCCCTGCCGTCGGCTTTTGTTCCCAGCCTTCATGCAAGTTTGACAACGCTCGAACCTGGAACAGATTCAGGAGAAAAATCATGCAAAAGTGGTGAGGACTGAAAAGACCATGCCAGACAAGTTGCAAATGGGCCAATCATTATGATATGATAAAGCTTGGATCCTATAACTACCTTGATTTGGTTTCTGGGGGCGATTCATGCCAGCCATTTCATGCTACATCGTCGGGCTCTTTCTTCTGATCGTTCCCGGTTTTTGGTTTGCTCCATTACTCCGCTATGCCGGCTTTCGCTCAATTGAGCGCATCTCGCTCTCGGTCGCGCTGGGACCAGTCATCGTCTCAATGGTCATGATGGGGTCGCTTGCTTTGGGTATACCTGCGCAGCACGCTTCCATATTGGCTGCGGCAATCGGCTTATTCGGCTTCGGGTGGGCGGTTATTGAGCTGCGAAACCTCTCCATAAATTCCTTCAGGACCATTGCTTTGGATTCATTCGTTCTGGCCATTGCAATGCCGTTTACCTGGGTGATCGCCTTTTGGCTCTTTGTGCCTGGGTTTCGTGTGTTCAATTGCCACGCGCTGATGCAGGTTGATATCATCAATGCCCTGGCTCGCGGCCCATTTCCACCTGAAGAACCCGAAATGGCCGGTCTTGTCTGCTCTTACTCCTGGTTCATCAATCTCTTCTGGCTGGCTCAATCTGCACTGACAGGTCTATCGCCTACGATCTTCGTCGTGCCCAATAATCTGGTTCTGCTTGGTGCCCAGGTTCTACTTGGGTTCTCGCTCGGCCGGCGATCAGGGCTGACAAATCGCTACGCCGGCTTCTCCATCTGCCTTTCCTTGTTCGGAACCGGCTTGATATGGATTCCTTTGAAACTCATCAAGCGGTCGGTCAGCATGGCCATGGTTGGCCAATTCACGCCATTGCTGGCGAAATATCCGAACATGGACGCCATGCCGTTCGCCTTTCCATTGTTTACGGGCCTGCTTATTCTCGCCGTGCGCCACGAGCGAGTGGCGGCACGCGATGCCGCGGCACTCTTCATCCTCACAGCCTCATTTGGCTTTGCTTACCCGGCCCTATTGCCAGCAGCCGGTTGCGTTATTGCGGCTTGGACATTGCGATTGGCATTGGGCTTTGATCGTGGGCGAGTGACCGTTTGGCAGATGGCCACCATGATCTGTGCCCTTATGATCGCTTTCATCGCCGCAATCGCCGGTCCGGCAGTCCTGATCAAATTGGTTTCAGTGGATCGGTCAGGCTCAGCCGTCTCCATGCTCTCTGTTTTTGACCCGCGTCTCTCCAATAAAATGTTGCTGGGCTATGTGGCTCTTGGGGGCTTGATACTCCTGGGTAGCCTGGCATTCATCATTCCAGCCCGCTCGTCAAAAGCATTACGCTGGCAGACCGCCCTCGGTGCAGGTACGTTGGCCGCATTATTTGGAGGAATCCTGCTCCTGGCTGGCCTGCCGGTGCGTCTCGCATTTTTTTTTGTTTCCTCGGCCATGACGATCTCGCTTGCCGCGATCTGGCCAATGCACCCCACGGCAACTTTGTGGCTGATCGGCTTTGGCTGCCTGGCGTTTTATGTCGGCTTTAATGTCGCAAACCTGGAGTACAAGTACCTTCTGGCCGCCAACATCGCCCTGGCACCCGCCGCCGCCGCAGGGCTCCAGGCCGCCTTCAGAAATGCTCCAGCCCTGGGTCGAACCACGGCGAATTCCATTCAGGCCGTGCTGGCGGCTTTCATGTTTTTCTTGGTGTTTGTCAGGGGCTATCACATTCCGGCTGTTCTCAGTTCGGTGCCGGTCGTTGCCGAGCAAGTCTTCCCGATGGAGCTGGACCCAGCCCAGCCTGAGTGGGGCTGGGTGAGCTGCGTTCGCGCGAAGACACCGCCAGAGACCATCGTGGTCTCCCGAAACGACCCGATTCATGTTTCCGCATTTCTGGACAGGTCCATGTTCCTGCCCAGTGGCGGAGACGCCGGCTACCTGCTTGACCATCGATACAACATGACCCACTTTCGAGGCCACGCGGCAAGTCTCTACGAAGCGCGGGCCGAGACGATCCGGCAGCTTTACTGCGATGCATCAATGCGTGGCGATGGCGTCGCCGAGCTGATCCGACTGGGCCGACCTGTTGCTCTTCACTTGAAAGCGGGCGACCAGGCACTCCGAACCTGGCTACTCGAAACCAAGACAGGCCAGCCCCTGCGTGAAACTGCCGACGACGCACTCTGGCTGATCCCAATCCCAGTGAAATAAAGAGGCTCGACCAAATCGGCAAGACCAATCCCAATTTTTCCCTGAGAAGGGGGTTCATCCGACTAAAGCGTACTTGGCGTCGTGGATTGACAGAATTTTTAATTCAAAAAATTCCATGTCTCGATAGCCATATGCTTGTCGCTTCATGGTTTTGATCTTGTTGTTCGTGCCTTCCATCGGGCCTGAACTGATCCGGTGGTCGTACCAAGTCAGAAGCCCTTCCATGTGGCTTTCCACGGTCTTCGCCATCGTGATCAGGATCTTGATTCC
>CAMBEP010000006.1 GCA_945865635.1 Candidatus Kuenenia stuttgartensis
GAAGCCTTGCAGGCGGTCGGTCCGCAAGGCGGACGCCGACTGGCCATGATGGCCGATTCGGGCAACCTGGCAAGAATCGGCCAAGTGCCGGAAGTCATGAACGTCATCGCTCGTTATGGCGACCCCGCGATGGATTTCATCTGGCGAAATAAGGGCCCACTCGCCGTTGGAACGACCTTGACGGCGTTTTTGGCCGAGCCAAAGGCGTTTATTGATGGTACAACAAAGCTCGCCGGCACCGTTGGCTCAAGCCTGGTCCAGCCAGTCGTTCAGGAAACCGCCAAAGCGTTTTCCTGGGTCATCAGTGCGATCTTTCTTCTGTTAATTATCACAGTGGGTGGTGTGGGTTATTTGGCCTGCCTTCACCCACGCACAGCTGCGGTCATGGTCAAAGCCGCCATCCATAAAGTGTTGAAACGTGTCTGAGTCTCTCAGCGATGCGGGAACGGTCATTTCTTGGCCGTTCCCAAACCTTCCGTTTGGATTGCCTCACACGGATTTTCCATTGCAGAAGTGTCCGAAAAAATTGCACCACGTCCAGTCGTTAACCGAAGTTGCTCATTCAGCGGTTTGCTCGCCGCGAGCCGGAGGTAGGAGATGGAAGAAATCCAGCCTAATTACCTCGAAAATTACATGGGTCTTGGCACTCAAGAGATCACCAGGCTTGTTTTGAGCCTCTTGATTGAGGAAACCATCAAGCAACAGCTTACGCCATTCCGCCAAGTTTCTGGATCAAAAGATCAAGTCACGCCTTTACAATCCAATTGCAACTCTCTGAAACCACAGAAAAGAGGCTCAGGCTCAACGATATTCCCCGTGCATCTGTAAATGCTGGCTTCTGACATATCTTCTTTTACAAAAATCTGGTTGTCCATTCGTCTTCCTGCAACATTCGTTTTCAGCCTCCCTTTTACTTAATCCCGACGACGTTGCCCAGCGTCACTCACGTTCCCAGAATTTCGCCCCTGAGCCATTCCAAAGCCTGAAAAAATTCGGCATCGCTTGCAACAACGTAATGTTTATCCGCGATGGACTTGGGCGAGTCGGCCAGAAAATGGTTCGCATAGAATTTGAACTGAGGGTGCTGGCCCAGCATTGTGGCCGAAGTCTTCCTGAGATGCTTCATCCCAAGGCGGATCTTCAACAGCCCCATCTTTCGTGCAAGCCGGGTCCACGCCGATTGAATCGCGTCGTATCGGCGCATTTTCCCCTCCTCCAGCCAGAATCGCACCAGCGGGTTGCCTTCGTCGGTCTGCAGCACCAGATCACCGGTCGCCTTGTGCCGGTTCAGCAGGTTAAGGGTTTCGGGCCAGAGTTTGTAAGTCACCACCGGTCCATTCCGCTCCCGCGTCTTGCTCCGGGCCCGGGTCAGTGTCCCTTGCTTCCAGTTCACCTTCCCCGCCTTCAGCTCAGCAATGTCGTTCTGATACATGCCACAATTGAGCATCAGTAGCAGGTAGAGCTTCGTCCGCTCCAAGCTTTCGCCAGCCGTCAGGAGCAGGCTTCGCACCTCCTCAACGCTGAAAATCTCGATCTTCGTTGGTGCCGAATGATTGAATCGAAACCGCCGGGAGCGAATGTTGCCGGGCAGCGGGATCAGTTTCATCTCCGCCATGCGACTGACAAATTGCTTGGTCGTCATCATCATTGTGTGGGCGTAGGCAGGCGAGTAAGCTTTCGCCAGAACCTTCTGGGATAGGAAGTTGAAAAATCCTTCGAGTTTCGACTCGTTGATTATGTCGATCGCTGACTGTTGTCCGATCCAGTCTGCGAATGGCCGGATGTTTCGACAGTAAGCGTCGAACCGACCTTCACTCATTTGCCCTGACTGGCAAGCAGAGCGCAAAAGGTTCGTCCAGGCCTCCACCTGGGCTGCCACAGTGCGATCCGTCGGTGTCGCCTTCACAGTCGTTTCGACCATCGCTTCAGCCTGGCCTTTGAGCTTCTGGTATTGCCCTTCACCCACCAGCGAATCGACCAGCTTTTGCCGACTCGCTTCGTCAATCTGGCTCCAGTTCTGGACCATCTCCCAGACCTTAAAAGCGTTGGCCTTCAGGTCGGCTTCCGTTGGCGGGGCGGTCTCAATTTCTTGAATCCTGGATTCCCACCAGTCATTCGCGGCAGCCCCGCTCCCCTCTTTCGTTTCGGGGCAGCCGAGCTGGCGGCAGGAAATGGTGTAGATCTTGCCCTTGTACTTTTTGAACCATCGCCTGGTCGATGATTGCCAGGTCATTTTGTATTTGCGAGCCACAGCAGCGTTCCTCTGTTAACCGCAGATGCCGTACTCTCATCATACGTTCACGGAGGTTAGGAAAAAAGATTTCTGTTAACCATTCTGTTAACCGCCGGTCAGGAAATTGGTACGGACGGTTAACAGGACACAAAAAAAAGGTTCACGCATCAATTTGCGTAAACCCTTTACTTCTTATACTTTACAGCGGAGAGGGAGGGATTCGAACCCTCGGTACAATTTCTTATACACAGCATTTCCAGTGCTGCACCTTCGGCCGCTCGGTCACCTCTCCGGCGATATTATTAAACCATGTTGCCCTGATTAATTCAAGGTAAAGTTCGAATGAATCGAGAGAGAAGTTGGTTCAGTGGGCTCAATTGGCTTTTTTTGTGGTGGATTTCGACTTGGCGGCGGCTTTTGCCTTGCTTTCGACGCGCAGTTTGTTGAGGGATGCACGTTGTGGGGCAGTCAGGACCGCTTCGCTCTCGGTCATCGCGGCAGCGCGCTCCGAAGCCAGTTCGGCTTCGAGCTGGTCGAGCTTCCTGGCGTGCTTCTCTCTGATGGAATAGAGCTTTTCACGCTGATCTGGGCTCAGGTCAACCTGGGCAAAATACTGAGGCACGCGGCGGAATTCAGCGGACGCTTTCGCTGCAGCGGCGGATTTGCTCTTGGCGTCAGCTCCGGCAGTCGGCTTGGTGGCCTGGGCCTTAACGGAAGTTCCTGCAGTGACTGACAACGCCAGGACGAACAGGAGTGAACGTATTAATACGAATCGCATTGGAACAACCACTTTCTAGGGGATCAGATTCGTTGCTCAACGGACTGTCGGGCAACCGGTTTGGAAAGCTTGGCTAAGGTTCAGCCCCAGGCCATGCACGTCTCATGATGGAGGGGCGCCATGAGTTTGTCAAGATTGCAAGCGATCATAAGTTATCACTCAATTGCGAGTTATACGGATTGTCCGGAACAGGATTGTTTTTTCAAGGATATTTACGCCACCATCACCAACAGATTATGATACACCACGGTTTACGTTCAGCCAATTTGGACTTTCTGGAGATTCTTTCGATGTCAACGGATGCTGGTTCGCAATCGACCGAGACTAAAATTCTGGTTCCCGAAACGCACCATCACGCTCAGCGGGTCGTGCTTTTCCAATACCCGAAAGTCGTTTTCCTGTTGCCTTCCTTAATCACAGCCTTGATTTGTGGAATCATCATGGCGGTTTTGGGGATCGATCTTTCGGTTCCAGACAAGTCGGTCGCCGCTTCCGGAACGTCGGCCTTTTTGACGACTCAGAATCTGGTAGGGGTTGTTTTTCTGGCGATTCTTGCGATCAATCTGGTAGCCATGTCGGTAGATTTTCCACGTTATTCGGCACTTGCGCTGGTGTTTGGCGGAACCACCGTTGCTTTGGTCTTCCTGATTGTAAACGATAAGTTTGGGCTTATTGAGCCCTTGAAACGAATTGTCAGCGAAGTCTATATCGTCGCCAACTCGACGTTCTACTTCCTCTTCGCGGCCATTTTATTGGTCATCTATCTGATTGTCTACACGACCCGATGGATGGATTATTGGGAAATCCGCCCGAATGAGATCATTCACAACCATGGACCACTCAGCGATCAGATTCGCTACCCGACCTTTGGCCTGAAGTTCGACAAGGAAATTCCTGACATTCTTGAATACATGCTGCTTGGTTCAGGCCGCCTGGTTTTCAAGGTGCCCAACGAGAACCGCTCGATTGTTCTTGAAAATGTGCTCTGGATTGATCACAAAGAACAGCAGCTTCAGCAAGTGCTGAGCGAGATGGCTGTTCGTATTGATGTGGATGAAAAAAGCAAGTCTTCCAAAAGTTGATCCGGGAAGTTGTTCCGAAGCTCTGCTGATTCAGGGTTCCATCCGGGTGCGTGCCATTGCTGCACCCGGCCTAATCGGTTTCGAAGCTCAGCCGGTGAGTTTTCTGGCTTGCCGGCTTGATGGTCAGATCGTGATTCGGGTTGAAAATTTCATGGCTCAGATCCTGACGGGTTGATGCATTGATCAGGTCTGGGCTGGAAGTGGTTTTGGGTCCAGATGGATAGGATGCCAAGTGGAGGAGCTCATCCCGAACGAGGGTCATGAGCACCTCTTCGATGTTTTTGAGACGCCTGGCCACTTCCGAACCATCGAGCGTTCTATGGTCGTAAATGATTTTGATGGAGACTGTTCCATCCGGGCTGATCGGCCCGAAATTGAAAGTGCATGTCAGAGGCGAGATTGGGTGTAGGCTCTCAGCACCCAGAGCGCCATAGGAAGTGATTCCGAAGGTTCCCATTCGTTTGGCGCGTTTGATGCCTGAGAAGTTCAGGCTTGACCACCAGAGGATGCGTCGGAGGAGAGTTGGCAGGCGGCCGATCGAAAGGGCTCGTCGATACATTCCCAAGCTGAGGATTGGTAGCTCTTTGTAGCGCTTGAGGGAGTCTTGGATTTCAACCAGGGTCTGCTTTTCGGGGGCTCTGAAGTGTGCAAAGAAGAGGCATGGCTCATTTTCGAACTGGCGTTCAATGGCAACTGAACAGATGCTGATCGGGTGATCATAAAACCGGGTCCAGGGGTAGCGGATCAAGCTTCTTCGAAGTTGCGGGTAATCTTCGGCGACAACGGCGAAGGCTTTCATAAAAATTGCGAACCAGGAAATTCGGGGGTCGGTCAGGCGTCGGATTGAGTCTAGGTCTTTTAGGTTGATCGTCCTCTGCACCGGTATGGACGGCACTTGGCGAGCCTCGTGCATCAAGTCCATAATGATCCGGCGCGAAGCAGAAACGGGAGTGTATATGCCACGATCGTCGTGCATCCGAGCACCTGTCGCCTTGTTCTCTATAGCGGGCAATCCCCACTTAACGGAACTGTTTTCGTCATATCTGTACCAAAAACTGCAAAAAAGAACAGCCGAATTGAGAAAGTCGATGAAGCATTCTTATGTTATGTTGTGGCCGGTATGAGCGCGAGTTGCATAATCTTACTGAGGTGTCATCCCAAGTCATGATCTACACGCACTTTTTGCCACCTGTTGCGGGCACATTGAGATCGCCCTCGATCGCAGTGGTAGCGGATATTTTGAGAGCGACTTCGGTGATGTCAGCGGCTCTATATTCGGGAGTCAGCGAGATATTGCCGTGTTTGGAGGTTGAGGAAGCCAGGTTGCTGGCGGCTTCGATGCCTGATGCCCTGCTCTGTGGAGAGCGTCAGGGGATCAAGCCCGAGGGGTTTGACCTTGGGAATTCGCCGGGTGATTACACGCCGGCGATCTGCCAAGGTCGGAGGCTGGTCATGACCACGACCAACGGCACTCGTGCATTGATGGCATGTTCCTCATCAAAAAGGCTTTACACGCTTTCATTCAGTAATATTCGGGCGATATTTCAGGCACTTGCCGGTACGGATCAGCCGATACATTTGGTGGGATCGGGTACGGATGGGCAGATTAGTTGGGAGGATTCCCTTGCCTGTGGCATGCTAGCCCATGCTTTATTGGATGCAGGCCATGAGCCGGGGGACGATTCGACGCAGATTATTTTGTCGCTTTATGAGGCGGAGCTTGGATGGATGGGCATAGGGCAGAGCGGATATCAGCCGCGACTTGTGGAGATTCTGAAACGAGGCCGGGGTGGTAAGCGGGTTTGTGAAATTGGACTGGAAAAGGACATAGTTGAGGTCGCCCGGCTCAACGACTTTGATATACTAACTCAAGTCGTAGCCAGCCCATGGCGGATCATTCAGGCGAATCCCGTGATTTAAGGTCTGAATTCTCGTCGTTGGTGTGATAGACTGAACTGATTGATTGAGCCATGTTTCGGATTGGCTCAGAAAGTCTTGCTTTTTCAAGAGGATACCATCGGTTATGAGTTCGCTTGATATGGAAAAGTTGGTGTCGCTGTGCAAGCGCCGAGGGTTTATCTTTCCGTCGAGCGAAATCTATGGCGGTATTGGTGGATTTTGGGATTACGGCCCTCTTGGTGTGGAGCTCAAGCGGAACATCAAAGACGCTTGGTGGCATGATATGATTCGCACGCGTGATGACATGGTCGGGCTGGATTGCTCGATCATCATGAATCCGCGAGTCTGGGAGGCGTCTGGTCACGTGGGCGGTTTTTCGGATCCGCTTGTGGATTGCAAGAAGACCAAGGAGCGTTATCGCGCGGACCAGCTTTGGGTTTTCGTCTATCGATTCAACGCCAAGGATTCATCTGAAGCGGTGATCGAGTTCTGGTGGGGCAGTTTGGGTGGCGGGCCCGATGAGGCGCGTCCCGCGGCCGAGGCGCGGGCCACCAAAGTGGCCAAGAAGCTTGGTGCGCCAGTGGATAGCTCGGTGGTTGGTTATATGCAGGTTGCGCCTGAGGACCGTTTGAAGGTGATTGGCCCATCGGTTGAAGAGTCTGGCACTTTGACAGAGCCGCGATCGTTCAACCTGATGTTCAAGACCTATGTCGGCGCGCTTGAAAGCGATTCGAATGTGGCGTATTTGCGTCCGGAAACAGCTCAGGGCATTTTTGCGAACTTCAAGAATGTGTGCGACACAGGTCGTGTCAAGCTGCCATTCGGTATTGCACAGATCGGCAAGAGTTTCCGCAATGAAATCAATCCCCGGAACTTCACGTTCCGCTCGCGTGAATTCGAGCAGATGGAGATTGAGTTCTTCTGCAAGCCGGAAGAGGCCAAAGAGTGGTATGCCTATTGGCGCAAGACACGGTTTGACTGGTACGTCAGTCTCGGGCTTGAATCGGACAAGCTCCGCCTGCGCGACCACGACCCAGATGAGCTTGCGTTTTATTCGACGGCCACAGCCGATATTGAATATGCATTCCCATTCGGGGTGAGCGAACTGGAAGGCATTGCGCACCGGGGCGATTATGACCTGACGCAGCACATGAAGTTTAGCGGCAAGGATTTGACCTACTTTGACGAAGAGGCCAAGAGTCGGTTCACGCCGCATGTGATCGAGCCATCAGCCGGTGCCGACCGCGCCACCCTGGCCTTCCTGTGCGAAGCCTATACGGAAGACACGGTGGAGTCTGACACTCGGACAGTCCTGAAGTTTCACCCGCGTCTGGCCCCGATCAAGACGGCTGTTTTCCCGCTCGTCAAGCGTGATGGGATGCCTGAGAAGGCTGCGTCGATCCATCGCCAGTTGCGCGAGAAATTTGCTTCGTTCTACGACGAGAAAGGTGCTGTTGGGCGCCGATATCGCCGTCAGGATGAAGCCGGTACACCATTCTGTATCACTGTGGATGGCCAGACCTTGACCGACGACACGGTGACCATTCGCGATCGCGACAGCCTTCGTCAATGGAGGGTCCCGTCGGCCAATATCGACACCATCATTGGCGACATGATTTCCGGTAAGCTTCATCCCCCTCAAGGCGAAGTGGCAACAGGTTCCGAATCATGATTTCCTGTCTGAGCCTGGTCACCCTCTGCGAAACCGAAACAGCCAAAGCGATTGAAGCCTGCGCCAGGGCTGGTTTTTCGCATGTGGAATTTTGGTGGCCCAGGCTCAAGACGGAATTGCAAGCCGGTGCGTTAGATCAGATCCTGGAGGCACTTGAGGAGCACAAGGTGAAGCCCGCCGGTGTGGCGGGCCTTGGCCTTGAGCTGGCGGGTTCCGATGCGCTTTGGCGTGAATCGCTGGCCCGTGCCATCGATGCCTTGCTGGCAATGTCGGCTCTGAAAATCCCGATGGTCACTTTCACACCGGGGATTTGTCATGACCCGCCTCATGAGGCCCTTTATTCGACGGCCATTGAGCGTCTGGGTGATCTGGCGGAAATTGCCAAGGGGCAGGATTTGGAACTGGCCCTGGAAATTCGGTCTGACTCGCGCTGGCTGACATCGATCGATACGGCTGCTGCGATCATTTCGCAGGTTGACAACCCCAGAGTCGGGCTCTGTCTGGACTTGTTTCATTATTATCTCGGTCCGAGCAAACAAGAGGATCTAAACGCGATTGTGGTTGGGCTTTTGAAGTCGGTCCAGTTTTCGGACCTGATTGGAACGCCGCGCGAACTGGCGCGAGATTCGGACAGAATTTTGCCGGGAGAGGGCGATTTCGAGCTCTCGGCGATTGTCGCCAGGCTTCAGAAGTACAACTATGATGGGCTAGTGACGGTCGAAGTGCCAAACCCGCATCTCTGGCCAATTGCCTCGGATCGTGTTGCCGATATGGCAAATCAGTCGATCAGCCGGATCTGGCCGGAATTGCTGAACCAAGAACTTGAATTGCCCGATCAGGAACCAGACACCGATCATGCTTGAATCCGCCTTAAAACCCGCTGTTGTCCTTTATCGTGAAGAGCAATACTTTACGCCGTGGGTTTATGGCTTGTTCGGCATCATTGGTTTCCGGATCCTGTTCCCAGACTTCGGGCCTGAAGGCCACTTCAAAGACCTTCATTTCAATACCGATCCGAAAGGGTATATTGTCTTTTTGGTGATGATTTTGATCATGGCCTGCTTTCTCCGCATGGTGACAGAGGTCTCACCGACCGGTCTGTGTGTCAGCTTCGGCTGGCTTCCGATCTATCGCATGAATATCCCGATCAGCCAGATTCAGGCCATCGAAACCTCGACTTATCGGCCCCTGCGAGATTGCCTGGGCTGGGGTATCAGGCGGAACTGGCAAGGCCAGGTGGTGCTTTCAGCGCGAGGGAGCCAGGGAGTGAAGATCACCCGAACGGATGGATCGGTTGTGATTGTCGGATCCCAAAAATCCGATCAACTTGCGACGGCCATCGAAGACACCCGCCGCACGATGATGATCTGATGGTCGTTACCATGATTCGTTGGATTCACGGTTAGACCCTGCGATAGTAAGACTCCTCGGAAACCTGATATTTGACAACCATCTCCGGCGTCTTGACCGGCATTTGTTTCTGATGGAGCGAATCGACCCCGCCAATGACCATGCCTGATGTCAGAAGGGTTCGTTCCACAGGATAAAGTGGCCTGTTTTCGATCACCATGGTTTCAATATGGCGCACCAATGGGCTGAAGAAGTCGGCTGTTGTGGCGCTGTGCGATGGCATGGGCAGATACATCTGGCAGGAGATGATCTCTCCATTGTCCGACCTCATTCCGGCATAGTTGAAGTCCTGAATGCTTGCCAGGAAGAGAGTGGTCTTGAATCCATCGTTGTGGTCGATGAAATAGGCCGTCATTTCGGGGAATTTGGCCTTGGCCCATTCGGCAGTGACAGCGTCGCTGGGGTAGCCTGTATCGACCGGCAGATTGTGGCTCCGGTTGAGTGCTGCCACCATCAGTTTGCGGGTCGTTTCCTGCTCGGGTTTCATAAGTTTTTCCCACATTCCGGCACCACGCAGGGCATGCACCTGGCGGATTCCGACCTCGCCTCCCAGTCGCCGTTCGGACATGCACTGGGCGGTCTCCAGGCCGTGGAAGTCGTAGCTGTCCACACCGCCGTATCCGACACAGACGCTTTCGGAGAGCGGTGTGTTGTGTGGCATGTCAATCTGGGGAAATCGCCAGGTGACCGGAAGAGAGGATCCAGCCAGGAACGGGAAGTTCAGGCGTTTTGAGTCTCTAACCATCTCGCTGGATCGAGCCCAGGTGGTCGAGAGATGCTTGTCATTGAAAATCGGTACACCGCGGCCGTTGTCGTCAAAAACCTTGACCGCCTGCTTGAAAAATTCATAACGCGGGTAGAGTGTCTGGCCTTTCTCATTGCGTTTGTACTGGCCATGTTCTGCGATGATCACCACCCCATCAACCGCCAGCTTTGAGCCGCCCTGGGTCAAGGCCTCCGCAATTGTGGGATAGGCTTTGAGCTTGTGGCGTGCGATACGTTGCCTGGCGAGGTCTCCGTTTGGGAACTGGTCGACGTAGATGGATGCCACATCGACTCTTGGCATTTCCCAGCGGCCTGCCCAACTGTAGCCTAGAGTCATTCTGTCGAGAAAATGCTGTGCATGGGAATGGGTTCGGAATTCTGTTCCGATAAAAGCGACTTTTTTGCGTGGAGCTTCGGTTTTGGCGACGGTCTTTGCCGTAAATGCCAATGATAAAGTCGATGCGGCAAGAAATTGACGACGATCAATGTCTGGTTTTATGAATTCCATGGGACGTTAGGCTCCGATACGAGAGGTGGGCGATTCGTTTTGGTAGGACTGGCCAAGCTGTCAATCAAGGCCAGTGAAAGAGGACGTGGAATTGAATTCTCGCAAGCCCCGTGCGGGAAAGCAAGTCATTGCGAACCCGATTCCGTTGAGCGTAAAATTGGGATGCGAATCGATGGGGAATCGGCGGACTTGCCGAGACTTACCCCCGACACACAAAACGCACTTTTTATACAAGGGCCGCTCGCATGATGGATCGTACCAGGCGTGAATTTCTGTGGCAGGCCAGCGCTGCGGGTGCAAGTGCTGCGAGTTCGATTTCAACCCTTTTCGGGGCCGAGCCGATGGACACTGCAAAATCGCTGATCGCAGATCACGAAAGTCGGATCAGGCCGATCGAGATCACGACCGGAGAAGCTTGGTGGACAGCCAATGTGACTGGCAAAGACTCCGATTTTGCCGCCAAGGAGAAGGCCCAGAATCTGCTGGATGGAGCCCTTGCCGACCCGGTCAGGTTTGCCAGGATCAAAGCTGTCCGCGCGGCTGGGGTGGCTGATAAAAGCGAGAATCGCCAGGTTGAGCTGCTTTATTTACAGTCGCTCGAAAAGCAGGTCGACCCGAAATTGCTTGCCAGCATGGCTGCCAAAGCAAATCAGATTGAAAAGGCGTTTAATGTTTATCGAGCCAAGGTGGCTGGTAAAGTGCTTGCGGACAGCAAGGTGCGAGAATTACTGAAAGAGTCCAAAAACAGCGCAGAACGAAAAGCCGTCTGGGAGGCCAGCAAAGGGGTTGGGTTGGCTGTGGAATCGGACCTGAAGGAATTGGTCCGCTTGCGCAACGAATCGGCGCGGAATCTTGGGTTTTCTGATTATCATGTGATGATGCTGGCTCTCAACGAGCAGAAGCAGAGTGATGTTGTGAGCTTGTTTGATGAGCTTGATACGCTCACGCGCAAGCCATTTGAGGCTTTGAAATCGACAATCGACACCGCTCTGGCCAAACAGTCGGGCATATCGATTGATGAACTCAGGCCCTGGCACTATCACGACCCATTCTTTCAGGAGACGCCCGCCGTTTTTGATGCCGACCTGGATGCGCCTTATGTCAAAGCCGATATCCTCAAGCTTTGTCGCGAATTTTATGCCGGAATTGGGCTCCCGATCGACGATGTGATTGCCCGCAGCGACCTTTATGAAAAGCCCGGAAAGAGCCCCCATGCGTTTTGTATCGATGTCAATCGCAAAGGCGATGTGCGTGTACTGGCCAATATCGTCAACAACGAATACTGGATGGGCACCATGCTCCACGAGCTTGGCCATGCTGTATATTCAAGCCGCAACATTCCGCAGTCGGTGCCCTACATACTGAGGGGCGAAGCCCACATCCTGGCGACCGAGGGCGTGGCCATGCAATTTGAGCAATTCAGCAAGGACGCCGACTGGCTGGCGGCCATGGGCGTAAAAGTCGACAACCCGAAAGCCTATGACGAAGCGGGCTCAAAGGCCAAACGTGGCCACCTCCTGATCTTCTCCAGGTGGTGTCAGGTCATGCTTCGGTTTGAAAAAGCGATGTATGCTGACCCCGGCCAGGATCTCAACAAGTTGTGGTGGGATCTGGTCGAGAAATATCAGGGCCTGAAACGGCCGGAAGGTCGCAATGCGCCGGATTATGGATCAAAGATCCACATTGTCAGCTCACCCGCCTATTACCATAACTATATGATGGGCCAGCTTTTTGCGTCGCAGGTGCATCATGCCATCTGTCGCGAGGTTCTGGGCGGTGTTGCGCCAGATAAGGCCAGCTATGTGGGCAACAAGGGCGTGGGGCAATTCATGATCGACAAGGTTTTTGCCCCAGGCCGCAGCCTGAGCTGGAAGGATCTGACCAGGTTTGCGACCGGTGAAGGTCTTTCTGCCAAGGCGTTTGCGTCAGATTTTCAGGGCGATTGAGTGGGTTTCAGGGAGTTGCCGGTTGGTTTGACTCAACTTTTGCGAATCCTGAAGCAGGCCAGGCATTTGCGCAGAGAAAAATTACAAGGGCGACTTAAGTTCGGGGAGTGGGACCTGCATTTTCAGGTCAGGGTCGTTTTCGGGGTCATCAGGATTAACATGGCCGAGGGGATTGATTGGTGATGTTCCCTCGGCAGATCTTGGCGGATTGGCCGCTGCCTCGGCCAGCTTCTTGAGGTGATCGAACCAAGGGGCTGCTTTCGTCGGTGTCAGGCTCAAGCCGCCGGCTCCGTCAGATTCAATTTGACCCAAGACTTTCGGCTCAAATCGTAAGAGTTCTGTCAAAATCAGAAGAGCTTGTTCCGAGTCCCCTTGAGCAATTTGTTCTTGGGCGATCAAGGCAATCAAGCGGGCCCGATCGGTCTCGGTCAGTGACGATATCCCGATCATTTCCAAGGCTTTGAGTGCCTCGGCATGATGATTTGTAAGAATCAAAAACAACGCCGCTGCCTCAATTTGCCAGCCCGTCAGTTTTTCGAGATCCTTCAGGCTGACACGTTTTGGATCCATTCCAAGACTTCTCAGGCCGATATTTGCGACGCGTCTGAGCCTGAGGCTTGCGGGCGAATCCCCCTGCCCTTGCTCGATTTCTGGAATGAGCGAAAAGCGTGGTCTGGTTCGCGATTCAGCCAGTTTTTCAGGCGAGGGCATTTCGTTGTAAATAATTCGAGCAATGTTGGTTACGAGTAGATGACCCCAAACCTGGCGGGCGGCATCATCGGGTGTGAAGGGGTGAATTTGTTCCGAGATCAGTTCACAGAGGCCTGCTGGTAGTTGGGCCGATTCGAGCGGGAAGGTCTGATGCCCGAATCGAAGGGCAAGCTGGTCGTTCAGGGAGAGTGCAAGGCTTGAGACTTCCGTATGTAAATCAATTGGTGGGAAGCGTTTGTAGGTGGCCGCCGTTTTAGGCTGGAACCAGATGATCTCCACGGGTCGTGGTGAGATTGCTGGCGAGTAGAGTAGGAGTTCCTCGTCGGGATCCAGGGTGAATGAGATTCCCGAGAGTCGTTCTGCGGGGAGTACGGGAGTGGCGACAAGTGCGCTGTAGCGGGTTGCCTTGAGAGTTTTGAGTTCGATTCGGGCGAGTTCAGGCCAATCGGATCCGCTTGGTACACTGAGGGCTTCAGGAGGTTTTTGATGGCGAGCGATATAAAGGGCCTGCCCGTCGGCGGAAAAAACGGGGGCGGAGTCGGGCAAGACATTTTGGAGACGAGTGGTGTGCACAGCCTCGTTGATTTTGGTGAGGATCAGATCGGCGTTTTTGGCCGGCCAGATTTCGGAACGAAGCCATGCGACCCATTCACCGGTGGGATTGATTTTGGCGAGATGCCCGCCTGGGAATCGTGCTGCGATTTCTTGGGTGTCGGCACGAAAGAGTAGGAGTTCATCGCGCAGTGGGTCTGCAAAAATCAACAATCGATCAGGCCCGGCCTGCAACTGGTTGAGAATGGAGCGGGCCATGGTTCCGATTGGTTTTGGTTGCCATCCGGGGGAGAGTTTTGATTCCCAAATGACGACATCGCCGGGGTTTGTGGTGGGATTTCCTAAAGAACTGACTTGGTGGATGCGCCAAGTGAGGGAGTTGTCAGGCGAAGTTTCGGCGGCAGCGTAGTAGAGGAATCGGCCGTCCAGGGACCATGCAGGGTCGCTCAAGAAAAGGGTAGAGCTGGCCAGTTTGTGCCAGAAGTTGAGGTCGGATCGTCCGATCCAGATGGTTTGAATCGATTTTGCGGTTTGATTGGGAGGGGTGGATTGAGGTTCGAGGAATCGAGCGGGATTGAAAAGCCATCCTGGCTCAAAAACCGGTAATGGTTGGGAAGAATTTTCCTGACGATAGGCGAACCATAGTCCGTCTGGTGTCCATCGGATTTCGGCGTGTAGCGAATTTTGGGCAAATACAAGAAATATGCAAATCAATTGGTACCGAAGTAGTCGAAAACTTAGGATAGAAGCAGATTGCTGGCTTTTCTGGGCCAGAAATAGTTGGTCTGTTCGGAATCGATCTGACATCCGTGCAGCTCCTTCGGTTCATCGGTCAATCGGCTTCAAAGTGGTTCAGTTCATGTCTTTGCGAGCCGTTCTGTCCTTCAGGTGGCGAAATCGTCCCGGAATGGGTTCAGAAGGAAAAGGTCTGACATGAAGTAATCCCATCATGTATATTGGATCAGACGTGCGTTGAAGGCCAGACCAATCAGGTCGAATTTTGCCCCTATTGAGTCCAGACGATGCGATTTGTACTGATAGATCGAATTCAGGAAATCGTTCCTGGCCAGAGCCTTACGGCGGTGAAGAATCTTTCGCTGGCTGAAGAATATTTGGCGGACCATTTTCCGGGATTTCCGGTGATGCCAGGTGTGTTGATGCTTGAGGCGATGACACAGTCGGCAGCTTGGCTGGTTCGGGCGACGGAAGACTTCAAGCACAGCGTGATACTTTTGAAGTCTGCCAAGATGATCAAGTATGGGAGTTTTGTGGAGCCTGGGCGTCAGCTTTCGGTGCATGTGGAGTTGGCAGGCCCGGTGACCGATCCGCTCAATATCCCGATGAAGGGTAAGGGCGTGATTGATGGTCAGGTGATGGTTCAGGGCAAATTCAGCCTGATATGTACGAATCTTCGAGACCGCGACCCACAACTGGCATCGACCGATGCGGCGCTGGTAGAGCATCTGAGGGAGCTATACTCAACCCTTGTCATGGGTTCAGTGGCATCCAAGGCGCGTGACAAAGCCGCAGCGGAAGCGATTTGATGACTCATCCAAGCCACTTTGCGAAGAATTGTGAAAGCTGAGCTTGCATAAAATTGGCTTCGCTATCATATTTTGTGGAATCGGCAAATTTTCGCCGCAGTGTCGAATATCATGATATGATATTTGGAACCGTATGTGACAGAGGTTGGCCGAGCGGTTGGGCTTCATGGTGGGGCTTGAGCCCCGGCAGTTCAGGATTACTCAAACTTGAGAGGTGCGTAATGGCGACACAGGAAGAAATCTTCAAGAAAGTTCAATCCACATTGGTTGATGCCCTTGGTGTCGACGAAGAGCAAGTGGAGCCGGGCGCAACCCTGCAAGGCGATCTTGAGGCAGAATCGATCGACTTTTTGGACATCGTGTTTCGCTTGGAGCGAAATTTTGGGATCACGATTCCACGTGGCGAACTTTTTCCTGAGAATCTGACGAGCGACCCGAGTTTGATCTCGGACGGCATGCTGACACCAAAGGGTATTGAAGAATTGGCTGAGCGCATGCCTTATGCGGACATGACAGAATTCGCGAAGAATCCTGAAGTGGATCGTATCGGCGATTTGTACACAGTGGACATGCTGGTTCGGTATGTCGCGAGCAAGCTTGCTTCGAAGTGATTTCTGGCCCCAGGTGCCGGGAGTTTTGAAGCGGGCAAATGCAATGACAGGCTCGACTTGAGGGTTGAGAGGAAATGCTGTCTGATTACGAGGCGGGGTGTCTCTCAGATCCCGCCTGTACCAATGAAAAAAAACGTGGAGAACTCGGGGCATGCGTTGGATCTGGATCGACAAATTCCTCGAATTCCGAAGTGGGGATTTCGCACGGGCTGTCAAAAACCTGACGCTTGCTGAAGAGCATCTTCACGATCATTATCCTGGTTTCCCAGTGATGCCTGCCTCTCTGATAATTGAGGGGATGGCGCAGACGGGCGGGATTTTAGTGGGCGAGGCCAAGAACTTTGAAGAGAAGGTGGTTCTTGCCAAGATTCCGAAAGCGGAATTTTATGGAGTTGCCTGTGCTGGCGACCAACTGATTTATGATGTCAAGGTGCTTGATCTTCGTGCTGAAGGCGCGGTGGTTGCATGCAAGGCGTTTGTAAACGGGCTGGAAACGTTGCTTGCAGATGTCGAGATTGTGTTTGCACATCTGGATAACTCCCGTGCCAATCAACTTTTTGGTCCTAAGAATTTTGTCTTTACCCGACAACTTCTTGGTGTGCTTGACCTGGCCAAGGCCCAGCAGGCTTCACTGGCTGAACCCGCGAACTGAACCGAGTGTCTTAAGGCCCGGCCCGACTTGACTTTTGGTGCATACCAGGCGGTATGTTTAACAGAAGTCAGTTTACACGCCGCATTGGGAATTTGATTTGGCATGAATGCGACCGCTTCACGAGTTGTCATTACGGGCTTGGGTGTGAGTTGCCCGATGGCCACGGGGCAAGCGGAATTGACCACGGCTTTACGTGAGGGACGAAGCGGCATAGCTCAAATCGAGAGCTTTCCGGTGCCCGCCCTTGTGACTCCGGCTGTTGGTGAAATTCGTGGCTTTGACCCCAAGAATTACGTCATTCCGCGCCTCAAGAAGACGCTTGCCAAGAGCCTGAAGTATATGGCTCGTGATATCCAGTTGGCTGTTGCCATGGCTCAGGTTGCGCTTCAGGACGCTGGTCTTGCCGATGGTGGAGTGGATCCGACCCGGATCGGCCTCGACCTTGGTGCTGGGATCATTTCTACAGATCTCCAAGAGCTTTCGCCAGCGATCGAGCGATCTTACGACAAAGGCGACAAGTTTCATTACCGGATTTGGGGTCAGGAAGGCATCAAGCTGGTGCAGCCAATTTGGCTCCTGAAATATTTGCCCAACATGCTTGCCTGCCACATTTCGATTCTTTCGGATTGTCAAGGGCCATCCAACACAATTACGGAAGGCGATGCGTCCTCCGGTCTGGCGATTGGTGAGGCATTTCGTATTCTCCAGCGAAATCGTGCGGATGTCATGATTTCAGGCGGTGCAGATTCGAAGATTCACCCGCTGAGCTACGTTCGTGCCTATTTATTGGGTTTGATTACGAAGTGGCGGGGTGATACGACACAGGCCTCCAGGCCGTTTGACAGCCAGTCGACAGGTCTTGTGCTGGGCGAAGGTTCGGGCATTGTGATCATGGAGCGGTTATTGCATGCGGAATCTCGTAGTGCACGGATTTATGGCGAGGTGATTGGAATCGGCTCTGGCTCCGATGCCAGAATGATTGGCGATGAGCTGACCGGGCTCGGGGTGGAGATCGCCCTTCGAACCGCACTTGTTGATGCTGGATTGACTGCTGAAGACAAGTCGATCAGCCACATTCATGCACACGGAATTGGCGTGCCCATGCTTGACAGGGCGGAAGCCTCTGCCATTGGCAAGGTTTTTGTCAATCGGCCCGGCATTCGTGTGACCAGTATCAAGGGTGGTACAGGCAACATGGGTGCTGGCAACGGTGGAGTCGAGGTGATTGCCAACCTGCTTGCCATGCGGGATGGATTTATCCCTCCGACAATTCATTGTGATTCGCCCGTTTCGGAATACGGCTTGAATCTCGTCAGAGAACTGAATGTACCTGTCGAGGGCGACATTTTCATCAGCCTGAATCTGACCCGATATGGTCAGGCGTCGTGCGTGATCGTTCGGGCCTGGCCTAAGGCGAGTTAACGCAATCTGTTCCGATGTAGGACTTTTCAACGATTTTTGCAAGCAACTGCTGGATTGGCACCTGACAGAAGCGGTCGTACGCTTGATCAGAACCTGCTAAGTGCCATCCTGACGAGGTGAATTGAACATGCGTCGAAGAGTCGTGGTGACAGGCATGGGTATGGTCACTCCCATTGGCAAAGATGTTGAGCAGACATGGAAAGCGCTTCAAGAGGGGCGTAGCGGGGTTGGCCCGATCACGCTTTTTGAAGCCGATACTTTCCCGACCAGAATTGCGGCCGAGATACATAATTTCGAGCTGAGTGATTATCTTGAGAACGCAAGCGATTGGCCGGTTTTATCGCGGAATTCGATTTTTGCAGTGGCCGCAGGTCAGATGGCCATGAACGATGCTGGGCTGTCATCGACCGACATGCCCTTGGACCGATCCCGGATAGGGGTTTATCTTGGTGCAGGTGAGGGCCAGCAGGACTTCCCCCATTTCTGTGCATCCGTGCACAGCGGCACGGTGGATGACCAGGTTCAAAAGGACAGGTTTATTCACAACGGAGTGAATATTCTAGAGGCTTGGGCTGAATCCGAGCAGGACCCGGGCACACCGACAGCACATGTGGCCGCCATGGCCAATGCGCAAGGCCCAAATTACACGTGTCTTACAGCTTGTGCGGCAAGTTCCCAGGCCATTGGTGAGGCACTGGAGCAGATACGTCGCGGCGACGCCGACATCATTCTCTCAGGCGGAACGCACAGCATGATCCACCCGTTTGGTGTGACGGGATTTATTCTTTTGACGGCCCTTTCGACAAGCAATGCAGAGCCTCAAAAGGCGAGTCGGCCGTTTGATCGGGATCGCAACGGATTCATTCTGGGGGAAGGTGCGGGGGTTGTGGTGCTTGAAGAACTTGAGCACGCCAAAGCTCGTGGAGCAAGGATTTATGGCGAATTGATCGGTTATGGTTCCACAGCGGATGCCTTCCGGATCACGGACAGCCATGACGAAGGCCGGGGAGCGATTGCGTGCTTGAAAGAGGCGTTGGCCGATGCCGGAATTTCGCCCGAAGCGATTCAGTACATCAATGCACACGGCACGAGCACGGAAGTCAACGACAAGATTGAAACGCTTGCCATCAAAAAGGCTTTGGGCGAAGCGGCTTACAAGATTCCGATATCGAGTACAAAAAGCATGATGGGCCATCTGATTGCGGCCGCTGGGGCGGTCGAGGCGATCATTTGCCTTTTGGCGATTCGCGACGGGATCATGCCGCCAACGATCAACCTTGATTCTCCGTCTGATGATTGCGATCTGGATTATATTCCGCATGTGGCTCGCAAGGGGAGAGTGGATGTCGCCCTGTCCAACAGTTTCGGCTTTGGTGGTCAGAATGTGAGTCTGATTCTCAGACGCTATGAGGAATGATTTCCCCAGTCGAGATCCGCAAGCAGAGCAACGCAATCCGTCTTGGAACGTATCATGAGCCTCTTGTCCCACACCTGTTGTAATCGGAGAATTCCAAGGTGGATTTAAAGCTGTTTGCCGAGATCCTGCTTGGCCTGCTCCTGATGGCCGTTCTTTTTGGAGTTTGGTGCGACCAGCGCTATAGTCGTCGTATCCTTTTGCCTAAAATCTCTGAGAAGCCAATGTTTATGGCTTTACGAGTGACACCGTGTGAAGATGGGGAGTCTGTCAAGTTCAGCACACGCGATGGCAAACTGCTGCGAGGCGTTTATGTACGAACAACGGCTCCAAAACGAGCAGGCATCCTGATTTTCAGTCATGAATTTCTGGCGGATCGATGGAGTTTTCAGGTTTACGCAGAAGGTGTTCGGGAAGCGGGATTTGACATCTTCAGCTTCGACTTTCGCAATCATGGAGAGAGCGACGAAGACCCGACCCACCCAAGCTTGCAGTGGCTGACGGACCGGGAATATATGGATCTTGAGGCGGCTCTGGATTATGTTCGCAGTCGCCCGGATCATGACGAAACCGGAGTGGCCCTGTTCGGAGTCAGTCGTGGCGGGTGTGTCTCTCTGGCCATGGCCGCGAAGCGAACGGATGTATGGGGTGTGATCACGGACAGTGCATTCCCAACGGTTGGCACGCTCGTACCCTACATGATTCGTTTTGCCACCCTTTATGTGAAAATGGGCACGATTGTCGAGAAGTTTCCGAGCTTTGTTTTTCGGTTTATCGGGTACAGGGGGATCTCCAAGGCCGAGAAAAAGTACGGCTGCCGATTCCTCCACCTGGAATCGCTGGTGGGTAAGATTTCGCCACGGCCTTGGCTGGCAATTCATGGTCAGTCTGACAATTACATCACAACGGATGTGGCAGAAAGGCTTTTTAATTTGGCTGGTCAGCCCAAAGAGATGTGGGTGGTTTCCAAAGCCAAGCACAACCGATCGCAGCAAATCGAGCCGGAGGAATATCGGCGTCGGATTACCGAATTTCTTTGCTCAAATGCCCCATCGCGACAGGCTTCGATGACGGATTCAAATTATAAGCGAATGACTCAGCCTGAGAGTTCCGGCGACCGACTGATACAGACTGCAAATTCATGATTCTTTTAGAATCACTTAACGCAGTCAATCCGTTCTTAACTCTATTTTAGCATGAGAGATGAGACAGCCTGGGGTGGTCTAAAGCCATGGCATACCATCAATCTCACCCTGATTTGGTTGATGGATTCCCCATCAAGGCTCTATAATTTGGACCTGAGCCTTTCGTGAAAATCGTATGAAGCGATATTTGCAATCTGGCCGAGGTAAAACGGTGCCGCTCTTGTTCGGAGACCAGTGCGAAGCCATGTTACCCGGATGGCCTGGTCTCTTTGATTGGATCCAGTGTCCCGGCGTGGAGTCATCCGACGATCATGGCTGAATTACATCATGAATGCGGTATTGCAGCGGTTTATCTCAGACCATCTGAGACTCAATTCCCTCGCTTGCCGTTCGGAATCCATAATCCCGATCAAGTGGCCCGCATGGTCCCCCGCATGCTTCTTGACATGCAAAACCGAGGCCAGCTTGCGGCCGGCATGACGAGTTACAGCCCTGGCAGGTCGTCGATTCTGGCCACTCACAAAGACCTCGGTACAGTGGCAGAGGCGTTTCGGCTCAATGCGAAGCCGGAATTTGAGGCTCTGATGAGCCATTTGGGTGGTCCCGCAGCGATCGGCCATGTGCGTTATGCAACGTGTGGCACGGACGACCGGGATGCGGCCCAGCCCTTCGAGCGTGATCATGGCCGCAAGTTCAAGTGGTTTTCGTTCGCGTTCAATGGTCAGTTGACCAATTATGCCCAGCTCAAGCAAGACATGCTGAAAAGTGGCGATTATCACCTCAAGCGTGATCTGGATACGGAGATCATCCTCCATTCCATCAGCCACGAGTTGCAATCGGTCGAAGCACCGATCGACTGGGTCAGAGTTTTTCGGAACCTCGCCCAGAAGTTTGACGGAGCTTATAATATCGTACTGATGACGGCCTCAGGCGAGATGATCGTTGCACGAGACCCGCTTGGTATTCGTCCGCTCTGCTTTGCCGAGGATGGTCCTCTGTTCGCCGCTGCCAGCGAAAGTGTTCCTCTGGCGAATCTTGGATTTCACCGGATTCGCTCTCTGGAGCCGGGTCAGATGGCGATTATTTCACCGGATGGGATCCGGTTTGAACGCTTTGCGGAATCCACCCGCCACGCCCACTGCTTTTTTGAATGGATCTATTTCGCGAATGTGGCAAGCACACTCGATGAACGGTCGGTCTATCTCAGTCGAGCCATGCTTGGCCGGGAGTTGGCCCGCCTGGAAGATGTGACCCTTGATTCCGATACAATCGTTGTGCCAGTTCCCGATACAGCCAAGGCGGCAGCCGATGCCATGGCTTACACGCTTGGAGTTCCTTCGGTGGAAGGGCTGATGCGGAATCGATATTTGGGAAGGACATTCATCGAAGGCAATGCGGACCGAGCCTCAAAAGCCCGCCTGAAATACACCCCCCTGCCCGAGGTCCTGTCGGGCAAGCGTGTTCTTCTGGTAGAGGATTCGATCGTCCGATCCACCACCATGCGTGCCTTGGTCCACGAGATCAGGAACCGCGGCGGGGCTCGTGAAATTCACTTGCGTATTGCGTGCCCGCCGATTATTGCGCCCTGCTATTATGGAATCGACATGTCCCAGCGTGCCGAACTTTTTGCACCCAAGTTTCTTGATGAGAACCAGGGGCTCCTGACCGCCGAAGTTCAGGCCCAGATGGCGGCCGATCTCGGAGCAGACTCACTTCGATATTTACCCGTCGAGGCGTTGGCACGATCCGTTGGTCTTCCTCCCGAACGATTGTGTCAGGCCTGTGTGACAGGCGATTACCCAACACCTGCTGGCCAAAAGCTTTATCAGATTGATCTGGCGCAGGATCTGAAATCAAAAAGTCTTCCAGTACCGGGCTGTGGCGCACTCAGTGGTGGTGAGCTTGTCAGTTCAGGCATGACAAGACGGGCTTACGAATAAATCGATCGACTGGTCCATAAACCCTTTGTAGCTTTCGGTATCAGGAAGTGCAACGGGTTTTTCGGTTTTGAATAAATTGGTTTGAAACGGATCCCGATCCTTAAAAAACAGATGATGTTGGACTTGACAACCAGCCGATCATATAATGAAACCGGATGATGAGTGCAGATCCGATTGAGAGCCCTTTTGCCGTGCCAGGGCTTTCGATATTGGCAGTCGTAAAGACTTGCAGCAGAGGCGGCGGGGAGAATTTCGATGATGCTCCGAACGTTGCTCAGTCGATTCACGGTCAGTTCTCAAAAACAATGGCGAGTTTTTGGCCTGGTCTTGCTGATCATGCCATACGGGCTAGCAATGGCCCAAAATACGTATAATCCTTACGAGCCTTACAATAATCAATATCGGGATTATGCGCGACCCGGCGGGTTGAATCCATTCAATGCCATGCCGTCAAATCGGTCTCAGAACAGCAATTTTGAAAGCGAGATGGACCGCATGCTGGGCGGTCGCGAGACGCAATCAGGCAAGTCGCGAGATTCGGATCGTTATTATAACGCCTATCGCAAATACGATGATCAGTTCAAGCGGCTCTACAAGCCCAACCAGGATGTGGACAAGCTTTACAACGAGCGCAAGACATCGCGGGAATCTGTCTATTTCAAGGCTCTTCGGGAGAAAGACCCAAAGAAAAAATCAGAAATGATGCGGGCCTATCAGCGTGGTGAGGATAAGTCGGATTTGAAAGACGATCAGAAGCCGAACGATCGGACATCTAGCAAAGCCAAGTCGAAGTCGGGCAGTTCGGCAACCAAGGGGGGCCCACCCAGCAGGCGGTCTCCGTCAACATCCTCGAGTCGTTCATCCGCTTCAGGTCGCGGCGGACTTCTGTCACCCCGAGACGAGCCTGAGGAAGATTCTGACCCGGTCAGACCGGACTCCTTGACAGATCGCAGCGGAAGACTCTCGGAAGAGTTGCGTCCGACTGCTCCGCCTCGTGGCTTTGGCTCCTTGCGAAGCCGCGAAGAGCTGAAGAAATCAGGCTCGACAACGAAGCCTTCGACCAGCGATTCCAGATTGCCCGGCTTGCCTGGCCTGCGTCCTTAAACATGAGACGAAAAGAGTTTGATCTTTCCCACTCTAGACTCTTGTTTTCAGAGTGGACTTTAGTAAACTAGTACTACGTCAAGACGAATCCCGCCATGGGATTCGTTTTTCTTCTGACAGGGATTGTGAATCGCTTCACAAGCCTAAGGGAAACCGAAAAGCTTATGCTGAGTACAATTGACCCACTTTTGATCTTCCTGACGGTGGCCATCATTACAGGCACCAGCATCATCGTATTGAGTCAGTTCATCGGCCCCCGCAAGAACACGGCCGTGAAGTTGATGCCATACGAGTCGGGCATGGATCCGATTGGCGATGCCCGCCAGCGATTCGACGTTCGCTACTATCTCTTGGCGATCGCGTTTCTCCTGTTCGACGTCGAACTGCTTTATCTTTATCCTTGGGCGGTGACACACTGGCGGATCGGGTCAGAGGCCGCTCAGGCCACGACCGGTACGATGGCCGATGTAGCAAATGCCTCGCCGCTGGTAGCGACCTACGCATCGGTTGGTCTTCCTCCAGCATTTCGCGGACTGGTCTTTGCGGAAATCATGGTCTTTGTCGCCGTCCTTGTGGCGGCCTATGCCTATGCCTGGCGAAAAGGGGTCTTCCAATGGCGGTAACGCAAAAACCGTTCGAATTGCCTGGTAAGTCTGGCAAGTCCAGCAGTGGGGTCTTTGCTCCTGAGGGAACGATCATCACATCGCTTGATGCCGTAGTAAACTGGTGCCGCAAGAATAGCCTCTGGCCTATGCCATTTGCGACGGCTTGTTGCGGCATTGAGCTGATGGCCGTTGGATCAAGCCGGTTCGACATAGCCCGGTTTGGGGCCGAAGTCATGCGATTTAGCCCCCGACAATGCGACTTGATGATCGTCGCAGGGCGAGTTGTCATGAAAATGATGCCAGTACTCCAGCGCATCTGGCTCCAGATGCCCGAGCCCAAATATGCGATCAGCATGGGGGCATGTGCCTCATCCGGCGGTATTTTTGATACATATGCCGTTGTTCAGGGTGTAGATCGTTTCATACCGATCGACGTCTACATTCCTGGTTGCCCGCCTCGTCCGGAATCGATCTTGCGAGCGGTCATGGACATGCAGTCCAAGGTCCAGAAGGGTGGCAGCACTCTTGGGACTCAGGGCTTGCCTGAGCTTCGCCAGATGGAAGAGCAGTTGATCCAGATCCGGGCCCGCAATACTCTGCCTGGCATTGCGACGGAGCGATCGGATGAATCCCGGTTTGGCTACAGATTGCCTGGCGGCGAATCCCTTGTGGGTAGGTCTGAAACGCTTTGACGATTACTGGCTAGAGACACTGAGGTAGGTAATAGACACTCAAAATGACGACCACAAAATCATCCAGACCAACACCTGACGCGACCCTGGCCCGCATTCGCAAGCGTTGCGGCGAAGGCTTTTTCAGTGTCTCGTCCCACCTCGACAATCTCCGGCTTCATGTTCCGCCTGAGAAGCTGGTCGAGCTGACCACACGTCTGCGTGATGAGTTTGGCTTTCACCTGACAGAGCTTGGCGGGGCTGATTATCTGGGCTATCCGGGCCGATCGTCGGCAAGTCATCGATTTGAAGTGCATTATGTACTTTTGAATTATGAGACTGCGGAACGCCTGATTTTGAAGACGGGTGTGAGCGACCCGGACCCGGTTCTTCCGACTTTGGTTCCAGTTTGGGCCGGCGCGGACTGGCTTGAGCGGGAAGTGTTTGACATGTATGGGATAGTGTTTCAGGGGCATCCCGACCTGAGACGCATCTTGATGCCTGAAGATTTTCGATCGTTCCCACTTCGCAAGGACTATCCTTTGCGTGGTCGGGGTGAGCGTCACAATTTCGAGCGGGTCACACGCGAGGATTCCTGATTCTCAGCGTGTTCTGGCGGCCTCTTATCACAAGTCATTGCCCAGGTATTGCAGGATACAACGTCACCATGCCAGTCAATTTGCTCGACGAGCCCGACATTCAGGCTGAAAATCGAGATTATCACTGGACACTCAATTTCGGTCCGCAGCACCCTGCCACGCACACCACGTTGCGACTGTTGCTGGAACTCGAAGGCGAAACCATCCTCAATGCCATCCCTGATATTGGATACCTGCATTCAGGTTTCGAGAAGCTGGGCGAACACCTGAACCTGAACCAGTATGTGACGGTTGTCGACCGCAAGAACTATATCAGCCCACCGATGAATGAGGTGGCCTGGCATAATGCGGTTGAGAAGCTTCTTGAGATTGAGATTACGCCACGTTGTAAATACATCCGTGTGATGATTGGCGAGCTGGCCCGAATTTCTGATCACCTTCTGTGCACAGGCGCTGCGGCTCTTGACCTTGGTGCGTTTACAGCATTTCTTTACGCATTCAATCTGCGTGAAATGATTTATGACATTTATGAAGAGATGTCAGGTTATCGTTTCCATCCGGGTTACACGCGGACTGGTGGAGTCATGTTTGACTTTACGGAGCGTGTGACTGGGCGGATCGAGAAATTTCTGGTGACATTGCCAAAAATTTTGGCAGACATGGAAAAGCTTCTTTTTCGGAACAAAATTTTCCTTGAGCGGATGCGTGGGGTCGGAGTTTTGACCAAGGCCGATGCGATTGCCTATTGTGCTTCAGGGCCGATTGCCCGCGCCAGTGGTGTGACGTACGACCTTCGTAAGGACGAGCCCTATCTGGCCTATGCGGATTTTGATTTCAGCGTTCCATATGCGACCGAGGGCGACTGCTACGCCCGGTTTCATGTTCGTATGGAAGAGATGGTTCAATCGGCCCGAATCCTGCGTCAGGCGCTCGACAAATTCCCAGGCGGGCCGGTCAATGTACCGATTGCCGAGAAGTTCCCCATGCCTGACAAGGGAACGACTTACGGGAGCATGGAAGGATTGATCCAGCATTTTGAGCTGGTCATGCCAAACCGTGGTTTCCAGACATCGGTCAACGAGGTTTATGCGGCAGTGGAAGGCCCCAGTGGCGAGCTTGGCTACTACCTGATCTGCGATGGCACCCAAGTGGCCTGGCGGACACGTACTCGGCCGCCGGCCTTCATCCACTTCCAGCTTTTTCCGCACCTGATCAGGAATCACATGATTTCGGATATTGTTGCGGTACTTGGTTCGCTCAATATCATCGCCGCCGAACTGGATCGTTGAGATTAATCGGGACACATTCAAGAATCATGGCTACGACCAGCACCACACTTGACAGCCCCCGGATGTTGCCTGAAGCGATTCGGCAAAAGATCGAGGCTTACATACCGCGATATCCGAGCAAGCAGGCTGTGACTCTGCCTGCGCTTCATATAGTACATTCCTATTTGCGTTGTGTGCCGTATCAGGCGATGAAAGAGATTGCTGAAATGCTTGATCTTTCACCTGCTGAGGTGGCGGACACGATGAGCTTTTACGGGTTCTTCCCACAGGCACCTCTGGGCGATGTACGAGTCTGGGTTTGCCGATCGATTTCCTGCATGCTTCGGGGTGGTGATGAGCTATTGGTGCATGCATGTAAAAGTCTTGCGATCGAGCCTGGCCAGACGACAGCCGATGGCAAGTTGACCGTCGAATTTGCGGAATGTCTGGGCATATGCGATCATGCACCGGCGGCTTTGGCTGACGATGGCCGCGTGTTTGGACCTCTGGATGAACCGGGGATTCTCAGCATGATGGCCGAATTGAAAAAAGGTCCGGTTCCACCGGAATCGCTTTGAGTCGATTTGAATGGAGTCTGATTGAGACTCATGGAACAGTCTGAAATCAAAGATCTGTTTTGAACATGATGGAGTGAGTGACACAGTGGCCGCCTTCGAACCCGTACTCAGCCGAAACTGGAACAACCCGGACATTTTGTCTGTCAAGACATATGAGTCCAAGGGTGGCTATGTGGGGTCGCGTAAGGCCCTTACCACGATGTCTCCCGACAATGTGGTGGATCTGGTCAAGGCCTCTGAACTGAGAGGCCGTGGTGGGGCCGGTTTCCCGACCGGCTTGAAGTGGTCCTTCCTTCCGAAGGATCGCAAAGAAACATTCATGTGCATCAACGGCGACGAAAGTGAACCTGCCACGTTCAACAATCGTTACCTTGTGGAAAAGGACCCGCATCAGTTTATCGAAGGAATCCTGATTGGCTGCTACGCCACAAAAGCCAATACAGCTTATGTTTATCTTCGATTTGAATACATCAAGGCGATTCAGATTCTGGAAAAGGCCATTGCCGAGGCCCGCGTGGCGGGCCACTTGGGCAAGAACATTTATGGTTCAGGTTTTGACCTTGAAATCTGGTGTCATCGTGGAGCTGGGGCTTACATTTGCGGTGAAGAGACGGGCTTGATTGAGTCGCTTGAAGGCAAGCGTGGTTGGCCTCGGATCAAGCCTCCGTTCCCAGCGATTGAGGGTGCGTTTCGGAAGCCGACGGTAGTGAACAATATTGAAACGCTTGCATGTGTACCACACATTATTGAGCGTGGCGCGGATTGGTTTAAGTCCATGGGCACACCTAAAAGCTATGGCCCGAAGCTTTACACGATCTCAGGCCAGGTGAACAGGCAGGTCTGTGTTGAGCTGCCGTTGGGCGTGACGACCAATGAGTTGCTTGAGGATCATGGTGGAGGAGTCTGGAAGGGTCGCAAGGCCAAGGCCGCAGTTCCGGGCGGGATCAGTATGGGGCTCCTAAAGAAGGAGGAGTTCGATATTCCTCTGGATTTTGAGGAGATTCGCAAGACGGGTTGTCTCGGGCTGGGCACGGCTGCGGTGACGATCATGGACGACCAGACCCGTATCATAGACTATCTCTATAATACGACCCGGTTTTTTGCTCACGAATCGTGCGGCCAATGTACTCCTTGCCGTGAAGGGACGGGCTGGCTGTATAAAACTGTGAGCCGGATCCGCAACGGTGGTGGTCGGACTGAAGATCTGGATCTGATGTCACACCTAGCCAATAATATGGGGATTACGCCGGGGACAACCATTTGTGGTTTGGCCGACGGTGCAGCCTGGCCGATCAAGAACGCACTAGCCAAGTATCGGGAAGAGCTTGAGGATTTCATCAAGCACAACCAAAACCCGGCCTACAAGATCACGGCGGGGCAAGATGCAATTTCCAGGGGCAAGTCGCCTTTGGCTAGCAATACATCGATGTTTGTTCCTGGAATTGGCCTTGCCAAATCCTTGACCAACTGACGCAGTTTTTCACGAAACAAAGCCTAGTTCACCTGAAACGACGGAATTCCAGATGGCGACCATCATCATCGACGGCCAGAACTATGATTTGCCTGAAGGGGCCAAGTTCAACGCCATTCAGGCTGCCCGGCACTTTGGAATTGAAATTCCATACTATTGCTGGCACCCGGCTTTATCGGTTGTTGCCAACTGCCGCATGTGCGAGATCGAGGTTGGCAGCAAGGACGCTTCCGGCGAGATCAAGATGCTGCCCCGGCTCACGCCCGGCTGTCAGACACCGGTTCGCGATGGAACGGTTCTCGTGACCGACAGCGTCAAGGTTCTGGAACATCGCAAAAACATCATGGAACTACTACTGATCAACCACCCTCTGGATTGTCCAGTGTGTGATCAGGCGGGTGAGTGTGGTCTACAGGATTACAGCTATTCTCACGGCCGGGCCGAGCACAGATTCGTTGAAGAGCGTAATGTTAAGCCTCGCAAAGAGGTTTCCGACCTGATTGTACTCAACACGGATCGCTGCATCATGTGCACGCGGTGCGTGCGGTTTACCCGCGAAATCACGGGCACAGCGGAACTTCAGGTGATGCGTCGAGGGGACCACGGCGAAATCGCGATCTTCCCGGATCATCCTCTGGATAACCCACTGGCTGGCAATGTGGTTGATCTCTGCCCTGTTGGTGCTCTGCTGGACAAAGACTTTCTGCACAATCAGCGGGTCTGGTTCCTCTCCAAGCACGACACGATCTGCACCGGTTGCTCGACAGGCTGTAACATCAGCTCCGAAGAAAACGCCGGCAAGGTCTGGCGACATAAGCCTCGTCACAATCCTTATGTGAATGATTACTGGATCTGTGATGAAGGCCGTTATGGCTACAAGTCGGCCAATGCGCCTGACCTCCTTGCAGGAAGCTATATTTTGGATGGAGGCGATCATCATGGTGCAACAAGTGATCGATTCTTCAAGCGGCTCAACGAGGATCTGACACACCGGATTCTCGACAAGCAATCTGTTCTGGCGATATTCTCACCATTTCTGAGTGTTGAAGAAGCCTTTAGTGCAGCCTCCTGGGTCAAGCACCTGACAAATCGTAACACAATGGCTCTTGGACCGGTGTCCGTGCTTGGTCAGGACCAGACGTATTCACCGGACAAACTGACAGGCCGGTCCGGAGACACGTCGTTCCTGGTTCCTCGCCCTTTTACGATCTCAGCCGAAAAATCGCCTAACAAGGCGGGAGTCAGCTTTGTAATCAATCATTTTCAAGGCTCAAATGTTGTGAGCTTTGAGGATGCCCTAAAACTGGTTCCATCGAATCCAATTGTGATCGTTTTTGGTGGATCACCAAATTCGGACTGGATCACTCCAGAGCAGTCGGCTGAGATTCGGAAAGCCGAGCGAGTGATTCTGTTTGACACGACAATCAACGTGCTTGCCGACGCTGCAGACTATGTTGCCGGTATGGCCACATTTGCTGAGAAGGCAGGAAGTTATGTCAATCGCGATAACCGCTTGCAGCACTTTGATGCGGCTTTGCCCCTGCGGGATGGAGTCTGGACATTGCTGGACATTCTTGCCATTCTGAGAGGTGTTGGGCGATCGCCGATCGAGTCGCGAACAATTCTTGCGGAAGCCGCGGAAAAGATTTTGGCCCTGGCGAAAGCTGTTGGCGGCCAAGTACCGGAATTTGGCTTGAATCTGACGGGTCAGGATGCATTGATACCAGATGCGGGTTTCCAGGACGACTGGACCATGGCCAGCCTGGCCAAGGCCTGAGTATCGGTCAAAGATATATCAAAGCCGACACTCAATCTATTGCATAAGCCACTACGGTAACAACACTTTTCGTCACAGATCAACACGGACGCTCGGAAGAAACTGAATCATGCTGGAAATTCTCGGACTCCTGATCAAGATCAGCCTTGTGGTAGGCATTACCCAGGGTGCGGTCGCTTACCTGATTCTGGTTGAGCGTAAGATAGCCGCTTTTGCCCAGGACCGCATTGGGCCGAACCGGGTTGGTCCTTTGGGCTTGCTCCAGCCGATTGTGGATGGTGTCAAGATGTTCTTGAAAGAGGACGTTACGCCGGGCTATGTGAACAAGCCAATATTCATATTGGCACCATTCCTGACGATCGTCACGGCGATGATTGGCTTTGCCGTGGTACCGTTTGGTCCAGTTGGCCCGAATGGGCCAGTTTTGATGGATGGACCAATCCAGTTCCAGATTGCGCCCGGCATAGATATTGGGATCCTTTATATCTTTGCAGTGGGTAGTCTTGCAGTCTACGGTATCATTCTGGCGGGCTATGCATCGAACAATAAGTACTCGTTTTTGGGTGGTCTTCGATCGAGTGCACAGTTGATCAGTTATGAAATTCCGATGGGGATGTCGATTCTTGGGATGGTCTTGCTGGTCGGTTCGCTGGATTTGAATGCGATTGTAGAGTGGCAGGACAAGCATCACGTTTGGGGCATCGTGGTTCAGCCCTTGGGCTTCTTCATTTTTCTGATCTGTGCCTTCGCGGAAACAAACCGTCTCCCGTTTGACTTGCCCGAGTCAGAACAGGAGTTGGTCGGCGGCTTCCATACGGAATATTCGTCGATGAAGTTTGGGATGTTTTTCCTGGGCGAATATCTTCATGTGATCACGGTGAGTTATCTGGTTGTGATTCTCTTTCTAGGTGGTTGGGATGTTCCGTTTCTGACGGATTCGAGTCAGACAGGTTGGCTGTTTGCCTTGATCAAGATCTCTGCCCTGCTCGGTAAGGTCTTGCTGATGATCGTTTTTGTGATGTGGATTCGCTGGACCCTTCCCCGATTTCGGTACGACCGCCTGATGGAGCTTGCCTGGAAGCGGATGATCCCGCTGGCCATTGCCAATATGGTTGTTACGGCGACAGTTCTTCAGTTGGTCAGAGGCTGATTCCTGACCTGGTCTGAGAAGACTTGACCCTGCAAAAAGAACAATTCAGAGAACAATTCACGGAGCTTTCCCCGACGATGCGTAGCGACGACCCGAGCCTGAAGCGTCTGAAACCGCCCAAGCTGACTCTTTTTGAGCAAAGCTATCTGCCCCAGATTCTGGGCGGGTTGTTTGTCACGGGCCGTCACATTGTCAATGCGGCCGTGGGTACAGGCTCTCTGACGATGGAATATCCTGAGGTGCAGCACCAGCCCTCCGCGAATTATCGTGGAGTTCATCGTTTGAACAAAGATGAGCAGGGCCGGGTCAAGTGTGTGGCGTGCATGCTCTGCGCCACGGCCTGCCCTGTACACTGTATTGATATTGTCGGTGCGACTGCTCCGGAATCGTGGACTGACCGCGAGAAATACTGTCAGAGCTTTGTGATTGACGAGCTCCGTTGTATTTATTGCGGAATGTGCGAAGAGGCATGCCCAGTGGATGCCATTGAGCTGACCAGTTTCTATGACTTGACGGGTTTGAGTCGTGAAGAGATGATTTTCGACAAAACCAAGCTTTTGTCGGTGTACGACCTGACGAAGACGGCCGAGCCGATGAAGTCAGGGATTGTGGCGCCGGAATCAAGCCACACGAATGAACTCTACACGACCCCAACGATGGGGCCAGTGATTGAGCGTCAGCAGCTTGTCTGACGACTGGAAAATCTCATGTTGCAAATCACACCTGATCGAAAAAAAATGACAGCGGGGACGCCCAGCCGTGTTTGAAATCCAGCCCTTGCAACTCACACAATGCCTTCTCACCTGTCTTTTTGGTGGTTTAGGCACGTACATGATGATGCCTCACCGGCGTTATTTCGCCAATCCGGGCCTGGTTTTTGCGATTGGCCTTGGGCTTGTGGTGTTGGCAGCGAGCCACTTGTTGATGCTTGGAGGGTCGCCCGTGCCGATCGTTTCCAAGGTCTTTTTCAATATTTTTGCGATTTTCAGTGTGGTGGCATCCGCATTGATGATTACTGCCCGGGATCCGGTCCATTCGGCCCTCTGGTTTGCCGTGGTAGTGCTTTCCACATCGGGTCTGTTCTTGCTTGCCGGTGCTGGGTTTCTGGCGGCTGGAACGGTAATCGTCTACGCCGGTGCAATCATAGTAACGTTTTTGTTTGTGATCATGTTGGCTCAAAGCGAGGGGAAAGCGGTTTATGACCGGCTTGCCCGTCAGCCTGCACAAGCCAGTCTCACAGGCTTCATCCTGATTTGGTGTCTGTTGATCGTGATCCTGACCAACCCTGGCAATAACTTTGAGTCCAATCAATCGTCGGAACCGGTCGAGGTTTCAACACGTTTGACGCCTGCCAAGGATCTTGTGAGAATGCGGAAGTTCCCGGTGAATCATCCGGTTTCCAGGGTCATGAATCAAAACTTGACGACAGAGCTGGCCTTGCCTGAGACATTCGATGCGACACTTCCCCCGGGAGTTCCCCAGCCGCATGTGGCGGGGCTTGGTGCTGCGATGTATACAACCCACTTGATCTCATCGGAACTGGTTGGAGCGATTCTGTTCGTTGCTCTGGCGGGTGCCGTGGTGATTGCAACCCCTCGTGTGGGCGGCAAACCCGCCTGATTTTCCTTGACGTCTGAAAGTTCAGCAACAGGACCGAGCGACACATTCCCGGACCATTCAAGACTATGCCCAATACCATCTTCACATTCAGCGACCTGACAGCCTACCTTGCAATCGGAGCCGCCCTGTTCGGGTTGGGCACGATTGGCTTTCTGTCGCGGCGCAACCTGATCGTCATGTTCCTTTCCGCCGAACTGATGCTTCAGGGGGTGGGCCTGACACTCGTGGGTTTTGGTCGGTTTCATGGCAACTGGAATGGCCAGATCCTGACGATCATCATTCTTACTGTGGCCGCCTGCGAGGCCGCCCTATCGCTGGCACTTGTCGTGCAGCTTTTCAACAGGTCCAAATCGCTGGATGTGAGCATCTGGCGCGAGATCCGCGAGGCAGGGCTTCCAGTTCTTGCCGAGCTTGATCAGGACATTGAACCGTTCCTGGCCGGTCCAGGTTCCGAATCATATCCGCATCTGTCTCCGTCCGGTCGCGAGCCGGAAGTCTCCGTGGTCGCGTCCGGTCATCGGGCCAATTGAGGACATAAACAGGTCACCATGACACATAACGCCTGGCTCGTTCCTGCCTTACCACTTGTTGCCAGCCTTTTGACGGCCCTATTCGGCCACCGTCTGGGCAAAAATGCGCATTGGCCTGTCGTTGCCGGCATCGGCTCAGCGTTTCTGGTTTCATTGGGAGTTCTTTTTGGGATGGAACATCCTGAGAAGTTTCTTCTTATGGATTGGATTCATGTTGGCTCGCTCCAGATTCCCCTGGAATTTGGGGTGGATGGGCTGACAGCGATGATGCTTCCGATGGTCACATTCATTGCCACTCTGGTCGCACTTTTTGCGGCCGGTTACATGGCAGGTGACCCTGGCTACACGCGATTTTTCTCTGTGGTTGGCCTGTTCGTATTCTCGATGACAGGGCTTGTCCTCTCAAACAACTACATCCTGACCTACGGCTTCTGGGAATGTGTGGGTGCATGCAGTTATCTGCTCATTGGTTTCTGGCATGAGAAGCCATCGGCTGCAGCCGCGGCCAAAAAGGCGTTTCTGGTCAACAGGGTGGGCGACCTGGGTTTTGCCATCGGCCTGTTTTGGCTCTGGACGATCATTCCTGACGGCAATCTCTCGTATGACAATGTTTTTGGGATGCTCAAGAGTCTCAATGAGACGGATCGACTGGGGATTGGCCTTCTATTCTTCTGGGCTGCGACTGCAAAGTCTGCACAGATGCCACTTTATGTCTGGTTGCCTGATGCCATGGAAGGTCCGACACCGGTATCGGCCCTGATTCACGCTGCAACGATGGTCACAGCCGGTGTTTATCTCATCGCTAGATCGACACCACTTCTGGTAGGCATTGATTCCATGGCGCCGATTGTTGCGTCGATTGGCTGCCTTACGGCTGTGATGGCGGGTTTTTATGCACTGACTCAAACCGACCTCAAGCGAGTGCTGGCCTATTCCACAATCAGCCAGATCGGTTTCATGTTCATGGGCATTGGCAGTGGTGTAGGGTCCGTGGTGCAGTTTGCTGTTGTGGCAGGCATGTTCCATCTTTTCACGCATGCTTTCTTCAAGGCCCTGCTCTTTTTGGGTTCGGGGAGTGTGATGCACGCGATGGGGCATGTGATTGACATGCGGCGGTTTGGTGGTTTACGGCACCGGATGCCTATTACTTGCTGGACATTTCTGGTGGGGTCACTGGCCTTGGCCGGCCTGCCACCGCTTTCAGGGTTCTGGAGCAAGGACGAAGTTCTGGCCGCTCTTTCCCAGGCCTCCCATGCTTCTGAGGCCAGCGGCAATCATGGAGTTGCTTCGCTCTATTCGATGATTTACTGGGTCGCCATATTCACGGCTGGCATGACGGCTTTCTACACATTCCGCGCCTTCTTCAAAACCTTCTTTGGCCCTGAGAAGCTGCCGAGCCCGACAGACCCGGAAGCCGCACACGACGATCACCATCATCATGGTGATGATCCTTACTTCGGCAAGGAGTCGCCATTTGTGATGACTCTTCCGCTTCAGATACTGGCCTTCTGCGCAGTCTTTGCAGGTATGGTTTTTGCGGAGCCGACCACAGGCTGGTTTGCCCATCTGGTCGAGCATTCGGTTGGATTTACCGAGCTGCCTCATCCGGAATCGCATGGTTTTGACTGGGTCACAGCCATACTTGGCACCTCCTCAGGCCTGATTGGTCTTGGTCTTGCTTATATGATGTATGGCAAGCCGTCTGACCTTCCTTCGAGGCTTGCCAAAACGTTCAGGCCAGTTTACGAAGCGTCCCTGAACAAGCTTTGGGTTGACCAGATTTACCATGCCATGTTTGTGGCACCGATTCTGGCCTTGGCCCAGGTGTGTCGATATTTCGATACTTATGGTGTGGATGGCCTTGTGCGATCCGTCGCGCTGATTCCCCGGAATATTGCAACCGGCCTTTTGCTTCGGTTCCAGAATGGCGTGATACAGGCTTATGCCGGTGTGGCGGCTCTGGCCATCGTCGGACTCCTTTTCATTCTGGTTTTCACCTGAGACCAGTTTTGAAGCAGTTGTGTATCGCTTGGCGGCAGTCATGAACCAGATCCTGATACTCCATGCAGACAAACGTTTCATACAAAAAAGACGGGAACGGACCTAAACGACAATGCCCTCACTGCTCATCCTGACCATTCTGCTGCCGCTTGTGGGCGCAATCGTTCTCTTCGCCGGTCAGGCGAAGTTGGACCGGGGCACTGCCCGAAATATTGCACTTGGTGTCGTACTGGCCACGTTAGTGGTCGGCCTTCCACTGGTGTTCCAGTTTGATCAATCGGTTTCGGGGCCTCAATTTGCCTTTGGCAAGGCGGGGGCTTGGGGATTGCCCTGGATCGGTACACCCGATATTCGTCTCGCCTTCGGGCTCGACGGCATCAGCATTGGCTTGTTTGTGCTGACCAATCTGCTGATGGTTTCGGCGGTGTGCGCTTCATGGGAATCGATTCAGGAGCGTGTGGCCCTGCACTATGCGCTGCTTCTCTTCCTGCACAGTGGCCTGCTTGGGCTATTTGCCAGCCTTGACATCGTGCTTTTCTATATCTTTTTTGAGTTTACCTTGATTCCTCTCTTCTTTCTGGTGGGGATTTTTGGTGGGCCTGATCGGCGCAGGGCTTCCGTGACTCTCTTCATATACACCGTGGTGGGCGGCATGCTGACATTGATGGGACTGATCCTTCTGGTCAGCCTTCACGCCCAATATGGTCCATTGCACAAGCTCAGCTTTTCGATTCCGGATATCACGGAAGGCCTTCGGCAAATGCGATGGGAGCCTTGGGCTTCAGAATCATTGCTGGGCTGGCAGACATTGATCTTTATCTTGCTATTTGCAGGCTTTGCAATCAAGGTTCCGCTCTTCCCGTTCCATTCCTGGCTGCCCTTGGCGCACGTTGAGGCTCCTACGGCAGGTTCGATTCTTCTGGCAGGGGTTCTTCTGAAAGTGGGCGGCTACGGGATTATCCGGTTCAATCTAGGCATGACCCCAGTTGGTGCCAAGGTCTTGTTTCCACTGTTGGCGATTCTGGCCGTCACAGGCGCGATTTATGGTGCCCTCGCGGCACTGGCTCAAAAAGACATCAAGCGTCTGGTTGCGTATAGTTCCGTAAGTCACATGGGGATCATCTGTCTTGGCCTGTTTGCCCTGAATGCGACAGGGATTGCAGGCGGAACGATTCAGATGATCAATCATGGACTGACAACAGGCGCCTTGTTTGCATGTGTCGGGGTGATTTACGAGCGATACCACACCCGGGACATGTCGGCGCTGGGTGGTCTATGGAACCGGATGCCGAAACTGGCCTTCTTCCTGATGGTGGCTGCACTTGGTTCGATTGCGTTGCCGGGCCTGAACGGTTTTGTGGGCGAATTTCCAATTTTGATTGGGATGTATGCCACGTCTCCGGTCGCTGGTATTCTGGCTGGCACATCGATGATTCTTGGTGCGTTCTACACACTTTGGATGGTTCAGCGAGTCCTGTTTGGGCCACTTCGGGAACCCGGCCACGGTCACCATGTGGATCATGAGCATGTCGGATCGGTTGAGGCTCATTCAGGTCATGGCCACGACGATCATGGTCATCATGCAGAGCATTCCATTCAGATTGATCCACTGGGCTGGCACGAGGTGCTAGGGATTGCCCCCTTGATTCTCTTCATATTCGTGATTGGTCTTCGGCCAGGACCGTTTGTGGATCCGATCAACCCAGCGGTTGAGAAGATCGCTGCGGGCATGGTGGATGTCCGCTCGAAGCCTTTGTCCGCGAATGCCAAAACGCCGGCTGCCAAAGCATCTGCCAAACCGGCTGCTCACTGATTCAGTGATCGAGTCCGTCGCCTTTCAACTTCCCAAGACACGAAACACGTCAGTTCTTTCTGAGACTCAATGACCCATGCTGACCACAGACGCCTACCAATCAACCGTAAGTTCGCTGGCTGCAATGGCGCCGGAACTGGTACTTCTGTGTGCGGCCATAGCCATAATGACGGCTGGTGCCTTTCTCAAGAGAAGTTGTACATTTTGGGCTCGAATCGCATTGGGTGGCCTGGTCGTTTCGGCCTTGGCCTGGTCACTCACCTTTAATACGGTGACTGACGAGATCTCCTCGGTGTTCATCAACGACGGATTCTCCGTGAATGTGCGGATTGCCCTGCTGATCATGTCTGTGATCGTTCTTGGGCTTTTGCACGATCAGGTGGATGACTCACGGGCTCCTGAGTATTTCGGCTCGTTCCTGTTTCTTCAGGCGGGCGTGATGATTGTAGCGGGTTCCAATGATCTGATTGTGCTGTTTCTCGGCCTGGAACTGGTCAGCATGCCGACCTACCTTCTGCTTTATCTCTCAAGACGAAATGCGACCACGCTTGAGGCCGCGACGAAATATTTCTTCTTGAGTGTGTTCGCATCGGCGTTTTTTCTATATGGCGTAGCGTTCCTCTACGGCCAGCTTGGAATCACTCAGATCAAGAGCATCGCGGTGGTTTTTCATTCGGGGCTGGCCAATGTTCCGGACAACAAATTTGCGTTGGTGGCGGCATTCATGATTTTTGTGGGCTTGTCCTACCGTATTACGGCTGTGCCGATGCACTTTTATGCCCCTGACGTTTATGAAGCCAGCCCTTATGGCACGACCGCGATTTTGTCATGGTTTCCGAAAGCGGTCGGATTCCTGGCTTTGGCCCGAGTGATTTCGCCTGTTTATGGCCATCTTTTCAGCAATGGCATCAACGACTTTATCAATGATCGCCTGCTGTTGGTCTTTTCACTGGTGGCCGCCGCCACACTTTTGGTTGGCAATACGATGGCGCTTCTTCAGACCAACTTGCGTCGCCTTCTGGCATATTCGTCGATCGCTCATAGCGGATTCCTGCTTCTGGGCTTTGTAGCATCGATCCGCCAGGAAGGGCCGGTGGGCACAGCCGTGGCGGAGCCTCTCCTGGGCACATTCGGAATTCTCTACTATCTGGTTGCTTATGGGTTTATGACACTCGGAGCGATTGGTGTCCTGATCTCTCTAAATCGAGGCGATCGGCCTGTTGAAACGATTGACGACCTTGCTGGACTTGCCAAAAACCGCCCTGTCGAGGCTTTTCTGCTGGCCATATTCTTTTTCAGTCTTGCCGGTATTCCTCCTCTGGTTGGATTTTGGGGCAAATTCTATGTCTTCTCTGCCCTTTTGAGTGTCGCAAGTCGCGAATCCGACAAAATGCTGACGTATCTGGCAATCTTTGCGGCCGTCAATGCTGCAGTTGGCGTTTTCTATTATCTGCGAGTGGTTGTCACGATGTATCTCAAGACATCTGAGGAAGAGGTTCGTGGCTCATCGATTGCCGCAACCCCTTGGGCACTGAGGGCTTCAATTGTAAGCTGTACGTTTGGAACGATTGTTGTCGGACTGTTTCCGGCCACGATTTCGTTGCCAGCCCGGCGAGCTGCGGTTTCTTCATTGAAGCTTGATGTAGAGCGGCCGGATTTGTACAAGTCCATTCCGAAGACCGTTTCAAATGCCAGATAATACAGGTCATAGAGGCCTTTTTGCTAAAAGATCGCAATTTCTTCTGTAGGGAGAGAATGCGATCTTTATGCGAAGTTGTCGATGAGATTTGGTTCTGAGCGGATTCCAAGGTTTGAAAAGTCTTGCTTTCGGATTGTCAATTTCGTGGGGATGGATCGAATAATCTAGCATTTCAAGACTTTCGAGAATTGTTATATTACACGGGAGTGAGATTCAGCGGCTTGCTTCAAGTTCTCTCGCCGCGAGTCTGTTGCTGGTTCAAGGAAGACTCTCTCAATGTCCAACGACTTGGTCCGTGCCGAGGTCATTCATTCATCGCGAACGTGGGTCGTCAAAGTCGGCTCCAATGTTTTGGCTGCCGCAGACGGGACTCTGGATCATGATCGGGTGAGGCATCTGGCCGACGAAATTGTCGCCATCCAAAGCACTGGCCGCCGCGTGGCTTTGGTGAGCTCAGGGGCCGTCGGGGCTGGTATGGGGCAACTGGGCCTGAAAAAGCGACCTCAGGATCTGCCATCGATTCAAGCCGCGGCCGCAGTGGGCCAGACATATCTTATGCGTGCTTATGAAGATGCGTTTAAAACGCATGGCTATCATGCGGCACAGATTCTTTTGACTCACTCTGACTTCGACAGCCGTGTGCGCTACCTGAACATGCGTAATACAATCCATGCCCTTTTTCGCTTTCAGGCCGTTCCCATCATCAATGAAAACGACACTGTCAGTGTCGATGAAATCAAGTTTGGCGATAACGACCAGCTTGCCGCCATGGTTGCGAATTTGATTCAGGCAGAGTTGCTGGTCATTCTTTCGAGCGTGGATGGTCTTTGCCGCCCCCTGCCCGACGGTCAAGGATTCGGCGAACCACTATCGCTTATTGCCCGTCTCGACGAAGAAGCCCTTGGCCTTGTTACAGATAGCCGGTCCAGCCTCGGCACAGGTGGCATGGGCAGCAAGCTGGCCTCGGCCCGACTGGTGACCCATTCAGGTGGCTCTGTGATCATTGCCAGTGGCAAGCGGCCGAAGCCATTGTCAACGATTCTTGAGGGTTCTGAGGTTGGGACATTGATTCTGGCGGAAGGCCAGACCCGTGCCGCTCGTCTGCGCTGGATCGGTCTGACGGCCCGCCCCAAAGGTGCGATTCAAGTGGATGACGGAGCTAGAGCCGCACTCGTTAATAACGGCGGAAGTCTATTGGCAATAGGGGTTATGGGAATTACGGGCGACTTTGAAAAAGGCGATGTTGTTGCGATTACAAACGCACAAGGCGAGGAGTTTGCGCGTGGGCTGGTCAATTACACGTCAGACGACACCCGTCGAGTCAAAGGTCTGAGAACAGAGCAATTACGAAAAGCCTTGGAATCAACCGTCGTCTACGACGAAGTGGTGCATCGCGATAATCTCATGATTTTGCCGCAATAATTGGCCTTTTAACTAGAGGAAGACCCGATTGGCCCGATTGGCCAGACTCATCGATCAGAGACTCTGATTTCCAATCGGCTGGAAAATGGCAAGTTTCCATGACCCAAAGTGCTAAATCCATGGCATATTGGTCAGCCACCGGACCGTTTTCAAATTCCAACGTGTGATGTGAATCTGGATAGGTGATTATCTTTTTTGTCGGGGCCTGAGATCTCTCTACATAAGCCCTTATCTTGTTGTTGTTTACGATTCGATCATGTTCTGCTAATTGTAAGAGGACTTGTCGTTTCAAGCGTTTGCCGGCTCTGCGTAATTGCAGATCCATGCTGCGACTGACGATAAAAAAACGTGCTGTAGCTTGGTGTAACATCTTTGCGTCAGTAGCAATAAAATTCTGGCGAACCTGATTTGAAGTGAATAAGGCCGGGTCTGAGAGCGGAATGTCGAATTGCTTTCTGGGCATGATCAGAGCCGACAAGGCAATGGCGATCTGGGTAAGCCGTGGCGGCCGAACCTTGGCGAAAAGGCCGGGTGCAACCAAAGCCAGCCCACTGTAAGCGGACGGTCGCTTGGCGGCGGCGATGACTGCCAGCTTGCCACCCCAACTGATTCCGGCCAGGACGGGTGCCAATAGGCCATTGTCCCATCCGCAGGCAGAGAGGGTTTCGTCAAGGTCGCAAATCAATCTGCGTGAAGAGCTTGCATGGCCGCGATCGAGTTGGTTGGCCCCTGAGCCACGGCGATCAGGCATCAGGACTTCAACTCCCTGTTTTGCAAGGGTTTCGCCCAGATGCTCATACCAGCCGGCATGCGACTGTATTCCATGCAGGAGAAGGACTCGCCCCGTGGTATTTTTCACGAGGGGATCAGGTCGCCAGTGGTGGCATGCGATTTCATAGCCGTCGCTGGCCACGATACAGAACGATTCCTTGATGAATTCAATCATTCTGCAAGACCTCTCGACTGATGGTCATCGCATCAAGTTTGTTTGAATCGATAGAGATGCCAAGTCCAGGGCCGCTCAGGGGTTTGGCGCGTCCGCCATAACCAAATGTGATATCAGGCGTTCCGAAATGTGTGGCAAGTACGTGGCGGTCATACGATCCTTCCAGGAAGACGAGATCCCGGACACGCGATGCAAACGCCCGTCCCGCGGCCGAGAGGATGGGAGACTCGCCTGGATGGCACCCAAGGCCGTATTTTCGACCCGACTGGGCGGCTTTTGCGGCGAGTCGAAGGCTTGGGAGAATGCCTCCACATTTGGAGAGCCGAAGGTTGAAGATTTCGCCGAATCCGCCCTGGATGGCCGACTCGGCATCGACCAATCCACAGAGGGATTCATCAAGGATCACGGGATAAGGGGTCCGAAATCGCGGCTCGCCAAGTTGTGCAACGACTTCGTGTGCGACCGGTTGCTCATAGGCTGAGGGGTGAGCGAAGGATAGGGTGTCCGACCAGAAGCCGAATTCGGTGGGTGTCCATGCCTCATTGGCATCGATCCGGATATTGCAGTGCTTGCCCAGCCTTCGGCGAATTCGCTTGAGCCTGGCGGCATCGTCCTGACCTGCCACACCGGCCTTGACCTTGACCTGATGAAAGCCCCAGATTCGCATTTTTGTGGCAGAAATCTTTTCCTTGAATGGGGTTTCGGCCGTGATTGCGCCTGAATATCTGACCCGTTCCGGAGGGCCTTGATTTACCTGTCCGGCTACGGGGCTTAGGCCAATGGCATCGCCAAGGGGTTGTCCAAAATGGCGGCTGAAGGCGTCCAGGATCGCAATTTCCGCTGCGCACCGGGCGGCATTGGCTTGAATTTTTCGAGTGTCGTCGGGCCCGGTTTCGGGGGCCCAGGTGTCAAGGCGATTGACTAGTTCTGCGTAAGTTGAAGGCGAGCCGGCAATTTCAGCCAGATTCCAGGACCGGAGACATGCCATGGCGGATTCGATTGTCTCGCCGGTCACATAGTGGCGTGGAACACCTTCGCCGAATCCCGTCTGGCCGCTCTCCAGGTGAACGACGACAATCACACTGTCGCTGGTGGCCCGGTCGTGCGAAGCGTGTTTGATTTTTTTCTTGAGAGTCATCCGGACGTGACGAATTTCGACTTTGACAACGCGTGCCACGTGCAGATCCTCGATTTGGAAATCTATGTAAGCGTTTTTCCAGAAAGCAGTAACAGTGATCCTGCCACAAAAACTGCAAAATCCAGAGCCATCATGAAAAGGTAGCTCACAAAGCTGGTTCGGGAAAGTCGTGTGCTAAAGAAACCTGCAAATCCGATCATCAGGATCATTACGAGCAGACCCCCGGCAATGAATCCAAGCACCAGGCCGACCCCGACCCACGGGTGGCCGGCCGAGAAGCCCAGGAGCAATAAGCCGACCGCCTCCCAGCACGGGACGAGACCTGCAGTCAAACCTACCCCGAAACCGCTTAGGAATCGAGGTGTCTCCGTGATTTCATCAGTCAGGCCAGTGGGCTGTGTGGGCGGCCATTTTTTATGGATCGCCTGACCGAGCCGATACGCTGCGGGACCTGCGATCATTAGACCTGCCAACTGCCTGAGGCCGAGGTTGAAGTTTGTCAGAAAGTTTGGGCTCATCAGCGATGCAGCGGCTGCCAGTAAAAGGATTACGGAGAAATGGCTCAGGACCCAACCAGCAAGCATCGCCAGATGATGAAGTAGGCCTGAGGGGCGCCGGGCTGCGGTGGCCACTACCCATGTTTTTCCATGGCCGGGCTGAATGGTGTGCCAGAGGCCAAGTAAAAACGAGGCCCAGAAGAAGGATCGCTGCTGAGGCCGATCGCTCGGCAAGTTCGCCTTCTGAGCGAGAAATTTCGCTTCTGATTCGACGGGTGATTGATTCCAGACGACTTCTCCTGCCCATTCACGCGTTTGTTTCAAGGCTTTGTCGTCGAGCATCCAGGCCGGTTGATAAGGCTGGCTTGTCGCTTTTTCAGGATATTTTGCAGCGCTGTCGAGATGAACCTGATGGCTTGCAGCGACCCCGATTCTGCTGAGCCCATCGCTTGTTCCAAAATTGGTGTCGCGGAGTCGATAAAGCCCGCTGGTAGAGAGCGCCTGGGTGAACTCGAATTGGTAGATGGTGTGCTGTTCGCGCGTCCGTTTGATGGCCCTTACGGTCCATGGCTTATCGGAATCTGCCGGGATTGGTCCTGTGAGCAGAAGCCCATTCGCCAGTTTTGGAGCCACCAGATTGCCATACGCCTCTAGCCATTGGTCCGGGTCCGCCGGCAGAGGGCCAGGGCGAAGCCGTTTCAAGTCGGCTGCAATCGTGGTGTCATCGAGCTCCAAATGATAAAAAAGATTGAGCTGACCCGGCTCAAACTGGAGCTGTAAGGTGCGATCCACTCTTTGTTTGGGTATGTCGTGGGCAACTGCACCAGAATACCAGCCGGCAATGAGGCCCAGGGCTGGTATCAGGATGAGTCGCAGGGGTGCGGTTATCAATAGAATTTTTCAAGGATGCGGTTGACTGCCTTGATGGCAAGCGGTTCGTCGATCGGCTTGCCCAGAACACAGTGAACGCGAGCCTTGAGGGCTCTTTGCAAGAGACGGTCAGTGTGGTCGGCGGTGATCAGGATGGTTGGGATCCAGAGGCCGCGAACCTGTCTGGCCAGTTCGACTGTTTCAAGCCCTGTGAGCCTGGGCAGATGCATCTCAAAAACAGCGACGTGGATTTCGTACCGGGAGGCAAGATTCAAGGCCTCCTCGCCACTGTCGGCCAGAAGCGTACGGAAACCGGCCGGCTCGAAAACCTCTCGTAGAGATTCACGTGACCTGTGATCTACATCCGTGATCAGAATTGTTTTTCGCCCAAAACTCGTCATGGTGGTCTTCGACCAGAAATCTGATTTTTATCGCTTCGGCTGGTGATCCATCTACTATAGAATGCATACTTGCAAGATTTGCGCCAAGTTCGATTTTTTCAGAATCTTTGTCGTAGTTTACCAACCAACTCGAATTTTCTTGTCATTACCCGTCGGATTGTTGGATTTAATGCTTATAAAAAACCACACTCTGCCTAAAATTGTGCGTATGGGACTGCCAAAGTGGCTGTCAAAATCAGCGTTTCGTGCTTGTATCCGTTGTGTTGCCTTTGGCAATCTTGCTGAAGAGACTGGCCTGGCCCCAACGCGAGTTTGGATCAAAAGCATTTGCCGTTAGAAGTTCTGACCTGTTGAGCTCATATTTTCTAAACTCATAATGCTCCAGCAAAAGGCCTGTTTTGTCGGTTGCATGAATGGTCAGGGGCAAGCCTGAGGCAGGGTCCATGTCTACCACCCAAGTCTCGCCAGCAATGTTGAGGTGCGTGACTCGATCGACTTGCCCAACAACAGGTTCGACAACGGATGTCACATCGAGACGTCCAGCATCCGGTCGATTTTGCTTGTGCATGACAAGGGTTTCATTCAGACGCTCAACCACCGAATCCGCGCCCGCCTGAGTGATGGGGTGACGGCTCTTGGAGCGCACCAGGGGGCTCTCGGGCGACATGGTCAGGCGTGGAATCAATCCCTTGGGCATGCGGATCTGAATCATTCCGTTGGTTTCGACTGGCGAGAAAATCACTTCCCGGCCAGCCTCTTTACCCTGGCTCCAGAGCATGTGAATCGCCAAGGGCTCGCGTCGCTTATTGAGCTGAAACGAGTCGGGAGGCAGAATTTTGCCGTTGAGTTGCTCCTGAAGCGAAACCTGGACGCTATACGTTTTTGTCTGGCTTAAGGTCAGGCTGGTTCGGGAGAGAATTCTGTCGAGCTTGGCCACCGCTTCATTTGGCTTGATGGAGGTGGAGCCATTGGTGGCCGATGGAGCATTTGGCGGCGAAGGAGCATCGGGTGGCTTGTTGAATCCAGCATTTGACGGAATGCTGAGAGTTGGCCTCAGTTTCTCTTCTGCTGGAGCGGGCATTGGCCCGGCATCGTCGCCCGGTTGGGAGAGGGTCAGTGTGGAGTTGTTCGACGATCCATTTGTCGCGACCCTTGGTGTACCTGTGGAAGCGAATGGCGAAGAATTGCCCGAAGCCCTTGGGGCAGTGGCAGGCGGCAATGGCAATGTGTCGGCTGGGGGCAGATTTGGCAAATTGATGGATGGAGCGGGAATGCCTGGCGGGTTTACGGGGGGCGGAGGCGCGATTGTTGAGGCCGGCGATGCTGCCGGAGGTGCTGCCGGTTTAGCGGGTTGAATCGTTGCAGGGCCGGGCACACCAGGCTTGGGCATGGGTGTCGTGGCAGATCGTGGCGCCTCAATCATTGGCGGAGGGTCGATTGTCTGGCTTGATTCCGGAGCCTGATATGTCGGGGCGGCCACTGTGCCACCACCACTGCCAGAATTGGGCGAGGAATAGGCCTGACTGGCGGGCTGGCTCATGGGAGCCGTTTTATAGAGGGTTTGACCCGGATAAGGTTCGGCCATTTGGGGACTGACACTTGCAAAGCCAGGCTGAGCCATGACTGGTGAGCTGGAATAAGTCCCGAATGCGGGTTGGTTGTGATGATGCTTGTGCAGCTTGTGATGAAGCTTGGCACAGCCTGGACTTGCGACCAGGCCGCAAACGACAGAGCCCACCCAGAAGCCTCGGGCCATATTTCTCGCCCGCTTTAAAAATCGACTCACAGGAGATTCCCTTCAATCGGCCTGATCGCCCTTCAACCCAGCCTATCCTCTTTGGTTCGGGCGATAATGACCTCGGTCGTCATCCTGATGACCGAAGACGCACGTTAGTGTGCGGATTTTTAGAATACCCGCAAGGTCAATTCTAACCGTTAATCGGGTCGAGCAATTCGAAGTGCTCTATCGAATGGAGATCGGGTAGAAGACACGGTTGCTTATATTGTTCGACCGTACCGCCGCTTCGGCTGAGTCGATAACCCTTATATTTTGCCCATGCCCCGTCGGGTATTCGGATTACGCGGGTTGGAGCAAGCCGGAATGTCTCCAGCCGATTGGTAAATTCGTCGTTGAGGAGCCCGAGTTGGGAGTCGACCTCTCGTGCCAGAGCCTCAGCAAGTCGCTCGGGGTTATCGCCGGCCAGATCAGACTTTTCCACCAATAAAACATACTTTGGCGGCTCACCCCAAACCGGCAGCATCAGAAACGACCTGAGTTGGAGCCCGAGTTGCTTCTGGGCTGAATTGACTGCTGAGACCACTTGATATTCAGAGAGCTTCTCGCCCGTCATGCTGCTGAAGTGGGCCCCCTTATTGAGGAATTCCAGGAGTGGAGCCCTGCCCTCAAAGCCTTTGCAGCGAACCATGTCGTGAATGTTGTAGCGATACAGCCCGCCTGGCGTGGTGAGCAGGATGAAGTAATCGCAGCCTTCCTTAAGCTCGTGTGGCAGTAGAGTTTCGGGTGAGGTTTTGTCGATCTGGTCGGCGGGTACGAATTCAAAGATGTTATGTCGGATATCGAGCACACCGGCGGCTGTGGAGTCTGAGATTGGGATCGTCATTCTTCCTTCGGAAGCGATCAGGCCAACGTCGCGCACGGGGACATCGCCGAAATATTCTGGATAAGCGTTCAGGTAGCTCCCCATGGTCCCGCCAGTCCAATTGGCCAGAAGGCATAAATTGGGCCAGTAATTTTTGGGGAGCAATCGACCGGTCTGCTCGACGGCCTGTTCCATGCGTTTGGCGGCGGCTTTGTGCTTGATTCGCCAGCGCCAGCGGAATGATTCGAGGATATCATTGGGTATTTCCCATTTCGGGTCGATGGTGCCTTGGGCGATGTCTCGGATGAGTGTCTCTTTTTCGCGATCACCGAGCCGCACTATCGAAAGAATGGTCGACGGATTTGCGGCAATCAGGCATCCCAGGTCGCGGTAGGCGGACATCCGCAGTGCGACATAATATTTTGCCTCGATGGACTTGATTCGTGCGGCTTCGGCAGGCAGGCAGTAAGTGATGCGCACCAATGGGCTTTGCATGGAGGAGGTCAGGCCGGTGATGGCTCCGCAGGGCACCCCGGATGGAGTGTAGCTTTCCCGCCAGTCGCTCGCCATTTGAAGGATGGGGCGCATGCCCCACTTGAGCATTTGGTTGTGGTCCGAGAAGGCCTTGATACCCCAGATCAGCCAGCCTTCGCGATAATTCTGAACGCTTTGCTCAGTGACAGGAATGGTTTTGGGCGTTTTGGTCGTTCCCGATGTCATTGCAAACATCAGAATCTTTGTATCAGGCCCAAACAGGGCCTCAGTCCTGCCTTCCCGAACCTGGGCGATGTAAGGCTCGAAATCGTCGTACTGGCCGATCGGGACCCTTCGCCGGTAATCGTCATACGACTTGATCTCGGCAAACCCGAAGTCCCTGCCAAACTGGCTCGATTGATTGCGTCGAATCTGCTCCAGAAGCATTTGCTCCTGAACTTCGGGGCACTGGCGGGTCTTGACCAGAAAGTCGTCGAAGAGCCTCTGGGCACGATGGATCAGTGGCAGGCCTGCAACCTTGCGAATAATGTCGTATGTAAACTTGGCTGCACCCATCATTGTTCCATCCGCCTTGCTTCAGGCCTTCTCCGTATGTTGGAATTACAGATCTGGCCTGATCTTAATCGATTCTGTCGGTTGGGCGTTTAAGGTCACCTTAGTATCACGTGTAGAACCCTGATGGTCAAATCGGCGATCCGTACTGTCGCCAATTCGCCTGAAAAAAAGTCGGTTGTCTGGAATGAATGACTGGCCCGGGCTTGTCAGGCGCCTTCCCAATGGGCCAGAAGGTGAAAAAATCGCTCGCTGGCGTCGACCACTTCCGACATTTCGATCCATTCATCTTCCGTATGAGCCTGCGCAATATTCCCAGGCCCGAAAACCACGCACGGCAACCCCCTCTGGGCCAGTGGGCCAGCGTCGGTTCCATAAGGCACTCCACCGATGGGCGGCTTCTGGCCGTTAGGAGCAATCAGGCCGTTTTGCAATTTCTCAAGGAAGGCGGTCGCACTGCCACTGCCCAGAGCCGGCATCCTGACCCAAGGCTCGCCGAACTCAATCTTCTCAAAATCGTTGGGAGAGAGCTTCTCCTTGAGATATTCCCGAACGGCATCCATGGCCGCTTCCACCGACTCGCCGGGAATGAGCCGCCGATCGATTTCAATCGAACAACTGTCGGGCACAATATTCACAGACTGGCCGCCGGTGATTCTGCCCACCGACAAGCTGGGTGGGCCAAGGAGTTCGTCGGGGGTTGATCCTGCCAGGTGGCACGCATGTTCGCCAAGCAGCGATAAGACCCGGCCCATGCGATAGATGGCATTGTCGCCCAGGTGTGGGGTCGAACTGTGGCAAGCCCGGCCCGAGGCCATGATCTTCCACCGGACGGCCCCCTTGTGGCTCACCACCAATTGCATCTGGGTCGGCTCGGCAACAATCCCGAGATCGCACTGATGATCCATCACGGACAGGGCGCTTGATCCCGTATGGGTGTATTCCTCATCCACTGTAAAGGCCATCAGCACATTGCAGGAATGGGCCGGCCGCTCTTGCACCAGCTTTTCGAATGCTGTCAGCATGGCTGCTACGCCGCTCTTGACATCGCAAGAACCGCGGCCATACATCCGGCCTCCATCAATGCGTGGCTCAAATGGAGGAATATTCATCGTCTCGACGGGAACGGTGTCCTGGTGGGCGTCCAGCAAAATCCGAGTGCCTGAGGACGGGGCCTCATACCAGGCCAATAAATTGTCGCGCCCAGGGCTGACTTCCATGCGCTGGTACTTTACGCCCAGCTTGCGCAGACGATCTTCCAGATAATCCGTCACACGATGTTCCAGATGGATCCCGGAATCGATTGCCTGGCCCATGGGGTTTACACTCGCCAGAGAGATCAGGTCACCGAGCGTTTTCAGAGCAGAATGCATGTTGTGCGGTTCCTGGGATTTTTGATCGTTGGTGAAGTTTTCAGGATATTAGGATATGAACTGTCGAAGTCGCTCAATAAGGACTGTTTGGGATCATGGGAAAGAGCCTGAGGAGTCCGGCCTTGTCTGGCTCAGTTCCATACTGGCTGATCTCAAAGGCCTCGGCCAGTTGGATTTTGTCGGCCATGTCGCGGCCATAAATCCGCTTGATGGAGGGCTCTAGTGCCGGCCTGATATTGGTCGCCAGGTCTGTCATCCATTGATTCAAAAACTTGCGTCTCTGCTCTTTATTGAAGGGCAATGCCGGCTTGCCCATGTTGTGGGGCAACCATTCGAAGAATTGGCTTTCGTGGGCTTCAAGCATGGCCAGTTTGCGATCCCAGACGGGTGAAATATCCACCACAACAGTCGGCTCAAAAGGGCATGGACGAGTAAATTTGTCGAACAGAGCCCCAAAAACCGGCATTTTAGTCAGATAGGGCACATCCGGGCAAATCGCAGGCACTGTGAGCAGATATGCAGCATCGATCACCGCCTGGCCCAGATTACGGTGGTCAGGGTGATAATCCTGCGGCCTGTGCGAAAGGACCAAGTCGGGCTTGAACGATCGAATCATGCGGATCAGGCGTTCCCGCAGGGCTTCAGTGTTCCAGAGCCGGCCATCCCGCTCATCGCCCACTTCATGTTCCGCCCCGATGACGCTGGCCGCATTCGCCGCTTCAAGCTTGCGGCGCTCAATCAGTTTTGGCCCGAAAACTTTGTGGTGCCCTGCCTCGCCATTGGTCACCGAGACCATACGTACCACATGCCCAAACGACCTGTACAAGGCCGCCAAGCCACCTGCGGCATATTCCGCATCATCCGGATGGGCACCCAAAATCAGCAATCGCAGCGGTTCTGAGGATTCAGACATCATAGTGGAAATCCAAAGTCTCGTGTCATTCCTGAGGAGTCAGGAGGTTGATTCCAACGTATTGATTAGCGCACAATAAACCCCACAAGTTGGCTCGTCAAGTTCCTCCAGCGTTTTGGTTGACGCAACTCCGGCAAGCCACCCGAATCCGATACCCCGATTGCTCGCCTGCGATCAACCATGAATCAACGCCACAACGCCCTCATAAAAGCCATCCTTGACACTTACGACGACTCTGCCTATCAAGGCATTCATCACCTTGGCCAGTGCTCTCTGCCTAGCTATCGGGATGTGGTCGAGATTGTCAAAGACCTCTACGAACTCGCTTATCCCGGCTATGGGCGGCATCAGAAGCTGAATCAGGATAACGCCCTTTATCACGTCGGCCATCTGGTGGACGAACTCGATAACCGGCTGAAAACCCAAATCCTCAGAGCCATTCGCAATAATGAAGACTGCTGCGAAGAAGCGGCCGCGAAACAAGCCGCTGGAATGTCGCTCGCCTTCCTCGAAAAAATCCCACAAGTTCGAGAACATCTCGCAACCGATGTCCAAGCCGCATTCGATGGCGACCCCGCCGCGAAAAACTTCAGCGAAATCGTCTTCTGCTATCCCGGCCTGGCCGCTGTGACCCTGTTTCGCTTCGCCCATGAAATGCACTTGCTTGGCGTTCCACTCATCCCCCGCATGATCACCGAATATGCCCATTCCAAAACCGGTATCGACATACACCCAGGCGCCGTCATCGGCCGGCGATTTTTTATCGATCATGGCACAGGTGTCGTCATTGGTGAAACCACCAAGATTGGCGACGATGTCAAAATCTATCAGGGTGTCACCCTGGGCGCACTCAGCTTCGCTCGCGATGAATCCACAGGCGACCTCGTCCGCGATTCAAAACGACACCCAACCATCGAAAATAATGTCGTAATTTATGCCAATGCCACCATCCTGGGCGGGAAAACCCGCATCGGTCACCACGCCGTAATCGGCTCATCGGCATGGATCACGCGCAGTGTTGCCCCATACATCACAGTGACCATCGAAAATCCAAGATTGCGATATCGCGACGGTTCGCCCGTCGAAGAACAGCAAATCGACTGGCAGATTTGAAATCCCGCATCACTTCAATCCATGGCAGCCAAAATCGAACTGTACGAGACCAAATAAAATGCCACTGACTCAGCCCCAAATCGACCCAGCCTTTGTATTTGACCTCTATCGAGGCCGTCTTTCGACAGAAATTCTCTGTGCAGTCGCCTGCCGGACCAGATTCTTTCAAGAGCTGGGCGCTTCGGGCTTATCCGCAGATGCCATCCAGGAACGCCTGGGCTGGTCGCCTCGCGCCATTTCTGTAGTCACAACCGCACTTCGGGCCATGCAATTTCTCACAAAATCAGATAACGGCCTGTTTCAATCCACACAAGCCGCTCGTTTATTCCTGAATTCAGAGAGCGAATTCGCTTTGACCGGATACTTGGGGCTCTCAGCCCAAAGCCCAACTGTCACAGCCTTTCTGGAAGCCATTCAGCGCCCTGCGCCATCCGCAACCACAGAACAGGGAACCGCATTTACCTTTCGGTCGGACAAGCCAAGCGCCATGGACGACCCAGACTTTGCCCGCTTCCTGACCATGTCGCTCGCAGGCCGAGGCCGCTGCGTTGCCCCTGTCGTGGCCGAAGTGGCAACACCAAATACAAATGACTCCACGCTTCTGGATATCGGCGGAGGCTCTGGCTTTTATTCCATCGCTTATCTCTTGGCCTACCCACAATTGAAAGCCGTGGTTTGGGATCGGCCTGAAGTCCTGAAAGTGGCCCATGAAAATGCAATCGCCCATGGAGTCGCCGATCGCCTGCAATGTATCGGAGGCGACATGTTCACAGACCCATTCCCGATTCAGGCCGACATGCTTCTGGTCTCAAACATTCTTCACGACTGGGATACCCCCGAAATTCATCACCTGCTCAGGCACTGGCATAACCAGAGCCCAACCGGGGCCCGCCTGATCCTGCACGACGTCTATTTAAATGACAACCTGGACGGCCCACTCCCCATTGCCCTCTATTCCGCCGATTTGTTCTATCTGACTGAAGGTCGTGCCTATAGTCGTGCCGAATACCTGCAATTCTTTCAGGAATCAGGCTGGTTTACAGATCCTGGCCAGAAAATTCGACCTACATCAGCACACTGTGGCATTTTGGATACTGTCAAGTTATAATCTACCCAGAACGGATCGTCGGTAGCCAGTTATAAACTCATTCTACAGCAACCACGGAAGGCAGGCTGATCATGCAGGCGGATATCAAAAAGACACGAAAACCCCGTCAGCCCAAGGTTATGCCTATACTGACCGGGCGTTTTGCGGCCATCGATTTCGAAACTGCCGATTACAGCCGTAACAGCGCTTGTGCCGTTTCAGTTTTTGTGGTCGAGAATGAGACGATTGTTGATCGCTTCACGAGCCTGATCCGCCCACCCTTCAGGCAATTCAGCTTCACCTATATCCACGGCATTACATGGAATGACGTCAAATCCAAACCAACATTCGGTGAAATCTGGCCCGACATTGCAATGCGCATTGAAAATGTCGATTTTCTCGCAGCACATAATGCATCGTTTGACAGGTCTGTACTCAACGCATGCTGCGAAATGACAGCGAATGAACCAGCCAAGAGCCCATTCCTCTGTACTGTCAAACTTGCAAGGGCAACATGGAATATTGTTCCCACCAAACTTTCCGATGTCGCTGGCCATCTGCAAATCCCGCTCCAGCATCACGATGCTGAATCCGATGCACACGCCTGCGCCCAAATCCTGCTCAAAGCCCGCGAAAAAGGCCTACTCTATGAAGATATTTACCTGAAATACACGCTCAAGCCGCCTAAAGCCAAGTCTTTTTAATGTGTTGAACTTGTTCTGGTCCTAGACTTTGAGCGGCCATAAACCGCACATTTTTCTACCGATGCCGGTGGCTCCACAAGCGTGTAGCCGGTGGTTTAGCGAAGCGACACCACCGGTCAGCGAAAGACAAATACCCATTTTTTTTCATGATTTTAACGCACCATGATAAGGTCCCACCCTTGGCAATGTGTCATTTGTTATCGCGTAGATTAACCATATCCAGATTAAACTATCGGACAGAGACTTGATGGTAAATCAACGGGAATGAAATGATGAGCCATTCTCAGGCACCGAAGGCAATCCAAATCGGCTGGCTCGAATTAGCAAAACAAGCCATAAACTCATGCCAGTCAGAAATGTGGGCAAGCCAGCCCATTCCTCAACCCAGGCATAAGGGCGGCCGGTTCCAATAATACCACCCACGGCATTGTCGAATAGGTCGAAGCCGATGATCCAGAGCAAATAGGTTGTGAGCACAAACTGTAAAATCCTGTCGGTTTTGATCTGGTCGGCATTCTGGGCAAACCAGTAGGGCAGAATCAGAAACAAGACCATTTGATATTGCAAAAAACCGACTCGATAAAAAATCAGGGTCGTTAAAATCGATAGAAACACCATATGGCTGACTTCTGTCCAGCGCACGAGATTTAATGCAAAAACGATCGTCAGCATCACAAGCATGACCGGCAAAGCCCAGGAATCAAGATCGACTGGTTCGCTACTAAAGATTTTCAATGGGGAATGGATTCCACGCAGGTATCGCCAAACGGATATCAGACTTGAGCCCCGCTCCGATGCAAAAAGCAATGGCCGAAATGTTGAAAATCCCCATATCCAACATGCAATCGCCATCCCCGAAATGATCATGAAAATCGCTGTAAGAAAGGTTCGTACTCTCAAGTCTCTGCGTAAAGGGCCTCTAACGACCAAAAATGGAATCGCCACGGCCGGCAGAAACTTTAAAAGAAAACCTGCACCGATAAGTGCGCCTGCTTGAATCTGTTTCTGGCTGAGATGAAAATGCAAGGCGGCCACGATCAGGACCGCCATCAGTACATCAAAGTGGCCATAAAATGCAATCTCAAGCCAGATCCCAGGGTTGAAAAGCCAGCCAATCAATAATCTTTGGGGCCACCCCCGAAGACCTGCCTCGCTTTCATAAATATCGAGAATCCAAACACAAAACAGCAAATATACCAGTGCAAAACAGATTTTGGGCAACATCGGGTTGATCGCGGCAGGAATGGCAAATAGGTTGAAAAGCGGTCCATAAGCATTGAGGATGATCCCTGACTCAGGCTGAATCCACCAGGGATTATTTCCACGGATAATTTCATTCCAGATTTGAATGTGTGCGACATAATCCTGGCGGGGTCCAAATAATACAGTTAGGCCTAGAAATAGACCCCCTGCGATGATCATCAAGAATTTGATCGGATTTGATAATCGGCTTCGCTGGATCAGGTAAATCAAAACGAGATGAGCAACCCCGGCGAAAACGACTGCGAATTCTAGATCCGTCCAAAGCCCCATATAATAGTCTAGCGGTTTCTTGCTGGCCCGGCCTGCGAAAAATCGATTCAGTGGCTCAGGCCCAAGCCCTTCATAAGCATTTGAAATCAAGGAGGGAACGAGGGTTTCAGCCAAAACCACCCAGAGGCAAAGTCCTGAAAGATTCAGGGCCATGGCAATCCGGAAACGGTTTTCTATCACTTTTCGCACGATTGACTGCATTCTGGATTTCATTTCCATCCGCTCTGGATTTCACAGGAAAACTCAATGATTCGGGATTAAATCAGGCCTTGCGGTTGCACAATCAGTGCTTGCGACTGCCTCATCTTTCTCAGGTGTCGGAAGTGCAATTGGATGGCTGCGAAATAGCCGCTTAGATCATTTAGATAAAACCCTTGCCTGCCCGACTCGCGACTGCGTTGAAATGAGAGTTTCCCGGATTTAAGCCAAAATCGGTTTCACCACATTTCCAAATACATCTGTCAGGCGATAGTCGCGGCCACCAAAGCGATAGGTCAGGCGGGTGTGATCCACCCCCATTGCGTGCAGAATTGTGGCATGCAGGTCGTGCATGGTGACGACATCGGAGACGGCCCGATAGCCGAATTCGTCGGTCGCCCCATAAGCCATGCCACCCTTGACGGCCCCGCCGGCGAGCCAGCAGGAGAAGCCTTGCGGGTTGTGGTCGCGACCGTCTGTGCCTTGGCCGAATGGGGTTCTGCCAAATTCACTGCTGCAAACCAGCAGCGTGTCCTGCCAAAGCCCGCGTGATTTCAGGTCGTGAATCAGAGCGCCAATCGGCTGATCAACCGATCGGGCGCATCGGCCGTGCTCCTCACGCATGCTGCCGTGTGAATCCCACGGCGACACAAATCGCAAGCCATTGACCATTGTCAGTTCCACAAACCTCACGCCACGCTCGATCAAACGCCGCGCAATCAAGGCCTCTTTGGCATATCGGGCCATGATGGGGTCGGCTGAATCCACGCCATAGAGAGCTTTGGTTGCAGCCGATTCCGTGGCCACATCGGCGGCCTCGGGCACGGCCGATTGCATATTTGCAGCCAATTCCATCGTCCGCACTGCCGACTCCACAGCCTGGCCTTCGTCGCCCAGCCGATGACGAAATTCATGGTCGGCCGAGCGGATAAAATCCAATGACATTCGCTGTTTTGCAGACGAATGCGCAGGCGTGATGTTCTCAACAATCGGCCCCTGGCCACCCACATGAAAAAAGGCCCCTGTGTGCTCGGCAGGCAAAAAGCCGCTGGCATAGCAGCCCACCCCGCCCAGCGGAATCATCCCGCCATTGAGCACCACAAAGCCAGGCAAATTGCTGTTCTCAGTGCCAAGCCCATAACTGGCCCAGGCCCCCACGCTTGGGCGGCCCTGAACGCCGCTGCCGGTGTGCACAAAGTAACACGCCTGAGCATGCTCCGGAAATTCACTTGTCAGGGATCGAATCACGCAGAGGTCATCGGCATGACGCGCAAGGTGCGGAAAAAGGTCGCTGATGGGCAGGCCCGACTGGCCTCTCGGCCTGAAGGGCCAGAGCGAGGGGAGGATTTTGCCGATCTGGTCGAACTGGGTGGCGTCGATCCGCATGGGGAACGGCTTGCCAGCGTCGGTCGCCAGCCGCGGCTTAGGGTCGAAGGTGTCCACCTGCGACATCCCTCCATCCATAAAAAGAAAAATCACATGCTTGGCACGCGGCTTGAAATGAGGCTCGGCCAAGGCTCCTGAAGTCTCAGCAGAGGCCTTGCCGCCGCCTGTCGGGCTGGCCAGCAGGCCAGCCATCGCCAATTGACCAAACCCGGCGGCGTGGCGGGCCAGCCACTGACGGCGAGAGAGCAGATGATGATATGGAATGGATGGGTTTTGCATTTAGATTTGACCTTTCAGGATTTTCAGCTTAATCCAGGTACAAGAATTCTTTGGTTTCAAAGAGGGCCTGAGCGAGGTCGGACCACTGATTGCCGGCCTTCAGGTAAGACTTTGCTCGCTGGATTTCATTTTCTGTTGGCAATCGACCAAGAATGCGTCTGTAAATCGATTTCATCTTCGCCGTCTCATCCATTGTTGCATTTGCTGCAAATAGCTGGCCAAGCCGCTCGGCTTCACCCTTGACAAACGGGTCGTTCATCAATGCCAAGGCCTGGGCTGGCTGATTACTCACATTGCGCTTGCCCACAGTCAGGGTCGGCCGGGGGCGGTCGAAAATTTCGAGGAATTCGACTGGAAAATTCTTTCTGACATTTAAATACAAACTGCGTCGGCCCATGCCGTCCACAGGGCCTGAAATAGGCTTCTTGTCGTCGGTCAGGCCGGGCGGTTGGGGGGTTGGCAGAGGCAGCCCATAAAGCGTGCGGTCAAGCCTGCCCGAGGCAGTCAGAATGGCATCACGCAGGCTTTCGGCATCAAGACGCTTGAGCGAGGCATGAGATAGAAGCCGATTGGTGGGGTCAACCTGATGGGCCTGCTTCGAGCCCAGGCTTTGCTGACGATAGGCCTGGCTGGTCAGAAGCAGACGTGTCATTTTCTTGATCGACCAGTCATCGCTTTGAAATTGCAATGCAAGCCAGTCCAGCAGTTCCGGGTGCGATGGCGGTTCGCCCATATGGCCGACATTATCCACCGTCGAAAACAGGCCCTGACCGAAATACCACGACCAGATTCGATTGGCGATCACCCGGGAAACGAGCGGGTTGCCAGGTTCAGTGAGCGATTCAGCCAATTGCAATCGCGATGGACTTGGATTTAATCCAGACGTATTTTTGGGCCCGAATAGTTGCAATGCCCCAGGCGGTGTGGCTGGGCCTAGGTGCTTGTGGTCGCCCCGAATAAAGACTTGCTGGGTCAATTCCGATTTTGCATTTTCAGAAACTCCCACAGATCTGGGACTCAAATCAATCTTTTCTTCGGCAGCCCGAAAGGCCTGAATTGCTTGTGAAAGCTGCGAACCGGCCGTGGTCGAATTGGGCAGCAACTGATGATCGATCAAGTCTTGCAATAATGCGGCTTGTGTGTCCGTCAGTTGGTCGAATTCAAAGGCAAGCACCGCTTCATGTATCGATCTGGCAAGTTGAAATGCAATCGCAGCGGGGCTGAGTTCACCAATCCATGCAGGGGCCGTAAGTGCTGCCGAATCCTCATTCACTTTCTCGTTATTTTCATGATGCACGACATATTTCATACCAACGCCTGATCTGCCGTCACGCGGCAATTGATTGAGGTCGCGAATGACGGTGGTTGATGGCATTTCATCGCGCGTGACCAACTCCAGATAGGCCTGCTGGCCCTTCCAGATATCGCGCACCGGCAGTCTCAGCCATGTCAGTCGCGGGCTATTCAGGATGGGGGTCACGCCTCCAAATAAAATGTCAACTCCCTGAAAATTGTCGACCACCAGCCGCAGCCGTGCATTGGATGTGCCTGAAACCAGCACGGAAAAGGTGCCGCCGGTCAGTTTGAATTCGGGTGAACGAAGTGTGGTGCCAAGCTTGTCGGAAATGGAGTCGGAATAAAACCCTGAAGGCCGGATGGCTTCCATGACTTGCTCGGGCTTGGATCCAAGCCGAAACGAGCCAGCCTTGGAAAATTCCGGGGTGAATGTCGTATTTAATGTCCAGCCCTTGGGAAATCGGCCCGGGTTTGAGAAATCAGCCAGAAGTGTTTGCTTGTTGCCAGGCTTTTTCCAGCTTGCCAAGCCTTGTTCAGCCAGGGCCTGAACGGCTTTTGTCCAAGTGGTTTTTAGGTCTGTTTTGGTTGTCATCGCCTGATGGGCCATGGCTATGGGATAGGCCCACTTTTGGGGCGATGCGGCAGCGGCCTGGAAGAACTTTGCCAGATTGGGGTCCAATGGCTTACCAGGTACAAATGCATCCGCAATGGTGCGGCTTAATTTTGCAAGTGCATCGGCCCAACTGACATCTATCTGCGTTTTCAAGAGATGTTTCTTGGCATCAGCTAGAAGAACTTTCGGCTTGATTGCATTTGGGTCGGCCAGGCTGTGCACTGTGGCACGCGCTGTACGAAATGTTCCATAAAGCTTATAAAAATCGTCGGTACCAATCGGGTCGAATTTGTGGTCGTGGCAGCGGGCGCAGGCGATGGTCAGGCCCAGAAAGGTTTTGCCGAAGGTGTCCACCTGGTTGTCGATAACCGAGACTTCTTCATTCTTGACATCCACCGGTGAATGATAATATTCCACAAACCGCATCCACGACGTGCCCACGGGCGACTGGGCCAGCCCCGTGGCCGGATCGCGGCGGGCCGGATGCATTAAGTCGCCGGCCAGATGCTCTTGCAGTAATTGATTGTAGGGCAGGTCCTGGTTGAAGGCTCGGATGAGATAGTCGCGAAAGGCCCAGGAATAAGGAATCAGGGCGTCCTGTTCGGATCCAACCGTCTCCGTATAATGTGTCAGGTCCATCCACCGACGTGCCATGCGCTCGCCATAATGTGGCGAATTTAAAAGCCTATCAACCAGATTCGTATAAGCTTCTGGGGATTTGTCGTTTAAAAACGATTCAATTTCCAGTTCTGTGGGGGGCAGGCCCAGCAGGTCGAAATATAATCGCCTGAGAAGCGTTTCCCGATCGGCTTCGGCTGAGAGTTGCAACGGATTCGATTTGAGCCTGTCTGAAATAAATTTATCCACAGGGTTTTGATAATGAGATTCCGGCGGCTGGGCTTTTTGAATCGGTTGAAACGACCACCAGTCCAAGCGTTTTTTGAAAGTTTCCTGCCAGCCCGACTGGACCAGATTTTGCGAAGGCTGGCTGGAAATGGCTCGTGGGTCGTGGGCACCGTCCAGAATCCAGGTCTTGAAGTCATTGATCACCGAATCTGCCAGTTTTCCTTTGGGCGGCATGTTTTCGGTGTCGCCCTGATAGCGGATTGCCAGAAAGAGCGGCGATTCTTCGGGCTTGCCCGCCACCACTACGGCCCCGCCATCGCCGCCCTTGGCCAGGCCAGCTTTGGTGTCAAGCTGAAGGCCGCCCTTGATGAATTTTGAAGTACTGGAGTGGCATTCAAAACAATTGTTGACGAGCACAGGGCGAATTTTTGATTCAAAAAAAGTGGTCTTTTGGTCTTGGGCATAATTTGGTTGCTGCGTCCACAAGAGCAGTGTGAAATTTGCCATGGCAAAGCGGCACAAAGCGGATGATGGCCAAGATTTGTACACGCGGAAAAGTTTCTTCATGATCGGTGGCAGTCCCGGGTTGGCAACGCCGTTTGGGTAGGTTAAGATTATAAGATAACGCAATCCTGCCTTGACTGCCATGGATGACAGGTTTGAATCCTAAACGGGTCGTCCTATTCAAAGCACCTGTAAGCTCAAGAATGTCTCAATGCACATGCTTTTCAGAAGAACCGATCTTGGTAATCAGTGTCCTTTGAAAAAAAAGGTTGATTCCTCCGAGGTTTGGACGATTACCTGAAAGGTTTTTTGCTGATGAGGAGAACCATGCGACCATGATTAACCGCTTTTCTCGCCTATTTGCCTTAAGTGTTTGCCTGCTCATGCCATCGGTCGTGATGGCCGACGATGCCCCTGCCAAAGTGGCTGAGGTGGATTTCACCCATGATATGGTGCCCATTCTTCGTGCCCGCTGCGGCAAGTGCCATACAAATGGAGTGGCCAAAGGCGATTTTGCGATGGACACCAAGGCTTCGTTCTTGAAAAGCGACGCCATTTCGGCTGGCAAAGCCGCTGAAAGCGAACTGATCGAGCGGATCAAGTCAAACGAAAAAGAGTTCAAAATGCCCCCGGAAGGGCCGCGACTCTCAGCCAAAGAGGTTGCCACCCTGACAAGCTGGATCAACCAGGGCGTGCCCTGGGAGCCGAGCTTCAGCTTTCGCCAATCGACCTATGAGCCGCCCCTGAAGCCCCGCAAGGTGACTTTACCAGTGGCTCAGGCTGGTTTTGAGCATCCGATTGACAGAATCGTCAAATCGTATTGGGATCAAAACAAGCTGAGCCCGCCGCCGGTGGTCGATGATCTCGCATTTGTTCGCAGGGTTTACATGGATTTGGTCGGGCTTTTGCCACCATCGGTTGAAGTGGAACGGTTTCAATCGGATTCCGACCCCAACAAGCGGGCCCTTCTGGTGCGACGCCTGCTCGACGACCGCCCGGCTTATGCCGACCACTGGCTTTCGTTCTGGAACGACCTTCTGAGAAACGACTATAAAGGCACCGGCTTTATTGACGGCGGCCGCCGCCCGATCAGCAGGTGGCTTTATCAATCTCTTTTGGATAACAAGCCTTACGACACGTTTGTGCACGAGCTGATCAGCCCGACCAAAGAGAGCGATGGCTTTGTTTATGGCATTCAGTGGCGTGGCCGGGTCAATGCCAGCCAGGTGCGGGAATTGCAATTCGCCCAGAATGTGGGCCAGGTCTTTTTCGGCGCCAACTTGAAATGTGCCAGTTGCCACGACAGTTTTGTGGATCAATGGAAGCTCGACGACGCTTATGGGCTGGCCGCGATTGTTGCCGACAAACCACTGGAAATCAATCGCTGCGATAACCCGACAGGCCGCATGGCCCAAGCCCGATTTCTCTTCCCAGAACTGGGCTCGATCGACCCTAAAGCCAGCAAAGAAGAGCGGTTGCGGCAGACGGCCGACTTGGTGGTGCATCCGGACAACGGCCGATTCCGACGCACAATCGTGAACCGAATCTGGCTGAAAATGTTTGGCCATGGATTGGTCCACCCGGTGGACGCCATGGGCACACCACCCTGGAGTGCCGATCTGCTCGACTATCTGGCCAACTATTTAGTGGACCAGCGGCATGATCTGAAAGCCCTGACGGCCCACATTGCCACCAGTCGGGCCTATCAGTCTGCGTGCAGCCCGCATTCGGAAAATGTGGCGGTTGAGGATTACAAGTTCATTGGCCCTGAGCTAAAACGCCTTACAGCAGAGCAGTTTATAGACGCCCTCTGGACAATCACCGGCACTTCGCCCGAAAAGCCTGTGGCGCCGGTCACTCAGGTTTCAGTCGCGCAGGATTCGCCGACAAAAGGCCCCAAAGTGCGGGCCTCACTCATGGACTGCGATGCCCTTCAGCGGAGCCTGGGCCGGCCCAATCGCGAGCAGGTCGTGACCCAGCGAGGCGAATTGCTCACCACCCTGCAGGCCCTGGATCTGGCCAACGGTCAGCGTGTCTCGGATCTCCTGAAAACCGGGGCCGCAAAAATCCTGGCCGACCATAAGGGTCAGCCGATAGAGAAAATCATAGACAAACTTTTTGAGGGTGCCCTTTCCAGGTTGCCCAAGCCGGCAGAGCGTGGCACCGCCCGCGAGATCCTGACCGACAAGCCAACCCCCGACACCGTGGCCGACCTGATCTGGGTAGTGGTCATGCTGCCTGAATTCCAACTGGTTCGATGAATTCCTGATATAATGATATGAAACAAGCATTTCTGACGAACAAGCAGAAATGGCCTCCAAAATCGATGATATTTGAGAGAGGAGATGGATCCATGAGCTTATTTGAACAAGAGATTGAGCGACTTCTGTCGCGCCGAGGATTGCTTAAAACGGCTTCGGCGGCTTCGTTGGCAGCCATGCTGGGTACGGGTTCGCCAAGTCTGATGGCTGCGCCTGACAAAATCAAGCCGCTCAAGCCGACGGCTGATTCGGTCATTCTGCTGTGGATGGGCGGTGGCATGGCTTCGCCTGACACGTTTGACCCGAAGCGTTATGAGCCGTTTTCCATTGGCTTGCCGGCCAACAAGATTTTATCGACCTTCCCGGCAATAAATACGGCGGTTGACAACATCAAAATTACAAAGGGTTTGGAGAATGTGGCCTCGGTCATGGACAAAGCCAGCCTGATCCGTTCCCACGTCGTGGCCGATCTCGGCAATATTCTGCACTCGCGGCACCAGTATCACTGGCACACTGGCTACATTCCGCCACAAACCGTTGCTGCTCCCCATATTGGGAGCTGGATTTCGCGCCTTCTGGGGCCGATCAATCCCGCCATTCCAGCCTTCATCAACATCGGCCAGCGGCTTGAGGGCAATGGCGAGCAGGAAGAGCTCAAAGCCTTTACCACAGCAGGCTTTCTGGGCAGTGAATATGGCCCTTTCAACCTGCCGTTCCCGGCAGATGCCGTCTCGGCCGTGCAGCCGCCCAAGGGGATGTCCTCACAGCGTTATGAGTCGCGTCAGCGTGCCTTAAAGGCGATGATTAAAGAGAGCCCCCTGGGCGACGTGGCCAGCGACTACCACCAGCAGTCGATGCTGCGATCGATCGACAATGCCCACCGGCTTCTCAGCTCCAAGGACCGCGACGCCTTTGACCTGACCAAAGAGCCAAAGGCCTCGTATGATGCCTATAATACGGGCCACTTTGGCCAGGGCTGCCTGCTGGCCCGCCGGCTGGTGGAATCCGGGGCCCGATTTATTGAAGTGACCACGGAATACATTCCGTTTTATCACTGGGACACGCATGAAAACGGCCATGAAACCTATGCCCGGATGAAGAACGAAATTGACCGGCCGATTGCCCAGCTTGTCAAGGACCTGGATGCCAAGGGCCTTTTGGACAGGACTTTGATCGTTTTGGCCAGCGAATTCAGCCGCGACATGATGATTGAAGGCGTGCCGGGCAGCACGGCCAAGGATCAGTCGCGGGTCGGGACGGAGAAGATGGAAAAAATGGCCCAATATGGCCTGCACCGCCACTTCACGGGCTCAGGCTCGGTTTTGATGTTCGGCGGCGGCATGAAGCGTGGCTACCTGCACGGCGAGACGGCGCCTGAACGCCCGCTGGTCACGATCAAAGACCCCGTTTCAATCTCGGACCTGCACGCGACCATCTTTACGGCGATGGGCATTTCGCCAGCCACGATGTTCGAAACCGAAAAACGGCCGTTTTATGTGACGGTCGATGGTAAGGGCAAGGCAGTGAAGGATTTGTTCGCCAAGTCGCCTGCATGAGACTCGATTGCAGATCCGTTGCCTAAGAAGCATTCCAAATGCTTCTTAGGCATATGTTTGTAATCGTGACTTCATGCAACAGGCTTGCTGAACTTCATAGCCCGAAACCACTGATAAGCCATCAAGCTTGATGGTTCAATTCATAGAGACTCAAAAGTTTGGAATTGGAATCATTGTTCTATGGCTGAACTACAGATTGTCTATGTACTTACAAACCCTGCCATGCCAAGCCTGGTGAAGATCGGTCAGACATCGTCAATGGATGCCAAGAATAGACTTGTTCAGCTTTACACGACGGGTGTTCCATTCCCATTCAAACTTGAATTTGCGTGCAAAGTCTCAAATTCTATAGAAGTGGAAAAAGCTTTGCACCAAGCTTTTGCGCCATATCGAGTGAATCCGAGTCGCGAGTTTTTCGCGATTGAACCCAATCAGGCGATTGCGATTCTCAGGCTGCTTCATACAGAAGATGCAACAGTCGAATTTCAATCGCAAGCGGTATTGATCGATTCGCAGTCCATTGCAGCAGCAGAACAATTCATTAAAAGAAGACCAAATTTAAATTTTGACGAGATGGGCATTCCGACCGGCTCCGTGCTAAATTCCATTCATAATGACATGATGGTCATTGTTGCCGGACCACGCACTGTAAGACTTGGGGACGACCAAATATCATTGACAGCAGCAACAAGGCAAGTGCTTGAGATTGATTATTCGGTAAACCCATGCCGGCACTGGACCTATCAAGGCAAGAACCTGAACGATATTTATAATGATACGTATCAGGTCTAGTGTCCCCTCAAGTCACGATCATTTGGTAGATCCGCTTGAGTTTCGTTTGTGCATTCTTGATTTTGAACTGCCAGTCGACGACCCTTTGCCTGACGCTTGTCGAGGCTGACCAAATCTGGTGGTGCCTTCGCTTACGTTCCTCAACAACCGGCTTCGGCAACCGCAATCCTGAATCCGGTGGCTTCGATACTGCTAAAAATCGTGTCGAATGACCAACTCACGATAGGATTCATGGTTAAACATTCGAAGATCCAAACCTAAAAACTCAAAATAAATCGGTGGAATTGATTTGAATCCATCGAAAACCAGACATCTCCCCAGATTCCAATGGTTATCTTGCTCTGGAAGCGGCGAGCTATTTCTCGGTAGTGTCCGTCTTAAAGGCCGTTTTGCTGAGGTTTTCAATTGTTTGTAGAGGGCAATCAAAAGCTTCGGTGATTTTGGCATCTGGCTACGGGTCCAAGTGCCCCTCTCTCGCCAATCTCGGGAATGGTTTCCATTATTCCTGATCATTTTTGAGTGATTCCGGTTATGATATTCAGAATCAAGAACTATGTTCAGCAAAAGGGTTGGGGTTTTAAAATCCCGGCCTCGGCTCAGGAAGTATCGGATTCACGCAGATGGCTTTGGCGAAAGTTGCGATCGTTGGTCGCCCGAATGTTGGTAAGTCCTCGATTTTTAACTGGTTGGCCGAACGCCGACTCTCAATCGTGGACGATCTGGCGGGTGTGACTCGCGACAGGGTTACCACCCTGATCGATGTTCCTGACGGCACGGATATTACAAAAGACTGGTTCTTCGAACTGATCGACACCGGCGGGATCGGCATGGTCGATCGCGATGATCTTGAAACGGACGTTTACAAACAGATCGATGTCGGCTTTGAAGAAGCGGATGTTCTGGTCTTCGTGGTCGACCTGCGGGACGGCATGCTACCGCTCGACGAACACGTCGCCATACGTCTTCGATCTAGCCGCAAGCCGGTACTGATTGTGGCGAACAAGGCCGACAGCTTTGCTGACATCCACAAGGCGGGGGAATTTCACAAGCTTGGCCTGGGCGAGCCGATTGTCATAAGCGTTCTCCATAACCGCAATCGGAGTGGCTTGCTCGACGCCATCAGGGAAGTCATTCCACCAGCCCTGCCCACGGACCATCCCGCCGAAGCCGCCATGAAAATCGCGGTTGTCGGGCGTCCCAATTCAGGCAAGAGCACGTTTATCAATACGCTCACCGAAACCAACCGGATGATTGTCTCGGAAATTCCGGGAACCACACGGGATGCTGTGGATGTTCGCTTTGTACTTGATCAGCTTGAGTTTATGGCAATCGATACAGCCGGCATCAAGCGTAAGGCCAAAGTGCGTGACTCGGTGGAGTATTACTCCATCCACCGCGCGGAGCGGTCCATCAGGCGAGCCGACGTGGTTCTTCTTTTCATCGATTGCATGCAGGAAATCACGCGGGTCGACAAGCAGATTGCGGACACCATCCTTCAGGAGAGCAAGCCCTGTATTTTAGTGGCCAACAAGTGGGACATGATGCCGGTCGATGCTCGTGCGGAATACATGGAATACCTGCTTGGCCAGTTCAAGCCCATGGCTTTTGTGCCGTTTGCCGTGGTGACGGGCAAGTCGGGCCGCAATGTGAAAGCCCTGATCCATCTCGCCCGAAAGCTTTACAAGCAAACCCATTACCGAGTCAGCACCGGGAAGCTCAACCGCTTCATGCGTGAAATTTTTGATGAACACGCCCCGCCCATGCGATCCAACCGGAATGCCAAGCTTTTCTTCTGTTCGCAGGTTGCTGTCGCCCCGCCCACAATCGCCCTTGTGGTCAACGATCCGAAACTCTTCGATCCGAACTACATGCGATATTTGCTGAACGCCATTCGCGATCGCGGCCTGTTTTACGATGTCCCCATGAAAATTGTGCTCCGCAAGCGCAACCCGGGCGATCCGACCAAGAAGGGGCAGTTGATCGAAGGCCCCGACGAAGATACCGCATACGAACCGGCTGAGACCCGCGAACCCGAGGTCTGGGCCGAAATTGTGGTCGATAACCAAAAGGCCAGGCCACGCACTGAAGAACAGGAAGACTCCTTTGTGCAAAGATGGCTTGAGCAAAGCGAAGACGACGAAGATTCTGATTCCGACGAATCCTGACGAATTCTCTAAGATTTGCGTTTTGCAAGTCGGCTGCGAGACGTGTATTCTGTGAGGTGTCATCGCCACCATCACTTTTTGATCTGTTCCTCTGAGGCAACCCTCAGAGGAACAAAAAAAACGGAGAATACACAGAAAAATGTCTCTCAATCGACGCTCGTTCCTGGGCTCGCTGGCTCTCGGAGCCGCCTCCGCCCAATCCTCACTGGCAATCGACCCGATCGCCCGAACCCGTCCAGCCCATCTGAAGCTCTCCATTGCAGCTTATTCCTACAGGCAGTTTCTCCAGGGTCAAAAGCAGTCGATGGACCTGTTCGACTTCGCCAGTTTGGCCGCCGACATGGGCCTGGACGCTATCGAACCAACAAGTTATTACTTTCCCGCCGATGCAGGCATGGATTATTTCTATAAACTTCAGCGCCATGCCTTTCTCCTCGGACTTGACATTTCCGGCACATCCGTTGGCAACAACTTCTGCGTTGAGCCTGGTCCGCTTCGAGAAAAGAACCTGAAACTGGTTCGCGACTGGGTCGACAGGGCCGCTGCGATGCACGCCCCCGTGATCCGGATCTTCGCCGGCAATTTGCCCAAAGGTGAAGAGGAAAAAGTGGCCGTGGAGCGCACAATTGATTGCATTAAGCAAAGTGTCGAATATGCTGGCAAGAAAGGGGTCATTTTGGCAATTGAAAACCACGGAGGCATCACTGCCACACCGGATCAGTTGCTCAAGCTGGTCAAGGCCGTCGATTCCCCATGGTTTGGGGTCAATTTGGACACCGGCAATTTTCATACGGACGACCCCTACGGCGATCTGGCCCGTCTGGCTCCGTATGCCGTAAACGTGCAGGTCAAGACCGAGATCGCCAGCCGAGGGCAGAAGAAAGAGCCCGCCGACCTGGCGAAGTTTATCGACATGCTTCGCAAATCGCGTTATTCAGGGTATGTGGTCCTGGAATACGAAGCGCCGGAAGACCCGATGAAAGCCATTCCGGAACACATCAAGGCATTGCGTAAGCTGATTGGCTGAATCGTTCTAGAATCGAGTCATCGAAGCCGTTCCAATCATTGCCTGAATCGCAATGGAATTCGAACTTTCGGCGGCTTGGCCATACCAAAAGGTCAAGCCGAACTGGCTTTTGCCAGGATTTCCTGTGATGGTTTTGGCGTTGAAATTGACCAGAAACGGCTTTCAGCAGTGATTTAAAACCCCTGTCCTGAAAGGAATAGCAGTATGCCTGGTTCAGATAACGTCGTCACAGTCTTTTGCTGCGGTACATCGTTCCATCGCGATAAAGAGAATGAAGCGATTGCGGATATGTTCAGATGGTGTGATAGTGAACGTAAATGGATTAACGATGGCCCAGGCAGTACGGGTCATGAAATTCAAAAAGTTGAGCATCTTTTTAAAGAAGGTCAAAAGCCCGGCCGATTGCAATCAGTCCGAGGAACAGGGCCCTATGCACTTGGTGGACAATGGGGCTGGATTAAAGGCGCGATCGGTGGTCGGGGAACAAACGACAATGTTCTCGTCACACTTCAATGGCTTTGGCTGGAATATTATAAGAAGCCCTTCAAAGTTTGTAACCTGACTGGATGGAGTCGCGGAGCCGTGACCACGATTGCCATTGCAAATGCAATGCATCTGGCGGGTTTTGGTGCATTGGGCGTCCGAATCAATATTTTTGCCTACGACCCTGTCCCTGGTGATTTTAACGACTTCAGTAAGGGTGGTAACTTTGGAAGTTCCGGGCGTGCCGGTATTGAGAATATTTCACCTATTGTGGATAATTATCACTCGATTCTAATGGAAAATGTCGGAGATTTAAAAGGAGCTCTTTTTAAATGTATAGACCCTTCCGAAACAGGAGGGAACCGCAAGCGGACTTATCCCTTGATGGGTGGGCATAGTGATTGCGTTAAATGGAATGAAGACCGCAACCCTGCTGGCAAAATTGGATTAACCCTTGGAATCAAGTTTCTGCAGGAGCATGGAACCGTGTTTTTGGCAGAGGGGTCTTCACAGATTCTAAATAATTTCCAGTTGCTTGAAGAATATTCCGCACTGAGACGGGATTGGCTGGAAAAATGCAATTGGAAGCCAAAAACTCGTGGTGTCGATATTTGGAGATCTGGTACCGTGGTAAATCAATTTCGAGATGGTATTTATTTTGTCAATGGGCACCATTTTGAGCTTTTTAAGGAGCTTTTGCCTGACATTTGCCTAGCGGCTACTGGTACAAGAGTGATTGGAAGCGACAAGCTTGCTGCTCTCAAAATTCAATTTCCATTGACAATTCCAGTACTTCGGTATTTAAAAGTGATTCGCGACCCAAGTTCACGAGCAGCAGATAAGTATGCAGATGCGATATTTGAAATTGAGGTGTTGCCCGCTCAGGCTGAGATTAATCGCGTTGGTCAACCCCTCACCACCGCTTTGGGCGGCTCAAGGCCTTACACAAAAAATCGCCCTGCATCGCGTCACAATAAGCTTTGGACCCTTGAGGAATGGAAGCAGGCCAGCAGTGTGACCATCGGCTCTCGACGAGATCAGGTTTTAGTGATTGACCGCCTCCTGCCAGTCTACCATGAAGCGGGTCCAAAGAATCGAGTCAGTCAATTTTGGCTACTTTTCCCCATTGCAAAACAAATCACTTCACACCTTAAGGAAAAGGGAATTCGCAGCGATCGACATCTGGCCATGGCCCAGCTTGGCCGACAGGTTAGAAATGTCTTAAGAGGCGACATTCCCCAAAGGTGGAATGGTTGATGGCTCTCAATCCAGTAACGTTTACTTCCTGATCAGCCCTGGCGTGCTGATATACTGCTTGGCCCATTCGAAAAAGGCTGGGAAATTGGGGATGTTGGTATGGCCGCCGTCGTGCTGGCGCCATGCCAGTTCGCCGCCGATCTGGGTACTTACAGGCGGCATTTGGTCCGTCAGGTATTTGCCGGGTGTGCCCAGATCTTTTTTGCCAAGCAGGCGGTAGGCTGGCCCTGCCAGCACCGTGGCCATGAAGCTGCCGGGCGCATCCACCCAGTTCGGGTCGCCGGGCACAATTCCATAGCTGATGAAGCAAGGTCTGGGGGCGCACAGGGCGATGAGCTGGTGTTGATCCACAGGCAGGTCGGCAACCGTTTTTTTGCCGAATTTGGCTTCGTCCGCTCCATATTTCAGGAAATTGCCAGCCATCCAGTGGTATTCGCCTCGCGAGGCGACATTTTCGAGACGTTCGCCGAAGTCGTGGCGAAAGAGTTTGGCTCCGCCCGCTCCCGATGAGGCGATAAATCCGGCTGCTATCCGCGTTTCAAGAGCGGTAGCGACCAAGGCGGCTTTGCCATATCGAGAGACGCCGGTGATACAAACCTTGGCGGGATCGACGCCGGAGCTGGGGTTGGCTTCGAAATAGTCGATCAGTTGGCTCACTCCCCAAGCCCAGGCCCGCAGGGCTCCCCAGTCTTCGGGGCTGCGTGGCTGGCCATTGTTGGTGAGGCCGATGACACCCTCGCGGAGCCCATTATTGTCGCCCTGAATCGAGTTGGGAACAATTGTGCCATAAGCCCAGGCTTGATTGAGAGCCTGCTGGGTCCAAGAATTGGCTCCTCCGCCGCTTCCGCCAAAGCCACCCCCGAAACCGAATTGGAGGATGATCGGCAAGCGGCCGGCGGCATTCCTGGGGATGGTGAAATTGGCCTGGATTGAGACTTTGATTTGGGGAAAATCACTGTTTTGAACGGTTCCAACCAGTGTTTTTGTGACAATCGGTATGCCGCCGCTTTCGGCTTCTACGGTTTTGGTTATGTCCCACGTCACTTTGGGGGCATTTTTGGGCACCCGGCCAAAAATCTCGCGATCAAAATTCTCAACAATTTCGGCACGTCGCCGGGGCCACTGGTCTGGAGACTTCACTTTCGTGCTGTCCGTGAAGGTCATCAGGTCTGGTAGAGAATCCTTGAAGCGGTTGACAAAGGCTGAGTCGGTCGAGTCCTGGGCCCTGCCATCTCGCCCGGGACGCATTTTTGTAATACCAAGCTGATCCATCATATTTCGGTAATCGTCGTAGCCGGCGGGGACGAAATCAGGCCGTTTCGCCTTGCCCTGGGCCTTGAAAGCCTGAGCCTGAGCAGTGGCAGTGGCCATCAGGATCAGGGCCAATAGCCTGATAAGCGGCTTTGGGAAAAAACGCCGTATCAAGCTGCTTGGAACCATGGGTTTTCCTTATCAGAAAAAAAGGTATGGAAATTGGAGGGTTTGACTCGTTTGAGTTCTACACGATTCCTGAAATCCCTTGCAATCAGACAGATGAAATGCAATCTGAGGATATGACTTACCAGCCCAGTTCTTTGGCTTTTCGGGTCAGGATATCGCCGGCTTTTGCAGCTTCCAGTTCTGTGACAACGGCTTTGATCAGGCCGTCGCGGCCAATAAAAAACGCCCATCGTTCGGGGATTTCCCGGCCACTGTGCACAGTGGTCCATTGGATGGAGGTGGTGCGGGCCGGGTCGGCAAGGATTGGGAAATTCAAGCCAAGCTCCTGCGAGAACGGTTGAAGATACTTCGACTTGTCGCAAGAAATGGCGACCAATTGGACCCCGGCTGGCCGAAGTTCGGTGGCGGCGGTGTCGATCGACTTGAGCATCCGTTCCACATTTCCCGTGTAAGCCTTGGGGAACCAGACCACAATCATGGGGCCTCTGCGAAGGTCAGTGGTGAGCCGATGCGACTGGCCGTCCGAGCCCGAGAGTCGAAATTCCGGTGCCCTGATACCCACCAGATTGGACGGATCGGCACCTTCAGAGCGATTTTGGCCTGAGACGATCAGGAAACAGCAGATCAGGGCGGTTGTCAAGCTTTGCCTTAAGATAGCTGGGAGATTGCTCAAACGGGTCTCCTGAATCAGTGATTGAAGGAAAGGTTGTTGGAAATCGGGCCATTACGTTAGAATCCAGTGTAGAGAAAAGATTTGAACAAGTGCCAGTCAGATGGATAAAAAAAGACCATGCGGATCATCGGAATTGGCACGGACATTACCGAATGCCCCCGGATTGGCAGAATGATTCTGGAACATGGGGAGCAGTTTTTAATGCGGGTTTATACCGAGAGCGAGATTGGTTACTGCAATTCACGCAAGCTTTCGACAGAGCATTTTGCAGGCCGGTGGGCTGCCAAAGAGGCTGTCCTGAAGGCGATCGGGACAGGCTGGATCAGAGGCATAAAGTGGACCGATATCGAGATTCGCAATGAGACGGGCGGAGCACCCAAAGTTCAGCTCCATGGCGGGACTCGTGATATTGCCGAATCGCTTGGGGTAGGCGAAATCCTGATCAGCATCAGCCATTGCCGAACCTATGCCACCGCTTATGCGATTGCAATGATGGCCGACTTGCAGCCAGCTCAAAAGCGTCAAGTGCGTCACGACGACGAGCCCGTCTGAGGCCCCCCCCTGCTCGGCTATAAAGCGGGGAGGGCTCAAGGGCTGGGCCACAGTGGACGGTCAGGGCTGGCCGGCGGCATAAGCCTTGAAGGCGTCGGCGATTTGTGCCTCGGTGTGGCGGCCGTTATGGAAGATCACGCGATAGCCAAAATGGACAGATTTGCCCGAATCCAGTTTGTGCTCACCGGTTTTGCCGAGACCAAAATCCTTATAGCCAAATGGGTTGGCTGCAAAAAGACCATAATTTCGCACGTGCCAGTGGGTCGGGTAGCGAAAGCTGGCGGGATGGTTCAAAATGGCGACTCCGACTGTCTTGCCCTCGATCAGGCCCGAATAATCCACCCATGGTGAGCTTTTGCCCCAGGCGGCATCGTCGGCAATGCCTTCGGCGTTGACAATTTGGCCGCCTTTTTTCGCCTTGGTATCAAGCACGCTAGGAACGCGCAGGCCAAACATGCCTTCTTTGGTGTCGCCAAAAACGACCGGCGAGTTGTCGGGTGCGGTAAGGATAAAATCGGCATCCAGAATATGCTGGCCGTCGACGTTGTAGATCACCATGTTGCAAAGTTCTGTGAGCACAAGTGTGCCGTTGTGGTCTGTCCATTGCTTTGTGCTGCGGATCGAGCCAGCCACAGGCCCTTGCGAGGCTTCTGCGCTGACGACCTTGATCTTGCCAAAGTGGCTCTTGTCGCCATTGATTGGGTCTGAGGCCCAAAAGTCATGCCCATTGACCTTGCCGAAAGTCATCCACATGGACCGCTGGTGGGGGTGGTCCCGATCCTCGCCGGCCACGTCCTTCATGGGGTAGTTGCGGGTCATCTGGACCCCGCCCGGGCCATAGACCGGATAAAGGATCGGCTTGTTGCCCGACTTTGCTTCAGCCGTAAAAAATGGCTTGCCATTGATGCTCACCTGCATGGAACTGCCTTCATCGACAATCGATACACCACCCTTGGTGCCCGACGCCGCCGGCTTTAAGGCGAGAGTCTGGCCGGTCAGTTCGGTGTTGGCTGGAACGATCATCACGGCCTGATCGGCAGAGGCAGAGCCCAAACCCACCTGCACGATCAATTCTTTGCCGGAATCGCCCAGTTTGCCGGCATATGTGCCGGGCGAAATGCCCTTGACGGTCCACCTGAGCGGTGAATCGACTGCCAGGCTGGCCAGTTTTGGGAGCTGGATGGAATCCTCGGCATGAGCCGCAGAAGCGAGCCCAGCCATGCTCAGAAAGAGTCCAGCGAAAAGCTTAAGACGATTGGACATGACGTGTATTCCTCAAATGGATGGGTTCGATCGGTCGAAGATTCGGCAAGGCCGAAGCAGCAGGCAGGGTGTGTGGCTTGTTGGCCCACAATGGTTCTTGAGTGCCAGTTTGACGCCAATCAAACTGATCGGCAAGAGAGTGGCCATTTTTCCTACCCATGGCCACTCCATTTTCCTGCTGCTTGAAACATTTAGGAGATAATCGGCAGCTCGCTGAAGAACTCGTGGCCTTTGTCGTCGACAAGAATGAACGCCGGGAAGTTTTCGACTTCGATCTTGTAGATGGCTTCCATTCCAAGCTCGGGGAATTCGAGCAGCTCCACCTTCCGGATATTCTCTTGCGCCAGAAGTGCGGCAGGGCCACCGATCGACCCTAGATAAAATCCACCGTGCTTTTTGCAGGCGTCGGTCACAGCCTTGGAGCGATTGCCTTTGGCCATCATGATTAACGAGCCGCCAGCCGCCTGAAATTCATTGACATAGCTGTCCATGCGTCCGGCCGTAGTCGGCCCAAACGACCCAGACGGCATGCCTTCCGGCGTCTTGGCCGGCCCAGCGTAATAAATCGGATGGTTTTTGAAGTATTCCGGCATCGGCTCGCCATTGTCGAGCTGCTCCTTGATTTTGGCATGCGCAATATCCCGCGCCACAATGATGGTACCGGTCAGGAGCAGTGGTGTTGAGACTTTGTATCGCGTCAGTTCGGCCAGAATCTCAGGCATAGGGCGATTCAGGTCAATCGGGACTCCGTTCTGCTCGCTAAGCCCGTCGCGAAATTCGCCGGGTATGAACTGGGCCGGGTTGCGCTCAAGTTCTTCGAGCCAAAGACCATAGCGGTTGATTTTTGCTCTGGCATTGCGGTCGGCAGAGCAGGAAACACCGATCCCGACCGGGCACGAAGCGCCGTGCCTTGGCAGGCGGATCACGCGGGCATCGAGCGCAAAATATTTCCCACCAAATTGTGCTCCAATACCACTCTTGCGGGCTATTTCCATGACCTTCTCTTCCATGGCAAGGTCTCGGAAGCCCTGACCCAGCTTGTTCCCGGTGGTCGGGAGCTTGTCAAGATAGCCGGCTGAGGCCAGCTTGACGGTCTTCATGGTGGCTTCCGCGGAGGTCCCACCAATCACAATGACCAAGTGATATGGCGGACAGGCCGCTGTCCCAATGGAACGAAGCTTTTCCGTGAGAAACTTCTCAAGGCTTTTTGGGTTGAGCAGGGCCTTGGTTTCTTGATACAGAAACGACTTGTTGGCCGATCCGCCGCCCTTGGCCACAAAGAGGAATTCGTAGCTATTGCCAGTGGTCGCATAGAGGTCAATCTGGGCCGGCAGATTATTGCCTGTATTGACTTCGTCGAACATGGTCAGCGGAGCGGTCTGGGAATATCGCAGATTCTCCTTGCTGTAGGTGGCGGCAATGCCCTTGGTGATCCATTCCGCATCGTTTGCACCTGTCCAGACGGCCTGGCCCTTCTTTGCAATCACAGTCGCCGTGCCGGTGTCCTGGCACATTGGAAGCTGAAAGCCGGAGGCAATGGCCGCATTGCGAAGCAGGGCAAGCGCGACAGAACGATCGTTGTCTGAGGCTTCCGGATCGTCCAGAATGGCGGCCACTTTTTGGAGATGCTTTGTGCGATAAAGAAACGAAATGTCGCGAAATGCTTCCCGGGCCAAGACTTCCAGAGCTTCAGGACGCACTTTCAATACTTCCTGGCCTTCAAATTTCACGGCACTGACAAATTCGCCTTCCAGGCGACGATATTTCGTGTCGTCGTGGGCCGTTGTAAGTATTTCCTGATAGGGAAGTTCTGCCATGAATGGATCCTCTTGTGAGCGTGCTGAAAACCATGCAGAAAGGCCCGGATGCGGCGCCACCTTGCAAGTCTCTTATCCTTAAAAGGTGATGATTTTCAGCCATTTCGTCAACAGAAAGCTTCTGAGTCGGTTCAAAAAAGAGTTCCCATCGGCACGGATCGCTTCAGGTTTTGATCGGGCAATGGCGAAGGCATGCATAGAAACAGGCTGTTTTTAAGTGGCTGTGCATTATGGACGTCGTATCAGAATGCTCAAAAGAATCTTGTCTGCATCTGGATTAATGAAGTCGCGGGCCAAGGTTGGAAGAGGATGAATAATGATTTTTGAATCTGAAGGAAATGCAGACAAACTGAAATTCGTATTATTTGGCTTTCAAGGGAAACTTTTGCCTCTTTTCATCCTATTTGCCGAATGGGGTTGCCAAGTGGGTGATCTGCCGGGGGCCAGTGCATGCTTAGGATCAAGGCTCAGAATAACTTACTCATTTGGTGAGCCTTTGCTGTAGGCACGGTCCCCTGACCGGGCTCGCGCGATCCATAACGCTGGTTCGTCGATTTCTCAATGCAACGTATGGTTGAGCGCGCGAGCCAGGTCAGGGGACCTTGGCCTACACCAAAGACCTCTTTGCAAGCAATGAAAGGAGGATCTTTGGCCATGATCCAGAAAACCAATGGTTCATCAAATCTGGAATTTATTCTTGGCCTGTTTCTTAGAATCCAGGCTCAGAATGAAATCCTGAAATGAGGCGGGCCGGAAGGGTTCGTCCAACGATACACTTTTAAGGAAGAATGATTTGCCCTATTTTTGAGAAGAAACGTTGAGCATGTAGGCTTTGGTGCTGTGACATCGTAATGCCACAGGTCTCTACCGAATTCCCACCACACCCGGCCCCCCTGACCAAGAGATACGGGGGCGGTTGGGATAGTAAATGATGATTGTTAAAAATCTTACATGGACCCAGGGCCAGCGGCACTGGGCTGACATGGGTCAGTCAGTTGGCCTGCAAATCCACAATCTGTCCCAATGACATGGAATTATGGATTTCGCGAGGTGTGGTACATTGAGGCCCCGCGACCGGTCGCACTCGATCAATCAAAGGGGGTTCTTTAGTTTTCTCGAAGACTTAGTCTCGGTTTGACAGGCGAGCCAGTTCAGGTGGATTTTGCCTGGCCCAATGGCTAGTAAACGAAAGAATGACCACAAATGCAGGACGTTATTCCTGGTCTCTTCCTTATTGACCTGCGGAAGGCTTCGGGCCGGCGGCTTGCTGGGCTTTCTTTTCATCGTTCGTCATGCCGTCCAGCCAGCGGTGGCGAACCATGGGGAGTTCGCCGGTGGTGGTTTCAATTTCAGCAAACTGGCCTTCTGTCACGTCGTATCCATAAACCTTGGCAGAATGAATTTCAAAGTACCAGCCGTATAGCTTCAAATCGCCACGCAGCATGCGCGACGAGACAGCCGGGTGCATCATGACATGCTCAAGCTGCACCAAGATATTTTCCTGAATGGCAATTTCCAGAAGCTGCTCGGGATCCAGGTGGGAATAGTTGTCCTGAATCACCCGTCTGGTTCGTTCCATGTGTGCCAGCCAGGCGGAAACCGATGGCAGATCCTTGAGCTTCTCTGGGTGCAGCATGGCCGAGACGGCGCCACAGTCGCTGTGGCCGCAGACGACGATGTTCTTGACCTTCAGCACGCTGACGGCGTATTCAATGGTCGCCAGCTCGCCAGAGCCCGCCGCCGTACCATACGGAGGCACCAGATTACCGGCATTACGAATCAGGAAAAGCTCGCCTGGGTAGGAGCTTGTGATCCGAGTCGGGTCGATTCGGCTGTCGGAACAGGTAATGATCAGGGTTTCAGGCGATTGGCCACCTGAAAGCATGATATAGAGCTGGCGTTCCTTGGGATAAACCTCGGACCGAAACTTATGGATCCCTTGAATCAACTTCATTTTGGAATGCTCAACTACGGGGTGTTCGATTGTTTTGACCAGCCATTGGATCACTTTTAAAAGTTTGTAGACACCACGCCTGCGGTGTCAAGATCAGGCCGGATTTTTACTCGCCTGTAAGGCGGTTGTGCTTGATCCCGAAGTCGTTTATGGGTTGTTTCGGCTTGAGGGGTTCATGCGGCGTCGAAAAGTGGTTGCAATACGTGAGCAGACTTCATTTCAGCCGTTGGAATTGTTTGTCTCTCTGGTCAGGTCGATTCATCGTCAGATTCAAGGTCTAATCCCTCTTCTTTGAAGTCTCCGGTATAGGCCACCTTTCCGGTCGCTCGTTCGATCAGGCTCAAGAGTCGATTCTGTCGATCTACCATGAACGCGTCAAAATTATCAGATCGCAAAAGAGATGGATCAATCAAGTGCGACTCAAGAAACTCATCGAGCTTTTCTCGGGCAATCGGTGGAGTTGTCTTATTACCGGCTTCCAACTTGCTTAGATATAGCGAAGGGGCAATTCCTCCAATAATTCGATTCGTCCGATAGGAAAGCGGTGTCTTGTTGATAATCGAGTCGAACAGATTCGAGTTGATTCCACGAGCTTTGCACCAGTCCTTTGGGAAGATGTGGTGAATATCGATATTCTCGCCAAAAAAGATTGTGTGATCGAACTTTTGTCCCGACCGAAAATCCTGAGCGCCTTCTTTCATGAGCAATGCGTTCATGCCTTTATAGGCCGCAGAAAGACGCATGCGCATGGTTTTTAATCGGTCGGCTCGGAACATGGTCTCACTGACGGTCGACGGTTCTGGGCCGCCTTTGAGCCACACGGGTACCTCCATGAAGTCCCGAGCGATCCGCGTTTCAACCGCTGAGCCATAAAGCTCGCCGAAAACGCCATTCCAATACCATCGCACAAGTTTATCTCGATTGGCTTCGTGTTCCCAGTGGTGTCCAATATCAGCAAGAATGGCCGCCAGTGGGACGATCTGAGACTGATAAGGCAGGTCAAAGATGCGGTAGATATGGAGCATGTGCAAGAACTTCGCTGCTTGCTCAAAACCATGCTCCACTTGCGTTTCAAATCGCTTGTACTCTTCGAGTGGCAGATTGAGCAAAGCTTGCCGGGTGCATGAAACGGCTGGCAACTCTTTGCCCTGTTTTCCGGCGTTCTCTGCGGCCCGGCGTCGGTCGCGGGTATAAAAAAGGGAGATCGCCTGAAGAAAATCTGTATTGGAGACTTCGGCTATGATACCGGTTTCCGCACCATCCGGCCTGAGTTTCTCAGCCAGACGCCGATGGCGGCCTTTTGTCCGTTCGTCGCCATACCAGTCTTTACGTAATTCATGGCCAGAAGCGGCATACATTGCGGTCACAAGTTCGAAGGCGTCCAGAGGTTTTCCCCCAGTGTTCACCTTTTCAAACACAACGCACACGGCCTCTTTGGAGGTTGAACGATCCAGGGTAATGACCGGGACGCGGTAATACTTGAAATTTTCAAGAACTTGTCGCTTGAAAGCTCGGAATTCGTCACGAATGCCTTCATTAAGATCCCCATGCCAGTGCTTGTCGAACCCATCTTGCCATTTGTCCCAATCAAAGACCTTGGAAACCGGGTACATCAGGGTGGCATATTCGTTTTCGGCGGAGGAAAGATCCAAGACCAATTCCCGTCCGAAATCGGTTCGAATGATACGATCCTCTGGCACTCCGACAATGGCTTCCTCGCGATCGGCAGTCGCCTCCAGCGCTTTTCGGATATCAATATAAAACCATCGCTTGACCTTTTTGTTCTTCGGTGTAACAGTCTCGACAACGTCTCCTCTTAATGTCACTTGATATAACGAAGTCATCCTCTGTTGACCATCAAGAAGCAAGGACTGAGGGGTAGCTTGTCTCGCTTCGGCGGGTGCACCTTCAACGGGGCGGGGTTTGAAATTTACGGGGCCACCAGAATTAAGCGACATCAAGGCACCAACTGGAAAAGCTCTGGAAACGGAAGCAATCAAACTCTTGATCCGATCCTCATCCCAAACCCAACTGCGCTGAAAATCAGGCAATTGAAGAACACCGCGATGGCAATCTTCAAGGAGTTCATGAAGATCAAAAGGATTCGTCTGGAACGTAGATGCCGCCATGATGCAGACCTTTCACGGTTTCGTTTAAATATCATCAATTCATGCGTAAAATCTTGTTAAGCTTGAACTGATAGGGTCGCAATTCTACCACGGGATAACTTTCAAGCCCCAGTTGTAATTTAGAAATGTCGAGAATGACGGGATCTAGGAATCCTGATTGGTAGAAAATCCGCCCTCGATCATGGCTTTTACATTCATGGAATTGACCGGAGAAATGACCCCTTTTTCGGTGATCAGGCCTGAGATCAGTTCTGCGGGGGTCACATCAAAGGCTGGATTATAAACCGAAACGCCTGCCGGAACAGTCATTCGGCCGAATCCGTGCGTGATTTCATCGGCGCTGCGTTCCTCAATTGGAATGCCTGAGCCATCCTCAAGAGTCATGTCAAAGGTGCTCGACGGAGCCGCCACATAAAATGGAATTCCGTGCGCTTTGGCTAATAAGGCCACCCCATAAGTGCCAATCTTGTTGGCGGTATCGCCATTGGATGCGATTCGGTCGGCCCCAACCACTACGGCCTGAACCTTGCCCTCTCGCATGACTACTGCGGCCATGTTGTCGCATATGACTGTAACGGGAACGCCCCTGCGCGATAGCTCCCAGGCCGTCAGCCGGGCCCCTTGAAGCAAAGGCCGGGTTTCGTCGGCGAAAACCTTGATCTGCTTGCCAGATTCATGGGCAGCATAAATCACGGCCAGGGCTGTGCCGTAATCGGACGTGGCCAGACCGCCAGCGTTGCAGTGCGTCAGAACACCTGTGCGGTCGCCAAGCAGAGCTGCGCCGTGGAGGCCAATGGCGTGGCACATGGCGTCGTCTTCATTGCGAATGGAGTGGGCCTCAGCCAGCAGGCAGGCCAGAAAGTCAGTGGGATCTGAACCAATGTAACCATTTGCACATCGGGTCATCCGGTCCAAAGCCCAAAACAAGTTTACGGCCGTCGGGCGACTGGTGGCCAGATAGGCCGCCGTTTGCAAAAGGCTTTCACGAATCGCCGAGACACTGGAAACTTCACCCGACCGAGCCCCGACTACCGCACCATAAGCGGCTGCACAGCCAATGGCAGGTGCACCGCGCACTTTCAGAGCCTTGATGGCAACCCAGACATCGTCCACGTTCGTCAAGTCGATCATCCGCTCCTGCTCGGGCAGGAGCGTTTGATCGAGGATCTGAAATTGACCCGTCAGGGCATCTCCCTGCCAGTGCAGTGTGGTCCAGTGCATGTGCGTTGACCTGTCAATCAGCTTGTGGATGGTGGGGGCGGCGTCTCAGCGAATTGGGTTTACTGGTCTTCGTCGTCGCCGGCATCGTCAGGGTCGACCCAGTCGGACAAGGTCATGTAAATCTCTTCGAGTCGGCGCATGTTGGCTTCGGTTTCGACGTCGTTCAAAAGCGCTTTGGGTTCGGCACAGCCGGCGATTTTGGCGGATAGGCCAAGCAGTTCGATATTCTGGGCCCGAATGGTCAGATAGGTCGCAATTTCGGTCTCGTTGGCCGGCTCGTTTGCATCCTCTTCAAAAAACTCTTGTGGAGAAGGCTCAATCGGTCGGCGGGCTTCACGCGGGCGTGGGTTCTGGCGCTGATCACGAGGGCTGAATTCGCGGCGACCACCTCCTCCACCACCCCCACCACCACTGCCACCGCCGCCTTGTCCCTGAGTGTGTCCGTGATTATGACGTGCCATATTGGATGAAGTCTTTCTGAGCTTTTGAGATTCGAGTCTGCAAAACGGGTATCACTACGACGATTCAAGAGAGGCTTGCCCATGATGTCAAAGGCAGGCCAAAGGTTTTTGCAACGGCTTCATGGGTAATATGGCCCTGAACAATGTTCAGGCCCAAGGCAAATCCGGGATCGGCCTGGGCCACCATTTTCCAGCCCTTGGCCGCGATGCGCCGGACATAGGGAAGGGTCACATTGCAGAGCGCAAAAGTGCTTGTCCGGCCCACGGCTCCAGGCATGTTGGTCACACAGTAATGCACGACTCCATCCAGAATGAAGGTCGGATGGGCATGAGTGGTTGGCCGGCTGGTTTCGACACAGCCGCCCTGATCGATGGCGACATCGACAATGACCGAGCCGTTTTTCATGCGTTTCAGGTCGTCGGAACGGACCAGATGGGGGGCACGGGCGCCGGGGATGAGTACAGAACCGATGACAAGATCGGCATGGATCAGGCGGTCCCTGACCATATGGCGGTCGCTGAAAAGGGTGGTCACATTGGGGGGCATGATGTCGTCAAGATATCGGAGCCGATCCACATTCACATCAAGAATGCAGACATTCGCACCCATGCCGGCGGCAACCCGGGCCGCATTTGCACCCACAATGCCCCCGCCCAGCACGACAACCTCGGCGGGAGCCACTCCGGGCACACCCGAGAGCAAAATTCCGCGACCTTCTTCAGGGCGTTCAAGAAAGTTTGCCCCTTTTTGGATCGACATCCGCCCGGCCACTTCGCTCATCGGGGTCAGCAGAGGCAGACTCCCCTTGGCATCGCGAATGGTTTCATAGGCAATCGCCGTAGTGCCTGAATCGATGACGGCATCTGTCAGGCTTCTGCTGGCTGCAAAGTGAAAGTAAGTAAAAAGAATTTGCCCGGCATGAAGCCGGGCGTATTCGGAGATCTGAGGTTCCTTGACTTTCACAATCAGGTCAGAGCCTGCCCAGACCTCTTCGGCCGAGGCCGCAATGGTTGCGCCTGAGGCCTTGTATTCTTCGTCTGTGAGGCCGGAGCCCAAGCCGGCACCGGCTTCAACGACGACCTGGTGGCCGTCGTTGACGAGTTCCTCAACACCTACAGGAAGCATGCCCACTCGATACTCATCGGTCTTTACTTCGCGAGGCACACCGATTCGCATGGCATTTATCCCATTTCAAAGGTAAAACCATCCGTTGAACCGGCCCTGTTTTGTAATGGGTTGGAGGCCCTCAAGTGCCCTTCCAGCGAATCAGACCTTTGCCTTGGCCGGACGGGTCTTGGATTCTCGAGCGGTCCGCCAGTCGACTTTCAGAGCCTTGAGCTCTTCAAGTGTCACGCCTGTGTGCTCGGCATCGGCAAACCACTTGGCACGAATGACCTTCCAGCGGTCGCGCAGAACACCCTTGGGAAGGAAACGGTCTTCAAAACGCTTGATAAGCTTCAGGCGGGGGTCGGCTACGGTGTAGGCAGGTTCTGTGGACATGATTCGGTTCAACCCTTCGAAGTGACAAGCACGCCTAGCACCTTTGGCGATAGACGTGCTCTTGCATTTGTGTTTGTTAGTAACAAGATACCCAAGCCATTGCCAAATTGCAAGTCGGCTTATCGATTCCCGTTCGAATCCAGCGACGAAATGCCCGATCGGCGGCGACGCCACATAATCGGACCCGCCAGACCTGCGATTGGAACCCGCTCGGGTGATGCATGCAGTGGCAGCGATCTTTTCCAGTCTTCCATTGTCATGACCGATAGAATCCATTCGGCCAGCTCAAGCGCTCGGTAGGCATCCTCGCCGGTCACCTTTGGTCGTTGGCTGTGAATGATGGAGTTCACGAAGTCGTCAAGCTCCGCACCCAGCATTTCGGATTCCTCGCCCTGAAACTCTTCGACTTGAAGCAAGTTCCCAAAGACGTGATCCCGAACCGCATTGGTCGATGTCATGTCGAGCGATTCCGGCTGCAGCTCGCCGCCTTCGATGATCGCCGCGCTGGGCCGGAGGAAGGTGGCTTTGCGTGTCGCAAAATCCATGTCCACATAGCCTTCCATGCCCCACATCTTCAATCGGCGGCTGGCCGCCAGGCTGGCTCGGCAGGCAGAGAGGGTGGCCACTGTGCCATCGGCAAAGTCAACTCGGGCATCAACCATATCTTCCTGACCACCAAAAACCGTCAGCCCATAGGCCGATACATGCCGCACCGGAGCACTGACACACGACAGGATCAAGTCCAGGTCGTGGATCATCACATCATGGACCACTCCAATATCGGTCGACCGGAAACTGTAGGAACTGTGACGTTCCGAGGCGAGCAGGCGCGGCGTGATCGGGAATTTGTCGAGCACACCCAGAACCGGGTTGAAACGCTCAATGTGGCCCACCTGAAGAATGGCTCGGCTTCGCTTGGCAAGGCCCAGAAGATCTGACGCCTCATCCAGATCCGCCGTCAGAGGCTTCTCCACCAGAACATGAATGCCACGCTCCAGAAATGGCTTGGCCAGCCTGTGGTGCAGAACGGTCGGGGCCGCGATGCTCACGGCATCAACCTTGTTGATGATCGCCGAAATGTCGTTATAGGCTTCGCAGCCAAGGGTTGCAGCAACCTTTTCGGCTTGCTCCTGACGACTGTCCACCACAGCCACCAGATTCACATCCGGATGGTGCCCCAGGATTCGGGCATGATGACGACCCAGGTGGCCGACTCCGACGACTGCGACTCGTGGAATGGATGAAAAAATCACGCCACCCTCCATTGCTCAGGATAGCTTCCGAGGCGGTTTCCGGCGGAGGCTTCAAGATGTTGGAAAAATTCACGTACTTCCGGTGTCCCGCCAGAGTCACTGCAAAGCAACTGCTCTGCACGCTCCAGGGGCAACCCGGTTCTGTAGACCTGACGATAGGCCTGTATCACGGCATTGATCCCGAAAGGATCCACACCAAGTCGCTGCAAACCAGCCACATTCACGCCCCTGACTGTCGCCGGGCGACCGTCTGCAAGCATGTGTGGAGGAATGTCGATGCCAACCTGACTGAGTGTGCCCACCGCACAGTTCCGGCCCAAACGGACTCCCGCCTGAACCACAGTCCCATGCCCCACTGAGGCATTCTCTGCCAATTCAGCCTGCGACCCGATCACGACACCCGAACCAAGATGCACATCATGGCCCAGTCTCGCGCCCGATTCCAGCTTGGCTAGCGATGAGACCACACAGCGGGCGCCCAGAATTGTCGGCACTGCCGATGTCCCGGATTCGATCACCACTGCCCGGCCCAGCCTGGTGAGCAAACCAATGCGAATCCCGACCGATTTGGCCGTACCACGGCGAAGGTCGATCTCACGACCGCCAATCACGCAAAATTCGGCAATATCGCACTCAGCGCCGATCTCTGTGCAGCAACCAACGTAAGTGTGATCACCAAGCCGGCAAGAATATTCCACGCTGACATGCGGACCAATCACGCAATACTGCCCAATACGGGTGCCGTCTGCCAATTGGGCAGCGGTATCCACACAGGCTGTGTCGGCGATCCATCGCACCATCGTGAAAATCCTCCTATCCAGAAAATCGGTCAGAATCGATCAAAACTTGGCCTTTTTTCTCGGCCAGCCACCCATTCTCAAGCTTTCTGGCAATCATCCGCACCAGTTCAGCCCGTATCCGGACAAGCCTCTCAGCCGGCCTTTCCAGAGGCGGCCAATATCGCCCTTACCAGTTCTGCGTTTAGGCTGTGACCCGACTTATGGGCCACAACCCGTCCGTGTATCCGGCAACCCAGCAGCCTGAGATCGCCAATCACATCAAGCATCTTGTGACGCACCGGTTCATTGGGATATCGCAGACTGTTTTCGATTGGGCCATCAGGACCGAATATCAGAAGATCCTGAGCCGTACAATGGCGGCCTATTCCTGCGGCGCGTAGCTGTTCCACCTCGCTCTCCAGGACAAATGTGCGGGCCGAGGAAAGTTCGCGTTCGAACTCGCCTTCGAAGAGCTCAAAGTCATGGACCTGCTGACCAATAATCGGGTGATTCGCATAATCCAGCGTATAATTCAATTCAAATGCGGTTCCACTGCCGGGCATGGCTGTCAAACTCATGCCACCTTCGTTGACCGTGATTTGTTGATCAATCGACCAGATCCTGGCAGGCACGTGCTGATCACGGATTCCGGCACGTCTGAGAGCCTCAACAAAGGCCTGGCTTGAGCCATCGCATCCGGGTGTTTCCGCGGCATTCATTTCTACCCGGCAATTGTCGATTCCCAAGCCCGTCAAGGCTGCCATGACATGCTCGATCATTTCGATCACAGCATTGTCCTGACCGATGGAAGTACGGCGCTGGCGTGGGATTACATAATCAATGGTGGCAGGAATTTCAGGTTTGCCTGGCAGGTCGGTGCGAATAAATACAATGCCAGTGTCGGGCTCGGCCGGATAAAAATTCAGCTCGACGGCCGTGCCTGTCAAATAACCTCGTCCCTCAAGCCCTGAAGGCTTTTGGATGGTGCGCTGGCCGGGTGCGATGCTCCGAAATGGGTCGCTCATGGTGCCTGCAGGATCCTTCCTGGCATTCTTCTCAATCCGATTTCGGCGGGTTCTGATCTGCAAGCACGAAGGGGGCTTTGCAGATGGATTCTGTTTTTGACACACGCCGCCACAACCCGAAGACATCCTTGTCGTCGGGCTGGGGTGGCGTGCTTTTTTTTCTCAACCAGCTTCTAAAGCCGCTCTTACGAGCCGATCTAGAACGATTTTATCGATTGCTTGAGCCTGGCCTGATCAGTTCCCGCGAGCTGGGGCTGCGGCTGGGGCCGCTGCGCCGGCACCTGTGGCCGCAGCAGGCCGGGCCTGTGCGCCAGCGGTCTTGCGGAACTCCTGGTTCAGGAAGTGCACAACCTGTGGAGTGATGTCATTGCGTGGGTCTGAGAAAACCACAGTGCGCGACATGGCCGCCATCACCGCGTTTGGCTCAGAGGCCGTCAAAGGCTCATTGGAGACTTTCACCACGTAATTCATCCCTCGCCAGACGGCCACCCGGGAGCTCATGGCCTGAATCTCGCGATAAAGGCCAGCCAGGGCAATCGCTTCAGCCTCGGCCAGATCCTTGCGGGCCGACTCCTGGGTCGCCTCGGCCTGAATCTTCATCTGTGTCAGTTGTTGATCAAATTTCTTGAATTCCGGGCTCGATGGGGCAAGGCTCTGCTGCTTCTCGGCAGCGGCCTTCATGTCGGCCACCATCTTCTGAAGCTCGTTTTGCTTGGCCAATGCCTTGGCCTGCATCTCTTCGCTCATCAGCTTTACTTTTTCATAGTTCTTGAAAACGGCATCCATGTCAATCGAACCAATCACCGCAGGCAAGCCAGGTGTTGGTGTATTGGATGCGGCCGCTGTCGCTGCGGTGGCGCCTGTGGTTGATGCAGCGGTTCGCTGGACACCACGATCCTGGGCTTGTTGCTGACCAGAAACCACGCCTGTTGCACATACACAAACCGAAGCAACCAGAATTTCACGAATCCGCATGATAATACATCCTTTAAAGGCAGAAAAGGCTATTCCTCGAATGGAGAGGATCGGATCAGCCTGATCCAGAATGACTTCGAATTGGCGATGCCGGAGCTTGCGAAATTCCATCCCGCAAGCGTGTTCCGGTGAGTCACGCAATTTCTCTTAATCCGCGCCGGGGGTCAACCCCAAAACAATCGGAAAATTCTCAAGTTTTCACGAAACTTTTCCGAAGAGCCCATATTTATCCAGACTCCTGACCAGCTTCTCACGACCCGCCTGATCCAATGGCACCAGTGGCAATCGCAATACTCCATTGCCCCGGCCCAGCACCTGCATCGCCGTTTTCACCGGCACGGGATTCGGCGCCAGACTCAGCAGATCCTTGCACAGGCCAAAAAGCTTCAGGTGCCAGGCCAGCGAACCTGACAGATCGCTTGCCCCATAGGCCGCCAGCATGGCCATCACATCGCGCGGAACAATATTTCCCACCACCGACACCACGCCCTCTCCACCCACTGAAAGATAAGGTATGGTCAGACTGTCGTCGCCTGAAAGCACTGTCAGGTTTGTGCGCAAGACCAGTTCGCTGGTCTGATCAAGCGAACCAGCGGCCTCCTTGATCGCCACAATCGTCTCCAGGTGCGACAGCTTCTCGACGGTATCAGGCTCAATGTTCCTGCCCGTCCGGGCCGGGATATTGTAAAGCACCAGCGGAATTTCGCATGCCTCGGCAATTGCCGCAAAGTGGGCGTAAAGCCCTTCCTGACTCGGCCGATTGTAATACGGCGAAACTTGCAGGGATGCGTCTGCACCCATGCGCTGGGCAAACTTCGTCAGCCGAATGGCTTCGCTCGTCGCGTTTGAGCCCGTTCCAGCCATGACCTTGCAGCGACCCGCCGAGGCCTCAACCACCGTGGCAATCACACGCTCGTGCTCATCGTGCGACAGAGTCGGTGATTCACCCGTCGTGCCCACTGGGGCAAGTGTCGGTGTGCCCTCGGCCACGTGCCACTCCACAAGCTGTTTCAAAGCTGCATAATCGACCTCGCCCGAGGCATGGAAAGGCGTGACCAAAGCCACGGTCAGTCCGGCGAAGTTGTGTCCTTTGGTTGGCATGTGCTTGATCATTTGTTGAGCTTTGAGAATCTTTGTTCAGGATGAAGGGTCAGATTGCTGACAAAATTATGGCTTGAATCACGGCAGATGTCGAGCGGCATGCGCTGCAACAATCAACGATTTCATCTCGGAAACCGCTTGACGCATGCCAATGAGCAAGGCCCGCGACACAATGGAATGACCAATATTGAGCTCTTCCATGTGGGCAATCGCGGCCACCGAAGTCACATTCAGATAGTTCAGGCCATGCCCGCAATGCAGATGCAGGCCACGGGCCACGGACTCAGCGCTGGCACGCTTCAAAACGCCCAGTTCATGCTCCATCCTGGCCTTGGTCGGCGCATCTGCATAAGTGCCTGTGTGCAGTTCCACGGCATCGGCTCCAAGCTCGGCACAGGCGTCCACCTGGGCCAGATCAGGGTCGATAAACAGGCTTACCGGTATCCCCAGTTCATGGCAGAAATCAATCGCTGCCTTTACGCTATCTCGATGCCTGAGAATATCCAGACCGCCCTCGGTCGTCAGTTCCTCGCGCTTCTCCGGTACAAATGTCACATAATTCGGCCGGTGCGTGCGCACCATCTCAAGTATCTCGCCCGTGATGGCCGCTTCCAGATTCAGAGAGCTTTGCACCGTCTCGCGCAGAACACGCAAGTCTCGCTCCTGGATATGCCTGCGATCTTCCCGCAGGTGAATGGTGATGACATCGGCCCCGCCCAGTTCGGCCAGCACCACAGCCGCCACCGGGTCTGGCTCCATCCCCCTACGCGCCTGACGTATCGTCGCAATATGATCGACATTCACACCGAGTCGAGGAACCATGCTGTTTCAAAGCCTCCAAAAATCGCATCCGCTCAGCCAAAGCCACTAACCTGGGGCGAGCGGGCCATGAGCTTGGCATCCACTCTCATCAAACCAGTTTCAAACCGGAAAATCAAGGAGAAATCAGATCCGCCAAGCCCTTCCAGCAGTCGTCAGATTTAGAAAGAACCCGCCAGCACTTGCCGCTACCGATAGAATCAGGTTTCAAGCCCGGAATGATCGGCTGGCACGGAAAGCAAGCTTCGAGCCTGACCTTTCAGGATTCGTTCGGCTTACGACCCTGGAGCACTTTCAGGGGCGACATGGCAATGACAAACGCAACTTCGCCTCGGGTTGCAAATTTGACCTTGGCTTTGGTCTTGGGGCCACTGCCTTCCAGCGCGACCACTCGGCCCACTCCATAAGCCGGGTGCGCAACCGATGCCCCGATCTGGAAGTCGGCTGGATCCGGCCTCGGGCCTGGCGTCGGTGCCACCCCCGATGAGCTTGCCATATGGGCGCGGGCCAGGTCGCCGGCGGTCATGATTCGGGCCCTGGTCTCAGGCAAGGCGGGTTTGGAGACCGGGGAATAAGGGTCTCGATTCACGCGAGAGGATCCACCCTGGTTTGAGAATCCGCCTGTGTTGGCGGGGCGATGGTTGTCGTCCTCCCAGTACCTCCCGGGCCGTCCGCCACCGCCTGAGGCGTTGATCCGTTCAATACAGTCCCGGGGCAGTTCCTTGAGGAATGGTGAATCGATGGTGGCGGCTCGCTGGCCTCGAAATTCCCTGATCCGACAATGACTCAGGTAGAGTTCTTTCTGGGCCCGTGTGATGCCGACAAAAAGCAGCCTTCGCTCCTCTTCCATCTCGTCGGGCTTCTCTTTGGCCCTGTGGTGCGGCAAAATACCTTCCTCAAGACCCACGATGAAGACCACAGGAAACTCCAGCCCCTTGGCCGCATGCATGGTCATCAGCGTAATGCTGCCCTGGTCGTCGTCCCAGCGGTCGACGGCTGAAGAGAGGGTGGCTTCCTCAAGAAATTTACGCATGTTGGAGTCGCCCGGGTGGTCGTCCTCAAAGATATGGGCGGCCGAAATCAGCTCCAGGACGTTTTCGGTACGGTCCTTGGCCTCGGCGGTCGGGAGGCTGTCGAGCATCTCCTGATAACCGGTCTCGCGCACGATTCGCTTGATGAAATCGCCCGGTTTTTCAGTTTCGGCATGGGCCCTGAGATCGTCGATGAGCATGGTGAAATCGCGGAGCGTACTCAGGGTCCGATCCTTGACGCCAGGAATCGACGCGGCTTCCCGGCAGGTATCAAGCAGGCTGAGGCCCCGGCGGGAGGCATAGTCGCCAATGCGTTCAAGGGCGACCTTGCCGAGCCCGCGGGTGGGCACATTGATGATCCGCGCAAGTGCGATGTCGTTTCTGGGGTTGAGCGCAACGTGTGCAAAGGCAAGCACATCCTTGATTTCAGCGCGTTCATAGAAAGAGACCCCGCCGACGATCTGGCAGGGCAGTTTGGCCTTCTGCTTGATGCCCATTTCGAGGCCCCGGGAGAGCGCCGAAACACGATAGAAGACAGCAATATCAGCAGCTTTGTATTTGCCGGACTTGATCAACTGGACGATCTGGTCGGCGACTCCGTCCGCCTCATCGCGCTCGCTGCCGTAGGTCGTCAGTTGGATCGGGAGCCCGGCGGGGTTGCCGGTCAGGAGCTGCTTGGCCTTACGCCGTTTGTTGAACTTGATCAGGTGGTCGGCCACAGCCAAAATGTTCTTTGTACTGCGGTAGTTCTGTTCGAGCTTGACGACTTTGCAACCAGGGTAATCGCGTTCAAACTCGAGGATGTTGTTGAGGTTGGCCCCGCGCCATCCATAAATCGACTGGTCTGGGTCGCCAGTGGCACAAAGATTTTTGACGTCCATGTTAAGGGCGCGTAAAATGGCATACTGGGCGAGGTTTGTGTCCTGGTATTCGTCGACCATGATATATCGGTATCGCTGGTCAAGCTGCTGGCGAGTGACAGGATTTTCTTTCAGGAGCTGGACCGTCAGGGTCAGGAGATCGTCGAAGTCGGCGGCATTCTGCTTGCGAAGAAACTCTTGGTAGCTGACATAGGCGAGTCGCAAAAGTTTCTCCTCAGCGGCCGGATCCACCGAATTGAAGCTGGCCCGCGGGGCTGCGAGGTCATTTTTGGCCCTGCTGATGATGTTGTCGATCTTGTCGGCAGAGAGATTGAGCTGTTCGAGAACTTCTTCGTGGGGCTCGAGAATCTGCTTGAGTGCCTTGAGGCGGTCCTGCGTATCGAAAATCGTGAATCCGGAGTCGAGCCCAACGGCCTCACCATATTGCCTGAGTAGCCTGACACAAAGGCTGTGAAACGTGCTGACCCAAACCCCGGAGCCGGGCTTGAGGGCTTCAACACGTTCGCGCATCTCGCCTGCGGCCTTGTTGGTGAATGTCAGGGCCAGAATGGATCCGCCCGAGATGCCCTGATTGAGCATGTGGGCCGCGCGCCGTGTGATCACCCGGGTTTTGCCAGAGCCTGCGGCCGCAACGATCAGAAGCGGGCCATCGATGGTCGTGACGGCTTCCTGTTGGGCGGGGGTCAGGTCATTCAGCAGGTGTTGGCTCAACTTCGTATCATCCTGAATTCATGTTGTGTTCATCTGCGGATCGGTTCCACCATGAACATGAGGCAAGCCCCCGGCACCCAATTCCGCAAGAATTCACGGCGAATCTGGCTTTAGGCAACCGACCGCCCTATGATACGATACTCGTCAAGCGATCGGTATCAATTCACTCAAATCAGTTCATGGATTCATGGCCCGAACCAACGCCGACACCAATCTTAAGACCGTTTCCGACAATCCCCAGGGCGAGTCTGGCCAGCCTTCAGGTGCCAGGACTCGTGCAGTGCGAGGCTGGGGACTCATGCTTCATCCACTGGAGCTGGTGTTGCTTGTCGCGTTTTTGGCACTTGTCTTCCTGTTGGGAGTTTTCCCGCTCAAGGACACAGACTTCTGGTGGCACCTGCGCACCGGCGACTGGATCCTGGCCAATGGCAAAGTCCCACGCGTTGACCTCTACACCTATACCGTTCCCGAAGCTCGCTGGGTCGACCTGCACTGGGGCTTTCAAGTGCTGCTCTCCATCGGCTATGGGCTGGGCGGAGTGCCGCTCCTGAACATCGCCAAGTGCTTGATCACCTCCGCCGCAATGGCGGTGCTGGTTCTGGGCTGCCGCCGGCCTGGCTGGCCCTTCTGGGTCAGCCTCCTGAGCTGGTGCCCTGCCCTTCTGGTGCTCGCAGGCCGCATGTATGTCAGGCCCGAGACGATTTCGCTCTGGTGGATGTCGTTGGTCATGCTTGTCGTCTTCCATTGGCGCAAATATCCTCGGATCATGTGGCTCCTGCCGCCAGTGTTTCTTGGCTGGGTCAATACCCAAGGCCTTTTTGTGCTTGGATTTGTGATTCTGGCAATGGGCTTGGCCGAAGTGGCTGCGGATCCAGCCTCCTGGCAGCGCAGCCAGCGCCCGTGGTGGAGCCGCACAGTGGCCTGCATCGGCTTGTCGGTCATTGCAACCCTCTTCAACCCCTATGGCTTTAGGGGGCTAATCTTCCCTTTGGAACTGGCGGGAACCATGGGCAACCCGGTCTTTCGCTCCATCGGCGAACTGACTCCCATTCCGCAGTTTATACAAAGCCTTGGTTTCAAGCAGTTTCCGCTCCATTTTTCGATCAAGTCCATACCCGTCGCACTTGAAGTCATCGCAACCGGGTTCACCTCATTCCCGCTGCCCCTGAAGCTTCATCTGGGTTCCATGTTGCTCTGCTTCCTAAGCTTCGTGGTGCCTCTGACGATTGGATTCATACAGATTTTCATGGGAGTTGGCAGCTATCGGGTGGCCGATGAGACAATCGAGCCAATTGCACCGGAAAAGTCAAAGTCTGGCCGTTCCAGAAGCAAAGCCAGACAGGCCGGTGATTTTCACACGGTGCGGCCCCCAGTTTCCGCCTTCCTTCGATTCTCACTGTTCCGGTTCCTGATGTTCGTTTTCTTTAGTCTCCTGAGCTTTCAGGCGACCCGAAACAGCCACCAGTTTGCGGCTGTCATCGGCACAGTCACCGCTGCAAATTTCGCCGAATGGGCCAGCCTTTATGGCGTGGGCCAAAAGCCCTCCAAAAAACGCCGCACTGCCAGCCTTGTCAATCGCCTTTCGCCCGGTAATTCGGTCGCTCTGGCCGTGGTCTTGCTCCTGCTTGTCTGGGTCGGTTCAAGCCAGTTTTACAACGATGCCGGCGAGGGCCGAACCATCGGCTGGGGCGAAGAGCCCCTGTGGTTCCCTCATGCTGCAGTCAAGGCCTCTGCCGGAGAGGGACTGCCCGACAAGTTCGCCTCATTCCACAATGGCCATGCCGCACTTTATGACTATTACTGGGGCCCTGACCGTAAGGTCTATACTGATGCCAGGCTGGAAGTCATCGGTCCGGTTCTCTATCAGGATCAGATCCGCCTCGGGACGGCTCTGAACATGACTGAGCCCGCCTGGAAAGGACTCGTCGCCAAAGCGGGCCGCCCTGTGATTCTGGCCGACCATCTGGCCAATTCCGGAGTGAGTGTCACACTGATGTCGGCCAGCGACTATGCCTGTATCCATTTCGATCCCGTTGCGGCCGTCTTTGCACCTCTCGAATCGCTGCCCGGTTCAAATCGGAAACGGTTCGACTTTCTGAAGGCCCATTACGATCCCCAGGAATTTCATGCCCTATCACGCCCGGAGCGGCTGGCACTCGCCCGCGCCTTGCGCAATCTGGGCGGTGGGCTGGCCGCAAGCCAGAGAGACGACCTGGTCAGGCCGCTAGTCCTGAGCGGCATCGGTCTCTGTTCGGATTTGACGGCCGAGGATCCGACCCTTTCGGCCGCCTGGAAATTGCTTGGACAGATGCTCAATATTAGCCTCCAGGCAGCCCCCAGAGAGCAGCCGCCAACCCGTTTTCAGCCACTTGATGACCTCGACGCAGTGCGCGGGATTTATGCCCTCAAACGCGCCATTGAACTCAACCCGGAAGACTTCTCAGGCCTCTACACCCTGGCCATGATCCAGCGCAACCTGGTCCAGTTCGACCAAGAACTGGAAAGCCTGGCAAAGCTCATCACACTGACACCCACCAACACCATGCAATCGGCGGAAATTGAGAATGCTGTTGGCCGAATCGCAACTCTCAGGCAGCTTATGGGGATCAACATGGACTCCACAAGCCGAACATCAAAAACTCAGCCGTCGCTCTCTTCATCGGTCATGATCGAGCTGGCCAAGCCGCTGCCAAGCCCAGGCTCAAGCCGCGCAGAAATCGAACGCAATGTCAATTCGCTTCTTAAAAACGGACTGGTTCGCCGGGCTGCCGAGACTCTCAATGCATCGCTGCCCCTGGACGATGCCCCCACCGAATTGCTTGACGAACTTGGATCGCTCTGGCTTTGGCTCGGCCGACCCGAAGACGCCAGACAGGCCTTCGGGCGAATAAAAATCGAACCTCTCAGGCAAAGCCGGCTGGCCGCCTGCTGGATTGCCACCAACCATCGTCAGGAAGCTCTCAAACTGCTCGACGAAGCCGCCGCCTTCAAGCCTACCTCTGGCGCCGAGAATTCAGGGACTTTCCTGGAAGTCATCGTCTTGAAAACCCGGCTCGCTATGGAATCCGGCAACCTCGACTCTGCCAAATCAGGAATCCGATTGCTGGACGAAATCCCAAAAACCGGGCCCAATGCCGATCTGGTCGAACGTCTCAAAAAGTCTTTTCCCCGCGACAACTGAATCCTCTACAATTCGACGGACCCTGCTCGGCAAAAGATCTCAAAACCGTATCCTTGCTCGAATGCGATCGTCCAACAAGTCTTCATTTTGATCCGGCGCAATTCACCTGACAAGCACATAAATCCCGGCACGGTCGAGCATGTCAAGAATCCACGGATGTGTCCATGGCGATCGGATCCCGTATCCTACAGAGAGAAACGAAACGCCCAAAGCCACATAACCCAAGCTGCGATGAAGTCGGTTTTCAGAGCCGCTCCGGAAGCCGTCCGGCAGGAAAAGGATCCAGAGTGGTATTAGCCAGAACAGCCAACGCAGCCCCTGAGTGGATCCCCCGTAATTATTGGTCTTATACCCATAAAAGCCAATGACCAAAAGGCTTAGGAAAGCTGTCGCCCAAGCCATTTGGCAAAGCCCTTTGTTGGTCTGAGGGGCAATCTCGGTGGGGATCAGCCAAAGCCAGAGCGGCACAAGCCAGATCATCCAACTGATTTGCGAAAGCATAATGCCCCCGTGCTTGTAAAGCGGCCAGGCAAGGCCAGCCCCGACCACAGCCAGAGTGGCCAGAATCAGGCCGATCGCCCGATCTGATCGTCGGCCCATGCGCGCCCCGATACCGGCGAAGGCGAAGAGGAAGATGGGCGAGAGCGAGAAAATTCCATGGTGTCCCACCAGCATATGCGTCAGGTAAACAGCTCGTGGCTCGGGATGCTTATCGAAATAGTCGAGATCCAGAGGGGTTGTCCAATAACTTCCTGTATATTCGTAAGCCTCTCCGCCAAACTCGGCATAAGCGGGTATCAGCGAGCCAAGGGCGGCATATTGGCAGGCGAAGAATATGGCCAGAGGGATCAAAACCGCTGGCAGAAAAGCTGTGGCTGTGATTCGAACCGATTTCAAGCCAAGCACCAGGCCAAGTGCTGCAACCAGAGAGGCAGCAGGCAGCTCATTGCACGCGCAGAAAGAGGCAAAAAAACCAGCCTTGAGAAATTCCGCTCGTGCCGGCGCTGGGCTATTGATCGCCTTCACCGTGGCCATGACGGCAAAAAATGCGGACCAGGCGGCCACCAGATGATTGTTCAGGGTGCTGGTAAAAACCGTCAGGTATGTGCCAAACGCGAAAGCCGCGAGGCTTGCCAGCCAGGCCCAGTCGGTGGCCGAATGGTCGTCCAGAAATCGCCTGTAACAGATCAGCATAAGGGCCAGAGGCAGCACATTCAAAACGATCAAAACCGGCTTCAGATAGACCACATGCATTGACCATTTATAAGGTTCTGGCTTTTGCATCTCGATACGCGAGCCACCCGGAGCGGCTTTATCCTCAACCCTGACATTGCGTGTGATCCGATCCGTGAGGCTTTCATGGTCGAGCGGCAGGCCGACAAGCTGGCGGGCCGGATAAAGCCCTGCCGCGATCAGAGTCGGCAGCATGGGGGGCTTGCTCGAATAGAAGTGCTTGGTTTTTGGTTCGGTTGTGGCACTTTCCCAAGGGCTGGGCCGATAGACTTTGTCCATGGTGCGCGGCTCCCACGGGCAGTTGTCGATGTTGTAAGTGCCGCGTTCCAGAAGCGACCAGACCGTGCACCAGCGGCTGATATCGTTGGCCTCCAGCAGAGTCGGCATGCGCAGAGTGAGCCCGCCTGCAAGGCAGACCGCCATCAGGATGATCACCTTACCGACAGGCCCACGCCACGAATTTGATTGCCCGGCCGCAGGGTCTGAAACGTTCATCACGAGAGTTGGCCTTTTATTTTGAGTTTTTTTTGAGTGGCAGATCAGCCAGCCGGCGGTTCGCCAATCGTCTCCGAGATATTGGGCTTGGCCCATGGGCCGCCATTCTGCTCGGCAAGAGACCATTCCATGGCCAGCCCGATGGCCACCAGAATGCTGCCCGTCATTCCACTCATCCAGGCCAAATGGGCCAGCGTCCAACCGGCCGAACTGCCGGATAGTCCGATTAGTAGCCCAGCCAATAGCCCGATCATGCCCAAAGCGATCATGATGAGCCCTGCTCCGCCGACCAGGTGCATGGGCCGGCCGCCGAACCGGGTCCGTGCCGTCACGGCCAGCAGGTCAAGAAAACCCTTGAACATGCGATTCCAGCCATATTTGGAATGGCCAAAGCTGCGCGGGCGGTGGTGGACTTCGATCTCGCCCACCTTGAAGCCCCTTGCTGCAGCCAGAACAGGCACAAACCGGTGGAGCTCGCCATAAAGCAGGACGTCCTTGACCACCTGGCCCCGATAGAGCTTGAAGCCGCAGTTGTGATCATGCAAATGGCAGCCTGTCAGGCGGCTGACCATGGCATTGAAGACACGTGAAGGCAAGACTTTATGCCATGGGTCGTAGCGCTTGCGCTTCCAGCCGCTGACGACATCAAGATGGTCGCCTTCGAGCTTGTCAAGAAATCGGGGAATCTCGGCGGGGTCGTCCTGAAGATCGGCGTCCATGGTGATTACCAGCTCGCCCACTGCCGCTTCGAATCCGACATTCAAGGCGCACGCCTTGCCAAAGTTGCAGCGAAACCGAATGGCCTTGATGTGCGGGTCGGCCGCAGCCAGCTCCCGAACTACGCCCCAGGAGCCATCCCGGCTGCCATCGTCGATAAAAAGGATCTCATAAGGCACTTTCAAGCCAGCCATGACAGCGCCTATCTGGCCATGCAGTTGACCAAGGCTTTCCTGTTCATTGTAGAGTGGGATGACGAGGCTGATCATACCTTGGACGGCTCTTCCGGTTTTGGACCAGTTTTCAAAGGGATTTGCATCAATGCGACAACTGCCGCCGCGACCAGTTCGGCCACGACCCACACAAACCTTAACCCAAGTGCCGATGCAATGGCCAGATCAGGCCCAATAACTCCGGCCGTCAATTCGTCGATAATCCACTCCCGAAGACCTATTCCACCGGGCAGCACTGGCAGGGCGAACCCGCCCACCGTGCCCAGCATCATGGCTCCCATGATCCGCGGCCAGTGCGCAAGCGAGACCGAATTCTCCGGTGCAAGCGCCGCAACAACCAGCACTTGGGACATGCCCCAAAATAGCCAGCCGGTCATGCCCCAGAAGAGAAGCCCCATTAGGCCCGATCGTGTCGGCTTCGGAAGGTCGCCTGGCTCAATGGCGTGAAGGCCTTTTTTCAGGACCCGCGCTGCCCTGCCAAAGGTCAATGGCAAAACCGTGCAGAGAAACGCTGCCCCCAAGGCCCAAGAAAGCAATGCACCAATCCAGTGGCTGGGTGGCATGAAGAGCATTACTCCAGCAAGCAGGCCCCCAATGGACATCATCGAGAGAGTCTCATAAAGGGCCGTCAGCATCGCGGCTGTCGGCCTGACCCCTGACCTGGCCAAAAGGCCCACTCGAATCACAACAACCATCCCCTTGCCGGGAACATACTTCGCAGGATGGCTCAGGATATACGCTTTCAGGCAAGAAACGGTGGCCGTTTCAGGAGCCACCATCTGCACCACCCTTGCATAATAAATCCCAAATGCGATCAGCCCGCAAGCATAAGCGATACCCGAAGAGATCAGGATGGTCAGGTTCAGGTCGAAATCCGTGGCACTGGATTGCCAGCGATCCCAAGTGATTGCCAACTGACGCCCGACCGCCCAAAGCACAATCCCGCCGATGACCAGCTTGATGGCTGGCTTGATCCAACCGGGCCATGCCTTGGCGACCTTCGCGGGTATGGCTTGATCTGACGATGACAGGGAGCCTGGCACGGATGCCGGGTCTGTAGCAGTCAGGATCGTAGGAATGGCATCTTCAGGCATGGTTTGATTGTGGTCAACAGGTCGAACCAATTCAGACGGGTGCGGAATTCAGGGCTAAGGCGGACGCAGAGGGCAGATCTTCAAGAGCCCAGGTCAGCTCTTCATAACGCAGCGGGTTGTCCAAAAATCTCCAGACCCGGCACTCAGGCGGGCTCTTGAGCAGGCCCACAATGATGCGAGGCACTTCTCCATAATGGTTTTCCTTGAGATCCGTCTGGCTTGGAATTGGCTGCCATCGTGGATGCGAATGATAAATGGCCATGATCTCCGTGCCGGTCCGGCGCATCTCCTGAACCGCCTTGATCAAAGCCGTTGGATCCGCATTGTAGCGGGTCTCGCTCTGATCCGCATTCGGGAGACGGTAAATCTGCCAGGCCCGGCCGCTTTTACCAGCCAGAATTCCACAGCATTCCAGCGGATTACCGACCAGGCAATGGTCGACCATCGATTCGTAAATCTCTGACCCGATCACCAGATCGACTTGGTTTGAGCCATTCAGGTTCGATGGTTCATGGTGGGTTGAGTGGCTCATTCCGGATAAAGCGAAGTCGAAAGATATCGCTCGCCAAGGTCGGGCAGAATCACCACAATGCGCTTGCCCGCCGCTTCCGGGCGTTTGGCAATCTGAAGTGCTGCGGCTGCGGCGGCCCCGCACGAGATACCAACCAGCATTCCCTCTTGCTTGGCCAGCAATCGGGCTGTTTCGAAGGAAACTTCGTCCGAAACGGTGATCACTTCGTCAATGATCGTCGTATTTAGTACATCGGGAATAAAACCTGCCCCGATGCCCTGAATCCCGTGACGCCCAGGTTTCACAGGCTGGCCCGAAAGCATCTGCGTCAGTACCGGGGAGTTCACAGGCTCGACCGCAACCACCTTCAGGTTTGGCAAGCGGCTCTTGAGCACTTCGCCGCAGCCGGTAATTGTGCCGCCTGTGCCCACACCGCAAACGAGATAATCCAGATTTCCGCCCGTGTCGTTCCAGATCTCCTCGGCCGTCGTCTTGCGGTGGATGTCCGGATTGGCTGGATTCTTAAACTGCTGCGGCATATAGGCATTGTGTGTGCAGGCCACAATCTCCTCAGCCCGCCGCACTGCGCCCGGCATGCCCTCAGCCGCGGGTGTCAATACAATCTCCGCTCCAAACGCCTTCAAAAGCCGCCGCCGCTCTAGACTCATGCTCTCAGGCATCGTGACCATCAACCGGTATCCACGAGCCGCACAGGTAAAGGCCAGGCCAATGCCCGTGTTGCCACTCGTCGGTTCGATAATCAAGGTGTCTGGCTTGATCAGACCCGCTGCTTCTGCCTCGTTGATCATGTTCACCCCAATTCGGTCCTTCACAGACCAAAGTGGGTTGAAATTCTCCAACTTGGCCAGCACCTCACCCACACAGCCTGTTGCTGTCCGGCGCAGGCGAATCAGCGGGGTATTACCGATGCACTGGGTGATGTCGTCGTAGATTCTTCCGCGCAAGGGCTTTACTGTATTGGGCATAGATCTGTTTCCACTGAGGCTGACATCTGATTTTTATCCTGACTTGCTGACCACGGTTTCATGATTTGGCCCGGATAAGAATTACGACTGGTTTTCGCACAATATCGCAGCGCCAGATTTGGGTCAAGATGATATCCTATTGATTCTACTGGTTCCCTCCACTTCTAGCACGATTTATCAGTCTTTGTTATTCTAGATTCCATAACCCGCCCTGATCGGTGCATTCGCTAATCCCTTGCGGAATTACTCAACCCCACCCTTCTTCTGAAAAATTGCCAAGGTCTCTTCCGCCATGATCCAGAACTCCAGACGGCTTTATCGTTTCGCGGCACTTGGCCTCTGCGGCCTGATCCCCACAATCGTTGCTGTGGTAGACGTCCCCACAAAACCTGCCCAAATCATCAGCGGACACACCGACCCAGTCTATGGACTGGCCTTCACCGCCGATGGCAAGCAGCTCGTCAGCGGCGCTTTTGACAAGACGATTCGTGTCTGGGATGTCGCGACCGGAAAGGAGTCGGCCAAGCTCGAAGGCCACACAGATCTCGTCCTTTCCGTCGCCATCAGCCCCGACGGAAAAAAGATTCTTTCAGGTTCGCTCGATAAGTCCATCAGGCTCTGGGATTTCCCAGGCTCCGTCGCAATCCTTACACCTGCTCCGCCAGCAAAACCCGCTGAGCCCCCAAAAAAAACCGAAACCAAGCCGGCAGATGCCAAAAAAGAGGCCGCCAAACCTGCTGATCCAGCCAAAAAAGACGCAGTGAAAAAAGAAGCCGCCAAGAAAGAAGAACCCAAAAAGGCCGAGCCCGCAGCCAAGCCGGCCGCCCCGCCCGCCCCACCGGCCGCACCGGCTGGCCCGGTCGTCCTGGCTGGCTCCGGCGGCCAGGTCTATTGCGTTGCGTTTTTTCCTGACGGCCAAAGAGCCGTCAGCGGAGCTGCCGACAAGGCTCTCAGAATCTGGGATCTCGCCAAAAAGACCCCCATCAAGGCCGTCGAAAAAGCCGCTGAAAACACCATCTATAGCGTTGCCGTCAGCCCCAAGGGCGACCTGATCGCCACCGCGGGCGACGACAAACTTGTAAAATTCTTCCAGCCCGCCGATGGAAAGGAACTGCGAAAGGCCGCTGGTCATACCGCAGCCGTCTACACCGTAGCATTCAGCCCCGATGGGGCCAAGCTTGCCTCGGGCTCTGTGGATAAAACGGTCAGGATCTGGAACGTGGCCGACGCAAAGGAACTCGCCAAGCTCAGCGGCCATCCGGACGACGTCTATTCCCTCAATTTCAGTAAGGACGGAACCCGCCTGGCGTCTGCCGGATATGCTGGCAATGTTCTGGTCTGGGATCTTGCCTCATCCAAAGAGAAATTCCGGATCAAGCTTCCGCCCAGCACCCAGGCCTATACCGTTGCGTTTGCCCCTGATGGCAAGCGAGTCGCAGTAGGGGCGTCCGATGCTAAAATCTATCTTTTCGATATCCCCTGATCAGCGATCGCCCCCACCCAAAACAACTCATAACCCAACATAAGACCGATAAAACCGTTTCTCAACGAGACTCTCTCGCTTTGTGAGGAACGGTTTTCAGGTGTTTTGAATCTGGTCTCTCCCAAATGATGGCAATGAGAGATGGTGAATTTCTGTTTGCAGGCAATGATTTAGAGCCTGTCATTGACCTATGTTTATAGTTTGAGCAGCCATGAACGACACTTTTTCCACCGATGCCCGAGGTATCTCAAGCATGTCGCCGGTGGTTGAGCGAGGAAACACACAAAGTGCCATTTTTCCATGATTTCAACGCACCCTGAAACGGTTCCACCCTTGGCAATGTGCTCATTGACATCGCGTAAATTTTACCTGGGGCGATCTGTATGCAAATAGGCAGACCGTTGATCCCGCCAGAAACTATAGAGATCATTGTCTGTTATTGCAACGGCTCGCCTGGCAAATAACGACATAAGCTCCGTTTAAATCCTTGATTCGTGATCGAAAGCCACTAGAATAATGGATGGTAATACAAGAAAGGTCGAAAATATGTCGGCCCTTGGCTCTGTAACGGTACAAATTCTGGACCCTTTAAAATGTCTCAGACCCGATTCTCTGATGATCCCGACGAAGAATCGGAATCTCCCGAGTCTGATAAAACGCTTGCCATTCCTGTTGATGCAACAATGCATGTCAGTCTAGGGCCGGGCTCTGGGCTGATGGACGACACATTGATCTCTGCGGATGGGACATTGGGTTTTAATCGTCCGGGTGATCGAATTCAGGCTGGGGATGATTCCCTGAGTCAGGCCCTTGGTTCGTCGTCTGTGATTCGTTACCAGATCGGTGCCGAGATCGGTCGTGGTGGCATGGGTGTGGTCTATGAAGCTTGGGACGCCCAGCTCCAGCGCCCCGTGGCCATCAAGGTGCTTCCGCTTGAATCAAAAAACAAGCCAAGCGTGGTTCAGCGATTTCTTGGGGAAGCGAAAATCACCGGCCGATTGCAGCATTCCGGGATTGTCTGCATTCACGAGCTGGGCCACCTCTCTGATGCACGCCCATTTTTTGTCATGAATCTGGTTCGCGGCGAGACCCTCCAGCAACTTCTGGCGGATCTCCATAATCCGAAAAATAACTTCGGCCGCCAGCTCTTCATTTTTGAAAAAATTTGTGAAGCGGTCGCCTATGCCCATGCCAGGAATGTAATCCATCGCGACCTGAAACCTTCAAACATCATGGTGGGCGACTTCGGCGAAGTGATTGTCATGGATTGGGGCCTGGCCAAAATTCTTGGCGAGCCCGAGCTTCCGTCACATTCTGACGAAGTTCAACCGCTCAACGCTTTCAACGCCGAGACCATCGGGCTAAAACTCACCGATTCTGAACACAGCCGACTGGAAACATTAATCGGAACCGTCTTTGGAACACCGTCCTATCTCTCCCCGGAGCAGGCACGCGGCGAGACCGACCAGATTGGCCAGCAGTCCGACGTCTTTGGCCTGGGAAGCATGCTTTGTGAGATTCTCACCGGTAAGGCACCTTATACCGGCTCTAGTGTGATTTCCATCTTCAAGAAGGCTGTCAGTGGCGAGATTCAGGACGCCATGAGGCGTCTGGACGAATCCCCTGTCCCGCTTGAGCTCATCAACATCGCCAAAAGCTGCCTCGCGGTCAACAAGGCTGATCGTCCCGCCCATGCCGGTGTCGTGGCCCAGTCGATTTCTGCTTATCTGCAATCCGAACAAAGGCGTGCAGAGCGCGATCTGGTCCGATTCTTCGACCTATCGCTCGACCTTTTCTGTATCGCCGGCAGAGAAGGTTTCTTTGAGCGAATCAACGACAACTTCTCCCGATTGCTGGGCCATACCAACGAAGAACTGACAAGCACACCGTTTATGGATTTCGTTCATCCGGACGATGTCCAGAAGACAGTTCAGGAGGTGACCAAGCTCTTGGGGGGTGCTCCAAGCATCCAGTTCATCAACCGTTATCGTCATAAAAACGGCACTTATCTCTGGCTCGAATGGGTTGCGCTGGCAGCACCAGAAGAACAGGCCATTTATGCCGTCGCCCGCGATGTTACGAAGCGTATTGAATTTGAGGAAGAACAGAAGCGGTCTGAACAAAGCCGCCTGCTACTGGCAGAAGTCGTCAATTCCGCCGAACTGGCCATCATCAGTACCGATCGTCAAGGCCGAATTCAGAGCTGGAACCCCGGCGCACAAAAGCTTTTGCAGTATTCTGCCGCCGAAATGGCCGGCAAGCCTCTGGAGTTCCTCACACCGAGTGGCTTGCACGATGCGGATCTCTATCACCCAGGCGATTCCAGAGCTCACAAAGAAACTCAGTGGCTGCAAAAGGGCGGTGGCCTGGTCTCAGTCTCTCTGACGATCTCGCCTGTAAAAGACGACTCCGGACAGGTCATCGGCACTTCAAACATTGCTCGTGATATCACCGAACAGAAGCTCCAGGAAGCCCAGATTGCAAAGGCCCATGAAACTTCCAACCTTTTGGCTTCGATCGTACAGTCGTCAGACGATGCCATCATCAGCGAAAATTTTGAAGGCATCATAAAAAGCTGGAACGCCGGTGCAGAGCGAATCTTTGGCTACCATGAAAGTGAGATTCTGGGGCAATCCATTTTACGAATCTTTCCTCCGGATCGCTTGAATGAGGCCAAACGGATCTTCGATCAATTGCGAACCGGCAAGGCGATCGACCATTTTGAAACCGTGCGGATCCACAAAGATGGCCGTCGAATTGATGTCTCTGTGACGATCTCGCCGATTTACAACTCCAGAAGTCAATTGATCGGCATTTCCAAGGTTGCCAGGGACATCACGGAAACCAAAATCGCTCAAGCGAAACTTGAAGCCAGTCGCCGCGAACTTCTGGATCTTGCGGAAAATGCCAATGTGGCGCTGCACTGGGTTGACCAAAATGGCCTGATCATCTGGGCAAATCAGGCCGAACTCGACCTGCTGGGATATTTAAAAGAGGAGTATATCGGCCAACCGATTACAAAATTTCATGCCGAAGCTGATGTCATTTCCGATATCCTCAATCGACTTGGCCAGCGTCAGACCCTGGCAGGCTATGAAGCTCGTCTGATCGCCAAAGATGGCTCTATCAAATGCGTCTCGATCCATTCGAGCGTTTTTGTGGAAAATCACGAATTCAAGCACACACGATGCTTCACGACCGATATTACGGCCCGAAAACAGAGCGAAGAGGCCTTGCGCATCAGCGAATCACGCAAGCAGGCCATGCTCAATGCCGGCTTGGACAGCATCATTACAATCGATCATGAAGGCCGGATCGTAGATTTCAATAAGGCTGCGGAAATGAAATTTGGCTGGTCGTGTGATCAAGTCATGGGAAAGATCATGAGCAGCGTGATAATTCCGCCGGCCTATCGAGACGCTCACGAGCGTGGCCTCAGGCATTACCTGCGCACCGGAGAAGGCCCAGTTCTGGGCAAGCGCATCCAGGTCGAGGCCATGCGATCTGACGGTTCCATCTTCCCCATCGAAATAAATATTTGCCTTATTGAAATCCCAAACCATCCACCGCAATTCACCGCCTTCCTTCGCGACCTCTCAGAATCAAAAAGTTGATACATGAAGAGCAGTTCTTGAACTGTCTTGGAACAAGAATCGAAATGTTTTTCTAAAAAGCACTTTGTTCTGATAATTTTGAATTCCGGACTGGCCCGATACAAAGATGTTTGCCTGAGAGGCACTAAATTGGTTTTTCGTCGTATAAATCACACCTGAACTTACGTTTTGCCCCAACTCTGGTGGCTCATGTTTTCCGGTGGTTTCGCAGGAAATCATCTGCCCGTAATCCGTCGATCAAATTCGTTTCGTAATTTATAAAAAAGTCGGATGGGGGGATCAAAGAATCACCCCATCCGTCGATTTGGCTTTTATATTTCAGGCCGTTTGATGAATCCTGGAAATCAGGACTTTTTATTGGCCTTGGTGTCGCGTTCTGAGGGCGGCACCCAGTCGCTGGTCAGGCCAGCTTTTTTACGAAGTTCTTTCATCCAGATATCGCGGCCTTCCATCTCGGAATCGGCCATTGCCGACCGGACCAATCGGAGGAATGGGCCGGTGGGGCCATAAAGCTCTTCCGGATTGACCGATTTGCGAGCCCCAAGGCTCATGACATAATAGATGCTGGTGGTCGAATTGGGCTCGACAGCCACCTGTTTGTCGCTGAGTTTGAAGGCGGCGTCCATGAGTGCCTTGCCGGGCTCGGAAAGCTCGGCAAACTGATTCTCACGTGCGGGCATTCCCGAGATTCCGGTTGCAACCTTTGCAGTCGGTGCCGTGACAATCAAGGCCCGTTTCGCGGTCGACGATTCCACTTTCAGGTCGCCGTTCTTTTTGGTCACACTTTCGGCAAAGTCCTTCGCGGCTTTTTCTGCCAGACCACGCGCTTTTTCGAGCTTCCAGTAGGCCACCACAGCAGGCTTGACCTCATCAAAGGTCGGGACCCGGGCGGGTTCGTCGGCAATCTTCCAGATCATGTAGCGGCGACCGATGATCGTCGTAAATGCGGTGGCGTCAAAATTCTTGAACGTGGTGCTGAAAATTTCTGTCGAGAAATTGTCGCCCAGATCACCAATTTCCGTGCCCAGACGGGCATCGGCAATGGCGCCCAGGGCAAGCACGGCGTCAGGGGCTGTGGCTTCCTCTTGGGAGAGCAGGCTGGTCTTTTCGTAAGTCAGCTCAAACTTCTTGGCGGAATCCACCAGCAGCTTGGAATCGTAGGTCGGGATTGGCTTGTTGCCTGCCTGACCTTCATCGCGAGCGGCTTCGTTGTCTTCTTCCACGGCCAGAATTCGGTCGGCGAACGGGTTCATGACCTCTTCGCGAACCTGACTGAATTTGAGGTCAATCTCTTCGCGGGCCTGGTCGCGGGCCAGTTCTTCGATCAAAGAAACCTTCACTTCATCCAGCGGACGAAAGCGTGGTCCGTCTGATGGAGCGGGCGGAACCTGGGAATCGGCAGTGCCTTTGGGGGTCATCTTGGCTGCTGCGTCGCCCGCGAAAAGGTCTTGCGGCAAGGGGCTCAGCTTGAGACTCTCCTCGGGTGCAAGCGGAGGCAGGCTGAAGTCGGCCTCCTTACGGCTTTCATAGGCTTCCTTGATCTTCTCGTCGCTCATCCTGGCCGTGAGTTTTGCAACAATGGTCGTCGTGTCCGCCGAGATCGCTTCAATTTGCACGCGACGTGGAATTTTGAACGCCGGTGCTGCCACTGTGCGCTTTGGCTCGGTCTGGCTGCCTTTTTCGAAGAGGGCTTTCAAATCGGCTTCAGCAGGTTCGCCGACTTGGGTCAAATAGGCATCAACCGGAAAGGCGACTGCATTGACGGAAACCGTTTCGGCCTCGGCCTTGAAATCCTCATAGACATCAAGCGGGCTGACTTCGGTACCACCGCCAAGGGTGCGTACCTGAAGCAGGCGAAGCTGATTGCCAATGGAATTGATCAGTAGCTGGTCAGGGATTCGGGTCGTGAAAAAGGTCTGGTAAGTGGCATCCAGATCTTCATTTTTGATGGTGCCAATCCGGTCGCGGAAGGTGCGCATGGTCACCTCCGAGCCGGCCAGGCCAAGGGTTTGAAGCAGAATCTGGATCGGAGCTTCGCGGAGCCAGATCTTCGTGGCTTCATGGTTGATTGGAATGCCAAGCCTGTCGGCCTCTTTTTCGAGGATCAGGGCGTCCACAATCGAACGGTCGTCGGTGGTTCCGAAGATGGTCTGAGGGACGGGAAGTCCAATTTGAGCCGTGGCAAGTTTCAGGCTCAGGAGTTTGGTGACAAAATCATTGGCGAAGGCTCTCTGGTTGGCCATTTCGCCAATCTGGCTGGCTTTGATGTCTTTTCCGTGTAAATTTGCGATGACTTCATCATTGTTCACGCCGCTTGGACGTGAACCAAGATAATTCATCAGACTGTCTGACACGACGAAGGCAAACATCGCCATCAGGGCGAATACGGCCAGCATTGGGCGCTGATTGCGGCGAAAAGTCTCGAACGGCATACTGCGACCTCATGTGGCGGACGCTTGTTTTGGAAAATTCCGAGCAAGTTCGGTGTATCCTTGAATAGGACAAAGTAGCCAATTCTCTCGGAAAAGGCAAGTCTAAGCATCAACATGTTTCAAAACAGTCCCTCTTGACATCGTCCGTTTTAATGGATAATCCATCAAAGGGAACGTCTCATGCGAATGGACGCCAGAGCGTCGATGTTTTCTCAAATCCACCGATTCAATCGATGGCGTTCTGCTGGAAAAGATCTTGAAATGCATACCCGCCTGGGGGTTGCAACCTGTTGAGATCAAGGCCCCTTCAGATAGAGAAGGTAAGTCACCGTGGCTCGAAAGAAAGCCGAATCTGATTCGGCAACTCCGAAACGTGTCGCCAAGTCGCCAAAGCGTGCGACCAAAACCGGTGCTGCGAAAACGGCTTCAACCAAATCCCGGACGGCAGAAGTCGCTGCCAAGGCAGACACCGACGAAGCCCCTGTCAAGGGTGGCCGAGTACGCGATCTGGTGATCGTCGAGAGCCCCAAAAAGGCAAAATCCATCAATAAATTTCTCGGCAGTGGCTATGTGGTCAAAGCCAGCATGGGGCACGTCCGCGACCTCCCCAAACGTAAAATCGGAGTTGACGTAGCCAATGGCTTCGAAGCAACTTATGAAATTATGCCGGGTAAAAAGGATACCGTCGACGACCTTCGTAAAGAAGCCAGCCGGGCCCGCATGGTTTACATGGCGACTGACCCCGACCGTGAAGGCGAAGCCATTGCATGGCACCTGCAGGAAGCCCTCGGTGTGCCTGATGAACGTGTTCGCCGCGTAAAGTTTTATGAGATCACCGAAAAGGCTGTCAAAGAAGCCTTTAACCATGCCAGCGACATCGATATCGACAAGGTCAACGCCCAGCAGGCCCGACGCTTTCTTGATCGCTTTGTGGGCTATGAACTCTCTCCGCTTTTGTGGAAAAAAGTCACCCGGAATCTCTCCGCCGGCCGCGTTCAATCCGTCGCCGTCCGACTCATCGCTGAACGTGAAAAAGAAATCGCCGCATTCGTCTCCGACGAATATTGGAAGGTCACGGCCACACTCGCCCTGACAGCCGAAGTCGCCAGGCAAGTCGCACAGGCACTGGCTAAACAGAAAGCCCAGGCCGAAGACGTCGAAACCTCGACCGATGACGATGAAATCATCGAGGCAAGACCAAAATACGAATTGCCGGAATCCGCCTTTGACTCACTGCTCACCGAATGGCAGGGCAAGGCCGCAAAAATCGCCAACGAGACCGAAGCCAGAGCCATTCTGGAAACGCTCAAGGCCGCCTCATGGTCCGTCGCCTCTGCGGAACAGGAAGATCGTCTGGACAGGCCCGATGCGCCCTTCAAAACATCGACCCTACAGCAACAAGCCGCCATCAGACTAAGGTGGCCCGGCAAAAAGACCATGAAAATTGCCCAGGAATTGTATGAAGGTATCGACCTGGGCGGCGACGGGTCTGTCGGTCTGATCACTTACATGCGTACCGACAGCCTTCGTGTCAGCGACGATTCCGTTAAAAGCGTCCGTGAACATATCCTGAACAAATTGGGCCCTCGATACGTTCCCGAAAAAGCCAACCGGTTCGCAGCCGGTAAAATGGCTCAGGAAGCACACGAAGCCATCCGGCCAACCGAGCTTCAGTATGATCCGGATAAGATCAAAAGCAGCTTGTCGATCGATCAATATAAGCTCTATTCCTTGATCTTCAAGCGATTTGTGGCGAGCCAGATGACCCCGGCCATCTTTGCCGTCACCAATATCAAAATTCAGTCGGGCCCCGGTATTTTCAGTACCCAAGGCAAAATTCTCAAATTTGACGGCTATCGAAAGATCCTCGGGCCCGCCGCGCGGCAGGAAGATTCCATGCTGCCCGACCTTCAAGTCGGCCAGAAACTGCATGCCGCACGTGTTCACCCCACGGAACATCACACCCAGCCGCCGCCTCGATTCAGTGAAGCCACTCTGATCAAGGCTCTGGAAAAAGAAAGTATTGGTCGGCCAAGTACTTACGCGCCAATCATCCAGACCATCCAGCAGCGCGGATATGTCGAGCAAAAGGAACGGCGATTCCACGGAACGCCTCTTGGAATGGTGGTCACCGACCTGCTGGTTGAGCATTTCCCGAAGATCATGGACGTTCAGTTCACCGCCAAAATGGAAGGCGATCTTGACGAGATCGCTGAACACAAGGCCGAGATGATCACCGTTCTTCAGGAATTCTATACGCCGTTTCATGAGGCCCTCGTCATCGCTGAAAAGCAGATGCAGAGAGCCGCACTGCCTTCGGACGTAAAGTGCCCCGACTGCGGATCGCCCATGCAGGTCAAGTTCAGCAGCAAAGGGCAATTCCTCGGCTGTTCGAAATATCCGGACTGCAAGGCAACCCAGCCCCTCTCGGGCGAACGCCCAAAGGCCGAAGTTACCGACTTCGAATGTGCCAAATGCCAGAAACCTCTGCTCAAACGCGAAAATAAACGAGGCGAATATCTCGCCTGTTCCGGCTATCCAGCCTGTAAAGAAATTTACAACATCGGACCCGATGGTCAGCCCGTCCCGGCTTACACAGAAACTGAGCACAAGTGCAACAAGTGCAATAAGCCAATGATCTTGCGCACCAGTGCACGTGGTCCGTTTTTTGGATGCTCGGGCTACCCGAAATGTCGCAACCTCCTGCCCGCTGACGAGCAAGGTAACCCCATTCGCCCAATCACTGCCGATGTCCCCTGCCCCAAGTGCAGTGGTGCCATGAATGTCAAGCAGGGCAAACGGGGCTCGTTTCTGGGCTGTTCCAATTATCCGAAATGCCGCGGCACCGCCCAGATTTCAGAAGAGATGCTGGCCAATAACCCAAGCCTGGCGGCCCCGGCACCCGTCGCCAAGAAAGGCCCTGACCTCAAAACCGTCGTGGTCGAAGAAGCCTGCCCGGAATGCAGCGGAACCATGACCGTCCGAGCTGGCCGAAGGGGCTTCTTTCTCGGTTGCTCAAAGTATCCGAAATGCAAGGGCACCAAGGAGCCCGGCACTATCACCCTTTCACGCATTCAAGCCGTGATTGATGAAGCCCAGGGGAATGACTCTCAAGCTGCCTCAAGTGCTGGCATGCCTGCAACTTCCGGCGGATCATCGTTCCCTGCCCATGATTCGGACGATGCCCCATTCTGACTTGGTCAGAGCATCCCCGCCTCGAAAACTATGGATGGATCTCTTATTCAGGACCAATGGCAATTGTCATTGGTCCTGATCTTTTTTAAAAATATCGATTCCTGTGGGTAGAATCAGGCCATCAAGCCTTTGATCCCAGCATTCCATTGGCACCTTTGGAATCACCTGTGACTCCAGCCCTACCCCCAATCGCGGAATCTCCTTGCCGATCAAGGCCAGCGTTCTGTCATAAAAACCAGCGCCTCGGCCCAGCCTGCCGCCCCGTCGGTCGAAGGCAAGCCCTGGAACCAGAATCGCTACGGCCTGATCAGGCAGTACCAGTTCAAGAGCCTTCCGGGGTTGTGCAAGGCCGCTGGGCGCAATTTCGAGGTCAGCCCCAGGCTCGCGCACCCTATGGAACGAAAGACTTCTGGTGGCCCATTCCAGGCGAGGCAATGCGAACGAGACTCCAACAGATTCGAGTGTTTGCAACCATGGGCGGAAGTCGGGCTCTTCAATCAGAGTCGGCCAGAAGGCAAGGATCAGGCTGTCCTTCGCCGTAGCCATAGTTACCAGCCACTGGTTCAACTGGTCGATGATCGCCTCTTCCTGAGCCACCCGTTCCAGCTTGGAGAGGGCCCGGATTTTCTGGCGGATTTCTTCCCGGATCGATTTCTTTGCTGCAGATAAACAAAAATCATCAGGCTGAATCATCTTCAGCTATGGTCCTGATCCAGGTAGGAATGGAAGAACGGAAAGAATCCTCCGCCGATGCCGTTGCGAACGGTTTTGAGAACCCGCAGTGAATAGGTGGGAGCCTAGAGTCACATCTTCCCAAGGGAAAGAACCCGATCGGCCCCCTACGGGTGTACATTGGTTCGCCAAAATTGACGTTCCTGACGCGCACAGCAGAGGATTCACTTCCAGTCTATGTCCTTGAACCTCAAAATCAAGGAAAACACACGGAATGTCAGAAAAAAAAGCCGCCCCGAACGGGGGCGGCTGAGAATTTCAAGTGCTGCAATCGAGCACACAAAACCAGAAAGCGGCTTGATCAGAAATCGCAGTTGTCGTGCGTTTGCTGTTCCATGACCTTGGTGTTGCGCTCGACCGCCAGAATGATCGTCCGCTCTTCGCTCCCATCGGCTGAACAGGCCACGGCAGGAATGATCTGGCGAGAGTCGGGCATGTGAAACCGTACACTGAATGAGCCGTCCGACTGAATCGGCACCGGCTCGCCCTGAAGCGTAACCTTGGCCGACGGATTGGTTGTCCCGAAAATCACCAGCTCTGCGCCAATCTCGAACTTCAGAGGGATGTCCATATTGGTCAGATAATTTGACGGCAGTTGGGTCAGCGATGTCTTATGGATCGGCTGATGAAACCGATCCTCAAACAGCTCAATCAACTCGTTGGAAAGGTGACGAGATTCCGGGTCATTATAACGAACCTGAATCCGATGGATTTCCTCCTGGGCAATGTGCCAGTCTTCCTCGATCGATGTCGACATGGAGACCGGTGGCATCATCACCACATTCGATTTTCCAACAATGAAAAAGCTTCCCCGACGCGTGATGAAACCTAGATCAATACGATACTTGCGGCTCGGATGAGTCACATTGATGTACCAGTTGTTCACATCGCTCTGAATGAATTCGTCACGCTCATGACGCTCACTCATCGCACTGGTCTCTTCGCTCGTCACATCCATCACACGCAAGACGGCCTTGGAACCATGCCAAAGCTGACCCATCGCCGCACGGGCACGCTCGATCGTAGAGTTGCAAAGCTCCCAGTAAATATGGATCCAGTAAGGGTCCCTGGCAACCGCCAGAACCCGGTCCCTCGTTCCGTGGTTCTGAATCCGGCCATGCCATGGACGAAGCCCGAGCCGATCATTCAGAGGATTGGAATGATCACCCGGCTTGCCGTGGCCATGGTACAAACCCGCCGATTTTTTAAGATTCTTCAGAGGGTTATTCTCCAAAGTATCCGTTTCGTCGGTCGATGGACTGCTCAGTGCACGGATCAATTGATCCTTACGCATGGCGTGCCAGCCTGGAATGCCCCGGTCGCGAGCCATTCGGGCAAGAATTTTTTTAGTCTGCTCTTGGATCAAATCATTTGACATGGGGAAGACTCTCCGTTTAAGTCGGAATGAGCCAAACTGCCGGATCGGCCGCCATCCATGACCCGGTGAAACATCCATGTTGATCAAAACCCCTAAAGTTTATGAGGAATCAGACTATGCCCAATTAAGGGCGCAGACGAATCTGCCAAGTCCAATCCGCCAATCGAAATTGGGATTTAAGTTAGGTGTGTCGGGAGTAATGTGCGTAGGTAGGTATGTTGATTCATAACAGGTCGGTGACAAGCGTGTCAAGTGGCTAGATTGAACAATTTTCCTTAAGAGATTCCTAAAGCGTGTTCAGGCTATCAGGCAAAGTGGTTTCAGGGAGTCAACCTAACCTTTGATATCAAAATGAATTTAACAGGTGCAAAGAGAACCGTAATCAGGACGGTTTTAACGAAAAAGAATTTGCCTGAAAAACGACTTTGTGAAAAATTTCGCTTTTTCGGGACCTCAGTGTTGACAGCGGATAGATGTATCCGATACTTTAAGGCAGTCATGAGAGAGAATAGATAACAATTCCATGTCTCCACTGAATGCCAAAACGGTTTCGGATGCTTACGGTCTTGCCTCACGAGTCCTATCTCTGGCTTTAGGCTGTGTTGTTCCGACGGTATTGGGGTATTTTCTGGATGAATGGCAGTCGATCAGGCCCATAGGGGTTTTGATCGGCAGTCTTGTGGGATTTCTATCGCTCTTTGTACAATTGCGACAGCTCGTGCGGGAGATGACGAGCAAACTACCCGAACACAAGAAGCCCAGGTAATTGCGATGGCCGGCCACAGCCCGTTAGATCACGTTGTCGATCACAACACGATCGAGTTGCCCTGGGGGCAAGTCATTGAGTTGCCAATGATTGGTCCATTTCAATTGACCAGATATATGGTGATGGAGGTGATCGCATCCGTGATCGTGATCCTTATCGCCACGTTCTATTCCCGTCAGATGCGGAAAAACCATGTGACCAAAGGTATTCTGCCTAATATCATTGAGTCTCTGGTTTATTTTGTGAAGGATATAATCGCGGTCCCGGCGATTGGGGATCATGATGCCTACAAGCATTTGCCATTCCTCCTGACCACGTTTTTCTTTGTGCTGGTCTCGAACCTTATGGGAATGGTTCCGGGCGGAGCATCATCGACCGGTAGTATCGTGGTCACAGGCACTCTGGCCTTCATTACTTTCCTGACCGTCTATGCGGCAGGTTCCAGTCAATTTGGCTATATCGGTTTCTTCAAGAATCTGGTTCCTCACCTGGAAGTGCCAGGCGAGATGAGCCTGGAAAAATTTGGATTCAAAGGCTCGATCAACATTCCCGGCATGATGATGTGGGGGCTGATGTTTGTGATTGAGCTGCTGGGTCTGCTTATCAAACACTTTGTGTTGGCCGTGCGTTTGTTCATCAACATGACCGCCGGTCACCTGGTGCTGGCAGTGATCCTGGGCTTCATAATTGAGGCTTCCGGGAACCTGTTCTACCTCGTTACGCCTGCCAGTATCTTTGGGGCAGTCTTAATCAGTTGCCTTGAGTTGCTGGTTGCGTTTCTTCAAGCGTATATCTTCACTTTCCTGTCGGCCCTGTTCATAGGATCCGTGTCTCACGCCCACTAACAGATAGTGGATTGGTCACGAATCTGTGTTTGGGTCTTTGGCCTTGCCTTTCCTGCCCTAACCGGCTCTGAGGAGTTCCCTTCGATGAAGTTGATGAAGGTTCTGTTCATGGCGTTTGCCGTTGTCACCTTGGCCCCTGTTATGGCATTTGCCCAAACCGGTGGCGGTTCTTTCTCTGATCTGAAGCCAATTGGCATGGGCATGATCGTGATTGGTGCCGCCATGGGCATCGGCCGACTTGCAAGCTCTTCGGTTGAGAGCATGGCTCGTCAACCAGAAGTCGCTGGCAATATCTCCAGCTCGATGATCACCGCAGCCGCACTAATTGAAGGTTTCACCTTCTTCGCCCTGCTGCTCTTCCTGATCGCTTTCTGATCTCGGTAATCGTACTACCATCGCGGGTGGACCGGCGTTCGGCCACCCGTTGAAACCTTTTTGATGGCTGTTCGCCCCGGAATCATCATCATGACTCGTCAAATCATTACCAATCTGGCGGTTCTTGTGTTCTCCGCAGTCACCCAGGTGATCGCCGCGGATACTCCCGTTGCCAAACCCTCTGCCAGCCAGGCGGCTTCCGAAGCGGCTGGTCATGTACCCGCTGCAGCAAGTGTGCCACATGCTCCGGCAGCCGCTCATGCTCCTGCGGCACACGGTGCGGACGCCGGTCACGCCAGTCCCTACCTGATTCCAATGAAGTCGGAAGAGATTGCAGAACAGGCCCCATTGGCCATCTGGTCGTTTGTGGTCTTCATGGTCTTGCTCGGGATTGTCGGCAAGTTTGGCTGGGGGCCAGTTGTTCAGGCCATGTACAATCGCGAGCATCATCTGGAAGCGTGCCTGCACGACACGGAAAAAGCCCGCAACGAAGCGGAAGGAATGCTCAGGCAGTACAAGGCTGAAATGGCCCTGGCATCCGATAAAATCAAAGCATTGCTGGACGAAGCACGACGGGATGCCCAGCACACAGGCGATGAAATCGTTCGTAAGGCGCATGCGGAAACAGATCTGCTTCAGCAGCGTGCCCAGCGAGAAATCGAACAGGCCCGTGATGAAGCCCTGGTAGAAATCTGGTCCAAGGCTGCGGCCATGTCCGTTCAGGTCGCTGGCAAGGTCCTTCAGAAGAATTTGAGTGTCGATGAGCAGAACCGGCTCGTGGAACTCTCCGCGGCTGAGCTTCCTGATCGGTCTTCATTTGGATTCAGCACTTCGACGGGGAGTGCCAGTTGATGTCAAGCAGCGAAGCACCTGCCCAGGTGGCAACCGTATTTGACGAAAGTCAGATTCAGCTCTCACGGGTCTACAGCGAAGCCATTCTGGCTGCCGCCAAGAAAATTGACGTTGTGGCCCAGGTGGTATCGGAACTGGAAGGCGTTTCCTTGATGTTTCGGTTAAACCGGCATTTGCTGGAAGGCCTGACAAGTGGAACCCGAAATCCGGACGAAACCGATGCGCTTATCGAGAAAGCTTTTCGTGGGAAGACTCATGATCTGGTTTTGAACCTGATGCGGGTTCTCAACGTCAAAGGTCGCCTGAGTCTGATTCACGCAGTAGTGGATCGTGTCATGCGTGATTCCGACCGCCTTCTTGGCCGATGTCGAGTCAAGGTGCAGGCCGCCCAGCACCTGACAGAAGCTCAGACACAAACAATTTCCCGGCAGCTTCAGGATCGTGTTGGGCTCGTGCCGGTCATAGACTTTTCCGTTGATCCCAGCTTGATCGGTGGTTTGGTGATCCGGGTCGGGGATCTCCAGTTTGATTCCTCCATCCGAAGCCGACTCGAACAGCTCCGCAAAAACCTGTTGGAAGGAAAGATTCATGAAATTCAGAGCCGACGAGATCAGCTCCATACTTCAGCGTGAGATCGAGCAATTTCAAGCCCAGACGACCCGGTCGGAAGTGGGCCAGGTTGTTGAAGTTGGTGACGGTATCGCCCGTGTACACGGACTCTCCGGTGTCATGACGGGCGAAATGGTCACTTTCGAAAATGGTGTGAAGGGCTTGGCCTTCAACCTTGAAGAGACATCCGTGGGTGTGATCATTCTTGGTGATTACAAGAAGATTCACGAAGGCGAAACCGTTACGGCCACATCTGCCCTGCTTCGCGTACCGGTCGGTGAAGCGATGATCGGCCGAGTGGTGAACCCGCTCGGCGAACCGATCGACAATCGTGGTCCGATTGTCACTCCGCACTCCCGGTTGGTGGAATCCACGGCGCCCGGCATTTCCGGACGTCAGCCGGTTGACGAACCTCTGCAAACCGGTATCAAGGCCATTGATGCCATGACACCGATTGGCCGAGGTCAGCGGGAACTGATCATCGGCGACCGCAAGACCGGCAAGACTGCCATTGCCATTGACGCCATCCTGAACCAAAAGGGTCAGGGCGTGATTTGCGTCTATGTGGCCATTGCCCAGAAGGAATCGACCACAGCAAGCCTGGTGGAAGTTCTGAAGCGTTACGGCGCGATGGACTATACCATCGTTGTGGCTGCCGGTGCCTCTGACCCGGCTCCGATTCAGTACATTGCCCCCTACTCGGGTTGTGCCATGGCTGAGTATTTCATGTACGAAAAAGGCATGCCGACACTGTGCGTCTATGATGACTTGTCGAAGCAGGCTGTGGCCTACCGCGAACTCTCACTGCTGCTCCGCCGGCCTCCAGGTCGTGAAGCGTTCCCTGGCGACGTTTTCTACGCCCACAGCCGCTTGCTCGAACGATCTGCCAAACTTGCCAACAAGTATGTCATCGTCAAGAAGAACAGCGTTGCCAAGACCGAAATCAACGAGACCTCGGGTGTCAACGGCAAGGTTTACCTTGGCGTTCCAGGCCTTGAGGAAGCGACACACGAACTCAAGCATTCGTATGCAGATGGCCACGAGGTCCTAAAAACGGCGGCTTCGGGTGGCTCCTTGACGGCTCTGCCCGTGATTGAAACGCTTGAAGGCGAAGTCTCGGCCTACATTCCAACCAACGTGATTTCGATCACCGATGGCCAGATTTATCTTCAGCCGAACCTCTTCTTTGCGGGCGTTCGACCGGCGATTGATGTTGGTATTTCGGTCAGCCGCGTGGGTGGCAAGGCTCAGATTTCTGCCATGAAGAAGGTGGCCGGTGGGCTGCGGCTCGACCTTGCCGCGTTCCGCGAGCTGGAAGCATTCGCCCAGCTCGGGACCGAACTCGACAAGGCAACCCAGCTTCAGCTTGACCGTGGCTACCGCATGGTGGAACTGCTCAAGCAGCCCATGTATCAGCCGATGAGTGCCATTGATCAGGTCATGGTCATCTACGCCGGTACAGAAGGATACCTGGACAATGTTCCCTTGAACAAGGTTCGTCAATGGGAAACGGGTTTCCTGCAGTTCATGCGGGAGCAGCGTTCCGAAGTTCGAAATCTTCTTGATAAAGAGCAAAAGCTCAGCGCCGATGTGATCACTGGCCTGAAGACGGCTCTGGAAGATTTCAATACCGAGTTCGTTGCATCGTTGAAAAAGGAATCCGCTGCACTTGTAGGTGCGGCTGGTTGATTAGGATGACGACGGCAGGCACCTCCTGAGGAAGTGCCTGCTGTTGATCGATGATTGAACCTTCATTGAGTAACGAACGACCATGGCAAAAGCCCGTGCGATCATAGAACGCCGAAAGGCAGTTCAAAATATCCAGAAAATCACGCGGACGATGGAGTTGATCGCCACCGCCCGTTTCAAGAAGGCATTGGACCGAGCCACGGAAGCCGAAGCCTACACCCGTAAGATTGCCGAACTTGTTCAGGATTTGGGCGGTTCGCAGACGGATTTTCAGCACCCTTTGCTGGAAGAGCGAATTGAGCCAAAGAACGCGGTCCTGCTTTCATTGACCAGTAATCGCGGGTTGGCCGGTGGATACAATTCGAACGTTTTGAAACAAACGGTTCGTACACGACAGGCCAACGATCTGGGTGGAATCGGAACGCATCTGGAAGTGGCTGGCAAGCGGGGGATCAACTTTCTTCGATTTCAGGGCATCCGCTCGGAAAAGACCTTCACGAATTTTGAAGATCGCCCGCAGTATCATGAAGTTGAAGAGATTGCCGATCGCTACATGAAGCTTTTTCTGGAACGCAAGATAGACCGGGTCGATGTGGTCTATACGAAATTTATTTCGGTCGCTCGCCAGGAAGCCGTTGTGAGCACACTTTTGCCGATGTCCACCAAGGATGTTGGTCAACTGGAGACACTTGGCCGCTCCAAAACGAAAACCACCGAAACAGCGATAAAATCCTCTTCGGCCAACGTTCCCTACGATTATCTTCCGGATGCAAAAAGCATTCTTGAAGAGATCGTACCTGTATCCTTCAAGGTGCGTCTCTTCAAGTGTTTTCTGGACGCCGCCGTGAGTGAGCAAATTTCCCGGATGGTGGCCATGAAGGGCGCGACAGAGAATGCCAACGACATGATCAAAACCTTGTCACGGCTTTATAATCGTGCCCGTCAGGCGCAGATCACACGCGAGTTGTCAGAAATCATCGGTGCCGTGGCCGCTCTTGAATGAGTCGCTTCCGAAACCTGTCAGATTCCATTTTCCTATTGAAACATCAGCCAGTCACTCGTCTTTCATTTGCACAAGGATCATCTAGATCATGGCCACTGCGAACGGACGTATCATCCAAGTCATCGGTTCCACATTTGACGCCGAATTTGACGAGGGCTTCCTGCCGGATATCTACAATGCACTCAAGGTTGAAACCAACCTCAAAGGCATCAAGATCAATTTGACAGGTGAAGTTCAGCAGCAATTGGGCGGCAACCGTGTCCGCTGCGTTGCTTTGGGGTCCACTGACGGATTGGTCCGTGGTATGCCTGTGTCTGATACAGGCGGCCCCGTCACAGTTCCAGTCGGCAAGGGCACCCTGGCCCGCGTCTTCAACCTTCTGGGCGAACCGATCGACGGTCGTGGCCCGGTTCAGGCGGAAGAGCGTTGGCCAATCCACCGTGATCCACCGGAATTCGACGACTTGTCACCGAAGACCGAAGTCTTCGAGACAGGCATCAAGGTGGTTGACCTTCTGACTCCATTCGTTCGGGGCGGCAAGATCGGCCTGTTCGGCGGAGCCGGTCTGGGCAAAACCGTCATTTTAACGGAGCTCATTGCTCGTATTGCCAAGGTACACTCGGGATATGCCGTTTTTGCCGGTGTTGGCGAGCGGACCCGTGAAGGCAACGACCTTTGGCTTGAAATGCAGGAAACCAAGATTGGCAACACGGGCAAGTCGGTCATCGACTCGACCGTGATGTATTTCGGTCAGATGAACGAACCACCAGGCGCACGTCTTCGCGTGGCCCTGTCGGCTCTCTCCACGGCCGAATGGTTCCGCGACTCGACTGGTGCCGATACCCTTCTGTTTGTAGACAATATTTTCCGCTTCAGCCAGGCAGGTTCTGAAGTCTCCGCCCTCCTGGGCCGGATGCCTTCAAACGTCGGTTATCAGCCGACTCTGGCCACAGAGATGGGTGCCCTGCAAGAGCGTATCACCTCAACCAAAAAAGGTGCCATCACCTCGGTTCAGGCGGTTTATGTTCCGGCGGATGACTTGACCGACCCAGCCCCTGCCACGACCTTCGGCTTTCTGGATGCGTTCATCGTTCTCCAGCGGTCGATCGCCGAAAAGGGGATCTACCCTGCCGTGGATCCACTGGGCAGCTCAAGCCGGATCCTTGACCCGCAATATGTGGGTGAAGAGCATTATGCTGTGGCTCGTAAGGTGCAATCGATCCTTCAGAGATACCGCGAGCTTCGTGACATCATTGCGATTTTGGGTGTCGATGAGCTTTCCGAAGAAGACAAGCTGATCGTTCACCGTGCCCGCCGGATCGAGCGATTCCTGTCGCAGCCATTCATCGTGGCCGAAGTCTTCACAAACCGGGTTGGCGAATACACGCCGCTTCCAGAGACCATCCGCAGCTTCAAGGAGCTGTGTGAAGGCAAATGGGATCACCTTCCTGAAGGTGCGTTTCTGTATGTTGGCGGCATTGAGCAAGCGGAAGAACAAGCCAAGAAGATGGCACGTTGATCAGGGCCAGAACGTTCATCTCTTTGACAGGAGTGCAATAAAGACATGGCCTCTGCCTCAACGGAAAATCGGCCAAATCAGTCGCCTTCATCCGAATATTCAATCCGGGTTCAGGTGGTAACACCTGAGCGGATTGTGATTGACGAGTGGGTCAAGCAAGTGGTAGTCCCACTTCCGGACGGTGAATTCGGGATCGCCAAGAATCACGATCCGATCATCGCCAAGCTCGGTTTTGGAACCCTGAAGCTGATTGGTTCCTCTGGTTCCCGAAAGTTTTTCCTCAATGGGGGATTCGTTCAGCTCCGCGACAATCAGGTCGTGATCCTCACGGACAAGGCCGTAGAAGCGGGAAGTCTGAATGTCTCCCAGATCGAGCAGGACTTGCAGACGGCCAGAAGCCAATCGGCCAGTTCTGACGCTGAAATTGATCTTCGTCTTTTGAACCTTGAAAAACTGAGATCAAGGCTTCGTTTGGCGAAGCAATCGAAGTAATTCCAATACACGCCCGCAATCCACATTTGAGTGATTGCGGGCGTTCTGGTTTTCAGTCTTTTCAGAGATTTCAGTGATTTCAGAAATAAAGATATTTTTGAAGACGGACTCTCCACTTGAGCCTTATTCGTGCAGGAACTATGATATCTGTATGTAAACGGATGAACGTTTTCTGCCCTGATCGAACCATTTATCCTGTAAGCATCGAAAAACAGCGTTGGATGCCTTGATTCAGAGAGTATCCGCGATGTCAGACAGGGGAGGTTGATGACGGTGAGATCCTACCTGAGAGTGCCCTTTGTGGCTTTGACAGCAATGATTGTGACAGGCTGTGCCGGGGAATTCGAAGCCTATCCGCTTTCGTATTCCAAGTCCAAGCTGGTCACTGAGATCAAAGATCCAGAAAAGCAGTCCGCTGTTGTTCGTGCACTAGCCGAGCTTTATGGTCCAACACCGCGCGAAATCAAAGTACCGGAAGGGCTTGGGCTTCGCAATGGCGGGATATATCTGGCGAATTATCTGATCAATGGCGAAGGGGATCGCAAGCCGATTGTCTTTGAGGGTCAGAGAGACGTTCCGATTGGTGGTGGCTATGGTCTATACCGCAAGCATTGCCTTCACTGCCATGGGCTGAGTGGTGATGGAGCCGGACCGACGGCCGATTACCTCTATCCACGACCCCGCGACTATCGCAAGGGAACCTTCAAGTTTACATCCACCACAGCCGGAGCCAAGCCGAGCCACAATGATCTCTGGCGGACCATAAATTATGGTTTGCATGGAACATCGATGCCCGGGTTCGAGGCCTTGATGACCCCTTCCGAAATTGAGCAGGTGATTGACTATGTGGTCTTCCTGTCGATTCGTGGAGAGACAGAAATCCTGATCTCACAGGATGTCTCTGATGGTGCCTGGGACGAAGAAATCAAGGCAGATGGTACGAAATCTGCGGAATCTGCAGCCATAGGCTGGCAAAAACCCGCCTCCAGTTCGAAGATTTATCCGAAAGCTCTGGAAACGGCAAAGATGGTTGCGGAGAAATGGACTCTGGCTGAAACCCAGGTCATGAACACTCCCAAGAGTCGTGCCACGGCTTCCAACGAATCCATCTTACGTGGCCGTGAGCTTTTTCTGGGCAACACGGTTGAGCGGCTGGAGTGCTGGGGCTGTCATGGTCTACAGGCAATTGGAAACGGCAAAAGTTTTGTCGACAAACGGATCTTCGAAAAGGTCGTGTTCAGCCGCCACGTCTTCCAGGCGGTCAATAGCGATGAAGATCGTGCCAAAGCCATTCTCGAATCTGCTGCCGAACGTTTTGGTGAAATTGAGGACGAGCGGGAATCACGTCTTGCCACGGCCGGACTTGGACATGGTCACGGTGGCGGTCATGCCCGTGATCACTCGCCTGTGGCAGGCTGGGTGGCGACCCTGACAACCAATTGGGCGGGTGGAAGCCAGGAAGCCTTGCAGGAAAAGCTTGAGCATAGTTATCCGGGAATGCGTCTAGAATTGAAGTTGGACGCCAAGGCGGAAAAGCCAATCCTGACAATCAAGCCGGCTAGCCATGCCAAGCCCCAGTTGGTCGAAGATGTGACTCCTGGAGTTCGCCACACACTTCTCGCAGCAGCATCAGGCTTGACCGATACCAAGGGCTGGGTCATCACATTCAGGGCCGTGACAGAAATCGCCAAAGATGCCACACCAGAGCAACAGATACTTGGAGAATTGCGATCGCAAGTGCTTGCGGATACAGTTCGCGAACATCTTCTTGAGGTATTCCCTGGCTCACAGGTGAATATCATGGTTTCGGCTGAGTCGGATAAGCCTGAGATTGAAGTTGTTTCGATGAATGAAGCGAACTCTGGTCTGACAGCAGGAATGACGACGCTTGTCGCGGAATCTGTGAATCAGGTCAAAGGTTTTCTGAACAAGGTCCAGACGGACTGGGCGGCATCGGTGGACGACTGGCAATGGCCACTTCGGCCAGCCAATTTGAACACGGGAACATACAAGGGCGGACGACGTCCGATTGATATCTACTGGCGTATTGCCAAAGGTATCAATGGGGCCAAGATGCCGGCCCACGAAACCACACTCAAACCAGACCAGATCTGGGATCTTGTGAATTTCGTACTGGCCCTTCCGAATCGTCCAGAACTGCTTCGCGACGCTACCGAGCCTGTCAGAAATGACGCACCCAAGCCGGCCCAAGTCGCCCATCGTTGAACCACGTAACCAGACACTGTCCGACACGTCTTGATTTTAAGGCTGCCACTGGCTGGCGGCTGATTTGGGAGTGACAATGAAGACCGATCGCCTTTGGGCGCTGTTGTTTGCCTTCAGCGCCATCTTCGCGACAGGAAGTTTTATCTACTCGCGAAACAATGCTGACTGGTGGCTTTTACCGAATGTCTCCTCAATGGGTCGAGAAATCGACCATCTGTTTATCATCATTCTGGTGATAACAGGCGTTGTGTTTATCGCGACGCAGATTGTTCTCTGCTATGCCATTTGGACCTTTGCGGACGCACCCGGCCGCAAGGCTCATTACGTGCATGGCCAGATGAAGCTTGAAGTCATCTGGACTATCATTCCTGCCTCGATTTTGGTCTTTCTGGCACTTTATCAGATGGGTACGTGGTCCAAGATCAAATTCCGCAGTTCCCTTCCCAAGGTTCAGCCTGTTGCGGAAGTCACAGGCCGTCAGTTTCAGTGGATGTTCCGATATGCCGGCGACGATCGTCGCCTGCATACTGATGACGATATCCTTACGATCAACGACTTTCACTTTGTCATGGGTGAGCCGACGATCATTCATCTGAAGAGTCAGGATGTTCTCCACTCATTCTTCCTGCCACAGTTTCGAATCAAGCAGGACGCCGTGCCAGGCCTGACCATACCGGTCTGGTTTGATTCGGACACCGCCGGCAAATTTGAACTGGTCTGTGCAGAGCTTTGTGGCTGGGGCCATTACAAGATGCGTGGCAATGTGACAGTCCACGCAAACCAGGTAGATTTTGAAGCCTGGCTGAAGAAAACCAAGACAGAACAAGACCGCGATCAACTGGCACTTGTCAACGCTGTAAACGGAGGCTGAAATACCAATGAGCGACCATGCACATTTGGCCGATCACGGCCATGACGATCATATTCACCCAGAACCGACAAACTTTCTGGCGAAGTATGTTTTCTCGATGGATCACAAGATCATCGGGATCCAGTTCCTCTTTTCAGGCCTGATCATGTACGCGGTTGGTGGCGCTCTGGCAATGTCAGTCCGCTGGCAATTGGCCTGGCCCTGGAAACCCGTTCCCATTCTGAGCGGCCTCTGGGCCGACTATGGATATCGCATGCCTCCGGAATATTACAACAAGCTCTTTACGATGCATGCCACCGTGATGATCTTTTTTGTGATCATTCCTCTACTGACCGGTGCCTTCGGAAACTTCCTGATTCCGCTTATGATTGGCGCCCGGGACATGGCTTTCCCCAAGCTTAACATGTACAGCTATTGGGCGATGTGGCCAGCGATTGTCCTGATGTCACTCTCGTTCTTCACTCCGGGCGGATCCGCCGAGGCGGGCTGGACAAGTTATCCGACACTTTCGACCTTCCGTTGGTCGACCCCGGGCTCGCTTGACGGTCAGACCCTCTGGCTCATGGCGCTTCTGTTTGCTGGTGTTTCAAGTTTGATGGGTTCCATCAACTACATCACCACAATCATTATGTTGCGTGCCCCTGGCATGAAGATGTTCCGCATGCCGATGACGGTTTGGGCCATGTTCATTACGGCCCTCCTTCAGGCATTTGCCCTACCAGTCCTGACAGCCGCTTTGATCATGCAATTGCTTGACCGGACAATAGGCACGAACTTTTTTGCACCGGCCAATTGGATGGTTGCCAATGCAGGCAATGTGGTGGGAGGTGGCCAGACCTTGCTGTTCCAGCACTTGTTCTGGTTTTACAGTCACCCAGCGGTTTACATCATGATTTTACCCGGAATGGGTATGGTCAGCGACATTCTTTCGACATTCAGCCGGAAGCCACTTTTCGGCTACAAGCCGATGGTCTTTTCGATCAGTGCGATCGCAGGGCTTGGCTTTATCGTCTGGGGCCACCACATGTTCCAGTCGGGCATGAATCCAGCTCTGGGAGCGACATTCATGCTCTCCACAATGATGATCGCCCTTCCTTCGGCCATCAAGACGTTCAACTGGCTCGGCACGATGTGGGGCGGTCGAATTCAGTTCACCACTGCGATGCTCAATGCCATTGGTTTCGTAGCGATGTTCGTGATTGGCGGGCTCTCAGGGATCTTCATGGCCGCCACTCCAGTGGACATGCACATTCACGACACCTATTTCATCGTGGGTCACATTCATTATGTGCTCTTCGGTGGTTCAGTTTTTGCGATTTTTGCAGGAATCTCTTACTGGTTTCCGAAGATTTTCGGGCGCATGATGAACGATCGTCTTGGCAAAATCCACTTTGCCCTGAGCTTCATATTCTTCAACGGAACATTTTTCCTGATGCACATCATCGGGATGCATGGACACCCGCGCCGGATTGCTGACCCGACCGTCTACGAATTCCTTCGTGGTTCGGGTGTTGTCGGCATGAATCAGTTCATGACCATCAATGCCATGCTGCTGGGTCTGACTCAGTTGTTCTTTATCTACAACTTCTTCCACAGCCTGTTCTTTGGTCCCAAGGCACCGGCCAATCCGTGGCACGCCAACACGCTTGAGTGGGCTTGCCCGTCGCCACCGCCTTATTACAACTTCCTGAAAATTCCGACCGTCTATCGGATGGCCTACGAATATTCAGCCGATGAAGTGGCTCCACTGGATTACTGGCCTCAGGATCAGCCTGGTAAGTCCGACACAGCGGAAGTTCATTCCGGGGCACACTGATCCAGGCCCAGTCGAAAGCCGATTCCGGGGAACCCACGTCACTAATTCGTGGGTTCCCGCGAATACACTTCCAATTTTCAAAACCCGTTGGGTTTTAAAAAGACGACGATGACATCCGCCTCAACCTGCAATCCAATTCCGAAACTGGCTCACAGGTTACTCCTGTTTGCCTGCGTTTTTACCTGGCCCCTGCTCTTTGTGGGCGGCTTGGTCACAACCTATAGAGTCGGCATGTCCGTTCCCGATTGGCCGACCACTTTTGGGATCAACATGTTCGTCTACAACTTCCTGAATGCAGCCTGGGGCGTCTTTATCGAACACGGCCACAGGCTCTATGGTTCGGCGGTAGGGCTTTGCCTACTGATTCTGGCTCCATGGATCCAGTCCATGAAGCAGGTCCCTCACCGATTCAAGTTGGCCGTTTGGGCGGCTCTTCTGGGCGTGATTGTCCAAGGAGTCATGGGTGGCCTTCGTGTGACACAGATATCGACCACTCTGGCCATGGTTCACGGCTGTTTTGCTCAGCTTTTCTTTCTCTATCTGGCCCTTCTTGCCGCTTGGTCAGGTCCGTCGAGGGTCGAACTTTCGTCTCCTGATTTCGTGGTTCCCTCTTTGACCACAAAGCGGTTTTCCGGTTCTGTGGTCCTTCTGGTATACGCTCAAATCGTGGCGGGTGCCTGGCTTCGTCATTTTCAGTCGCCTGACAGGCTCTACCTGCATGCGACCCTTGGGCTGGTTGTTTTGGTGACGGTAACAAGTCTTGGCGTTCGCATTCGCCGGGAAGGATTGACCTCGAATCGCTCGATCCGGCGAATCAAGACGCTTCTGGTGGGCTTCACACACATGCAGTGGCTCCTTGGGTTAGCGGCCTGGTGGATGATGCGTCCATTTGATGGCCAGGCCAAGCCTGTTTCCGACCTTCAAGCGATTTTCCGAACAGCACATCAGGCCAATGGTGCCTTGGTGCTGGCATTTTCGGGCGTTGCGGCATTATGGCTATTTCAGGCTTCCGGTTCGGTGATAAGCAGATCTCAAGCAGAATCCGCCAGATTGGAGGCTGCATGTCTCTCGTAACGATCTCCTCCAGTGCGAAACCGACGATCAGGACGCAGAATAGGCTTTCTTGGCTGGTTTCGCGATGGCCAGTTTATCGTGAGCTGACCAAGCCACGCATTGTGACCATGGTTCTGGTTGCAACAGGTGTCGGTTTTATTGCTGGTTCGCACATGTCGACCCAGCCCCTGATTTTCTTTGCGACGATGCTTGGAACAGCCTGTTTTGCAGGTTCGGCAAGTGTCATGAATCAAGTCATGGAGCACCGCCGCGATGCCCGCATGAAGCGCACGGCCAATCGCCCCTTGCCCTCTGGTCGGATTGATCCTCTGGAGGCCTCCCTCTGGGGCTTTTTCCTGCTCTTGATGGGTAGCCTTCTGCTTGTATTTGGTGTGAATCTCATGGCCTTCGGCTGTGCCTTGGCCACATGGTTTTTATATCTTGTTGCTTATACACCACTTAAGCCGATCAGCACCATCAACACAGTGGTCGGAGCGATTCCCGGTGCCCTTCCGCCCGTGATTGGCTGGGCGGGTGCCACAGGAGAGATGGGGGTTGAGGCATGGGCCTTGTTCCTGATCCTGTTTCTCTGGCAGTTTCCGCATTTTCTGGCAATTGCCTGGCTCTATCGCACGGATTACCGTCGTGGAGGCTACCGGATGATTACGCTTCGGGACCGGACGGGCATGATGACAGGCATGCAATCGCTTGGCTATGCCACGGTCTTGATACCGGTCTCCCTGCTTCCGTTCCAGATTCGCATGGCGGGCACAGTCTACATGGTTGCGGCCCTTGTCCTGAGTCTTTTCTACTGGTTTCGGGCTCTTGAATTTGCCCGCAATCGCAACGACTTCACAGCTCGGCGAATGCTCTTTGCCAGCCTGTGGTATCTCCCGCTTGTGTACCTGTTTTTGATCCTCAATCCCCTGCCCGCCTGACGGCCCCGTTCCGGCGGAGTTCCGGTTCGAAGGATGACCATGTCTAACACTGCCACTTTCCCAGTCACATTGCCCGCCAGTTCGGCCCAACCGGCCGCCAGATATACGGCACCCGTCACACCCGGTAAGGTTGCGATGTGGCTTTTTCTGGCCACTGAAGTCATGTTCTTCACCGGCCTGATCGGCTCCTATATCGTCTTGCGAGCCGGCAGCCCACCTACGGCCTTTTCTGATAAATATTCGCCCAACACGCCTCTCACGGCAATTTCCAATCCAGAGGAAGTTCTCTTCCATCACTGGCCTCGGCCCTACGATTCCTCAGTGAATCCGCTCTCCATCGACCTCACAGCGGCCAATACCTTTATTCTGATCTGTTCCTCGGTCACCATGGTTCTGGCCTTGGGGGCGGCCCAGCGTGACGATCGCAAGAAGACCACACTCTTTCTCTTTGCCACCATGGTCATTGGCGGGATCTTCCTGAGCGTTCAGGTTTATGAATACTACCAGCTCATGCTGGGCCATATTTTTCCTGTCGGGGTCAGTGCCACAGGCCACTTCCGGCCGAGTTCAAGCATTTTTGCAAGCTGTTTTTTCACCATGACCGGCTTCCACGGAACCCACGTGGCTGTTGGGGTCTTCATGATCTTCTGTCTATTCATGCAATCGCTGCGTGGTGTGTACACCTCGAAGAACTACGCTTCTCTGGAATACATCGGGCTCTACTGGCACTTCGTGGACCTTGTCTGGATCATCCTCTTCACACTCGTTTATCTCATCTGATTCCGGGCTTGAGTCCTTGGTCAAAATGCTTCCGTCAAGCCACTCTTCCCACTTTTCGAGATTTCTTGAGGCCTGAACATGTCCGACCATCACACCACCGTCAGCGATCACGATCACCCGCATGTCAACTACATTAAGATCTTCTTCATTCTGCTCTTCATGACGGTTGCCGAATATTTCTATGCCATGCTTGCTCAGGAGCACTTCGCCCTGCTCGTGCTTGGACTCATGGCAATGGCACTTTTCAAGGCCGCCCTGGTTGGCTACTTCTTCATGCACATCAAGTTCGAAGGCCGATGGGTTTTTGCCTTGATCGTTCCTGCCTGCATTTTGGCCATGATCGCAGTCGCTGCTTTGATTCCTGACATTGCCCGCGACCGAAGCAAGGACGACTTCAGCTCGCCCGACGACGATTCGGCCCTCTCCTCGCCGGCCTCTTCCATTTGGCTCGAAACGAAAGTCTTGCGTTCGTGAACAGATTTCCCGCCGGCTACCGACTCGGTCTTTCCATTGTCGGCTTGATGTTTCTGCTGGCCGCCCTGATCTGCTTCGGCTCGGGCGGCCCTTCGGCGGCTGGCAATCGTGTTTCCATTCCTGGCTCCGTAGCTCTTCTGGGCCGTCAAATCGCCCCTTTCTCGTTTGTTCGGGAAACCAGCCAGCCTGTAGGGTCTGAGACTCTCAAAGAGACCGTCTGGCTCGCCGCCTTCACATTCACCCGCTGCCCTGCCAGTTGCCCTCGCATTTCCTCCACACTCAAGGGGTTGCAGGATCAGCTCGCGGGCTCCTCCGTCAAAATCATCTCAATTTCGGTCGACCCCAGGCACGACACGCCCGAAGTTCTCAAAACTTATGGAGCAAAATTCGGGGCCGATCCCGACCGCTGGTGGTTCTTGACAGGCCCAGAATCCGAAGTTTATGAGCTCATCCAAAAATCGTTTCTCGTCTCTGCCGTACCGACTACTCCCGACATGCAAAAACAGGGTGCTGAAGAGATTGCCCACAGTGATCGGATTGCTCTGGTCGACAAAGACCTCAAGCTCGTGCGTTACTACGATTCCAACTCGCCCGATGAGCTCAGGCAGCTTGTGACCGAAGCACGCTTGCGTAATCAGAAGTCTTGGGTCAAAGCCCTTCCCAAATGGAATGCCACTCTCAATGCCACCAGCTTTCTCTTTCTCATGACGGGCTGGTTCCTGATTCGTAATGGTCGAATGCGGGCCCATGCCTTCATCATGTTGACCTGCCTGGCAATCTCAGGCGCATTTTTGTCAAGCTACCTGACCTACCATTTTTACGTCGGTACCGTCAGGTTTCCCGGCACTGGCCTAATCCGCCAGCTCTATCTCTCCATCTTGCTCTCCCACACCGTCCTGGCCGTGGTGCTGGTCCCACTGATCGCCCTTTCCATCCTTCGCGCCATCCGCAAGGATTTTGTGCGCCACAAGGCGATCGCAAAAGTCACTTTCCCGATCTGGGTTTATATCAGTGTCACTGGCGTTGTGATTTACCTGATGCTTTATCAGATGGACCACTCCCCAGGGTCGATCTTGTAAATAGCTTCTGAACATTTGCCCATCTAAAAAGAATCTACTGTGTCCGACATCCCATCCGCCAGTGCATCCATTCCCCGCCGCCACGACATGGACGCACTCCGCGCCTTCGCCATGCTTCTTGGCATCCTTCTGCACGTCATGGCTTCCTTCGCCGGCATGCCCTGGCTTGTGCAGGATTCCCACAGCAGCAATGTCTATCTCATGATAATATTGGTCATTCATGGCTTTCGCATGCAGCTATTCATGCTTGTCTGCGGTTATTTTACCATGATGCTCTATCGCAAGAGAGGCCTCAGGACACTCCTCAAGCAGCGATTTCAGCGAGTTTTTCTACCCTGCATGCTCGGCCTCATCACCGTTGTACCCGCTCTGGATATGGCGGGCGAACTCGCTCGCAATTCTGCCACAACTCAGAGTTCCTCAGACGGCACCCCCGCCACTCTTCAAGAAGCCATCAGCAAGCACGACCTGGCCAGTATCAGCCGACTGCTTGATCAAGGCGCGGACATCAACAAGCTCGATCCCGATTTCAAAATTCCACCGCTCGGATGGGCATCGCTCAGGGGCCAGGATGATACCGTCCGGCTTCTCCTGAAGCAAGGCGCCAAAGTCGACACCCGCACTGAAGATGGTCATGCCTGCGTGCATCATGCCTCGTTTCTGGGGCATGTCCATGTGCTCAAAATTCTGATCGAAAACGGGGCCGACCCAGCCGCCCGAAGCAAAAATGGCGACACTGCCATTGATTCGACCAATGCCAAGATGTCGGACACGAGATTCATCGCAGGCAACCTCAAAATCCCACTGGGTGAGGAGGATGCCCTCATGGCAGGCCGCGAAGAATGCCGCCAGTTCCTCAAAACACTTGGTGTCGATTCCTCGGCCCAAATAGCCAAAATCAGTGATCCACTAAGCCGCATTCGTCAGGCTTATAAGGAACTGATCACTTCGCCCTTCTTTAGGGCCGGCTGGGCTTACCACGGCCAGCCTTTCCACCTGGTCCTGACCCCGGTTTTTCACCACCTCTGGTTCCTCTGGTTCTTGTGTTGGCTGGTCGTCTTTTTTGCTATTGGAATGACCCTATTTGGCTCATGCTCCTGGCTCTCGGCCTGGGCCCAATGGCTGGCCACGTTCCGATATCGATTCGCCGGGCTTGTCGCCCTGACCATGATCCCCCAGCTTTTCATGGGCACAATGTCACCGACATTCGGGCCTGACACCTCCACGGGAGTCCTGCCACAACCGCACCTTCTGGTTTATTATGGCCTTTTCTTCGGCTTCGGCTCGATTTACTTTGATTTTGAAGATGGCTCCATCAAGCTTGGCCAACGCTGGAAAATCATCCTGCCGCTCGCTCTTTTGCTTGGCCTGCCACTTGGCCTGGCCACAATGAGTCAGCCCGTCATGGGTGGCCTCGTTCAGTCGATCTATACCTGGGCAATGGTCATGGGCCTCTTGGGCCTGTTTGAAGCTCATATGACATCCGAAAGCAAATCCATCCGGTATCTCTCCGATTCCGCCTATTGGCTCTACCTGGCGCACATGCCGCTAGTTGTCCTGATCCAGTTCTGGGTGCGAGATTGGAATTTGCCATCTGGATTGAAATTGCTTTTCGTCTTTTCTGCGGTCACAGCCGTCCTTCTGGTTTTCTATCAATTGCTGGTCCGAAATACATGGCTCGGATGGCTCTTGAATGGCCCACGAAAACCAAAAGCCCTGAAGCCGGTGGTTGAGTGAAGCGACACCGCCGGTCAGTGAGACACAAAAAACCCTTTTTTTTCATGATTCCAACGCACCCTGAAAGGGTGTCACTCCTGGCAATGTGTCATTTGATTTGAAATAGCCCGTCTTGTTGGTCGTGCCGTGTTGGTTTTGGCAATTTTTTAGGGCTCGTTCTAAATCCTTAATCAAATCAGGGAAAAATAGGCAAATCGCGAAGGCATTAAGGAACAGGCTAAGAATAACTTCCAAATTTGAGGAATCATTTTTTTCTGGCCAACGGCCAAAAATCCCATTTTCATCGCTCGCAAACAAGTCTTTGGTGTAGGCCAGGGTCCCCAGACCTGGCTCGCGCGCCAAACCATACGTTGCATTGAGAAAAAATACGAACCAGCGTTATAGATCGCGCGAGCCCGGTCAGGGGACTATCTGTACACCAAAAGACTCACCAATTGAGTAGGTTATTCTTGGCCTGTTCCTAATCGCCATTTTCTGGTCTTATCGACATTTCCACCTCATTCAAAACCTGGATTGACCAATTCGGCAACTGCGGATATATTCCCCTCGACACGTCGAAGTCCGCCGGTCAATCGCGGAGCGATTCTGCCTGGTGTGCCTATCTTCGGGACGGATTCCCTTGTCTTTTGGCATGCGGGCCAAGAGCGAACTCGGGCGCACCATGGAAGGGCGCGCATTCCAGTTCGTTTTCTTGAGACCGGTGAGGTGATTCATGGACGAAAACCTTACCTGTCCGACGTGTTTGGTAGAACCTGATTCCTTATTTCCAATCTTGCTTTCCATCGTCATACCTGCCTACAACGCCTCCGACGACCTCAGGGCCTGCCTCAGCTCCCTACAGGGAACCATTCCCGTACCTTACGAAATCCTTGTTGTTGACGATGCATCCACCGACACCACCCCCCAGGTTGCTCAGGAATTCGCTGTCAGCCTCTTTTCCCGAACTATCCGAAGTGGACCAGCCTCTGCCCGAAACCTTGGCTGCCGCGAGGCCCAAGGCCAATGGGTCTTCTTCATCGACGCCGATGTCACTGTTCAGCCCGACACCATCGCCAATGCCTTGACGCATATCCATCAGAATCCTTCAATAGATGCCATCTTTGGCTCCTACGACAACGCCCCTGCGGATCCCGGCCTTGTCAGCCAGTTTCGCAACCTGCTCCACCACCACGTGCATCAAACAGGCGATTTTCACGACAATATCCGCCAGGCGCAGACCTTCTGGACCGGCTGCGGATTCATCCGCCGCGACGTCTTCCTCAAGCTCGGCGGCTTTGACCACTGGCGATATAACAAACCCGCCATCGAAGACATCGAGTTCGGCTACAGGCTGATCGATGCCGGCCACCATACAGTCCTCGCCCGAAATGTGCTTTGCAAGCATCGCAAACGCTGGACAATCCGATCCATGCTGCGCACCGACTTCTTCCAGAGAGGCCTCCCCTGGAGCCTCCTGATGCTCAGGTCCACTCGGCAGACCAACGACCTGAATGTCGATAAAATCCAAAAACTAGCCGCACTGGCCGCCGCCCAGACCTGGCTGGGGCTCTTACTGGCCGCACTCGTCCCATTCTCCGGAATGGCAATCGCACTGGCTTCCTGCACGCTCATGATCAGCCTGAACCTGAATTTCTTCAGGCTCCTGCGAAGTCGAGGGGGGCTGATACTTGCCTTTGCGTCCATCGGACTGATGAATCTCTATTACCTCGTCTGCCTGAGCAGCTATGCGACGGCCATTCTGGTCTGGATTCTGCACGATAAACTCGGCCTCCTGAAAACCAAATCCACTCTGCGCCCATTTCCCTATTCAAATCACATCGCCGAAGCCTTGAAAAATCGAAACTCCGATACAATCCGCAAAAAATCCAGCACCCTGAAATAAAATCTTTTTCTTTCGTTGTAAATCCATGTTGCCTGATCCACCTATCACTTCTTATCATTCAGCTCAAATCATTATCGACGGCCAAAGGCTGACTCCAAATGCAACCGGAGTGGGGCGATACCTCTCCGTTCTGCTCGATCAATGGGCCGAAAATCCATCGTCATTGCCATTCCAGCCCACAATCGTTTTACGCACTCCCAGGCCGCCTGAAATGGATCCCTGGAAAATGCATTTCAGGCACATTTGCCGAGGCTCCACCATGCCGGGCCTGATCTGGGAAAACGCCGTACTCTCCGCTCCTGAATTTCGTCGTTTGCCGCTTTTTGCAACCGCCAATCTCGTCCCTTATCGATGGCAGGGCCCTGTCGTTCTGGTCATTCACGACACCTTGTGCGAACACCCTGACTCTGAAATCTCACGCCTCAATCGTCTCCGGTTCCGCGCCCGATATCGCCGGTCAGCCCAACGGGCCGACCTCATCCTGACCCCCTCCAATGCTTCTGCAATCGACATTCAGACTCACTTTAAAATTCCGGAACGCCGTATTCTCGTCATTCCACCCGGCCTGCCTGCAATCTTTCATCAGAAAAATGCCTCTCATTTCAATTCGCATTCATGGATTCCTGGTCTTCCGGAAAATTATCTGCTTTTTGTTGGCAAAAAGTCGGCCCGCAGGCAATTCCCTACAATCCTTGAAGCAATCAGACGCATCCGCCAATCAGGTCACTCATTGAAACTTGTCGCCGTCGGCCCGATTTCAAATCATCACAATTACGATGACGACTTGATCGACCTCGGCTATGTCTCTGATCAGGCTCTGGTTGACCTCTATCAAAATGCAATGGCACTGGTCTGGCCCAGCAGTCGCGAGGGATTTGGTCTCCCCATCGTAGAATCCATGGCTTGCGGATGCCCTGTCATCACCAGCCCCGTCAATGCCATCGCCGAAGTCGCTGGCGAAGCCGCTCTGGCGCTCTCCGAAATCACACCAGAATCAATCTCTTCCGCATTGTTGCAACTCATCAATAACCCTGATTTGCAAATTCAATTACGTCAAAAGGGCCTGCTTCAGGCCAGTCGTTTCAATCGATCCGTTTTCGCCACAAAAGTCGCTCAGGCCATTGCCACAATCGCAAATTAATCCAGCCACCAGCGTTCAGGAATCAATTTCATAGGCATTTCACGAGGCAATTTGGCAATAAGCACCCAGCATTGCCCCAACTCATGAAATCCAAGCCCTTTAATCAGGAAATACTGAATCGCAACCAGCAGAGTGTGATATCTCCACCGCACACCAATCGAACCTGCATCGACATATTGAAACTGCTCTCGCATCAAATCAACCCAATGTTTTAAATCCGCAAGATATTTATGGGTCGGGTCCAGATGGGCTGCATTTGTGCCTAAAGCCGGTATCCTGACCTCCACTTTCCCGTCAGATCGCAATAATCTTCTCAGCTCAAAAATTGCCGGCCGAGGGTCATCCAGATGTTCCAGAACACTCTCCGCCAAGATCCATTGAAACTGCTGGTCTGCAAATGGTAATCTCCGAATATCCGCTTTCACATCAACCACACCCGCCAATCCGCGCAGATCCACATTCACCCAGCCAGCCCTGGCCTCAAATCCACTACCCACATTCAGGCCCATTTTCTGATCCACCATCGCCTCGCATTCAAGCGGCCTGTGAGCTGTCTGGCAAATCGGATGGTATTTCCAAATTGCGTTTGACCAAAGTGTTATACCCTGCATGCTCTCCAGGCTCTTCAATCCATCCCAGATATTGCTTCAAATGTCCGGCTTCATGAAATTGCATTGCAATGGATTCACGCCCGGCCCGGCCATGGCTGTCAGCAATTTTTGGGTCGTTCAGATACCACTGCATTGAATCCGATAAGCCATCCAGATCATTAAAAATCATTCCGCCACCTGAATTCTCAAGTATCTCGGGCAATGCCCCCAAATTCCGCCCAATCACCGGCCTTCCCTGTGCAAATGATTCCAATACCACATACCCAAACGTCTCAGGCACAAGCGATGGCACCACCATGGCGCGGGCGCCCCGCATCAGCCTGCGCAGGGGTTCCCCTTCCAGCATGCCTTCAAACCGGATATTCTCGGCCCCCTTGGCAAGCCTTTTTAATTCCTCGATATAATTCCCATGGCCTGCAATTCTTAATTCAGCGCCGGGAAATCGATCCATGATCGAAATCACATCCTGAAACCCCTTTATTTTTTCCAGCCGACCAGCACACGCAAAATACGGCCTCTGATCGCCCCGGCCTGCCGCTGAAGGCTCCAGCCTGTAAGCAAATGGCCAGTCCTGCGGTAAAAAATACGGCAGAACATCAATCTTTCGTGTGATTCCGCGACGCTGATGCTCCTCGGCCGCAGTCTGACTCGGTACAATCAGCCGGTCCAGCCGTGCCAGCCCTCGATCCATCAAGTTGGTATGTCGCCAAAGTTGCGGCGGTCGACCACTTGCAATTGAGCAGCGATTGCATCTCGATTCATCGCACAACGTGTCGTCAGACCTCCATAAAACATGCATCGGGCAGACCAGCCAATGCTCGTGTGCCGTCATCATTCGAACCGCTTTTCCAAAATCCTTCAACAACAGACCCGGCCCACCAATCAGCGATAAATTATGAAAATGCACCACATCGGGCTCAACCTGCTTGATAATCTTTTCGATTTCAGCCCACTTTGGCCCGGGCCGGCCTGTCTGCTGGGTCCACAACGGCGACAAAGCTCCCGACCAACTCCTCAGCCCATGGACAGTCACACCGCTCGGCGGATTGTATTCGCGCTCCGGAAACGAACCCCTGACAAGCTCAAATGCATCCTGACAATAAATCACATGCACTTCGTGGCCCTGTCCTGCCAGTGCACGCGACAGCCGATCGACATAAGCCGCATCTCCGCCAAAACTGTGGGCCCCAAAAAAACTTGTCAGCATGCAAAATTTCATTTCACCCGCCGATCAGAATTGCGGTGACTTTTAACGACACTTTCAATCTCATTCCATAGCATTCTGCCTGCAACTTCCCAGCGATATCGCTCAGATCGCTTTAATCCATTCTGCGCCAATTCCGCTCGTAAACCGGCATTGCCTGCCAATTGCAACCATTTCTCTCGGATGTCATCGACTTTCAGAGGATCAAATGCAAGCCCCGCATCGCCAACCACCTCAGGCAGCGATCCGGCATGGCTGTGCAGTATCGGTACCCCGCATGCCATGGCCTCAGCGGCTGGCAAGCCAAATCCTTCCCATAACGAGGGCAAAACCAAAGCCTGAGCATGTCGGTAAATGGTCGCCAAGGGCTCATCAGGCACAAAACCGGTAAATACAACACGATGACCCACTCCAGAATCCTGAGCTTTCTGCCTTAATTCTGGCAAATGAGTATGAAACGTGTCCCCAAAATCGCCGACAATTACCAGGCTTCCCAAGCCTTCTGGCAGCCCGGAAAAGGCTTCAATCAATCGTATCAGATTTTTATGAGGGCTCAGTCCGCCCACATAAAGCCAATAAGGCAAACCTTCTGGAATTTGATAATCTGAAATCGACTTGGCATGCTGTGCCAAATTGCTCGCCGAGTTCAGAAAAACTGGCTCGACCCCTTCTGTCAATAGTCCTATACGGCTTTTAGTGATCCCGAAGTATCGGGAAAGATCGGTTTGCGACTTTTCTGAAACAGTTGTCAATCGACTTGCATTTAATCGCGCCAATTGTTCTTTAAGCCACCAGAAAGTGCGGCCTCGGCGCGTCGGGAAAACCAGATCCGGGCGATCGACCGCCAAGGTGTCGTGCATCGTCACAATCACTTTCGGGCCAGGCCAAATCGGAAAAAAAGTAAACGAGGTCGGAAAATAAAAAACGTCATAACGCCCTTCACGCACGCCCAGGCTCATCTTCCAGAGCCCCATTGGTGAGCGATTGCCGCGCGATGATGCCGCTTCGGCCTGCGCTTCACGCGTTTTTACAAGCCTTAATTGCACTTTCGGAGGCACGCAAATCAAGTGCGACGATGGCTCGTCAACGACCACTTCAATCAAGTGGCCTGGATTCGAAGCGGCCAGCCCTGAGAGAATCCCACGCCCGAATCGACCAAACCCACGACGATTAGACAGGCACGTGCCGTCGAACCCGATTCGCAGGCTTCGTTCAATGTTTTTCTGGGGTTCATAGTCAGTCATGATCCACTTCCTTGCGTGCCATAACCAAATAAGAATGTCCAAACGGAATTTTGACAAGCCCAGTCCCGGCAATTCGACTCTCAATCGACCCAAACCAACGCCCCAGCCAGTGCCCATCAGGCCTTGCCTGCCATTGTTGCGGCAAGCCCGTCTTAAAAGTGGTTGAAGCCTCACAATTCCCAGATTGCCACTTGCAATAACGCTTCATGAAATCCTCTATAAAGCCGCCTGTCATATTGAAATGACTGCTTCTGACAATCCGGAAATGAAACTGATTCAGTGCTTGATCAAGCCAATTTCGTTCAGCAATGGAATCATCGCCCTGAGGTTTGCCCCAGAATCCGCCTGAATTTGTTCGGATCAGTAAAATGCCACCAGGTTTCACCACTCTTGATATCTCTGACAAGGCTTGCTCGCGAATCGGTTTAGAAACATGCTGGATGACATCGAATGCCGTCACAAGGTCAAAGCACGGCTCCATTAAGGGCAGCCCGGGCAACTTGCCCTGAAGTCTTGCAATCGAGCCCATTTCATGGTTCATCGAAATCGGTGACGGGTCTATGCCAACCTGCATCTCCCAAAAACCCCACTGAGACCACTGGGCCAGCCTGCGACCAGTTCCACAACCAACATCAAGCCACTTCCTTGTTGCAACAGCGCCTCTTACGCCTGATTTAAACTCATTCTGGACCCAGCGCCGTTCAATTCGCTCCACACCTACTGACCACCAATGATGCAGCGCAGATCGCTCAAGCATCGCAAAATACAAATCAGGTTCTGCCAAAGTTACACGTGATCCGTTCACTTCGGCACCCCTCTTATGGCTTCCATTTGGCATTCTTCCAGACCTGACAAAACTCTCCTTGCAGGTAAGGAAATAAGCCCGGAATCAATACGAAGTCTATTTTTCTTGATATAAGATTCGGCCCCATTTCTGACATTCAAATGAGACATCTTAAATAATACAATCGCAACCACCAAAATTGAGGACAAGTATTCCATTGCAATCAGCAGACAAAATTGTACTTCTGCATCGTTAAAGAACCAAGCGGCTGAAATGCCAGTCAAAATTCCTGCCAAATGCAATATTCCGGGAGATGCGACCAATCGGTCGGCTCGAATGGCTGTGAGGCAGCTTCCTGAAAGCATCACAACCACAATCGGTGCAAATCGCAATGCGTTTAACGACAGAAATAAGGGCGCAACCTGGGCCTGTTTCCCATCAGCCATCAGCCGATTGACCCAATCTGCCCCAATGCAATAGGCCACTGATGCCGAAACAAGGCTCATCAGCAGAGCCATCATAATCCCGGTACGGAAATATAAACGAATATTCTCAATGGATTCTCTCGTTAAAACCGTTCCAATATTTCCAAGCCAGCCTGCAAATGCAATCACGCCTGTCATCAGAAATCGCCGTGAAATGGCAACTTCCTGCCACAATGGCTGCGAGATCAGACCAAGTATCATGGCGTCCAAACTCCATGAAACCACTCGAACCCAGCGTGTTAAAGTCTGTTCAATCGATCTTTGCAGCAAAGGCTTCCATACGCGCCGGATAAGATCTTGCCATCGCCCGCCCGGAATGGCATGATGCATCCAGGCATCCACCCACCAGACGATCATCATAAAAAAATCGGCTCCAGCCATTGACCAAGCTGCCACAGAAGGTGATCTGAAATAAAACACTGAGAGTTTCAAAAGAGTCAGAAAAAGAATGCTTCGTAAACCATAGACCAGACCAAACTTGCAAAATCGACATTGGATGCGTGCAGCAATATCGGGCGATAATGATGATGCCATTATGGAAAGTGCCATTGGCAGGATCTGACTTGTGAGAGTGGATTGCATTAAAATGGTAATAGAAGAAAAAATCACGACTGCAATCGATCCAAGCAGTAGTCGACTGATTATGACAATGGCGGACCACTCTCGCAAATGCCGGGAATGTCGGATTGCAGACCGAATGGCGACAATCTCAAGGCCATTGCGCGGAATAAGCATGCAAATGCCAAGCCATGCACAGAGCCATTCCCACTCGGAAAAGGTTTGAATATTCCAACTCGTAACAAGCGTACGAATGATCAAAATATTGATCAGAAGTGAGAAAAGATCTGCTAAAATCAGGCTGAATGTGGAAAAGAGTTTCTTGTCAATCATTACACGATTCCATTCGGTTCGAAATGGAATGGTTTCAAACCCATTGCATTCTTGAGGATCCGAATTTGGCCAATGGGGCCAAAATGTGTCATCAGAATGGACGCAACCGGCAGTTTTGAGACATTTCCCAATAATCGAGTGCAGATGCCTTTCATGGAGCAATCTGACTGGGGCCAGCCAGTTAAATCCGCAGCCTGGTATTGGATTTCTATAAAATTATTTTGCTCCGATATCAGTCTGGACCATTCACGGGGCGACCGCATCTCTGGCCAGTGGATATTGCCGCGTCTCCATTTGATATATCGCTCAGCAGTGCTTCTGTTCAGAAAGTTTAAGCCCCTAAGCCCGACATGTGGATCCATACCCGGCCAGTTTCGATTTGGAAACCATAATAAAACAGTGCCTCCAGGCTTTGTGACCCTGATCATTTCCGAAATGGCTTCTTGAGGGTATTCCAGATGTTCCAGAAGGCTGTCAGCAACGGTATGATCGAAAGTCTGATCCTTCCATGGCAAGTGTTCTGCGCATGCTGGATAAAGCGGAACCTGGTGTTCGAGATTTAATTCAGAATGGCGCTTGCGAGCGACAACCAGCCATCTGGACGCAATATCAACTCCAGTAATCATTCTACCGGCCTTTGCAGCGGCTGCCAGAAATCCGCCAGTACCTGCTCCAACTTCAAGAACTGTCCCTGATTCCGGAATAAGTTTCAATAGTGCTTGACCACGTAATTCCGATTTCAGGACATGGCGAACAAACATCTCCCGCCGCGATGGAGAAACATCAGCGGTCATGCGATAATATTGACGAGTTAGGCCCTCAAGCGATTCCTTTGCTTCATAATCTGCGAGCCTTTTGGCTTTCTGACGCTCCTGATTTAAACTCAGGTATCGGTCTGATCTGGTACGCAGATCTAAAAATCCTGCACAGCAAGAATAGCCTTTCTTGCAAGTTTCACAGCCAATTTGGCCAGTTGCTTTATGGATCACTGATAATTCGGATCGACATTCTGGACAAACCGGTTCCGGTTTAAGGTGCCATGTCGCAACCTTTTGATTCCTCAACGGTTTCTGATGGGATTTAAGGACTTTCATGACGCTATGCGCCTGACCTTACGCAGAGTCGCCCCGGCCATCCGTTTATAATTCATCATCTGCAATTGCAATCTTGATGGTTCGTGCCAGGCCCAAGTGGATGCTAGTCCGGGTTGAATCAGGTCGTAAATGTCCAGTCTCGGTAAATAAGAGGTGTCTGAATGCGAATTCACCCACCCGGGCTGAGTTCCAAATGCAATCATTCCCAGTTCCTTGGTCATCTCGCGGGCCGTTGCCGGAGCGTGGCCATACGGATAAGCAAAATAACGGCATTCCAGACCAAGTCGCTCTTCGATAAGTTTCTTTGATGTTTCAATTTCGAATTGTATCTTCTCTTTGCTGCATCGATTGAAATCAGGATGCGTGCAGGAATGTGCTCCGACACTCCATCCACAGTCGACCAATTCCCTGATCTGGCTCCATGAAAGGCATTTCTCAGGCTTGACCCAGCCCGGCTGGCTCTCCCAGTTGTTGGTTTTCCCGACAAAATCGGTTACAATAAAAATGGTTCCAGGCGATTTCATCCATTCAGCAATCTCCAGGATTGAAACCAAGGCATCGTCGAACGTCAGACAAATCTTTTTGGAAAACGAACTATTGGTTGTCGAATCACAACTCTCAAAAATGCAATCATGCGTCCTGCATAATGAAACCCATTGTTTTATTTTCAAGAGATTTGCACATACTGGTCCAGTTTGACCAAAACGAGATATTCCATGGACTGTTACAACCGGAAAAGGTGGCATGGCGAATGTCTTGATCCTTTCCTGACATGAATTCTTGAGGATCTGTTTCATGGATAAAAATGGAATTGTCACTGGGCTGCCGACCGAATGTCAGAGACCACCTTTGCAGCCCGGGCCCCATCCTGACCAGTTGCGATGCAGACTTCGCTGCCTCTCGGTTTCATTCCAATGACTTGATTCCTGAATGCATTGAGTTCACGCATCAAGCTTGGTTCCAAGCCTGGCGATTTTAGGCCCAGAAATTTCATTCGGATCCGATCCATCCAATACAACCTTGTTTTCAATTTTCCATTCGCCGGTAGAATTTGCAATCGCCAAGGGAATGCCGATAACTTCAATGAGCCAGTTTCAAATTGGAGTTCCATGACGAGATAGGGCGCATGGGATTCCAGCCAGTTGCATTCCAGGCAGCATTTGATAGCCTCTAGGCTTTTCATTTCTGCTTTTGCAAACGGCTCAATATTTGGCCTGTTGGGATCCCATTGGATTTCCGCATGGTTGATCTCCATAATCTCACCCATGAAGAGATGTAGCAAGTCGATCAGGTGCGAGCCATTGTCGGTAAGGACTCCTCCGCCTGAAATTTCATAATTGCCCAGCCATCCATTCAGGGCTTGTTCGCTGGGCTTCTCGCCAATTCGGGCATCAATCTGAATGAGCTTGCCAAAAGTGTGGTTTTGAATGATCGCAGATGCATCCAAAACGGGTCCATAAAACCGATGATTGAAACCGGTCGCAAGAATTAGGCCCAGGCTTTCGGCTTTATTTGCGAGCCTGAAGGCGGAATCTGGATGAACAGTCAGTGGTTTTTCGCATAAAACATGCTTGCCCGACTCAAGTGCCATTTCAATCAGGGCGTCGTGGCTTGACGGCGGAGTTGCAATCAGGACGACATCCGTATCGGCTTGACCTATTGCAGATTTCAAGTCATGAAATGAGTTGCATTTCCATTGGCTTGCCATTCGGTGGGTCTGGTTTGGGTCCAGATCATAAATGCCGGTCAGGTTCCAGCCTTTGGATAGTCTGACGGCCTCTCCGCGGCGCAAGCCTTGTCCGCCAGTGCCGATGAGTAGGGCGTTTATAGTTGTGTCAGGTGGGATTCTGTGCTGCATCGAATGCCTTCCGTGGCGGTTCGTTTTCTGTTTCGCATGGCTGACGAAGCAGATCATAAAGAATTTCGAAATAGTGGCTAGTCGAAATCAGTGTTGATTTGATGGATTTACAGGCTGTAAATCCATCGGTATAGGGCAGCTACACCACGAAATGGCTTCAAAATCGAGCTTGTCGCCCCGTTTTTTGATCAGCCGAGTTCAGGTATATCCAGATTCAGTCCAGTGGCCAGTTCCGAGAGTTTCTGCCAGTGGGCTTCTTCGATTGGTATCCCGTTTGTTTGGCGTAAGTTGCGTGTGTTTCGCTCAGGGTCGCCCGGGAGCAGGATTTGTTCGACACCGTCTCGCCGCTTGCTGGTCTTTACGTAATTGGAAAGGCCGTGGGCTTCAGTGAGCAAGTGGTCAGCGCCGGCGAAAAATGCGGGCTGAATGATCAGGAAGAAGACGTTGTTGCCTTTGGCGGGTGGCGCGTCGGGATAGGCGGAGTGGCCGCCTGTGAGGCCGCCTGCCAGGATGTCGAGAACAAATGAGAGGCCGAAGCCTTTATAAGCCTGGGGCCCGCCCATGGGCAGGATGGAGCCCAAAGGCTTTTCATAAAGCACGTGGCTTTCTGTGGTTGGTTCGCCATCAGGGCTTAGGAGCCAGCCTTCGGGAACGGGTTTGCGATGATTCATGAAATAGGATCGGACTTTCCCTTCGGCGACGACGCTCGTACCGAAATCCAGGATGACGGGCTGATCGCCAGTCGGGACCCCCAGGCAGAGCGGGTTGGTCCCAAGGCGGGGCTCGGTCCCTCCGGGTGGAGCGACTCGCTGGCCGGCTCCGCAATTATTGACGGTGGCCATCAGGATCATGCCTTCTGCGGCAACTCGTTCCGCATATTCGCCAAGCCTGCCGATGTGCCCAAAATTCCGCCCTGCCCCGGATGCAAGCCCAAAGCTGCGGGCTTTGGGAAGGATCAGGTCAAGTAGCCTGTGGGACTGCACCTGGCCCAGCCCCCAGCCGCCATCGGCTGTGATGACTGCTCCCTGATCGGACTCGACATGCAGCGGAGCCGCGGGTTGGTAGGCCCCGGATTTGATAAAATCGATGTATTGCGGAATTCGCAGGACTCCGTGCGAATCGTGGCCACACAAGTTGGCTCCTACCAAGCTTGCTGCAACAATGCGTGCCGATTCCGGCGCAACACCCACCGCCACAAAGATTGAGGTGGCAAAGTCAGTGAGAACTGAGTCTCTGATGATCAGCATCTTGAGGATTCCGCTTTGATTTTGAAGAATGGATTGAGGACTTTCTCTGCTCTGGCGTTTATTATGTTCAAACCGGTTTGGATCTCACAACAAAAAATCCTTTCGGCAGGTCGTCTCAAAAAAAGAACGGGAATGGGTTGATCATGGCTTTTGAAATTGCTGACGAATTGAGCGGATCGGTTCAGGTCGTGCATCTGTTTGAGCAAGAAACCGGCCTCTCCGCACGGATTTCGCCAACTTTGGGCTGGAATCTGTTTGAATTGCATTTGCCGGTCAATGGCAAGCCGACCCCAATTCTAATGCAACCACCAAGTCCTGATGATCTTAAGGCGTCTCCATCGCGCTATGGCAATCCCATCCTGTTTCCGTTCCCGAATCGGATCCGGCAGGGGCAGTTTGACTGGCAGGGCAAGACTTACAACACGCCTGTCAATAACGGTGGAAATGCCATTCATGGATTCGCCCTGAAATCGGCCTGGCGGGTCACTCAAAAACTCGCAGACAAGGAATTCGCCCAAGCCACGGCGCAATGGCGGCTCTCCATCGACTCCCCAGAGCATCTCAGCCACTGGCCTGCCGATGCCCTAATTGAGATCACCTATCGGCTTGATCGGCAATCACTTAAAGCATCCGCAAAAATCTCCAACCCCGACAGCCGCCCACTGCCCTGGGGTTTGGGATATCACACCTACTTCCAGTTGCCATTCTCCCAGTCGGGCAGCCTGGCTCAGACCAAGATTGTCATACCCGCTTCGCAGCGATGGCAGCTCCGGGACTTCCTCCCTTCCGGAGCCAAAGAGCCCCTGCCGGCCAATCTCGATTTTCGCCAAGGCCTCCCCCTCAAAGGCTTGAAAGCCGATGATGTCCTGACCGACCTGGCCCATAATGCCGACGGACGCACAGAGTGCCTCCTCATGGACACAGACTTGGGCTGGGAAGTCGCAGTCGCCACCTCGCGTTCGTTTCGCGAGCTGGTCGTCTTTACGCCATCGTGGAATCCAAACTCAATCGCTCTGGAGCCTTACACGCAGACCACCGATGCCATCAACCTGGCTGCCAAGGGGCTTGACGGAGGCTTAAGCGTGCTTGCGCCGGGCCAATCAGAGACCCTGGACTTGTGGATCACAAGCCGAAAATCAACTGCCAGCAGCTCTTAAAAAGCCTTGCCGCCCAGCTTTGTCGATGGCTACTGGCGGCTCACTCAGCAGCGGTCGCCTTCGCGATGCCGAAGTGTCACCAAAACCGTATTGCCAGCCGTGTTATAGGCAAGCTTGTCGACCAGGCCACGCGTAATCAGGATCCCAAATCCACCATCGCGAAGGCCAAGCTGCTCGCGGACCTCCAGGTGGCAAATCGGATCCTCTTCATTCGCTGCATGCGGCAGATGATTCCGATTGAATCCCGTGCCTTGATCGGCAACTGTCAAATGAAGGCTGCGGTCGTCGGCCCTGAGTCGAATATGGACCGTCTTAGATGCATCGCTCCCGTTGCCCCATTCAATCGCATTCTGGCCAAGCTCAAATACGGCTTGCCGCAGTCGGCCCGTTCGCTTGGTCATCCAGGGCACCAGTCGAACACAATGAAGAATCCAGGCCGATGCCTGCTCAAGTGCGTCCGGACGACTCGACATGTCCAGGTGGACATCAATATGAAAGTGGCGCTTGAGCCGGGTCCTGAGGATCGACTCAATTCGTTTGATCCAAAGCTCGCTCCCGCTCCAGCCCCTTCGGCCAATCACACCGTCTGGCTGAAGGCTGAAAAAATCCGTATGGGAGTCAAATTCCGGAAGGTTCCCCGCATGCGACCAGACCAAAATCGGGCTCGCCGATGTACGCGGATCGCATCGCAGACTCCTCAGCCAGTGCTGGATCAGACCTGCCTTGCCCTCCGACCCGTCAAGCACCAGAATCTGGCCGCCTGGACTGAATTTCTGGCGGTTGGCCGATAGAAAGTCTGTTGGATTTGAGGCCGAAACGTGCTCGCATATCCTTGGTGTCAATGCCGCCGAAAGCCGGGCTGGAATCGGCTTCGAATCGCTAAACCATAGCCATTGCGGTACGATCCCGATCTCGCCTGAATCAAGATTCATCGTTTCCGGTTCTGATTTTTCTTCCGTCCACATACGCGCACATCCGTCAGGCTAGCCAGCAGATTGTGTCAGTCAGGTTCATCAAGCCTTGCACGATTCTTTCGATTCTGGCTTGATCTCAATATTCAACATTCTACCCTGCTTTGTCATTTGTACAACAATAAAAAATGGCGATATTCTCTTAAGTGACTATTGCTAAGAGTATTAGAATAAATGGTCTGTTTCGTGGGAAAGCAGGAAACAGTCTTCGCACGATTCGGATCAGGTCGAATCATGCCACCCCTCCCGAGAAAAGCAGCCTTGATTCGCTAGCGTTCCAGGCGGCGAAAAGGTGCCTCGGCCAGCCCTTGAAATCCATCAGAACCGACCTTGACGAAAATCCGGAATCAGGCAATATCTGAAAAGATTATTAAAGCAGTGGATGATTGCAAGACAACGGAGTTCCCGACCATGAATCAGCGTCCAAGGGTGGCGATTGTTGCGGATGACAGGCGTCAGGACGCCGTCGCACAGGCCCTTCATCTGCTGGGCGATGCTTGGCCGATCGTCCCCCGGCAAGGCACCATTCTGAAGCCGAATCTTGTCAGTCATAACGACTTGCGAGCCAGCTCCCACCCCACCACTGTGGCCACAGTGGCCGACTACCTTTACGCTCGTGGCGCAGAACATCTCACCATCGCTGAAGGGGCCACCGACGCCACCTCCGGCTTCGACCTGCTGGGCCATCGTCGCATGTTCTTCGGCCGAAATGTGACCTGGTTTGATATCAATCGCGACGAAACCCGATGGCAAGAAATCGACCTGCGCGGAACCAATCAGGCCATGCGCCCCTCAAGAATCAGCTCAACGATCGCTCAGGCAGATCTTTATGTCTCAGTGGCACTCGCCAAGACGCATGTCAATACCATGCTCACCGGATGTCTCAAAAATCAGATGTCATGCCTCCATCCGAACGACCGCATTCAAATGCACGGATATCAGGCCGGCGGCAATGGTTACACAGGCCTGAAACATAAAATGGTGCAATGGCTTAAAGGCGATTCCCCAGCCGTGGCCTATGCCACAACCGCTTTGGGCCGTGCCAAGCAGGCGGCCGTAATCGCTCAGCAGATCACAGGACGACTGACTTGGGAGAAACTCTCAAAGCCGCAGGTGGAGTTCGTCAAATCCGTCGCTGCCATGCATACCAATCTCGTCAGGCTCAATCAAGCCGTCAAGCCGCGACTGGCTTTGGTCGATGGCTTCAGCGCCATGGACGGCGAAGGGCCTCGCTTCGGCCGCAGTCGCAATCTCGGCTGGGTGGTCGCCGGATCAGACCCCGTGGCCGTAGATTCTGTTGTCGCTCATCTCATGGGGCTACAACTGGGCGATATCGGATACCTCGTTCTCGCGGATCAAGCTGGATTGGGATCCTCAAATCTCGACCAGATCGAATTGGTCGGCGACCCCATCCAGAAACTCGCTCGCCGATGCCGAAGACACAGCCACGCCCCGCTTCAGCGATTGTGGAGAGATGCCCTCACGGCCATCGGCGAAACACGCCCAGGCCCTGCATCGCCACAACAATCCGCCTATCATTCCCATCTCTCGGCCAGCCAACGAGATTCGTCTGCCCTGGACAGGTCTGTTTCCCATTGATCCGACTTCGGATTTTTGCCAAATCATGTACCTGAAATTGACCACACCACTGGCTCCTGCACCAAGCCCGATCTGGGCCGTGGTGGTCATCGCTCTTCTCATGATGCTCATGCCGGCCCCTGGCAAGGCCGCCGACCAACCTTCGCCCCTTGACAGTGGCTGGGCCATGGCCGAGGTCATCGCCGATTCCGCCTTGATCCACCATACTCCAAATGATGTTTCGTTCATCACCGGAACCGCCCAGAGCGGCGACCTGATCTGGATCAAGAACCTCTCCAACGAATCCCAGTGGCTCCAGATTCGGTCGACTCAGGGCTCCATAAGCTGGATCCTTCAATCCGATATCAGCGAAATTCGTAAGGGCGAGGGCCGAATCAAGTCAACCAAAGCCACCATCAGGCCCGGCCGGCTCGGGGCACGATTGCCGGGCCCTCCGGGCATGGAAATTCAAAAAGGCGCGACCGTCTGGCTCTTGCCCAATGAGCCGCTTCTCCTGCCCCAGCGCGGTGGACTGATCACCTGGCGGGCCATCGAGCCGCCCACCGATGAGCCACGTTTCATTCGTAAGGATCAAGTCCGCCGTATCGACAACCGTAAACCGAGCACTGAAGAAGGCTTCGTGGATTCCGAGGGGCCCGGAACCCTCGCCAATTCGACCCCAAAACGCAATCCCAGACCCCTGCCTCCCAAAATTCAACCGCCCGCCAATGCTCCTCCAGAGATCGATCAAGGTTCGCCCCTGGTCATCGCAAGGTCGAACCCCGCACCAGAACCTGACCAAAAACCGAAAGAAACCAAGCCGCCAGGGATTGATGCCCTCGAAATTCTTGATGCACCTGATCCCGACAAGCCGCTGCAGCGAAAAATTCCCATCGACAACGGCCCTGACCTCATCCTCGATTCCGATCCCGCGGCCCTGCCCGACTTTGCACCCCTAATGCCAGCCCCACCAGGCAACGAAGATTCAACTCCCGGGCCAAATAAAAATCCAGGTGGAAATGTAAAGGGTTTTCAAGGCGCCCATGGAAAAGTCAGCCCTCTGGAATTGCCTGCCGATCCGGACCAGGCTTTGGAACTGCTTGAATCGCGGTTCCGCGTCGTCGTTGCCCAGCCCCTGATTTCATGGGACTTTCGCTCCATACTCGCCTCCTGCGAAACCATGCAGGGGCGACCCATGTCGCCCAGCCAGACCGCCCGTCTCCATTCCCTGAGAGACAAGGCGGAGCGTCAGGATGAAATCGGCCGATCCTCCCGCCAATTTTGGGAGTCCATGCGTCGAAGCCGATCCCACGACCCCAATCGAATGAAATCAGATGACTTAAAACTTGCCACAAGTCGAAACCGATTCGATATCTCAGGCCTAATGCTGCCATCCACTCGCGATGTCGATGGCCAATTGCTTTATAACCTGATTGGCGATACCGGCGCAACCATCGCCTATCTAAAAATGCCGCCCGCAGCCCCCATCGAAAAATGGGTCGGCAAGAGAGTCGGAATTCGTGGCCGTGTGCGATATCACGAAGATCTCAGGGCCCGACTGGTCTCAGTCCAGGACGTCGAACTGCTCGAACCAGAAGAAGACTAAAAACAGGCCGAAGCAATATACTCTACGCGGTTATAAATGGCACTTTTTGATCAAAACGATGCCGGAGGCATCTGGAGCCAGTAGCCGGTGGTTGAGGAGCGTCAGCGACGACACCACCGGACGAAGACGCGACATAAGGTCTTGCACCCCTGCCGGGGTGCCAGCAGCTTTTTTTTAGACCTCA
>CAMBEP010000007.1 GCA_945865635.1 Candidatus Kuenenia stuttgartensis
TGCCGGAAATCAAAGATGCAGGCGGTGATTTTACATACTGGGATGATGATGATGCCGAAATTTATGGTTTCGACGTCATCCTCCCCTTCCTCCACCCTGGCCTGATGCAGAGCCTGATCTGCCGGGTGGGCAAGCTGGCCCAAAAGAACGCCACTTACGCCAAAACCGGCCTATGCTTCAAGGACTTCAAAACAAAAAGCCTCTGCCGGATCGAGCAAGTCAAGGACGAAGACAAAACACGCCACAGCGGCCGCCTTCAGGTGCGCACCCGCGCGGGCGAGGCAAGCCAGCTACTGGCCCTGATGCGCCAATGGCTGGAAGACATTTTAACCGAACAAATGGGCCACAACACAAACTGGGAGATCAAAGTCGCTGATGGGGCAGTCGGACAGATTGCACTGCGTCGCGACCGGACTGATAATTCTCAAAAATTGGAGCTCAAGACAATGATCCAGGTCAGTGAAACCACCAAATCAGACTTCCATTACGTTGTACTGATCATCACTGTAAACAGTCACGAAACCAGAGCCATTTGTGATTTATGTTTCGAGAAAACCAATCAGCAGGCCAAACCTGAACGGATCGATGGTCGAATTTACAATGATTTGGGTACGATCAATGGCACAAGGATTTTCCATACAATTTCCGAAATGGGAACCAGCGGTCAAGGCGCAATGCAATCGACAGTCATCAAGGCAATTACGGCTGTGAAGCCTGCCGCTGTGATCGCTTTGGGAATCGCCTTCGGCGTTGACCCCGAAAAGCAAAAGCTAGGTGACATCTTGGTTTCAAAACAGATTCTATTATATGACAATCAAAAAATTAAGGACGGAGAAATTATCTTGAGAGGTGACAAAGTAACCGCCAGTGTTAGTCTGCTTAATCATTTCAACACGTTTTCTCAAAGTTCAAGGCAGGACCCAAATGTCCAATTTGGTCTTATTCTCAGCGGCGAAAAACTGATCGATGATATCGATTATCGTAAGTCGCTTCAGAAATTGCAGCAAGAAGCAATTGGCGGGGAAATGGAAGGCGCAGGCTTGTATGTGGCTGCGGCCGATCTTAAAGTGGACTGGATTTTAATCAAGGCCATCTGCGACTGGGCCGACGGAAACAAATCCGATAATAAGGAAGAACTGCAAAAGACGGCAGCAATGAATGCCGCAAAGTTTTTGGTAGGTTCATTGGAATATTGCTCACTTGCGCCACCAAGTGGAGGGAATCCAATGCCCTTAATTGATTTCACCCCGCATGAACAAACATTAACAGATAAGGAGCGGCAAGAATTAATTGGGAAACTGAAAAAATTGACGCAAACAGATTTTGAGTCGTTTGTGGTCCAATATCACGCGAAGCACAACCCAGCAAATTATCAAGGCATCGATTCGATGGTTACGGAATTCGTTCGATGGGCTGAATCACTTAAGGGCCCAACTGGAAAACTGCTCCAGGTCAGGGACGATTTGGAAGAGTTCTGCAAGCGGTAATGAATCATTTTGACTGGTGGGTGAATGGAAAACAGAGAGTCTGATATGCTCTGATCAGTCGCGAACAACAATGAGTGGCATCTCCGGCAAGGATGGGAGAGCCTTGATTGCATTTGTCAATATTATGATTCAGCCGTTCCAAGAATATCAAATCACTCGGCACTTGAATTAGACCCAGCGGGACTGCATGTTTTATTAAGGGCATTCAAGCCTATGAGGATTCAATGGGCCACGGTCTGTGATTGGCGCTCAGGAGTAGAAACCTGTCATATGCCTGGCCGCTGGTTAGCCATTCCGTATGCGGGATGAATCATTAGATGTGGCCCTCTCAGGCTACTATCAACAGGTGCAGCCTTCGGCCCCGCGACAACCATCATCTTTAACCATATTTTGGGTTTATCCGATTTCATGCGGATGTGGAGAGGGTCTGAATCTGAGATTCCACGAAGAGCGGTAGGACAGCTTCAAAAACGCTTCCCCGATCAGGCTGGGAACGATAGCGAACTCGACCGTTCATCTGGGCCACAATCCGTGCGAGCCGCGGAAGGCCCAGGCCAAGCCCTCTGCCTGCCTTGCGTCCGCAATAAAACGGGTCAAAAAGATGGTTCGATTCGCGAAGATCAAAGCCTTGGCCTTCATCCTCGACTGTCAGTCTCAGAGACTGCGGTTCAAGCCTCAGGGAAACTCGAACTTGACCGCCGCGCTGACTGGCTTCAATGGCGTTGCGCACCAGGCTCAGTGTCATGTGGCGAAATGCATCGGGATCAATCTGATCGGTTTCCAATCGCTGAGCTTGCGGACAAACCAGAATGTCGAGTCGAATCTCGCGCTGGTGAACCTCTTCCTTGAGTTCTCGGGAAATCGTTCGGACAATCTCGGAAGGGCGAGAAAATCGGGGCCGGAGGTCTGTCGGTCGGGCAATGAAAATCAGGTCTCTAAGCATCCTGTGTGCCCGAAGGGATTGATCCACGATGGCCTTCAAGGATGACCTGATGGTTTCGTCGGTCGCTTTTGCCAAGAGAAGTTGGGCCCTGCCTTGAATCACAGCGAGCGGGTTATTCAGCTCATGGCCCGCACCTGCCGCAAATTCCGCAAGCGACTCAAATCGACCTGCCTGGGCCTGACTCTCGGATCGGCAATGCCGCTTACCCATTTCTTCAGACCAGTCATCAAGCTTGCCAAGCATTTCCCACCAATGGGCTTGCAAACTTTTCCACTGATTTTGGAGACGCTTGAAATCAAACTCGCCAGGACTTGCATCCAAGCCGGGATCGGAGATGCCAATGATCGATTCCTGTGGGGTTGCCGCATCAGAACCGTGCTGTTTTGAGACGCTTAAAAGCATATTGGCATCGCGACTTATCGATTCCAGGATCTGGCTGGCCTGCTGGAATCGATCCTGAACAGTACGGGCCTGGTGGGATGAGCGGATCAAGGAAAGAGTGCGTTTGACGAGCCTGTTGTCGTCAGGAGGTGCGACTGTCAACTGTTTTGAGAGCGACAAAACCTGAGCTTCCAGCAGGGCCACTCGGGGATCTTTCATGGATGTGTCGCTACGTGCTGTGCGATTCAGGCAAAATCGACTCTGCCCGTAAATGGCATGAGCCTGCTCCAAAATCGCCAAAAGATCGTCGGGGCCTGACGTTTTGGGCGATAACGTCAGGAGGTCGGTTGAAGAGTGGCCACGTGTTGTCCAAAGAAATCGGGCGATCGTATCCTGGCCAAATTGGGCCAGATTCCATTGCGACCAAAGCGTGGCACGCAAGCCAAGTATTTTGGTCTCAATACGTTGCCTGAAAACGGATTCTGGAGTCTCCAGCCAGTCAGCAAAATCGTCTGATGATTGGGCAGCCATCACCCAAAGCGGGCCCTGAAGCCAGATTGACCACTCCATACCTGAGGCGGGAAGGTGAAACGAATATTCTTCTGCAAGCCTTTGGATTGCAAGACCAAGCGCCAAGCCTGACTGAAATAATTTTGTAACGGCTGCGGCCTGGCGGGTCGTTTTCAGAGTCCAAAGCGTTTCAGGTAGAGCCAGACCTGTAGTCGACGGGCGAGGGGTTGACCAGAGCCTCTGTGAAACATGGCCTGGATCCCATTTCAAGAGCGTGTGGAGCCTGGATTCCGAATCGGATTGGGTCTCAGCAGTCAGAACTTCTGCACAGGCATCGGCGGTGGCCCAAAGCCATGGCAAGCCATTGGCCAGTGAAGGTTTCAGTGGATCTGAGCAGGCATCCGTCGAGGGCTTCGACACGGAGAAGGACTCCTAACAGGCCCAACCATGAATCGCTATCCATAGCGATCGCAATGTGCCATACACCTCATTTCGGATCTGGCTGGGGAACTGCTTGACCGTCAAACTTGACCGATTCGGCAAAGACTAACGGTCGCGACAGACTTAACGATTAGATCGCCATTTCTTCGTGAGTCATATCGAGCAGATCCGCAATTTTCAACTTCAAGCCATCGATATCCAGTGGTTTGTGCATAAAGGCGTTGGCGCCTGCAGCGGTCAATTCGCTGATTTTGTCCTCTTCGACCATCCCTGAAATACAGATGATCTTGATGCTTTTCAGATTCTCGTCGCGATGGATCGCTTCGCAAACGGCTTTACCATTGATATCAGGCAACATGATGTCCAGAATGATCAGCTCGGGCTTGTATTCGTTGGCCTGTTTGCCCGCTTCGAAGCCGTTATTTACAGATCGACACTCGAATCGGCCACTCTCGTTCAAAACATCCGTGATCAGCTCCACGATGGCGGGATCGTCATCCACAATCAATACCCGGTGACGACCGCTCTCAAGAGCATCCGTCGGAATCCCATGCTCTTTCATGAACCGAATCAGTGCTTCACGAGGAATTCGGCGAAACTTCGAACCCGGAACCCGAAAACCACGCAACTGGCCTGAGTCAAAACAGCGAATAATCGTCTGCTGACTGACTTTACATATACGAGCCGCCTCGCCTGTTGTGAATACTGTTTTCATATGCTCCGAATTCCCCCTCCAGTTAGGTTGGCCAACTCTAAGATGTAACTACTGATGAAACCTACAACTGGTTTTTAAGGCAGATGAGGCCTCGTCCGAGACATCTTAGCTGACCAAGAAGATCCGTTCCGTGTGAATCTGTATCGAATACGCTGTCTTTACCAGATTTTCTATGATAGGGAAGTTGCCCATTGTGTCAATCGAATTTTTCGGAGATTGGGGAAAATAGACACGTTTTCTTAAAAAGGGTAGCTTTTGAGAACCTTAAACCACCAAATTTCTGGGATCTTAGAGTAAATGCGTAGCCTTTGAGTTCACACGACCACTCTCTCAACCCCCTCATTCGGCTGAGCATCCTCATTGCCCCCAGATCTCTCAATTCATTCAGACCTCTTAGCCACCATACCTGACTGCTCTCAAAGCTGAGGAGTGATCCTTGGCAAGTCAGGGCCTTTTTTGAGAAGCACCAGAAGTGTCGCCACATCGCCGGGTGTGATCCCGCTCAACCGTCCAGCCTGACCCACAGTGTGGGGTCTTTGATTGGCGAACTTCTCACGAGCCTCGAATCGGAGGGTTGTCATTTTGGAGAAATCCAGATCAGGCGGGATCTGCTTTTCCTCAAGCCTTTGGAACTGTTCCACATGCAGTGCCTGACGCTCGATATAACCACTATATTTGGTTTCCGTCACGATATGACTCATGGCGGATTCAAGCCAGAGTTTGGGGGCAAATTCAGGCGCCAGTTTGGCAATATCCTGCCATGTGGATTCTGGCCTTCGCAGAATTTTTTCGAGGGTCTGCTCTTCGTGCTTGAGCGATCGAAGCCGCGATTGCAGGGTGATGGACTGTTCTGAACGCTTTTGAAAGTGTCGCCAGCGGGTGTCGTCCACCAAGCCGGACGCTCGGCCCAGGGGAGTCAGTCGAAAGTCGGCATTGTCGTGACGCAGGAGGAGCCGAAACTCCGCTCGGCTTGTCAGCATTCGGTAAGGCTCTTCCACCCCTTTGGTGACGAGATCGTCGATCATGACACCGATATAGGCTGAGGATCGATCGATCAGGAGAGGTTCGCTCCCCCTCACGGCCAGTGCGGCATTGGCGCCGGCCACAAGCCCTTGTGCGCCAGCCTCTTCATAGCCTGTGGTACCATTGATCTGGCCTGCCAGATAGAGGCCGGGAACGGATTTTACGTTCAAGGTGGGAAAAAGCTGAGTGGGCGGTGCGAAGTCATATTCCACGGCATAGCCAAAACGCATAATTTCCGCATGTTCGAGCCCTTCCACCCGTGCGATCACTTCTTCCTGAACATCGCGTGGCAAGCTTGTGGAAATTCCGTTGCAATAATATTCGTGCGTATTGCGGCCTTCAGGCTCCAGAAAGATTTGGTGACGGTCGCGGTCGCGAAAGCGCACGACTTTGTCTTCGATTGATGGGCAATAGCGTGGCCCGATGCCTTCAATCTGTCCTGAATACATTGGGGCCCTGTGCAGGTTGGCCCGGATGATCTCATGCACTTCTTCGTTGGTAAAAGTAATATGACAATCAACTTGTGGCTGATTGATGCGATCGTTCAGATACGAAAATGGGGCTGGGACCAAGTCGCCGGGCTGCGGCTCCAGGCGGCTGAAATCGATCGTCCGGCCATTGAGCCGAGGCGGTGTACCGGTCTTGAATCGGCGAAGTTCTATGCCCAAGCGAAGCAGGCTTCCCGAAAGGCCTTCGGCGGAAATATCGCCTGCCCTGCCCCCCTTGGTTTTAGTTTCACCTGTATGCATAAGGGCTTGCAGAAATGTGCCCGTCGTGAGCACCACGGCTTTGGCTCGATAATTAAACCCACCACGAACACTCACGCCAGCGACCCGGCCGGACTCAACCAAAATGTCTTCTGTGAGCTCCTGGCGGACTGTAAGGTTTGGATGGCTCTCCACAAACCGTTTGGCCAGGAATTGATACGCCTTCTTATCGCACTGTGCCCGCGGGCTGTGCATGGCTGGGCCCTTGGTGCGATTCAGGAGCCGGAACTGGATTCCGGTGGCGTCGGTAATTTCGCCCATGACACCGCCAAGAGCATCGATCTCGCGTACCATCTGGCCTTTGGCGACCCCACCAATGGCGGGATTGCAGCTCATCTGGCCGATTGAATCGACATTCATCGACAAAAGTACCGTGCGGCAACCGACCCGGGCCGAGGCCATTGCAGCTTCCACACCAGCGTGGCCGCCACCCACCACAATCACATCAAATTCGTAGGGGTTGAGTCTTTTGGTCATGAGAACGATCTGAATTCCAATGGGAGTTTGCGAAAATGAGCAATCGATCCGTTGATCGTTCCAAGTTGAGATCTATCATATCAGAGACTTGACGGAATTGTCCCTGCCAGATCATGATTCGGCAGTGGATGTATCGAAATCATTGAGAATCGATACCAGCCAAGAATCAACAAAATCCCAAAATCGGAGAATCACAGAATGTCTGTCGTAAGAACCGCAGCCGTCACACTCAAAGGCAACCCTAAGGATCTCATCGGCCCAGAAATCAAGGCCGGTGATCAAGCCCCCGACTTCACGACAGTTGGCGCTGGCCTTTCCATCGTAAAGCTCGCTGACACCTCTGGTAAGGTCCGTATCTTCAGCGTGGTTCCTTCTTTGGATACCCCCGTCTGCAACATTCAGACCCGTCGATTTTCTACTGAACTGGCAGCCTTCGGCGACAAGGTGCAAGCCTATACTGTCTCAACCGACCTGCCTTTCGCCCAAGCCCGCTGGTGTGGCGATGCCAAGGTGGAAAACATGAAGACTCTCAGCGACCTGCACGACCAAAGCTTCGGCAAGGGATTCGGAGTTCTGGTCAAGGACATCCCCGTTCCATTCCTGACCCGCGCCGTCTTTATCGTCGATGCCAACGATAAAGTCGTCTACGCACAATACGTCCCGGAAATCGCCAGCGAACCCGACTACGACTCCGTTCTGGCCGCCCTTAAAGCCGCTGTCGGCTGACCCTTGCGATTTTATCAACCAATCGGATGGGGCGGGAATGTTCTCGCCCCGACCTTTTTTTACACTGCTCAATTATTTGCCAAGTTTACGGCCCAATTCCTGTGCTATTGCAGGAATCACTGCCGGATTTTTTTGGGCCACGACATGATCTGCCTGGGCCTGAGGCACTTTCAGGGCCACCAGAATTTCTCCAACCTGCTTCCACAGGCGTTCCTGTTTCTTGCCTTCCGCTAGATAGATCTCCGTAGCAAGTTCAGAGAGCTTCTGAATCTTGATACTTTCAAAATTGTCATAATATCTGCCGACAATTTTCTGCTGGTTTGGCGTCAGGTCAGCCATGTCATTTTCCAACCTTTTTTTTTCGTTAGGTGCGTCGGTTCCGAACAGGCGGCGGCAAGGTCGCATCTATCCTATGATACAAAAAAGCAGGCCGCACGTCAGGTGAGATGACGTGCGGCCCAGGCTGTCGAGGAATGATTCCGGAACTCAGCCGGTTATTAGCTCGACATTGCGAAGTCGTTGATATTGGTGGCCACATTGGCTCTGATCCGTGTACCAGGGGCATGAGCCGCAGGCGTGACTTTCACGGTTTTACGTGGGTTGAGATTCACACCGGCGCTGGCGGCCCGAGTTCCACCTGGGTTATTGATTACGACAGGGCTCCCAAAACCATTGGTAATTGGGATTCGGACCGAGCTTGCACCAAGATGAACCTTTGGTGCCGCCGCATGATGGACAACTGGCGGTTGGTGAACACCGACTCCAGGAATTCGAACTGTACTGGAGCCGAGCCGAGCACCAGCAATGGAACCCGGAGCCGCATGGGACCTGGACGCTGCTGCGGCAGCCGCTGGGTAAAGCACGTCCACCAGATGCAGCCGAGGGTTCTGCTCACGAGCCAGTTTGGCAGCCGTACCGACTTCATTCTGGTAACGTCTGGCCACTTCAGGCGTAAACACACCTTGGTTGACATTGAACACATTGGCTTGAGAGGCGATCTGCCCACCTGTTGCTGTCGCACCGGTCAGGGTCATTGTGGTGAACCCAGCCGGCAGAGTAGCCAATGCAGGATCATTACCTGCAAAGAGATAGGTGCGATCCATGAAATGGTCGCCATTGATCCGCTGGGTGAATTCACCAATCGGGACGGCGCCTGAGAGCCTGACTGTGGAACTATTGATGCTGTTGACATCAAAGTCTGCCGTTCCGAACACATTGACACGAATCAACGTTCTGTGAATCGTGTTCACGATGCCGGTATGGTGTGGGTTGACCAAAATTGGCGGGCAAGCTACTGGACCAAGGGGTGCCAGCACTGGCGTATTAAGGGTCGCCGTATTATTGGAAGGGTCCGTATCAAGAATCGATCCTGTGACCGTTGCCGTATTGGTGATTGTCCCAACGGCCGTGGGCTGAGCCACAACAAGAATCGAGGCGGATCCACCAGCCGCTATCGGCCCCAAACTGGAACTGAATCCAGTCGGTGTTGTACTGTTTGTGCCTTGCGAAGGTGTGACACTCACCAAATTCACACCTGCCGGAAACGCATCGGTCACATTCACGGCGTTGTCTGCAAACGGACCGTTATTCTTGACTACGATCGAATAGACCAGCGTATCATTGACTCGAACCGGGCTTGGAATGGCAGTCTTTGTAATGGCCAGATCCGTGGCCGGATTGACACCCTGCCATGTGAAAGGCTGAGCAAAATAGACCGCTTCAGAGATGCCTGAATCGGACGAGGCCTTACCTACGGCACCTGCTGTAAGCACCTGACTCGGTGTGAGTGGAGTGCCCGTCACTTGTTGGTAAAGTGTCGAGAAGTGGTTGATCGTGAATTCCATCGACGGGTGTGCCGGGTCATTCACAAGATAGAAGTTTCCGGCATAATGACTCGGGAACTTGGCACCAAAGCGTGGAGGGCTCATGGGATTGGGTTGAGGAACCGCTTCGGCAACCTGAAAGTTTTTGGTCGCAGCCGGTTCACCAGCCACGCCGGCAATAATGTCAGGAACGCCGTCATTGTTGAGGTCAAAAAAGACCCCCATCTCTTCCGACCCACCCAGGTCCGCTAGATCGCTGAATGTGGGCATGACCGCCAGAACAGCAGGATCAACCGTCGCCGAGTTGAGATTATTGTCGGCATCGCCTGCAATCACAACCTGACCAACCGTCCGGCCATCATTGGGCTGGAGCAGTCCCACCGCGAGCTGATCACTTACTGGATCATAGGATAGAGCGACTCCGCTCTGGTTAAAACCGGTCACACTTATCAGTGAAGAAAGTGAAACTGGGATATTTGGCTGAACTGATGGCCCATTGACCAAAAATTTCACACCAGGTCCGGTTGCAGCGGGAAAATCGTTTATGACGTTTCCAGTAAAGGAAGCGGTCAACAATTGCCGATGATCTAAATGATCCACACCGGAAAGGATGTGGCGTCGGGGAGTTTTGACCGCCTTGAAACGATTCGACCAGGCGGAACGAATGGCCCCAAGAATGTTACGAAAGAGTTGCATTCCGCCTTATCCTTTCAGATATGGAAAGTTCTGGAACGAGCCCGAACGAGCAAAATACTCGCTGGATACGCCCAGACAGGAACCGAGAGGGAAAAGATTGGGATCATTTCCCTCTTGAACGAATCGAGATAGATGTGTATGCTCTGTGAAAATTGGAAAATCCAGTTTCGACAAAGAGTGTCGGAAGGATTGAATCAAGGAAGGGCTGACCGATTTCAGGTCATTCCTCCTCGACGAGTAAGGAGACTTGTCATGATACGCCCGATGCGTCACGTTATGATTTTCAGTTTGCTTTGGGCGGGCATGGTTCAAGCACCTGCCTTTGCCGACGTGATCAACTTTACTGGAGACGTTGAAAATGATTTCGCCTTGACGAATCAGAACGTGATCCGGGTGCTCGACTTCAACGGCCAGACCGGTGATGTTGCCCAGCCCCAATGGATGACTGATCAAGGCAAAATCAATGGCTGGAACGTCAAAGACTTGCGCCTGAACTACGACAAAGCGACCGACACCATGTATGTTGGAGCCAACTTCTTCGGAGTTGCTGGCGATGTCGATGGTAATGGTGTGGTTGGAACTTCCACAGACCAGTTCAAGACCGCTGGCGGCTTGGAACTCCCAAATATTGGTAGCCGCAGCTCGATCACGATCGGATTCGGTCCAAATTCCATGAACGGCAGCCCAACCGCTGTCGCTGGTATTACGGGCGACAAAACCCAATCCGGCCCAGGCCTGAATGGCTTCTCTGTTGCCGCAGCCCTTACCGGCCAAGCACTGGGTATGAACTACGGCCCTTCCCTCGCGGCCAACCAAGGCACGCTCTTCAATAAAGGGCCTGACTTTGAATTCACTGTGAATAATTTCAGCAAACTGCCAGGCATCAACTTGGCAAACGGTGTCAGCGTAAACCTTTACGCTGGTTCGCCCGACGATCTTCTGGTGGGCGAAGATTCCATTCCCTATTACACAATCGGCAAAATCAGCCCGATTATTGTGCCGGAGCCCACGACCATTCTGGCATGGACATTCGGCGTTGCAGTTCTCGGGCTTCATGCCCGACGTCGCACCCGAATTGCCAATCGTAGTGTTTAAAGGCCGGGCTGTCATCGGTCAGTCATTCCATCCGTGGGTCATCATTCTAAAGGAGCCTCCTTCCATGGAGGTTCCTTTTCTATTTCGGTGTCTCTTGCAAACGAAATGAATCTTAAATACGACTTCACAACCCTCCAACACCCGCATATCACTCAAATCCTCTACAACCCGCAGCCGACCAAAGCCACAGCCACTGCCTAATCTCTGCTTAAATCCACTGAAAGACTTGCTTTGATACGCATAAACACGCTTTTTTAAGCAGTCTCATGGAAGCCCTGCCGATGAGACTCGCTAAGGCGCACTTAATCGCTAGAATCTCCACTCGCCCCCCTATCTTACAATCTGTCAAAACCAATACAAATTGAAACTCCGTCGGAATTATCAGAAACCATTGTTGATTCATCGATTTCGCAGTACGATATAAACTCAGTCAACACCTGCACCGATCCATCTCGTATGCAGTCGCCCAAACGGAGCGTATCAGACATGGAATGTTGCCCACCTTTCCTCCATTCCTGCTTTATTCCGCCTTTAAAAAACACCCGGCTTCTTTACGCAATTCTTTTTGCCACAGCATTCCTGCATACTCATGTCCATGCTACTGCTCAAGATGCCTCTGAATCCCTGAAATTCGCAAACGGCCTCTATCAGCAAAGACGCTATGATTTGGCTGCTGACGAATTCCAGAAGTTTTTGAAAGAGAACCCCAAAGCTTCGAAAACCGAAATCGCCAACGCCACCTACGCCTATGCCACCTGCCGCCTCTTTCTCGGCCAATATTCTGATGCCCGTAAAGCCTTTGAAGAGTTTCTGACCAAGTCGCCCGACCACCCCAATTTTGCTTCTGCACAATTCAGGGCAGGCGAAACGGCTTATCTCATGGGCGATATGGATCATGCCCAATCCTCTCTCAAACTGTTTCTTGAAAAATCGCCTGTCGATCACCCTCAGCGCGATAGCGCATTGGTCTATGCCGGCGATATTTCCATTCGTCAGGAAAAACCTGACGCCGCTATTGACTTCTACAAAAAAGCGCTCGATCAGTACCCCACCGGACGATTGACCACACGTGCCATTTTTGGGCTCGGCCGGAGCTTTGCCCTTAAGCAACGCCACAAAGAAGCGCTCGACCAGTTCGAGAAATTGCTATCGGCAGGCGGCGCGGAATGGAACGATCGTGCCCTTTATCAAATCATCCAGGAGCAAATTGCGCTGGGCCTGCTGGGCGAATCTTCAAGATCACTTGAAGCACTTACAAAAGCAAGCCCAAATGGCCCATTGGTACCTGAGTCGAGATGGAAACTTGCGGAAGCCCTATTAAAGGCTGGCAAGCCCGATGACGCGTTGAAATTACTCGAACCGCTGGCCCTTACCGATCCACCTACCCCAATCTCAATCCAGGCCACCTCACGCATGGCAGGCCTATTGCTGGAACGCCAAAAAGGGGCCGAAGCCAAAGCCCTGCTCCAGCCCCTACTCAAGAAAATCGACGGTCAGCCATTATCGGCAGGCCTACTGTACCAGCTTGCAGAGTCAGAACTTATCACAGGAAACAAGGTGCGTGCCGGGGAACTTTTCAAGCAGCTTGCAGACCGATTTCCGCAAGACACCTGGGCCGACGACGCCCGGCTCCGGGCCGCTGATCTCGCAACCGAATCCAAGCAATATGACACAGCTCGAAACCTGCTTACGCAACTTCTTAAAGATAGCCCCAAATCGCCTCTGGCCGACGATGCCCGCCTTCTTCTCGCTCGGATGGAGGCCTCGGATGGCAAACCCATCGTCGCCGTTTCAATTCTCGAGCCGCTCGTAAAATCCGCCCAACGCCCCGACCTGAAGTCTTCGGCCATCTATCAACTTGCCCTGGCCTATCAAGCCATGGGCAAGCCTGACAAAGCCCAGGCCTTGCTGGCCGGTGTCGGTGCCGAATCCATGCCGGCAGGAAACGCCGAATCGCTGCTTTTATTGGGTCAGTCCGCCTTTGAATCCAAGAATTACACCATCGCCATTGAAGCCTTGTCCAATTATCTGAAAACCACCAAACCAAGGCTGGCCGACCACGCCCTCTCCTGGCTTGCCATCGCTCAATGGGAAACTGGCAAAAAAACCGAATCCGCAGAATCCTTAAAACGGTTGATCGCCACTTATCCCCAAAGCGATACGCTTGTCCCAACCTTGATCAGGCTCGGCGAATCCGCCCTGGAGTCGAAATCGCCCGAACTGGCCGCTACATGGCTTGAAAATGCCGCCACCCTTTCCACCGACAAAAAAATTCAGGCCCGCGCCTACACAGACCTCGGCTACGCTTATACCGAACTAAAGCGCCCTGCCGATTCAGCCAAAGCCTTTGCAAACGCTGCGGATCGATCTGCCGGAGATCTGGCAACTGGCCAGGAAGCCACCATGGCGGCCTCCAAAGTCCTCACCGGTTCAGGCAAGTTCGATGAAGCACTGGAACAGATCGAAAAGCTTCTCGCAGCCGACAAATCGGCGCGATCCGCATTGAATCGCGAAGCCCTTGTCAGTAAAGCCCGACTTCTCACCCGACTTGGTCGGCCAGCCGACTCTGTGAAAGCCTACGCAGAGCTTGATCAATCGTATCTGAGCAGCGCCCAGGAACCAACGCTTCCCGCACTCAAGGATCAAGATCAAATCCTTTCCGAATGGGCCTATGCTCTCATGGATTCCGGTAATCCCGCTCAAGCCGACACGATCTTTCAAAAATTATTGACCGCCATGCCAGCGTCCAAATTTGCTGCAGAAGCCAAGCTAAACCTTGCCGAATCTGCCTATTCCGCCAAGAAGTACACCGACGCGTGCAAACTTTTATCACAACTGGTGAAAACACCACGACCCACAGATATGGCAGATCCACTACGCGAGGCGGCGATTTATCGATCAGCCAGGGCAGAGCTGGAACAGAAAAACTGGGATCGCTCACGTGAATTCTGGAATCAGCTCCGCTCAGAATTTCCCAAAACCTTACTGGCCAAAGAGGCCGCATTCTGGCTCGGCGAAATCGCAGCCAGAACGGACCATCCAGAGGAGGCTGTCAAAATCCTCAACGAGTTGATTACCAGCCTCTCGCCTGCCGAATCACCCGCCTGGGCCACAACGGCTTCGCTCAGAAGGATCCAAGCCCTTTCTGCATTGAAACGCTGGGAGATGGTCTTAAAATCGGCAGATCAAATGATGGCCAACCCGGAGTTTTCCAAGAACCCTGAGATCGCAGGTGAAGTTTTTTATCTGAGAGGGCGAGCATTCCAATCAACCGCCAAATTTGACGAATCCCGAAAATCTTATCAGAATGCGATCGATGCCCGACCGACTGGCGATATCTCTGCCAAATCGCAGTTTATGCGAGGTGAAACCTATTTTCACGAAAAGAATTATCGCGAGGCACTGAGAGAATTTCTCAAGGTCGACATCCTTCACGATGTTCCCACCTGGCAGGCCAACGCCCTGCTTGAGGCAGGTAAAGTTTATGAGCAACTCAACCAGCCGACCGATGCTGCCGATCTTTATGAAAGACTCGTGGAGCGATTCCCCAAGGAAGCCGCCGCCACAGAGGCCAAGAATCGAATTGGGGCTGTCAAAGCGACCGCCTCTTCGAAACTGGCACGCCCCGCTTCCTGATCAATTCTAAGCTTGCCGCACTGCATACGGTGATATCTCTCTCAATGGTATGTTGGCGGTTCTCAGGTTCCGAAGCGATTTCAGTCTGAAATTGGCAGTCAAGGGATTAACGGCCATGATGTTTGCGAGACTGATACCTTCCCGAATGGCTCCAATGGCCACTCTCTTGATCATGGCAGGCGTGGTTTACATGCCATCCGCCCTGGCAGATGAAGTTCCGCAAGCTCCTCCATTACAGGAACTTGTTTTGCGAGATGCTCAGCAGATGGCGTCCAGGTTCCTAGCCATTTATCAGCAAACTCCGTGGACCGATCGTGTGGCCTGGGCCGCTCTGGGTGCCTGTGCTGCTTTGTCCATCATCACCGTTCTGGAACGATCATGGGCATTGCGAAGCCGCCGAATCATGCCAAAGCGTTTCTTGAACCGGCTCGAAGAACGCCTGGAAGACGGCAGAATTGACCGCACGAAGCTGCTCGACCTCTGCGAAATGAACCCCTCGGCCGCCGCTCGCGTTGGAACTGCTGTTGTGAGCCGCTGGGGTCGCTCTTCTGTCGATCTTGAACGCGCTCTTACCAGCGCTGTCAGGGTTGAATCTGAAGAACTCGGGCGAAATATCCCCACTCTTCGACGTGTCGCCATACTGGCCCCGATGCTGGGCCTACTAGGCTCCCTGCTGATCATCGGCCGATTGCTGCAACTTCAGGATCCTTCCACTGTTCAGACTGCCTGGACCGGCCTGCTCGCTCAGGGCCTGCTGCCTATTACTGGCGGTGTCCTGATCGCAGTCCTTGCTCTGATCGCTTTTGATGGGCTCAGTGTCAGGGTTTCCAAATATCGAAGCCGTCTCGAATTGCTCGGCTCCCGACTGGTAGACCAGATTTCTCTGGCAAATCCCATCCCTGAAACACGTTACGCACTAGAACCTCCGATCGTGCCCCGGCCTCATACGCTTCAACCCCCTCGACGGGACAAAATTCGTAGTCGCGACGATTATGATTACGAGCAAAACGAATCCCGCCAGCGAAACACAAAACGACGTAAACCGCTGGAACCCATTGATCTTGATGACCTTGACGATTAAACCCATTGGCCTTCGGAGATCCGTCCAGTGCTAATTCAAGGGGGAAACGCAATCGGCATTCAATGCTCCATTCTCGCCTTGGCAGGTTTCAGTTTATTTGTCTCAGCCGTTGCAAACCTGCCGGTTTTTTTGAGCCACCCAAAGCTTAAACCCATCACCTATCTCTTTGGTAATCAAGGGGCTAGAAAAGTCTATGCCATCCTTGGCCTGACCCTGATCGTATTCTCCGTCTGGGTCTGGCTTGCCAACACTCGCTGATTTGGTTCAAATTCATCTTGAATCCATTTGCTCGATCACCATCCACCCGACAAGACCAGGCTTATTCAAAATGCCACGCTACTGGCTGTTCAAATCCGAACCTGAATGCTTCTCCTATCAGGATCTTGAAAACTCGCCACAGCAAACAACTGGCTGGGATGGAATCCGAAATTATCAGGCCCGAAACTTTCTTCGCGACGACGTAAAATATGGTGATGGAGTCATTTACTATCACTCCAATGCCGAACCTCCTGGTATTGCCGGAATTGCCGTTGTTGTAGAGCAGGCCCACCCGGACCCAACCCAATTCGACCCCAGAGCCGACCACTTTGACCCCAAGAGTGATCCTCAAAACCCAACCTGGGTTCAGGTCAGTATCAGGTCCGTCGCGCCCGTGGCACCTGAGATCGGTCTCCCGACCCTGCGACTCTCTAAAGATCTTGACGGCTTGGAACTGCTCCGCCGCGGTTCAAGGCTTTCAGTGCATCCTGTTTCTCAGGAACATTGGACTGTTCTGATCCAAATGGCTGGCTTCAAATCGGATCCACATGCCAACTGGCTTGCCGACCATGGGCTTGAGACCGTTGCCGAACCGATCAAAAGTTCCCGAAAAACGCCCATGACCAAACCGGCCAGGAAATCTGCCTCCAAGCCGGATGCTTGATTTTGAATCTCCAACGAACAGGAATTTCAGCCCATGAAAAGCTCAATCGAACACATAGCACTTTTCGCCGACAATCTCGAAGCCTCAAAAGACTTTTTCGTCCGTCTATTTGATATGAGAGTCGTGCTGGACAACAGCAAGGCCCCTGTCAGAGGCTATTTTCTTGCAAACGAATCAGGTTCTGTGCTGGAAATGATCGAACGCCCTCAAGGCCAGACAAACTCTGACCAGAGATATGTCTGCCACTTGGCATTTGCCGTCGAAGATGTCGAATCCGCTCGCCGGGTGATCGAGTCAGAAGGCCTGGTTTTTGAGACAGACACCGTCGTTGATACACCCGAATTTAAAACCGCATTTTTCCTTGATCCTGAAGGCAATCGGATCCAAATCCTGAAACGGATGAAATCTCTTGTTTAAAAAAGCATCAAAGGCCCGGCCATGTTTCAGGCAAACCGCATGAAAGAGATCCTAATTTGCAAAACAATCGTACCAGCCATCTCCAGATGATTCTCATGATTGCGGATCGACTCTCCTCCAACTCGATCATTATGAAGCGTTATTGCATCACACTTGCAGGCGTATTTTTGGTACTTGCCAAGGAGCAAAAAGGTGTCAAAGTCAGTTACCTGGCCATCTTTCCGATTACAATGATGTGGCTTCTTGATGCAGATTTCTATAGAAAGGAGCAGATGGCACACAAGCTTTTCAACAAATATAGAACCATCTCGGAAGATCAGATTGATTTCGACATCGACATCCATCAAATGAGTTGCGAAGTGCCAACTTGGCTCGGCACCATGTTTTCCTCAAATTTGATGATTTTCTATGTTTCCATGATTGCCGGAATTTTCATCATCGATCAGGCCATCAACTGATCCCGCAATCGGGTCAGGGCCCAATCATGCTTTCTTCGCTTCCGTTGCGAGATTCTTCAGGCAAAACCATGATCTGATGGCCGCTGCGTAAAAGCCCGACAATCCCATCATATTTCCATACGCCGGCTTCCTGAATAAATTGATAGATTGGCCCAACTCGATTCGTCGGGCAAACCCAGACCGCCTGGCCTTCTCGCCAAGCCTGAAAATTTTTGTGAATAAAACGTGGAAAACCAACAAGCCCGCCCTCAGGTGCGGCTTTTAGCCGATGCGTATCGACAAATCTTTGCGTACAGAGACCTTTCACAAGATTCAGATCTTGTGCATTGACAGCCGCAGTCAATCGCGTGTAAGCCTGAATGGCGGCCCTGGTTTCACGGGTGGAAAGTGCCAGCCAGATCAGCATCGAAAACGCCAGACCGGAAGCCGCCACAGTCGCTCCCCACTTACCTAAGAGACCCAAGGATCTTGCTTTAGGATCGTGAGTTGGCTTCGGCTTATCGCTTTGATTCGATGGTTTTGAGTTGCCCTTAACAGTCATCCGAGAGGAAGCTCCAGAATTCCTCTGGAAACCCGGGTCACTGCCCCAATGGCCGCCTCAAGCATCTTCTGCCCTTTCTGGGCCGTTGCAAACGATGGATAACCAACAGCCCCATGATCTGTTCGTCGGCCAAAATCGCGGGTCCAGAAGATCGACTTTACAGCCGCTGGAGTCATGTCCGGGTCGTCCTCAATCTCTTCAAGACAAACAAGTTCAGGACGCAATGCCATCATCATGGACGTTTCCAGCTCGCAGGCATGCCCCATTGATGTACGTGGCCCTGTGCAGCAGGCCGCCAACTCGGCAGCGGCAAGATCCCAGTATGCAGAACCCGTGAGAATCGAGCTGGGGAATTCGCGGTCGAGACGCCGCAAAGCCACCTGAAGCGGGTCGATGTTGCCACCATGCCCATTGAGCAGCATGACCCGGCCAAACCCATCGTGCAGTAGAGGACGGAGAATTTCCATCAGCATCAGTTCATAAGTGGACAATGTGGCGGTCAGGGTCCCACCAAATGGCAAGTGATGTTCGCTGGCACCCAGCCACTGGGTGGGCAGAAGCAGAACATGGCCTGGCAAGTTTCGCTCCAAACCTTCTGCAACGGCTGTCACCAGAACCGTATCGGTGATCACCGGCAAGTGCCGGGAATGCTGCTCGATGGCCGCAATCGGCGCCACGACCAGAGTCGTTTTTTTTGAGATTCGGCGAATGGCCGGGGCCGTCATTTCTGCAAATTTCATCTCTCAATGCCTTTCAGATGCAAGTCAAAGTACGTTGACAAGTACGATAATCGCGATGAGATAGTAAATCACGAGCCCTGTGACATCCACCAAGGTGGAAATCAAAGGGGCCGATACAATTGCGGGATCGATTCCAAGCCGGGTTGCAACCAGGGGAACCATGCTCCCGACCACATTCGCCCAGACACAGATCCCAAGTATTGTGAGCGATATGACCAATGCAAACCGGGGTGATGTCCCAAGCCCGATCCAAGCGAAGAGAAAGCCGAGTGATCCAAGCAGAATGCCCAGGAATAAGCCTGTGAACCATTCGCGTATGAGGACTTTAAGAGCATCCGCGAATTGGACTTCGCCGAGAGCCAGGGCTCGAATGATCGTACCGACCGCCTGACTGCCTGCGTTGCCGCCTGTGCCAATCAATAGAGGCACAAATACGGCGAGGGCAGGGATCAACTTGTCAACCCATTCGAATCGGTCAAGCACCCACCCGGTCATGGTGCCAGAAAGAAAAAGGGGCAAAAGCCAGGTCAATCGACGCCTGACAGACGACCCAATCCCTGTGCGCCAATAATCGGAATTCACATGATCCGATGCCTGGCCACCGACACCACCAAACGCCAGAATGGATTCGCCCTGCTCCTGCCGAAGGATGTCCATGGCATCGTCATGCGTCACGATGCCCACCATATGATCACGTTCGTCAACAATTGGCAATGCATAAAGGTCGTATTTTTCAATCTTTCGGGCAATCTCTTCCTGATCGTCGTCGACATGACCCAAAATCACGTCGCGATTCATGATCTCTTCCATACGAACCGAAGGCCGCGCCAGGATCAACTGCTTTAAGGAGACAAGCCCCAGGGGTTTACGGTGCGCATCGATCACATAGGCGTAGTCGATCGTTTCGCGGTCCGGAGCCTCCTGACGAAGCCTTGCAATCGCCTCCCGAACACTGATCTGCGGCGGCAATGCGGCATAATCTGTCGTCATCACTGCACCAGCCGTCCCAGGCTCATACGAAAGCAGCCTGCGGATATCCTCACGTTCCGCCTGAGCCAACTGGCGAAGAATCTGGTCAACCTGCTCCTCCTCAAGCTGATAAGCCAGCTTGGCACGGTCATCGTGCGGCATCCATTGCAGGAGACTCGCAATTACGTCTGTCGGAAGCGTTTCTGCCAAATGGACTTGCGTATCAAGATCAAGGTAACTGAAGACCTCGCCACGCTTGCGCTGCTCAAGCAGGGCAAGAATTTCCGTCTGTTCGGATGGCTCAAAATCCTCGAGCATTTCCGCAATTCTGGGCGGGTTGTAATCGGCGAAGAAATCGACCAGGTCAGCGGCTTGGCCGTCCCTGATGATTTCTCGCAAGTCAGGAATCAGCAGAGGATTCCGCACCGATTTTCGCTCCAGATCAAGTCATTTTCGGAATTGCTTGCTTCAAAACACCGGCATCTGGCCCGGTACAGGTTTCAAGGTCAGGACTTGGCACCCATGACCGATTTACCAATGAAGGGCACCAAAACAGGTGGAACATCGACCAGCCCGTCTTCCCTCTGGTAATTTTCAAGGATTGCAATAATGGCTCGCGACAAGGCCACAGCCGTGCCATTCAAGGTGTGCACAAAACGTGTTCCCTTTTGGCCTTCTGGCTTATAGCGAATGTTCAGCCGACGCGCCTGGTAATCGCTGCAATCGGATGTACTTGTCACCTCACCAAACCCGCCTCCATCAAAGAAACCCGGCATCCAGGCTTCCAGGTCAAACTTCCGATAGGCTGGTCCGCCAAGATCGGCTGTGCAGGTGTCAATCACCCGATAGGGAATGCCCAACTCCTGAAAGATTTCTTCTTCCAGCTTGAGGAGTTGCAGATGAAGCTCGCCAGATTGCTCTGGTGTCGAGAATGCAAACATCTCGACTTTGGTGAACTGGTGAACCCGATATAACCCCTTGCTCGCCCGCCCTGCTGCGCCCGCCTCAGTCCGGAAGCAGTGCGACAACCCCACAAACCGGCGTGGCAAATCTTTTTCGTCCAGCACCGTATCGGCCAGCATCCCACCAAGCGTGATTTCAGCGGTTCCGACCAGGCAAAGATCCGTGTTCTCAACGGAGTAGACCTGCGTCTCATTACCTCTCGGGTTAAATCCAATCCCTTCAAGAATCTGAATTCGTGCCAAGTCGGGCGTGATCACCGGCGTGAAACCCGCTCCAGCCAGCTTTCGCATCGCAAATTGCTGAAGCGCCAAGTCCAGCATCACCGCATCGTTTTTCAGGAAGTAGAAGCCGCTACCGCTCACCTTACCACCAGTCTCGAAGTCGATCATGTCCAGGGCACGACCAATCTCCAGGTGATCCTTCGGCTTGAAGCGGAATGTTCGAGGGGTCCCCACAATCCGAAGCTCTTTATTGGCATCGTCGCCCGACCCAATCGGAGCATCCGGGTGTGTCATGTTCGGAACACGACCCAAACGATCCTTGAGCTCAGTCTCAAGTGCCCTCAGCGTTTCTTCTTTCTCCGATGCCGTCGATTTCAAGCCCTTGCCTTCCGCCACCAGTGCGGTTCGCCTGGCAGGATCTTTCTCTTTACCCGTCGACTGCGCCACCTCATTCTGGCGGCGGCGAAGCTCCTCCACATCCCGCAATACGATCCGATATTCGCCATCAAGCCGAACCACGTGGTCGATCTCTTCCAAGATGTCAGGCGACACATGACGGTCGCGACAATTTTGTTTAACAATCTCAACATTTGCCAGAACATATTTCAGGTCAAGCATTTGGAAGTACTTTCAGAACTCGGGTATTGTGTTTCGGAGAAACATGAACTCAGGCGACCCCACAGATGCCGCCCATCACGCCGCTCGCGTCTGATCCGCCAAGGGTATCATAATGAAAGGTTTTTCGTCAGCCAGAACTTTCAAAAGTCTTGAATTTCGGCACTTTTCAAAGCGTTCCAAGTGCAATCAAGGCCGCTTCAAGAGACTTCAAATCGTTGAGAATCCTAGCGCCGCCTGCCCAATTACCAGCTCTTGACTCTGCCGGCGAAAAGCGATGCGCCACACCCAAAACATTCACACCCGCTGTACGTGCAGCCTTGAGGCCAAAAGGAGAATCCTCCAGCGCAACACACCTGGCGGGCGGCAGCCCAAGTCGCTGAACCGCCAGACGATATCCATCCGGCGAAGGCTTCGGTTTTGCCACATCCTCTTTGCTTACAACAAATTCCATCATATCCAACAGTCCCGATTGCCCCAGGGTTGCCTGCACATTCGCCCGCCACGTGCTGGTCACAATTGCCTGGCGAATTCCCTGCGATGCAATGTTGCGGATCGATTGCGGCACGCCTGGATAAATCGGTGGAGCCGCTCGCAGAAGATCGACTAAAACCTCCTGCTTGGCGGCACACCAGGCAAGTACCTGGCTTGTATGAAGCGATACGCCAATGGCTTCAAAAACTCTGGCCACAAGGTCTCTGTCATCTTCTGATGCCGCCGTTTTAAAGGCATCCGAAGGCAAAGTGATCTCAACGTGCCGGACGACACGCTGCCAAGCAGCCACATGGAGATTCTCCGTGCGTGCAATCACACCGTCAAAATCCCATAAAACGGCATCGATGGCCCGGTTTGGGTTGATTGTTGGGAGTTCCATCTTGAAATTGGTTTGCAATTCTTGCACAGGATTCTCTTTGGGATCAGTTCCTCAAGCTCGATAAAGGCGCTGGTATGCGTCCGCCATGACGCACAAATTCCGTCGAGCCACCCGCTGCATGAATCGGAACGATCACCGACTCACCAAACAGGCCGCCAAAAACCGCCTTGTCGCCAACCCCTTTACCAGGAACAGGTATCACTCTTACAGCCGTGGTTTTATGGTTGATCACGCCAATCGACATTTCGTCGGCAATCAGCGCTGCAAGCGTTTCAGCATCGGTATCTCCCGGAACCGGAATCATGTCCAGACCCACCGAGCATACGGCTGTCATCGCCTCAAGCTTGTTCAAAGTCAAGTCGCCGGCTGCGACGGCCGCACTCAGCGCACAATCTTCTGTGACCGGTATAAACGCACCTGACATGCCACCCACTGAACTCGATGCAAACGCACCACCCTTCTTCACAGCATCGTTCAAAAGAGCCAGCGCCGCCGTTGTTCCCGGGGCCCCCAGCCGCTTGACTCCCATCGCCTGAAGAATCTCGCCCACGCTGTCGCCCACCTGGGGCGTCGGGGCCAGCGAAAGATCGAGAATCCCAAACGATACCCCCAGACGGCTGGCCACCTCACGCCCAATCAGCTCGCCCACTCTTGTCACCCTAAAGGCCGTGTGCTTAATCTCTTCGGCAATCTCGCCAAGCGTAACTTTGCCACCCGATGCAGCCACCAGACCCGCCACGGCCGCCTTGACCACGCCCGGCCCTGATACACCAATATTCACCACCACATCAGGCTCGCCCACACCATGAAATGCACCCGCCATAAACGGATTATCCGTCGGGGCATTTGCAAAAATGACCAGCTTGGCACAGCCAAACCCATCACTCGCACGTGTCCGCTCGGCGATCTCTTTGATGATGTGCCCCAGCCTCGCGATGGCATCCATATTGATCCCTGCCGCTGTTGTGCCGACATTGATCGACGCACATACCCGGCTTGTTGTCGAAAGCACCTCCGGCAGACTTTCCATCAAAATCGATGCCGCTGGAGTCGTTCCCTTCTGAACCAATGCGGAATAGCCGCCGACCAAGTCCACTCCAACCTCAGCCACCACTTCATCAAGTGTCCTCGCCACCGCCACAAATCCAGCGTAATCATGGCCTGATGCCACTTCGGCAATCGGGGTCACGGCAATCCGGCGATTGACAATCGTGATCCCATATCGATTCTCCACCTCCGTGCAGACTTCCTTCATCCGAGCCGCCGTCCGCAGGATCCGGGCCCTGATTCTCGCACACATCACATCCGGGTCGGGTGCTGCACAAGCGCGCAAGTCAATGCCAAGCGTGACCGTGCGCACATCAAGCTTATGCTGCCGAGTCATCTCAAGCGTGGCCAGAACATCTTCAGATCGGTACAACGCAATTCATCCCATCTGAACAAGTTTCGAACAGGTCGGGAAATCCCCAAACCCTTACTTTATCCTATCTCCCAACCTCCTCAAATGAACAGGCCAAATTCTTGTCAGGCAAACCCATGATTCTCAAATCAATCGACGATCTGGCTGGACACCAAGCTCTCCTTATATCCAATCCGGCACGCTTTGGCTAAAAGCTTTTCGCCAGACTTCACTGCAATCGGCCCGGTATACAACCGCCATCTCCCAGGAAGATCGCTCGCAAGCCGCCAGCCAATCGATGCTCCCGGTGTCGCGCATTGCAACCTGATCAAACCCTTGGACAATCCCTCTGGAATGCCACCCTCGGGCTTCACCGGTTTGATCTCCACTGGCAATGTTTCCTGAACTATCCCTCCTGGCCTCATCCTCTCATTCAAGGAAGGCTCGGGAAGAACGCCCAAATCGCCTGCCTGATCCATCCATTGATCCACCGCCCGCTTCATCCGCTTCAACACATCGCGATATTGCGGGTCGCCTGCCAAGTTATGAACCTCGTCAGGGTCCGCAAGCGTGTCATAAAGCTCGTGCTTCGGCTTCTCAGGCTGAAAAAACAAAGCCGATGGGCCGCTGAGCTTCCCCTCCTTATTCAATCGCCTCCATTCTCGCATCGTAGGCATCTGCTCCATGTAGTCGATATACTGCGCATATGGCTTTCGGGGCTGAAAGTTCTGCACATATCGAAACTGCTTGTCGCGGGCTGATCGAATCATGTCATAGGTTTCATCCATCCGGTCCCGATGCGCAAAAACATATTCCCGACTTTGGCTGGCAACAGGCCGAATGATCCCGTTCTTGTCAAGAAAAGCCTTGGCCTGCATATGATTGGGAACGTCCAGACCGGCGATCTGCAAAACGCTTGGCCCTAAATCCATAAGCGTCACCAAATCTTCCACCACACTTCCCGGCGCAATCACACCCGGCCATCGCACAATCAGAGGAACCCGCGTTCCAGAATCGTAAGGCCAGCGCTTGGAACGAGGCAGACCTCGCCCGTGGTCGCCCCAGAAAAAAACGACCGTACGATCTGCAAGCCCATCCTCCTGAAGCTCCCGGAGCAAATCGGCAAGCTGCTTGTCCATCGCCGTGATCAAGTCGTGATAGCGGGCCCAGTCGGTGCGAATCACCTCAGACTCCGGATAATACGATGGCAGTTTCGCCTTCGAAGGATCATGCCTTTGGCCAGCATCCAAGCTCATCGTCCGCTTCGCAAAAGCTTCGTCATCAAGCCTGATCTGGCTCTCGTGGGTCGTGGTCAAATTGAAAACCGCAAAAAATGGCTGGTCTTTATCCGGCCTGTTGCGCCAGTGAGCCTTGTTTGAATTGATATCCCAGGCCGTCACCGGCGGTTCGAACTGATAATCCGTCTTGGAATTATTCGTGCAGAAATAGCCGGCCGCTCGAAGATACTCCGTAAAGCACTTCACCTCAGCAGGCGGCACACACTTATTACGCATGTGCAGCGACCCAATCGTAGTCGGATACATCCCCGTGATGATCGACGACCGGCTCGGCGCACAAACCGGCGCAACCGAAAATGCCCGTGTCCACCGAGCCCCCTCACCAGCCAGCCTGTCAATATGGGGCGATCGGGCATAGGTGTCGCCGTAACAGCCTAAATCCGGGCTGAGATCCTCGGTCGATATCCATAAGATATTCCAGGGCTTCTGCTTGCCAATCGCTGAGTCAACTCGCTCCTGAGCCTTCAATACGCCCGAAATGCTCAGAAAAATCAATAGGGGACGCAAAACCCGGGAACCAAGTCGTTGATGAGCCATGTTTTTGGATTTTCCAGAATGCTTGGAAACCAGGATCGCGAGGAAGGGCTGTTACCATTAAGGATTGTCAAGATTCAGCGGCAGAGACTCAAGAGTTGTGCGGAAAATTTTAAAGATTTTGTCTTACCGCCTCGACGATTCAAAAATTTCACCACCAGAAATCCCAAAACGCATCATTTCTTAACACTTATTCTATGGCATAGCAAAGCTCGAAACATTTAGAAATCGGCTCCGTGAAGGCCATAGACAATGCATCTCAGGACCAGTTTTCAAGGCCCTTTAGCCTCGATTTTTCAAGCAAGGAGCAACGGCCTGACCGCAAACTTCCGAGCCTTTTTGGGTCTCGTCACAAAGACTTTTCTGTTTTTTCAGAATTTCGTGTTCGTTTTCTGACACAAAACCAGATTTGATTCGTATATTACCATGAGAGACATTATTCTGGATGTTTCTTAAAAGACTCGCTATGGCCGGTGGAGAAATCAACGCCTTCCCATACGGACTCTGAAAACTGACCTCGACGGATTTGGAAGTTTCGTATACACATAGCATTTGTCTCGATGGACAAGAGGCCTTTTGGGCTTCATCTCAGTCAGGAATCGGGTGAATCGAACGATGGCAACGGCCTTGAAAGCGAATTCTCGAAAAAAACCCAAAGGCAAGGCCAATAAGCCTCGCCGTTCGAGACACCGTTATCAGCCCGACATGGAATCGATGGATTCTCTCTGTCTGCTCAATGCCGCTTTCCCAAGCTTGGATTCGGCCATCGAGCCCGGTTCCGTGTTCGTTCCCCAGCCCACATGGTCTGCCCCTTCAACGAATTCGGCAATTCTCCCAGCGGCCGGAATCGAAACGGCGGCACCGCTGATCGACGCCTGGGATGCGGCCATTGCCGACCGGGACAAGTCGACCACCTCCAAAGACCTCGCCGCAGCCGATGCCTACAGCGAATCTCTGTCGCAGATGGGCTACGACCGAATGGAACGATACCTGAACCGAGCCTGGCAAAAGGCCGGAATCGAGCCACCGCAAGATGAGGACTGCACGCAGTCCGTTTACATGGTCTTGCTGGAACGATGGGGCCGGGATCAGTTTGAGGGCTTGGCCAGCTCCGTCGGTCGCAATGGGCTAAGCACTCTGGTCAGCCGCGATACCCCTGTCGGCCAGGACTTCCTGCGTGCTCTCGACCAAATCAAAAAACAGACCCAGCGCCAAATGAGCCGGTCCACATTATCTATCAATGAGTCCAACAGCTCAACACCCGACCGCAATTCCCTCGCCCCCGATGAAGTCGCCATCGGTCGGGATCTCGAATCAATCATCGAAAATTCGCTCCAGCCACGAGAGGCTGAACTGATTCGATACACCATCGAAGGCGACAGTCCCTCGGACATCGCCGCCCGCTGGGGGGTCACACCAAAAACTGTCTCCAACGTAAAGTCTGAAGCGATCAGCAAACTCCGAGTGACTTTGGCCGACCGCCTCGATATCGACTTCCGGGGCCAGTAACCCCTCCCCAAACTTATTTTTTATCGTCCGGCTTCGATTCCGATGAACCCGCGCCTGAACCAGACTTCAACCCATCCTCATCCTTGGATTGATCGCTCAAATGCAGTGGGTCCACTGGCTCTTTGCCATCCACCCCATGCTCCAGGTCTCGCTTCCCAAAGATCTCGTCAAAGTTCGGAAAGCCATATTTACGCACAATTGGACCACTCATCGCAATAATTCTCCCTCATTCAATGCTCACCACCGATCCAAATCCCAGACGATTTCTATATCATAATCCTTCAGTCTCGATTGATGAAGCATATTCGCCTAAAATGATCCACTGACGCCTGGCTCTCAAGGAATTTTCACCGTGCCTGAAAAATCGCTTTACATCGTCACCGTCACCGCAGCCGACCGAGTCGGCATCATCCACAGCGTGACTGGAACCCTGCGAGAAATCGGCGGAAATATCCTCGAACTCTCTCAAACCGTCATGCGCGGATACTTCACCATCATCCTGGCCGTCGAATTCGATCAACCTCAGGATTCGGCTAACATTCTCGATTCCATCAACTCACGCGGCAAACGATTCCTCCTCCATGTCAATGTCCTCGACGCCAATCAGCCTCTCCCTGAGTCAATCCCTGGCGACGGCGAACGCTACATCCTCACCGTCCTGGGCCAGGATCAGCCCGGAAACATCCACGGCATTGCCGGATGCCTCACCAACCTCGGCGTCAATATCCTCGACCTCCACGCTCGGGTCGACTCCAACCGATTCTCACTCATCATGGAAGCCTTTCTTCCTACAGACCTCCAACCGGCCATGGTCCGGTCAGAACTCGAACGATTTGGCAAAACGGTCGGCCTTGAAGTCTACGTCCAGCACGAAAATATCTTCCGGGCCACATCCGAGCCAAATCAGGTGCGAGTCTCCTCAATCCGTAACTGAATTCCATTTTCTTGGGGGGCCAATCACCCCTCTGCTCCACGCTCCAAACGATAATAACATCGTTTCAAGCCTGACCCCCGACGAATAAAGTCTGTGACCACAAAACCTTCCTGAAACGCCTTGCAAAACGCCTCACGCACGGCCGCCCGCCAGCGCATGGCCTGCTCCAAGTCATGGCCCTGTATGGCCTGTATCTTTTCAGGAATTTCCAGCAATTGAATATCCTCCCTCAGCGTATCATGCACGAATGCAACCGCCATAAATCCCGAACCTGTCACATGCGTTTCAATAATCTGGGCGGTATTTTCGAAATTAATTTTAGCTGGCTTATCATTCAGCGGGTCGTGGCCCGTTGGCCATTCCACAATCATACGATCTGTTGGAACACCAGCATTCAAAGCATCCGTTCTGGGCCCATACATGTCATTCAAAAACCGCTTCGATCGGGCTCGCAACATATGCATATTAAAATGCGCATTGCCTGACTGAAATGGATCAAATGCCCAGGCCACCAGCGGTATATTGTGTGTTCTGGCATATTCCCATTGAGCCCATTTCATTTGCCCCCCAATCCCCTGCCCCTGATATTCAGGAACCACTCCCGTCAACTGCGAATAAAGGCAAAGCTCGCCATGGATTTTACCCATAAATGAAAACGATAATCCAATGGCCTGCCCGCCCGCCAGAAACGCGCCCAATACCAAGCCCCCGTGATGCTGGGCACCAACCATCGTCGCAACCGGCACCACATAGCCATCCTGCGTGATTCCCCAAGCCCGCTTCTGGGCCTCCTGCAAAGATTGATATTCTCCAGGCGTGTGCGGGCGACGTATCGTAATATCAGGCTGCATGCCTGAAACGCCTTTTAATAAGCTCATGGCCGTTCCTCATGGTTGATATCAAGCTCGGAACAAAGCAATCCCGCCAGCAAAGTCGCCCGGAATGGCAAGCTTCGAAGATCAATTTGCTCATGGGGCGCATGGGCCCCTGCACCTTCCAAACCAAGCCCGTCAAGTGTCGGGCAGCCCACTGCCGATGTGAAATTGCCATCCGATCCGCCACCAGTCGCACCTTCCATCAGGCTTCGACCTAGCCGATCGGCAATCCGCCTTGCTTCCATGAATAAAACCTCTGTTGCGCGGGTTCGGACCATCGGTGGACGATTTAATCCACCCGAAATGATTAATAAAACATTAGGCGTGACGGGCTTCAAGGCTTGCATCTCAGAATCAATCCGCAAAGCTTCTTCCAATGTGGCCACACGAGCGTCCACCTCGGCCCAGGCCCTTTCTGGAACAACATTATTGGCTGATCCACCACCAATCTGACCCACATTGATCGTCGTTCCCAATTCCGGAGCCGCCATGGATTGTATTTGTATGACCTGATGGGCCAGCTCCAGAATCGCACTTCTGCCCTTCTCAGGCTCGACTCCGGCATGGGCCGACCGGCCTCTGGTCTCCACCCGATAAGAGCCCACGCCTTTTCTCGCCGTCTTTAAGGCACCGCCTGCCATCGGCGGCTCAAGCACCAGCGCCGCATGTGCCGATTTCGCCTGCCGCTCGATCAATTCGCGCGACGAATGACTGCCAGTCTCCTCATCCGAAGTCCAGAGAAACACCACCGGCCGACTCGGCTTAATCGCCCTTTTCTGCATCTCGGCCACCGTCAACCATGCCATCACCAAATCAGCCTTCATGTCATAAGTTCCAGGCCCATATAGCAAATGCGACTCTTTTCGAAATGGCATTTCCAGAAGGGTACCCACCGGCCAGACCGTATCAAAATGGCCAACCACCAGCCAGGGCTTAAGGCCAGGGTCTACTGCTGCCGGATCCCATCGGATTTTTATTTGATTCCCCGATTCCATTTGGCTTTGCATCTCAACAATCAGCCCCAACTCCGACCAATCGTCTGATATTACTTTACCAATTCGGTCAACTCGGACTTTATCACCGCTTGGCGATTCCATTTCAACAAGCCGCCGGAGCCTCTCTAAATAGAGATCCTGCTGAGTTGAAATCGCTGATTGAAATTCTCCGGCATCCCACATTTTTCATCCTCATTTTTGACGTCCATCAATCACTGCAAATCCTCTACGGCCAGCCTCAATCCGATCCATCCTCAGATTCACACCAAGCCCCGGCCCGACAGGCACCTGAGCAAGCCCATGACTCACTCTCACCGGCGGATCAATCAAATCCTGCTTCCAATATTTATCCGAGCCCGACGTATCCCCCGGTAATACAAATCCTTCAAGACTGGCGATTGCCAAATTCGCCGCCCGACCAAGCCCAAACTCATGCATTCCACCACACCAGACAGGTATCTGGCGACCCAGGCAATAATCATGAACCGCTTTCGATTCCAAAATTCCGCCCACCCGGCTCACCTTGATATTCACCACCCGACACGATTGCATTTCCAGAGCCTTGCGCACATCGCCCACATGATGCAGGCTCTCATCCAGACAAATTGGAGTCCTCAATCGCTGCTGCAACCAAGCATGATCCACAATATCATCGTCGGCCAACGGCTGCTCAATCAAAAGCAACTGAAATTCGTCAAGCCTTTGCAAATGGTCCACATCAGCAAGCGAATAAGCCGAATTGGCATCCACCTGCAAGGGTAAATCCGGAAATTTCGAACGCACCGCCGTTACTGGCACCAAATCCCAGCCAGGTGCAATCTTTAATTTCACCCGCCGATAGCCTTCCGCAACGTATTTTTCCACCTCGAATAATAATGCACCCAAATCCGCTTCAATCCCCAAACTCACACCCACTTCCAACTCGGTTCGAGTTCCGCCCAGCATTTTGGAAAGACTTTGCCCCCTCTTTCGTCCAATAAAATCCCAAGCCGCCATTTCCATCCCTGATTTGGCAAATCGGTTGCCTTTCACTCGACCATATAAGTTCCGAAATTCGCCGATCGTCTCCCAGACCTGACCAACCACCATCGGGCCCAGAAAATCATGGGCCATATGCCATGCTGTTTCTGTAGTCTCCGAATTGTAAAATGGATCAACAGCCGTTGCAATCTCGCCCCAGCCTTCCGCCCCATCTGCATCCATCAACCTGACAAGGATGTGCTCAATATGCGTACGATAAGCCGAACTGGTGCGAAATGGCCGCACCAGTGGCAATTGCACACGATGAAGCTCAATGCGTTCAATCTTCATCGGTTCAAACACAATCATTACACCTGGGATGGCATTTGAAAGCGGTTCGAATATTCACGGCCCAGAAGGGCATTTGCCGCTTCGTCGCCAGGAAAGCTCTCTGTGGATGGGTCGAATGTCACCTTTCGGCCCGTTCGGTGAGCAATATTTCCCAAATGGCACAATCGTGTCGAAAGATGCCCAATTTCAATATCGGCATTCGGCCGCTTTCCGTCCTTGATACAATCCAGAAAATTCTGGACGTGCGCCGTCATTCCATCCCTGCTTGGCCCCTCGCTTTTGGCCACTGCCGGGGCCTTCGGGTCCAGGTCTTCAATACGCCAGCCTTTATCACCGATCACCATGGTCCCTTTATCGCCATACCAGGCAATGCCAAAGCCAGCACCTTCCGTCGGATGCTTCGACCACATCCGGTGTTCCCATTGAATCACACACTTTTCGGGAAATTCCCATGTCACAATCTGCGTGTCAGGCACTTCCTGATCGTCGTCAAAAATAAATTTACCCCCGCCCGATGTCACCTTCGAAGGCCCTTCAACACCCAGACCCCATCGCGCAACATCCACTCCATGAATCCCATTATTGCCAATCTCGCCTGTGCCCCAGTTCCAAAACCAATGCCAGTTATAATGAAACCGGTTGGCATGAAATGGCCGATCCAGAGCCGGCCCCTGCCACATCGCATAATCCACACCCTTCGGCACCTCTCCAGGCTTGCCATGACCAATATTGGGCCGAATCTGATGAATCCATGCACGGGCCATGCCCACTTTACCCACGGCACCACCACGCACCAGATCAACAGCCTCTTGAACTGAGGTCGAACTGCGCCTCTGTATGCCGCACTGAACCACGCGATTGTATTTCCTCGCAGCCTGTACAATCCGGCGGCCTTCCACCAAATTATGACTCACCGGCTTTTCACAATATACATGCTTACCCGCCTGGCATCCCATCACCGCCATCAGGGCATGCCAGTGGTCGGGCGTGGCCACGGCAATGGCGTCGATCGACTTGTCATCAAGCAATCGCCGAAAATCGCTTTCCGTTTTTGCTTCTGGACGCTTGGCAGCCACCAGATTTTTTTGGGCTTTGCCATAAACATTCGAATCGGCGTCGCACAAGGCCGCAATCTCAAATCCATCATTCCTGGCAAACACACTCGCCAAATCTGCTCCCCGGCTTTTGGTACCAATCACCGCTATGCGCACTTTCTCATTCGCCGAAGCCCGCAACGGTCTCGCAGACATGGCCAGCCCCGCAAGGCCTGAGCCTAGAAAATAACGACGATTCGTATTCAGTCCAGTCATGAATTCCGCCCCCTTGAAACATGTTTCCGACATGAGAAACCTTTTGTGATTCGCACCATTATGACCGTCGCCAGTGTCTGTGACAATTTGATTCATGCCCGACTCGAATAAAATTTCACCATTTATCAATCGGACCCTTGGGTGTCGGTATCTTCGGTTCAAAATGGCTCGGCAACGGACCAACCGGCCCCTCTGAACGCATCTCGGCAATCGTCTCGTCAAATCTTGCCACACTCGGCAGATTGATCAATTGATGATACAAATGCTTAGGAGCCCGAATCGCATGCTGATACCACGCCAAAGTCTTGCGAAATTGAGTACAGGCCTGATATTCTCCTCGCAATTCCACCAGCTTGTGAAAATGCCGGTCCATCAGGTTCAGCCGATCCGTAAAACCCGGCTCAGGGCCCGGCTCGCCATGCTTTGCCCAATGGGCAAGCTGACGAAAAATAAACGGATTCCCCAACGCGCCTCGGCCTATGGATATCGCATCACAGCCTGTTTCCCGAAACATTGCCTCGGCATCGGCCAGTGTTCGCACATCGCCATTTCCCACCACCGGCATCTTATCCACTGACTCCACCACACTTGCAATGCCCTGCAAATTCACCTTCCCCATAAAACTCTGTTCACGGGTTCGGCCATGAATAATCACAGCCGCCACACCAATCTGTTCAAACTTTCGGGATAGCTCCGGCGCGGTCGGTGTGGCATCATCCCAGCCAAGTCTCATTTTGACCGTCACCGGAATCTCAACAGATTTCACCACCGCTTCCACCAGCAAACTGGCTCCTCCCACGTCACAAAGCAAAGCGGAACCACCTCCCGACTTCACAATCTTCTTCACAGGACAGCCCATGTTGATGTCAATCATCGATGCGCCCATACCAACACAAATCCTGGCCGCCTCTATCATCTCCGCAGCCACATGCCCGTAAAGCTGAATCGAGACTGGCTCCTCCTCCGCGCAAGTTTCTGACAGTTCATAGGCCTTCTGACGCTTCTCAATCAGACTCCGAGCATTCACAAGCTCCGTAGTCGCCAGCCCCAGCCCACCCAACTCCCGCAGTGCAAGCCTTAATGCAAGACTGCTGTAACCCGCCATCGGTGCAAAGAAAAATCGCGATGGCATCGCGACCCCGCCAATCGAAAGCGGCTCCCGACATAAATCGGGAGCCGGTACGATCGTCGGTAGGGAGGCTAAAGCCGTCATTCCAGCCGTCAAATTGGTTTCCATGTCCACCATCAATCAAAGGCCCGTCGGCAATTCCACGCGAGATGTGCTGAAATCAAGCAGTTGGATCTGGAGCGAATCCGGAGTCTTTTCCGGATCCACCGCGATGATCAACTGGTGCCGACCAACGGTCAATGGAAGTTTCAATTCCTGGGCAGGGTTGACTGAAACTCCGTCAAGCCAGACCTGAAGTCCAGCTATGGTCGTGAATTTCAATAATGCGTCACCCGCCGTCCTGGCGTCAAGTGTAAACCTTGCAAATGATCCTGAAGCACGGCCAGATGTCGCGATCAATGGCATGTCCGATTTCAAAAGATTTCCGGCCACCGTGCCATAAATCGGCTTCCAGTTGAGCTCTTTCTGTTCGCCACGGGCAATCCCGCCGTGCGATAGCCGAGAAAGCGCCGTTCGGGAATTATTGTCCGCTTCAAGCACTTCAAAATGCCTGACCAATCGCTCTTTCGGTACCGAATACGGCCCAATCTTGCCCAATTCTGTCATGAATCGAATCAAGTCAAGCAATTCCTGACGGGTCAGAGAATCCACAAGCCCGGCTGGCATCAGCGATCCCGTCGGCTTCTGATCCTCAATCTGATTTTTCGGCAGCTTCAGTTCACGACCTTCGGCATCGCGTATCACAATCTCGGATGGAGTCTGCCCGATCGGGATTCCAGTCAGAATCCGGCCATCATTCATCGCGACCACAACGGCATTATAACCCTCTTTGACCGCCTTTGCCGGCTGAAGAATCGAATCCACTATGTAGTCGGGCTGGGAACTGGCCCCAAGCGACTGCAAATTCGGGCCGACAAGACCACCCGCAGGGCCTATGCCATGGCATTTGAAGCAATTCAGATTGGCACGACGAAATACCATTTCGCCCCGCGCCGGATCGCCCTTGGTCCGTATTTCATCGACCAGAAGCTTCATGGCATCGCCATTGGACGGAATTGCAATCGCTGGCCCACCCTGAGCGGATTTCTCAAGCAATTTGGCGAGCGGCTCCAAGTCGGCTCGGCCACCGGACCGCACCACCCTTAACGCCAGACGAGCAGATTCCGAATCAAACTTCATCGCTCCTGCGGATGCCACCAAAGCCTCTACGGCTGGCTTGCTTTGAACCAGCTTTTCGACAATCGGTGTCAATTCCTCACGATTTTCCGCACTTCCAAGACGCTGCGCGATCGATGCCGCAGCCTCCTTCGGTGAAGCCGAAATTAACGCCTGAAGCGCATCCGTCCGCAAGCTCTCAATATCCGCAGAGGCCACCAGATTTTTCAATGTGGCAAGCGATGAAGGACCACCAATTCTGCCTAACGCCTCAACGCAGGCCGAACGGAACGATGCCACAGTCTGACCATTGCTGGCAAGTGCCGAAATCTCCGCACCAATCCCTTCCAGCCGCCACAACCCCGCAAGCCTGACAGCCGAACGTGCCACATCAAGCTTCGATGAATGGATCAACGACCGAATCCTGGTCAAATCCCCCGTCGGCCTCAATTGCCGGGCCTGAGCCGCTGTGGCCAATGAATCAAGCCATGGCGATGCGTTTTCAGGCTTCTTGAGCGAAGTTTCCATAATCAGACCAAGATCTTCCGCCCGACCCAGACTGGCCACAAGTTGCAAAGCCTCGCCCAGCTTCGGGCCAGCGATCCGGCCGTCCTGAATCCGGCTGACCACCCCTCCAACCACATCGGCGGCTCCCGCTGAACTCGCTGCAAACAACAACGAATCCACCGATGGAAATTCAAATCCCCCCTTGTTCCAAGCGGGCAGCCAGGCAGCAGCGGTCTCCCGAGCCGTCAGATAAACACCATAATCCAGAAACGGATCCGTGTTTTTCTCGCGGGCAACCATCGCCAAAGCCGTTGCCTCGGGCGTGTTGATTGCTCCCAGAGCCCTGACCGCCTCCAGCCTTGCACGTGCAAATCCATCACTGGCCGCTGGCTTCAACAATTCCAGACGATTCGGCAACCGGTCGTGCCAGTGACTGACCACCCGACTCCCAGCCGCTCGAACCTCTGGTATTTTTGCATTCAGAACAGATTCCAGCAATTTCGGCTCAACCTGATCCAGACTGACATAAATCCAAAGAGCCTCCAGACGCGACTGGTCCGCCTTCGAATCGCTTCCCGAAATAGCGGCTGACCACTTGGCCAACTCCGGCAGAACCGCAGCCGCACCACGCTCCTTCAGCACCCTTCGTGCCTGCTGACGAGTCCAGCCTTCGGGCGATTGCAATTGATCCAGCAATTCCTTGACGGGTGCTCCCACCAGATTCGGCCACGGCGCAAGAGCCCTGCCCTTGGCTGTCACTCGCCAGATTCGGCCACGTGTGTGGTCGCGTCGCGGGTCCCGAAAATCGACTTCACCATGCTGAATAATCGGGTTATACCAGTCCGCAATATAAATGGCTCCATCAGGCCCCATCTTGATATCAATCGGCCGGAATGCAAGGTGCTTGGTTTTAACCACTTCAGGCTGCTCACGACTGACATAGCCAGCCCCAGCGTCTGAAAGCACAAACCGACACACACGATTGCCGCGAAAATCGTTCGTCAGCAAGGACCCCTGCCAGGAATCAGGCAGGTGACGGCCATCAGCAACCTCCAGACCACAATGCTTCGGACTCCCGGGATTCAAGCCCTTGAGAAGCCTTGCAGGATATGCTGTGGTGAAATAATAAGCTCCGGGAATGGCATAATTGATGCCCTCGCCGCCGGCTCCGTCGGTCTGAAAATGCTGGCCGAACTTGTCGAAATGATGGCCCCAGGAATTCACAAGACCATAATCAAATACGTCAAGCTGCATGGTCTCGGGACGAAATCGCCAAACACCGCCGGCATTGAGCCGCTTGACGCCCTGAGGCGTTTCCACGTGGCTGTGAATATAAATCGATTGGTTCATATACAGGCAGCCATCGTATCCCCAACGCAAGGTGTGCAGAATGTGGTGCGTATCTTCCGTGCCGAAGCCTGAAAGCACCACGCGGCGGCGATCGGCCTTGCCATCGCCGTCCGTATCACTCAAATGCAATAGTTCCGTGCTGTTGGCCACATAAACCCCGCCATCGCCCGGCTCAACTCCTGTCGGAATGAGCAGCCCGTCGGCAAAGACTGTCGTTTTATCTGCCAGACCATCCCGATTTGTATCTTCAAGAATCAGGATCTTGTCATTCGCCTTCTGGCCAGGCTCAATTTGAGGATAAACCTCGGAACTGGCCACCCACAAACGACCCTGAGGATCGAAATTCATCTGGATCGGCTTGGCAATCCGTGGGTCGGCGGCAAAGAGCTTGACCTCAAAGCCATCCGCCACCTGAAAACTCGCCCTTTCCACTTCCGGATCAGGGTTCGGAATCTCCGTCAGATTGCGCTGGGCCAAAGCTGTCTGCCCACTCAAAACAAGGCCCGCAAATACCAGATGAAATGATTTCAATTGCAATTTCCGGAAAATCATGGTTGTACCTCCCGCACGAGTGTCACATTATGAACTGGCGGCTTTTTGAGCCGGTCAATTTCCGATTCAATCTTGCTGATCAAAGGATCAAACTGTGGTATTTCCACGGCATTATTGCCTTGCTCATGCTTCCGGAAGCCAAGCAGATAAGTTTCATTCTGAGGCCTCCAGCGATGGAAAAACAGCTCATTCTTCCGCTTGATCAACTGACGGATCTGCTCGACCCGCGCTGAGTCTGGATCTTCTCCGATGGCAATCCCTTCGCTCCAGGCCTTGGCCGATGCCACGGCCGCCTGCTTTCCATCCAGTTCCAACCTGTATTTGCCGTCCTTCAGCCCAGGAAACTGAAACGACCATCCAGGTGCGGCGCCTGGCCGATCGTCGCCCATCGCCTTCGGACCAACCGGCGCCGGGAGCTGAACCCGACGAATTTCAAATGTCGCCGTCGAAGCAGTCGGTTCCATTTGAAATTCAAATGCAATCGCTGACTGGCTGGCTGGAACGATCACCGCCGGATCACGCCCCTGTACCAGCCGGAACTTCAGAGTACTCGACGCCCCCGAGGCACCCGTCTGCTGATCTGCATGATGCACCAATTGCCAGTAGCCAACATTTGAGAAATTAATCCCATTATCCGAAATCTTTTCTCGGGCCAATGCATCCGATAATGGCAACTTCTGGGCCAGACCAGAAATATCCAGCAAATCCGCCTGAACTTCCTTCGCCAATTTCTGAATCGCTTCGGAATAAATCGCCAGATCCTTCTGACGCTGAGGACTGGTCTTCGGCGAATTCAATGACAATGGAGGAACCGGTGTCGATAAAATGATTCGTCGCGGATTAAACCGCTTGCGAATTTCAGCAATCATGAACTTGTAATCTACCAAAAACTGATTCAGCCCCGCTGCACCCGCCTGCGAGTCGTTCGTGCCATACTGGAGCACCACGATCGATGGCTTGACAACTCCCAGTGTGTTCATCAAATGCTCAAAGCCGTCCTTGGGCGTACCAAACCGGCCGCGCGATTCGCACCGAACCGTGTCCGCAGACCAGCCCAGATTACGCATATTGAATGAACGGTTCGGGAACCGGGTCGTCAGCCAAGTCTCCAGATAAGCGTAAGCAGGCTCACGCTCTACAAATGTATCACCAATCCAGGCGATCATGTCGCCATCGCGGGGCCGCTCCAGTTCCGGAGGCAGGGGCAACTGCCCCAAAACAGCTCGAACAGGCAACAGGCAAAGCGCACATAGCACGCCTAAACCAGTGCGATTAAAGATTTTCTGATGGATTCCCATGGGGCCGGATCACCTGAAGGAGGGTAGTGTTTCACAGTCGGGGGCGACCAAGACTGATTCGCTCGTAACAAGGCACTTTTGCAAGGCCCCACGCCGATAATCAGGAGTGATCTTGAGAGATTTCCCTATCATAATGCACGGCCTGCGATCACGAAAGGGGCAAGTCCAAAACTCTTTCTGCCAATTTCTGGATTCTGCTTGACTCACTCCCGCCACTGCTTCATTTTTAATAAAGGTTTGAGCTCCCTCCTCAATTGAGTCGCCTGTTTTCTATACCTCGCTTCCATACCTCGACAATCTCTCCCAAACTGGAAAATGCCATGATTCGTCTTGCACATCCAAAATTCATATTATTACTGCTATGGGTATTCGCCTGCTCCGCAATCGATTCCAAGGCGATGGCAGACGACAAAGAATCGCCCTTGTATCGCCATTTGCAAGCCCAGGCTGTGGCCATTCTTAAAAACCGAAGCGAAGCGAGGCTCCAATTAAAATCGGCTGCGGATGTCGCTCAAATATCAAACTCTGTTCGCGAAAAATTGAAGCAATCACTCGGCCCATGGCCGGAAAAAACGCCGCTCAATGCCCAAGTCACTGGGTCCGTCCTGGGCGCAGGCCTGAAAGTCGAGAAAATCGTGTTTCAAAGCCGGCCGGGACACCATGTCACAGCCTGCCTCTATCTACCCTCAACACCGCCGCCATGGCCCGGTGTCATCGTACCATGTGGCCATTCCGCCAATGGCAAAGCCGCGGAAACTTATCAACGCGCATCAATCCTGCTGGCAAAATCAGGAATGGCCGCTTTGTGCTATGACCCTATCGGACAGGGCGAACGCGTTCAGGCCTTGAAACCCGATCAAAAGCCGCTCTTTAGTGGATCCACAACAGAACACACCCGAATTGCCAATGGCTCGCTTCTGGTCGGCTTGCAAACCGCCCATTATCGTGTCTGGGATGGTATCCGTGCACTTGACTATCTGGAAAGCCGCCCCGACATCGACAAAAACCGGCTCGGATGCACCGGAAATTCCGGCGGAGGAACGCTCACAAGCTACCTCATGGCCGTCGATGATCGAATCTACGCCGCCGCCGCATCCTGTTATCTCACAAATTACGAACGTCTCCTCGATACAATCGGGCCACAGGACGCCGAACAAAATATCACAGGCCTGATCGCCGATGGCATGGACCATGGCGATTTCCTTCTGGCAAGATTGCCAAAACCAACTCTGATGTGTGTCGCAACTCGCGATTTTTTTGATATCACCGGCGCATGGCAAACCTTCCGGGAGTCTAAAAAGCTCTTTGGAGCCTCAGGTTTTGGCGAGCGGGTCGACCTCTTTGAATTCGATGACGGACATGGCTTCTCAAGCCCAAGACGCGTGGCCGCTACTCGCTGGCTGAGCCGATGGCTGCTCGAAAAAAATACCCCTATCACTGAGCCCGATTTCCCGATCTTTACCGATGCCCAACTCCAAGTCACACAATCAGGCCAAGTGCTTAACCTACCAGAAGAATCCAGCGTTTTTGAGATCAATGGAATCAAAGCCCAAAAACTGACCGAAAATCGGGTTGCAAAAACCCGATCCCAGCTGAATTCCAATATCCGCCAGAGATTACACTTGTCAGATTTGATCGTACCGGCATCCTCCTCTAATTCAGTGCTCATGGAGGGCCAAATTCTGAAATCTTTTTACAAGACTGGAGATGGTTTTGAACTTCATGCCTTAAAGTGCAGGATTCGTGATCAGGCCCTGCTCGAATGGAAATCCGATACGTCGGAAATGCCGACGACCTTGATTGTGGGGGCGGAACTCACACCTGATCAGCGCAAATCGGGCGATATCAATTCCATTCTGAATCGCTTGAAAACCGAAAAGATTCCAATCCCGGATGGAACACTGATTCTTCTTGATTTGCGAGGATCCGCCCCCAATGGCAAAAAAACAGCAGACCCCAATGGCCCAGACTGGCGAGAAGCTTCGCTGGCACTCCTGTTGAACCAAAATCTCGTCGGACTGAGAACCTCTGACCTGCTGAGCGTTTTGAATGCTGAATCCAGGACGTCCAGAAATATCGGAGTGATTGCATTGGGTCGTAGTGCAATCCCTGCCATTCATGCCTCGGTTTTGGCGCCAGAAATTGCGCGATACCATGAGGTAAATGCCACTGAATCTTGGCTTTTGGAGTCGGGCAAGCCGGATTCGCGATTGCATCTGGCAGATATCGTTCCGGGCGTCCTGGCGGATTATGACTTGCCGGATCTTCGTACTGCAATCCGAAAACCTTGAAAATTTCAAGCGGATTCTGTCAATAAATCACGCAGGGCAGCACTTTGAGGGTTGGAAAAAACCTGCTCAGGCGAGCCTTGTTCGGCAATCAGTCCTTGGTCGAAGACCGAGACCCGATCGGCCACTCGCCTGGCAAACCCCATATCATGCGTAACCACCAGAATCGAAAGGCCATCATGTGCCAGGGCCCGAATCAATGCACCCATTTCACCTGTCATGCGCGGGTCGAGCGCACTGGTTGGCTCGTCAAAAAGCAACGCTTGCGGATGCATAGCCAAAGCCCGGGCAATTGCAACCCGTTGTTGCTGACCACCCGAGAGTTCGCGAGGCCTTGAATGGGCTTTATCCTCAAGATTCAATTTCCTGAGTAAATCCATTGCAATCGATACGGCCTCCTGGCGAGAGATTGCATTGACATGAACCGGGGCCTCGATAATATTCTCGAGCACCGAGAAATGCGGAAATAGCTGAAATTGCTGAAAGACCATGCCAAGCCTCATCCGAACTTTTTTCAATACCTCAGTCAATAAAGGCTCACCTGATCGTATTTCCAGATTGCCAACCTGAATCGATCCGGAATCGATTGATTCCAAGCCATTGAGACATCTCAAAAAAGTCGTTTTACCGCAACCGGATGGGCCAATCATGGTCATAATTTCACCGTCGGCCACCTCCATCGAAATCCCTTTCAGGACATGCAGTTTTCCAAACGATTTCTGGATATTGCTGGCTTTGATCATCGGACGCGGCAGATCCTTTCAAACAGTTGCAATTCAGTTTTCATTTTCCGATTCAAGGTGTCGCTCATAATGGCGTGCAAACCACGATAGAGGGCAGCTCATGGCCAGATAAAGCACGCTGGTTGCAATCGCAAATTCAAGCACTTTCAGTGTACTGTTGGCCAAAATGGAATATTGCTTGGTCAGTTCCACAATGGTAATCACAGAACAGACAGACGTATCTTTGAAAAGTGCAATAAAATCGTTGGTCACGGGCGGGATCACAATTCGGGTCGCCTGAGGAATGATGATTCGCCAAAGGGCTTGTTTGCGTGTCATTCCCAAGGCGAGCGAAGCCTCCATTTGCCCTTCGGGGATCGCCTGGAGCCCTGCCCTGTAAATTTCCGATTCATAGGCTGAATAGTTGACCGCCAGGCCAATGATTGAAGCAAGAATCGCCGGCAAACCGAAGCCAAAGAGCTCCGGAAAAATGAAATAGATAAAAAAGAGTTGCAGCATCAACGGAGTTCCGCGCAGGAATTCCACATAGATGGCAAGCAAAGGCCGAATGCCTTTAGGACCATAAAGCCTTCCCAGAGCCACCAACAGGCCAATCAGCATGGCCAGAGGCATAGAGACCACCGAGAGAAAAACCGTCATGGCGGCGGCCTTCAAAAGCATCAGGGCAAACCCAAGCCGCTTCGAGCCAGAATTCGCAGAATCTTCCTCCGGTGTCGAATTTAAAACAGCCTGCCATGCCAATGGCTGGGCCAGCAAAGCCTGCTCTTCGTGCCAAAGCCTGTATTTTTCATAAATGGTTTTCAGCGAGCCATCTTCAACCATGCCGCTGATCGCTTTATCCAATTCAAGGGCAAGTTTTTCGTCTTCTTTTCGCACATAGATCACATAAAACCCAGCGCCAAATCGATCTGTCGCAATTTTCAGTCTTGATTGAAATTCCGGACGTGCTCCATAGTGGATCGCTGCTGGCTCGTCCTGCAATGTGGCGTCAATCTGGCCATTTCGTGTGGCCAGCATGGCATCGGTTGCTCCATCAAATCGAACGATGCGAATACGGTCGCCCGCATATTTGACAAGATAATCATCGGCGGCTGAATTCACTAGCACACCGACTCTTGGCTTCTGGCCCGATGGCGAACTTTTTAACAAGTCTTGCCAAGTTGCAATTTTTGAATCTTGAGGGGTCATCATGGCCAGCCGATATCGAAAATAAGGCCTGGTGGCCCGGAATCGCTGCACAAGCAATGGCTTCAGCTCAAATCCATTGCAGATCAGGTCGACATCACCTCGGGAGAGCACCTGCGGCAACTGATCCCACTGGCCCTGGTGAATTATTGGCTTGGCATGAATCCGCTCGCCAATGGCTCTGAGCAAATCGGCCTCAAAACCGCTTGGCATTTTGGAATTGAGCGGATTTGGGATAAAATAGGGGGCCCCGCCCTCCATATCCGAACCAAATTGAAATTCGCCTGTTTTCAAAATCCGCTCCAACGAATCGGCTTTGGCCGAGTGGCTCAAAAGCATCAGACCAAGCCATAAAATGCCATTCCATTTGAGCAACCGAAGCCATTCAGGCACGATTACAGGCTGGGTCAGTCTGGTGGCCAATGCATTCACGATCATCGTTCCGGTTTGAATCGAAATTCCATGGGCCCTTGGCAGCAGAGGCAGATTTGCGGATATCGCACGGCGATGGTGCAGACGTCGCAATAATATTGAGGAATCCGCCATCGCCCTTCGTGTTCGATTTCGACGTGGATCACCTGTGCAAAGGGAAGGTCGGGGCTGGTCCTGAGCTTGAGTCGGGCCGGGCGGTCGCGCATGGCTGGGTCAAGAAAAAACAGTCGGCCGCCGTCATCGCTTAAGATTGGCAAAACACGGCCTTTGGAACTGAGCAAGGCCACCTGATTTTCAAGAGGTCCGAAATCCGCCTTGATCGCCTTTCGGGTCATGATCTCAGGCATTCCAAGCACCCGGCCTTCGACAGTCATTTCGACATAATCGGATTCTCGACGATCATCGGCATCGACGGCAAGCGAGGCCGCCCACAGAAGGCAGGCCGTGGTCAAAAATCTCTTGAGCATGGCAGTGATGAACCAGAATGGACAGACGGAATGCGTTTCTTGTGATGCCTCGGCGAAGCTTTACGTTTTGTATTATGCACCATTGGCCTGAAGCGGATCCAGTCAATTCATCTTCCAGTGATGAAAATCAAAATCCATTTCGATGTTGCCTTGATCCGAAATTTCGCGACAATGAGCAAATACGAATGTGGGCCACAAAAAAAAGCCGGCGTCGACCGAGCGTTTTTTTGAAAGCAAGAGGTGAGCAGTATGATGATCCGGCGAAAATGGCTGAGCCTGACCGCGGGCTTTGTGATGGTCAGCAAAGAGGCCAGTTCGCAGCAGGCCAAGCCGTCGGCGGCCGACAAGAAATCGACCGACAGAACGGTCGCAGCACGGGCCAGGATGGTCCAGCGACATTTGAAAGAACATGGTATCAAGAACCCGCGTGTGCTCGACGCCTTCCGCACGGTTCCACGCCACGAATTCATCCGGGTCGAGGTCAGGCACCTGGCTTACGAGGACGAGTCGATTCCGATCGGCGAGGGCCAGACCATCACACCACCGTTTGACGTGGCCTTCATGACCGAAGCGCTTGATCCACAACCAACGGATAAAGTTTACGAGGTGGGCACGGGCTCTGGTTATCAGGCGGCCATCCTGGCCCAGCTTGTCAAGGACGTTTATTCCGTAGAGATCCATAAGTCTTTGGCAGATGGGGCCGCCAGGATTTTGAAAAAGCTTGGCTATGACAACGTCAAGAGTCGTCATGGCGATGGTTATGAAGGCTGGCCAGACGCGGCTCCGTTTGACGCTGTGATTGTGACCTGTGCGCCTGAGAAAGTGCCTCAGCCGCTTGTCGATCAGCTCAAAGAAGGCGGGCGAATCGTAATCCCGCTGGGCGACCGCTATAAGCAGTCGGTTTTTATCATGTACAAAAAGGGCGGAAAACTCACGGAACCGAAGGCCATTCGGCCCACACTTTTTGTACCCATGACAGGCCGGGCGCAGCGTGAAGCAGCTTCTGATAGCGGCAAGGGTGCTATCCAGAAGAAGGATTTGAACGACACAAAACCGAAATGACCATGGCGAGAACCACCGTGCCGACCAGACATTGCCTGTTTAACGGATTTTTGCTCTTTGCCATAAGCATCGCAACGGCTGGTTTAATCGAGCCGGCCAGCGGCCAGGCTCCGACAAAACCGGGGGCTCCAGTTTCGGAACAGGGGCTGATCAGGCGTCGTCCGCCCAAGCCGGTGGACGAGTTTGAAGTCGATCTTGACCCAGCCGACAAGAAGCCGGATGGCTGGTATAACGATCGCGATGCCCTGCTTGTGAGCCCGGGCCACTCAGGCCAATACTGCTTGAGGCTGGTCAACGACAAGCCTGGGAGGCCGGCACGCATCAGTCAGGGATTTGGTGTGGATGGGCAGAAATTCAAGGCCCTGAGACTGGGTGCCTGGGTTCGTGTCAAAGAGGTTATCTCAGGCGAGCATCAGGGAGAAGACCCAAGCCTCCTGTTCGATTTTCTTGACGCCCGGCTTCTGACGGCATGTCGCAGCATGGTCGGACCACTCAATGACGTTACTGTCGGTGAAAACCGATGGTTCTATATCTCAAAAATCATGCCGGTCCAGCCTTCGGTTGTAGATTGCATTATGACCGTGGGTTTGATGGGTGCAACCGGCCAATTTGAAATCGATCAGATGGAATTGGAGCTGATTCCGAGAGAATCGCCGCCCATCACAAACCTGGTTCCGAACCCCGATTTCCTCAATGGCGACTGGAAACCAGAGAGCTGGACGATTGAAGGCTCTGCAAAGCGAGTGACGGATGGGTACAAGTCGCCTACTGCAATGGAGATCGGTCGAGGCATGGGCCGAACTCTTACGAGCCTTGGGCGGAATGTCAACGACCTTCAGAAACTGAGCGTTTCCATGATGGCCCGGAGCCAGGGCTTACGACCTTCCGGAGGCGCTCTGGCAAGCCTTTACTTTGTGGATGAACGTGGTCGGGCGCTTCCAAATCGGGCATCGCAGGGCATGATTCGCTTCAGCGGAAGTTCAAGCTGGACGCTGCGCGAAGCGGTTGTCGACGTGCCATCAGGTGCGATCGGGGCGGTGCTGCAACTGGAAAAAGTGGACGTGGCCGGCAGCCTGACATTTGATCAGGTCAATGTCGCAGATGCAAACGACCCCAAGGCTGCGGAATGGACCCCGCGCAATGTCATGCTGACTGACGACGCCGACGGCTGGCCGGAATATCAGTCCTTCAGTGCCATTGAATCCGGTTCTGTCCTGGACACCACCCAGTGGGGCCTGAATCTGCCCAAAGGCAGACTGAGCGTTAAAAACGGTCATTTTGTCGATGCCGAGGCGAATCAGGCCAGACTTTGGGGTGTCTCGCTCATGGCCACGGCCGGCTTTCCGGAAGAGGCCAAAGCGGCATCGATTGCAGATCGATTGCACAAGCTAGGTGTGAATGTGGTGCGGTTTGGCGACCTCGATATCGCCTCAGGCCCTGGGCGAAGCCTGATCGACGATGTGCGCGACGATACCCAGGGCCTCGACCCCGTATCGTGGGCCCGAATGACAAACTTCCAGTCAGAATTGGTCCGTCGTGGAATCTATTACTCCATGGAAATGCAGGCCCATCGCCGATTTCGCGAAGGCGACGGCATCAAAGATGTCCGCAAAATGCCGGCCGGCGGTGGCCCCGCCGCCGTATTTGACCCGCAACTGACCACCATAATCACGGATCTGTCAAAAACCATTCTCTCTGAACCCATTGCAGCCGATGGCAAGACCATGATCGACGATGACCATCTGGCCTGGGTCACCCAGATGGGCGAAATCTCACTGATGGATCTCGCCAGCCCGGCAACATCGCTTTCAGAGCTCCAGAATTCGGTTTTAAATGACTTGCAAAAGGCTCAGAAAGCCAGTAGCAAGACCAAGGCCCTGATCGAAATCGAAAAGAAAAGGCTCTCCCAATGGGCTCAGGAATTGAAAGCCTCTGGACTCAAATCGCCCATCGCCGGAGTCGGTCACTGGCGTCGCGACTCCGAATGGAATGAAGCCTTTGCATCGCCGGGACTTGGCCTGATCGAAGATCGCAACTACTGGCCTTACGCCCCATGGCTCCAGCCAGAATATCGCAGCGCAATTTTTGATTCCGCAAAGTCGTTTGGTAATATCTCGAGCTCAAAACGCCAGAAAGAAATGGCTTATGTCATGGCCCAGTGGTGTACCCAAAGCCAGGGTGCCTGGGCTTTACCGTCCGAGGCGGTCGACATCCTGCTCGGCGCATATTCGGCAAGAGTACTCGATTTTGATGGACTATTGCGACGCGGCTTGTCCGTGCATCCTGAAGCCTGGGGCGAATCTGCCACGGGCACCGGCGGCGACCGCAATATTTTTGTGCTGGCCGAATCCTTGTCCGGCATGCCTCAGATGTTGGCCATGATGCCCCATGTGGCGTCCATTCTGCGACGGGGCCGGGATCTTGCAAAACCCGCTCCCGTCAAACCCGTAACCAAATCAAGATCCAAGATCAATCTGCCTGAAATTGTGGAAATACCGGGCTGGAATTCTGCGGAAGGCACGCTGCGACTGGAAACACCTTACACGGCAGGGCTGGCTGGACGAATCATGCCATCGGATGAACTCGACCCGAAATTTGGTCCACTGGAACTCGAATCCCAGATCCCGTTTGGAGTGATTGTTGCCAGTTCGGCCACGCAGGAAACCCTGTCAAAATCAAGTCGAATTTTGGTCACTTTGATGGGCAAAGCGATTCCAACCGGACTGCGATATGCCGACAACTGGCAAAAAGAGGTGACTGACCCCGGCAGGCCACCACTGCGTCTTGAGCCTGTCAAAGGCAAATTCCTCTGGAATGGGCCCGGCTCGATCAAAGCCTATCAGGTGGACAACACAGGCAAACGTGGGCCAGAGCTAACCGTAAAAACCGAGAACGGCAAACAAGTCGTAAGCCTTGACATCGCCAATGGTGGGCCGCATGTTGAGATTCTGGTCAATCGCTAATCTGCCAGACACGGCACTGGACGATCCGTTATAATCACATTTATCAAAAGCGAGGATCTGCTTGCCGTGCACGCAAGAGTTTGATCATAAGCCTTTAATCCTAGAATCAATGGCGACAAATGTCCGAAAATCCACCTGCCGGAAGCTCTGCTCATCAGCCCAACCGGCTCGCCACGGAAACCAGCCCTTATCTTTTGCAGCATGCCCATAATCCGGTCGACTGGTATCCCTGGGGCGAGGCCGCACTGGCACGCGCCCGATCCGAAAACAAGCCCATTTTTCTATCTGTGGGCTATTCGGCATGCCATTGGTGCCATGTGATGGAACGCGAGAGCTTTGAGAATCAGGCGATGGCCGACCTGATGAACGAGCGATTCATCAATGTGAAGGTCGATCGCGAAGAACGCCCTGATATTGACCAGATTTACATGAGTGCCGTGCAGGCCATGACAGGCCGGGGCGGCTGGCCAATGTCCGTTTTTCTGACGCCCGAGGGCCAACCCTTTTTTGGTGGAACCTATTACCCGCCGGAAGATCGACACGGCATGCCGGGCTTTCGTCGGGTGATCCTCTCTGTGGAGCAAGCCTGGAAAACCCGCAGAAAAGAGATCGAAGATTCGGCCGCCGACATGACGGCCCATCTGGCCGATCTCGCCAAGCTGCCGAAAGCGGAATCCGAGCAATCGCTGGGCATGGATATTCTTGAGGCCGCCTCAGTCGCCTTGCGGCGCCAGTTTGACCCGGTCCACGGGGGCTTCGGTCAGGCCCCGAAATTCCCCCATCCCATGGATTTGCGATTCCTGCTCAGGCACGGGGCCCGTGCTGGCGATGCCCACGCCCTTCACATGGTACGTCACACTCTTGACAAGATGGCCAGAGGCGGGATCTACGACCACCTGGGCGGCGGCTTTGCCCGCTATTCGACCGATGCCAAGTGGCTTGCCCCCCACTTCGAAAAAATGCTCTATGATAACGCTCTGCTGGCGTCGGCCTATACAGAAGCGTATCAGATGACCGGCGACCCCGATTTAGCCCGCGTCAGCCGCGAGACTCTGGATTATTTGATCAGCCGAATGACCGACCCGGTCGAGGGCGGTTTTTACGCCACGGAAGACGCTGACAGCGAAGGCGAGGAAGGCAAGTTCTATGTCTGGGCCAAGTCAGAAATTGAGGCCATTCTCGGGCCTGAGCGAGCCGAGCGGTTTTGCGTGGTTTACGATATAAGCCCTGATGGGAATTGGGAATCGCACAATATCCCTAATTTGATCAAGCCCATGGATCAGGCGGCAAACAATTTAGGCACAACAGAGGACGAGCTTCGTGCCGAGCTTGACCTGGATCGCTCCAAGCTCTTCAATGTACGGGCCCTTCGCATTCCGCCTGCCAAGGACACCAAGGTCCTGACCGGCTGGAACGGCCTTGCCATGGCCGCATTTGCCGATACCGCATGGGCTCTGGACGAGCCAAGATATCTCCAGGCAGCTCAAAATTGTGCAGCCTTTCTAAAGCGCCGGATGATCGGTCCGGACGGATTGCTTTTGCACTCCTTCAAAGACGGACAAGCCAGGTTCAATGCTTATCTGGACGACTATGCGGCCGTGATTGACGGCCTGGTCAGGCTCTTCGAAGCCGGCTCTGACCAGCAATGGCTCGACTGGGCCAAGGAATTGGCCGATACCATGATCCGGGAGTTTCGCGATGTGGTCGACGGCGGTTTCTTCTATACCGGTCGGACACATGAAACGCTGATCCTGCGGAACAAGGATTATCAGGACAACGCCACCCCTTCAGGCAATGCTCTGGCAGCCACGGCTTTAGCCAGGCTGGGCCGGATCACGGGCGAACAGAAATATACGGATCAGGCCTGGAAAACCCTAAAGAGCATGACGACCATCCTTAAGCGTTATCCGATGGCCGCAGGCCAGGGCTTGATCGCGCTTGACTTCCTTTTGTCAAATGGCCCGGAGGTGGTTCTGGTCTCGCCTCTTGCGACGGACGACTACAAACACGCCAGGCATCTTTTGTCCAAGAGGTTCCTACCCGGGCGGGTCACGGTGGCCAATATCGCTGGCGTACTGGACGACTTTGAACTGGCCAGAAATCGCCCCTCACAAGGCGGTCAGGTCACAATCTATCTCTGCCAGGGCCAAACTTGCGAGGCTCCAATTGCAGGCTTGGACAACTTGAAAAAACGGCTCACAGGCATGCCCACATATCCCTGAGGCATCCCATGACACCGGTTCCCTGAAATAACTCTTGTGGGTTTCAGTGATTTCCGCTTATGATGCCCATACTCGACTTTCATCTTATCTTCACAGCATCTGAAAGGTTCAACAGGACATGATCAATCGAAGGCTCATTTCCGGCTTGGTTCTGGTGGGATGTCTGGCTATTGGTTTCTGGTCCGAAACCGACGCCGCCAAACCAAAGGATGAAATGCTTGAACTTTACGGCCAGTTTGTGGATGCCGTAGAGAAGGTCGAAGCGAATTACGTACGTCCTGTAGAACGCAAGGAATTACTGGAGTCGGCCCTCAATGGCATGCTTCAGAATCTTGACCCGCACTCCAACTACATCAACACCTCCGGCTGGAAGCAATTCCGTCGCCAAATCGAAGGCAGTTTTGGTGGAGTGGGCATTCAGGTGGGCACGGACAATGCCAATCGGCTCAAGGTGATTGCACCCCTGGTGGGCTCGCCAGCTTATGAAGCTGGAATCATGCCTGAGGATGTGATCATGGAGATTGACGGCCAGTCGACTGAGGGCATGTCTCTGGACCGTTCGACCGAACTGATGCAGGGCCGCCCCGGCACGACTGTCAAGGTCAAGGTGAGGCACCGCGATGGTGAATCCGAAGATCTTTCCATCAATCGTGCGATCATCGAGCTGCCAACCGTGCTTGGCGACCACCGCAACCCCGACGATTCCTGGGACTTCATGCTGGACCCGGCGGCCAAGGTCGGCTATGTGCGGCTGACAAGCTTCGCCCAGAAGACCGCCCAGGAACTTAGGGCCGCTCTCACACAACTCAAAAAAGACGGCATGAAGAGCCTGATTCTTGACCTCAGGAATAATCCAGGCGGACTGCTCCCTTCAGCCATTGAAATCTCCAACATGTTTGTCGGTGAAGGCAAAATTGTCAGCACCAAGGGCAGAAACACCGTGGAACGCGTCTTTGACGCCGATAAGAACAAGGTTGTGACCGATGTGCCCATGGTCGTTCTGGTCAATGGGAATTCGGCTTCCGCCTCAGAAATCGTTTCCGCCTGCCTCCAGGATCACAAACGAGCCACTGTCGTAGGAACCCGCTCTTACGGCAAAGGTTCTGTCCAGAATATTGTTGAGATGGAAGACGGGCAGGGTGTCCTGAAATTGACGGTTGCCACCTACTGGAGACCCTCTGGCAAGAATATCCATCGATTCAAAAACGCCAGAACAGCCGATGAATGGGGTGTTTCGCCCAACCCCAATATGGAAGTCAAGCTGACCGACAAAGAGACCATTGACTGGATCGTCGGGCGCCGCGAACGCGATCTTGTCACTTTCGGCAAGCGAAAGTCCAAGACCGACGACGGAGCCAAAAAAGAAGCCGAGGCCAAGCAAAAGGCTGAGAAGGATCTCGCCAGGTTTGTTGACAAACAACGCGATAAAGCCGCCGAAATTGTCAAGCAACTTGCAACCGCTTCCAAGGTCCAGCCCAACGCTTGATTGCTCTCGGCCTGACCCCCAAAAAAAAACAGCAGGTGGTGCGTTGCACAATCCATGTAGCGCACCCATTGCGTTTGATTCCATCAATGAATCTCAAATCCTCGTGACAAGCCTTTTTTCTATTTCTGATCTCTCATGATCCTCCATATTTACTCAGGTAATCTGTTTGGCGGAATTGAAACAAATCTTTTGGCCCTCATGAATGCAGATTCAGGGCGATTTGATCAAGGCCCTGACCGTCATCAACTGGCTTTATGTTTCGAAGGGCGACTCTCTCAGGAACTGCTCCGAATGGGGCGCCCGCCAATCATGCTCTGCCCGGTGCGCATGCGATACCCATGGACTCTCTGGCGGGCTCGCCGCATATTACGGCAGGCTTTATTAAAATCTAAAATCAAATTCATTGTCGCCCATGCCGCGTGGTCCTATAAGCTGGTTTGGCCGGTCGCCCGCGAATTTCGGATTCCGATTGCATTCTGGAATCACGATATCCTCACTGGCTCAAATTCTCTGGAGCGGTTTGCGGCCGCACATCCACCCGTAAAACTATTGACCAACAGCCAATTTACAGTCCCCGGAATGGAATCACTCTTCCATCGCCATGTCGATGCCGTGATTTACCCGGTCGCACATCTGAAAACCGTCGCGGATAAATCGCTCGCCCGCCTTCAAATCCGCAACGAATTCCAAACACCTCAAGACTCGGTCGTCATCACCCAGTTCAGCCGATTCGAACGCTGGAAAGGGCAGTCGCTGCTCTTATCGGCTCTCGGCCACCTCAACGAGGACCCGTCCTGGCGACTTTGGCTGGTTGGCGGTGTTCAAAAACCCAATGAAATTCAATTCCGCGACGAATTAATCGCCCAGGCCAAAAAACTCGGTATCTTTGAGAGGGTTCGTTTCACTGGCCAACGATCCGATATCGCCCAGGTCCTGGCAGCGTCCGACATCCACACCCAGCCCAACCTTCAGCCCGAACCGTTTGGCCTTTGCTATATCGAGGCCTTGGCGGCAGGGCTTCCCAGCGTAGCCGTCAATTTCGGCGGTGCTGCCGAAATCCTGACCCCGGAATGTGGCCGACTCGTCCCGCCCGACGATCCCCTATGCTTGTCCGACACACTTTCGGGCTTGATTCGAAACCCCAATTTACGCAACGATCTAAGCAGGAATGGGCCAGCTCGCGCTCGCTTTTTGTGCGACCCTGTCATGGCAATCCGCCAGCTTGAACAAACCCTCATGAGTCAATATTCGCCTTGATGGAAGCCGACACCACCGCCAGCCCCTTCTACATGCTGGCCCTCGAAACCACCTGTGATGAAACTAGTGCCGCCGTCATAGAAGGCCCTTGGCCGCCTGTTTCTGACCTTGACTCAGGCTGGCCTGTGCCCAGGTGCCTCTCCAATATTGTCTCCAGCCAGGTTGATCTGCACAGCCCCTATGGCGGGGTGGTGCCCGAAATTGCCTCCCGCGCACACCTTACAGCCATTCTGCCGGTCATCCGACAATCGCTCGACGCCGCTGGAATCGACTATCCAGACCTCAGCGCCATTGCCATTGCCACCAAGCCTGGCCTCGTAGGTGCTTTGGTGGTCGGCTTGAGTGTCGCAAAAACTCTCTCGATCGTACTTGGCAAGCCTCTCATCACCTACGACCACATGGAGGCTCACCTCTATGCCGCCCAATTGGCCACCCCCTCGGCCCATATTTTCCCGTGCCTTGGTCTGATCGTATCCGGTGGCCACACCACTCTGATGGATTGCCAGACGGCGCTCGACACCACATGGCTCGGCGGCACTCTCGACGACGCTGTGGGCGAGGCTTTCGACAAAGTGGCCAGCATGCTCAGGCTGGGATATCCAGGTGGGCCCGTCATTCAGAGGGCGGCTGAGTCTGGCGATCCGAAATCGTTTGATTTCCCTCGCCCTTTTTCGCAGGAAACTCGCTTGGTTTTCAGCTATTCTGGATTGAAAACAGCCGTTTTACGGGCCTTGCAAGCCAATAAGCCCATGGCCGATGACCCCTTGCAAAGACCTCTCCTGATCGCCAACCTTGCGGCCAGCTTCCAGGCAGCGGCCGTTGAAAGTGTTGTGATCAAGACCCGCCAGGCCCTCAGGCAAACAGGCCACAAGCGACTCGTCGTAGGCGGCGGAGTGGCGGCCAACAGATTACTGCGCAAGGCTCTGGAAGAAATGTGCCACCGGCAAAAGGCCGAGCTTTTCATCCCGCCAATGTGGCTTTGCACCGATAACGCCGCCATGGGGGCCGTGGCTTACCTAAAGCTCTGCCGTGGCGAACTGGCCGACCTCGACTGCGATGTGGTGGCTGGCCTATTGCGTCCAAACAACGGCCGCAACAAGAGATAAAAGCAAGGGAAGCCTGCCCTGAATCAAGCCAGAGCCTGTTGGCTCCGTGCGGTCACGATTCGACCGGGACCGGAAACGAGTGTAATCTCCCAAAAAAAAAGGCATTCAAGATCATAAAGAAGGTTGCCATTAACTGAGCCGCATTCCGCATTGACCTCTTTCTCTATTACAGTTGTCGCGGCCACACATGATACATCGTATCAGAATGATGCCGGAGGCATCAAAGCAAGTAGCCGGTGGTTGAGCGAAGCGACACCTTCCGGTGTTATGAGATGGGGGTAAAAGCTGCTGGCACCCCGGCAGGGGTGCAAGACCTTATGCCGCATTGTCGTCCACCGGCATCGTCGCGATCAAAAAGTGTCATTAATGGTCGCGAAGAGTATAGAATCATCGCTCGCAACATCACCCAGCCGAGCATAAATCGAATCGTCCGCCATGACAGTGGATCGGTCCAGCTTCCACTGGATCAATTGAAACGAACTCAGGGGGAACTCATCGCCGCTTTCATTCTGGGTTTCATTGAGATAGGGCCCTGTGGGTGTGAGCTCTACATAGAGTGGCCGGACTCCGACGATTTCAAATCCCGACCTTACGTGCAGTTTGTCAGATCGCAGATTTTGGGAAACCATTTTCGAATCAATATGATTCATACCGGTGTTGATGAAGACCCATTTCAGCATGGTAAGAAACGAGCAAAACAAGAGATTGGGAGAAGCACTCAACCGGCCCCGGATCAAACTGTCTGTCATGGCCGATTTTTCTTCGATATCCATAATTCCGATACGACCGATGATGAGCCCGTCCATATCGAGGACCAGAAATGCAATGCGGCGATCATCATTGAGTAAGATCTCAAGCCATTTCCGGGTAGACGAAACACTGACAGGTCGCTGATCAAGCCATGCTCCGGGATGACCATTCCGCCACGTGGCAAAATCCTCCAGAAGTCTTTCATCTTGAAGGTGGTTCGTTGTCAGGGGAACCATGGTACCGATTTGATTCATCGACTGATCGTGAACTTTAATTTCCAGAGCCGCCTTGAGGTGCTTGACCTCGTGCAAATACTTATGAAACTCAGATAGATTCATCTTTTTGAAGCCCAAGCAAAGCGACCAGAAAATGGAAGTGCAACGATCTAATCATCTTAGCACCCATCCTAATGCGAATTCAAAGAAAAGCAGGGTATCAAAAAAAACTGGGCGATTCTTCGCTTTGTCAACAGAACTCTATCCAGCCCCACATAATCGAGCTTGCTCCGACGAAACATCGGTTATTGACTCATCTTGTATCAGCGGTCCGGTCGTCAAGCTGATCGTCCACGCAGGTACATCGGCCTTTCGCAAGTCAGAACCGAATCCTGGTCGCCCTCCGGCGCGGGCGGTCAGACCTCCATCGTGCCCGGGGCTCCGTACACTTATAAAAGAGATGACCGGCGGGGCCAATCTCAGATACAGCCATGTCGAAAGCTCTTTGATTGTCTTGTTTTGAGAATTTCCAGCATCGACCAAAAATGGCTGGCCTTTTGGAAAAAGACTCAGATACCGTTGGGTGGGATGTTGACGAATGAGCCCACTGGTGCCTATAAACTAGATTGTTGAACGCATCTCGATTGATCGGGCCGATTCTCTTGGCCCGATCCTGTTGAACATCTCAGTATTTTTGGGGAGCAACCAACGGATGTCCGCCGAAGGAATGATTATCGCTGACGGACTAACCAAGCAGTATGGCCGATTCGTTGCGGTTCGAGACATGACGTTTTCGATTCCCGCTGGCCAGGTTGTTGCGTTTCTGGGGCCTAACGGAGCAGGCAAATCGACCACGATGAAGCTCCTGACTGGCTTTCTCGCACCCACCAGCGGATCAGCCCGCATTGCAGGCGTGAACGTTGCCGAAGATCGGATCACAGCCGCCGAACGCTTGGGATATCTGCCGGAAAATGGCCCTTTGTATCCTGACATGACACCGCTTGAACTTCTGACTTTTTTTGGTGAGGCCAGAGGCTTGCCCTCCGCCTACTTACAAGAACGAATGGATGCCGTGGTGGGCCTCTGTTCGCTCGAACAGGTCGCCAACAAGTCCATCGGCAAGCTCTCCAAAGGCTATCGCCAGCGTGTCTCAATGGCTCAGGCCCTGCTGCACGACCCCGATGTCCTGATCATGGACGAACCCACCAGCGGCTTGGATCCAAACCAGATCCGTGGAGTGCGAAGTCTGATCCGCGAACTCGGCCGAAAAAAGACGATTCTGGTCTCCACTCACATTCTTCAGGAAGTGGATCCCGTAGCCGATCGTGTTTTGTTCGTGCATCAGGGTCGACTCGTTTTTGACGGAACACCCAAGGAGCTGACCCACGCGGGCAAATCCATGGAAGATCGATTCCGCGAACTCACTCAGGAAGTTGCCTGAGACTCGTCCATTCGGGCATAACCGCATTTCTACAATTCCAAGACAATCCTGAATTTCCTCAGAAACTCATGGCTTGTATGACTCAAGATGGATTTGACAGGAGTTTTTCACGAACATGTCGGACAACGCATCACGACCGAATCTCTCCAGGGCGGCACTGCGTCCCCACGTGATCAAGGCGGTGGTCAAACGAAACATCGCCAGTTTTTTCGCCAGCCCGGCAGGCTATGTCTTCATCACCCTGTTTGTCTTCATCGGGGCCTTGGCGGCATTCTGGCAACCTCTGTTTTTTGCCAATAATCTGGCAAACCTGGCCCCGCTCAATGCCTGGATGCCCTACCTGCTCCTCTTCTTCATCCCTGCCATTACCATGAGCACCTGGGCTGAAGAACGAAGGCTCGGCACCGACGAACTGCTGCTCACCCTGCCAGCCCGAGACTACGAAATCGTCATCGGCAAATATCTCGCCTCGCTCGGCATTTACACCATCTCACTCCTCTTCGCTTTCAGCTATGTACTTATCCTGAACCTGCTCGGCAAGCCAGACCTGGGCGTCGTACTGGCCAATTATCTCGGATACTGGTTCATGGGCGTCGCCCTGGTCGCAATCGGTCTCGTGGCGTCGAGCATTTCCAATAATCTCACGGTCGGATTCATCCTCGGCGGTGTTTTCTGTGCCGTACCCGTCTTTCTCAATCTCTTCAGCCTGCTCTTCTCAGGTACCGCAGGCCGCGCCATGAGCCGCCTCTCAGTGCCCTCGCAATTCGCCGATTTCGGCACTGGTGTGATTCCGGTCAGCAGCGTCTTTTATTTTCTAGGTATCGCTGCAGCCATGATTTACATGAATGTGCTCATGATCGGCCGGCGTAATTGGGCCGGCGGCCCACGCAGTCGCTCCATGTGGACCCATGGCCTGATCCGGGTCGTCTGCCTCGTCCTGAGCGTTGTCAGCCTCTTCGCTGTGATCAATCGGGCGGGAGCCCGGGTCGATGCCACCGCCGAACGGCTCCACACCCTCTCCGCAGATTCACGAAACCTGATCAGCTCCATCCCGCCTGGAAAACCAGTCCTCGTCCAAGCCTATTACAGCCCAAATGTACCAGGCGAATATGTACAGGTCCGAGATGATCTGATCAATAATCTCAAAGAAATTGAGGCTCTTGGTGGTTCCAAAATCCGCCTGAGCCTGCTTGAAACCGACCTCTTTTCGCAAAATGCACGCGAAGCCGAAAAACGATTCGGAATTCAGCCTCGCCGGGTCCTCTCCACAAGCGATGCCCGCCAGTCCTCTGAAGAAATCTTCCTGGGCGTGGCTTTCACCAGCGGGCTCGAAGAAGTCGTCGTCCCATTCTTCGACCGTGGCCTGCCAGTGGAATATGAACTCATCCGATCCATTCAGGTCGTTTCACGCACCAACCGGAAAAAGGTCGGAATCCTCGGCACCGATGCCAAACTCCTCGGCGGCTTTGACTTCCGTTCCAATTCGCCTGGCCAGGAATGGTCCATCGTCACAGAACTCAAAAAGCAGTACGAAGTCGTGCCCGTTCCGGCCGATGCTCCCATCCAGCGAGACTTTGACTGCCTCATCGTGGCCCAGCCTGCCAGCCTGCCACAACGTGAAATGGATCACCTTCTCGCCTACATTCGAAGCGGTGGACCAGCCCTCCTGCTGGCCGACCCACTGCCCACGGCCGACCCTTCACTTGCCCCGGAATCGCCCAGACAACCGGCTGGCGGAATGATGGGCGGTGGCTCTCCACCACCCGAACCAAAGGCCGACACCAAGCCTCTGATGGACATGATCGGCGTCGAATGGCCACCCACCGAAATCGCCTGGAATGGCTATAACCCACACCCTCAATTGTCTGACCTGCCGCCAGAAGTCGTTTTCATCGGGCCTGGAAGTGGTCAGAAAGAGGCCTTCAACACATCCCAGCCGGCTTCATCGGGCCTTCAGGAAGTGGTCCTGATCTTTCCCGGCCTGATCCGTACACTTCCCTCCGTTGGCCCCAAAGTCGAGCCGCTCCTTAAGACCAGCGACGCCGGTGGAATGACCAACTTTCGGCAAGCCACCTCGCCAAGCTTTTTTGGCAGCTTCCAGATCAACCCAAACCGCCCCCATTTCCCCACGGGCCAGCCCTTTACCATGGCCGTTCGGGTGACCGGCACTCCAGGCACTCCAAAACCGACCGTCGATGCCGAAGGCAAACCCCTGCCTCCATCTGCTCCAGTCGACGAAAAACTCAATGTCGTTCTGGTTTCGGATCTGGACATCATTGGCGAGGAATTCTTTGACCTCCGCCGCCGGGGAATTGACAATCTTGAATTCGACAACATCACGTTTGTCCTCAACTGTGTGGACGAACTGGCTGGCGACCAATCGTTTGTCAATCTGAGAAAACGACGGGTCAGGCACAGGACTCTGACCAAATTTGAAGAACAGACTCAGCAGTTCATCAAATCAGCTGCCGAAGAGGCCAAAGTGGCCGAACGAGAAGCCGACGACAAGCTCAAGTCCGCCCAGAAACGGCTCAACGAACGGGTCAGCGAGATTGAATCTCGCAAAGAATTGGACGAGCAGACCAAAGAGGTCATGATCGCCAATGTCCAGGAAACCGAGAATCGCCGACTGGTGGTTGAAAAAACCCGAATCGACGACGAAAAACGGGCCTCTATCAACGAGAGCCGAATGATTCGCCAATCGAATATCCGCTCCATTGAAAATCGGTTCCGATTCCTGGCCATCCTCTTGCCACCCTTGCCCTCAATGATCCTCGGCTTCTGGGTCCTGGGCCGCAGGCTGGCACGAGAGAACAGCCATACCCCAGCAAGCCGTATGGCTTGATTCCAACACCGTTTCCAAATCAGAATTCATTCCATGACATGTTCTATTTTTGAGGTGAGATGACGATGAACGAGTGGCCAAAGACCCTCGCTTTTGCCGCCGTGGCCGCCCTGACGACCGGCATTGCCCTGACCCTTTCAGGACTTGACCAAAGAGCTGCCAACCGCGTTTTCGACGATCAGGGGCAACCCCTCTTCGAATCGTTCGAAGATCCACTGGCTGTCCAGGCCATGGACGTGATTGAATACAACCCCGATACCGCCACCGTCACGCCCTTCAAGGTCCAGCAAAAAGCTGGCAAGTGGTCCATACCGTCTCACTACGACTATCCCGCCGAAGCCAAGGACCGACTCGCCAAGACGGCCGCTGGAGTGATCGACCTGAAGAAGGACACGATCCGGTCCGACGATGTCTCGGACCATGAAAAACTCGGAGTAATAGACCCTCTCGACACCAAAACAACCTCGCTCAAAGGTCGTGGGAAACGGGTCAAGCTCAGTAAACAGGCCGGCGGCGAGTCGCTCGCCGACCTGATCATCGGAAATGAGATCAAGGATCGGCCAGGCCAGCGATTTGTGCGACTCCCCAACAGCCCGCGCACTTATGGCGTGAATGTCAACGTCGACCTCTCCACCCGATTCTCGGACTGGATCACTCAGGACCTGCTCAAGCTCGACACCTCCAAGGTTCGCAAGATTGTCATCGACCGACACAAAGCTGACCCTGCACGTGGCGTCCTGGTGCCCGGCGAAGTCACCACCCTGACCCGGGGAACACCCCCCGATTCCTGGACGATCGACAACCCGCCCGTTGACAAAAAGGTCGACACCTCAAAGATTTCCGGTATTTCCTCGACTCTCTCCGGTCTCAAGGTCATGGGCGTCAGGCCGAAGCCAGACGGACTGACCAAAGACTTAAAGCAGTCCGACGATGGAAAATTCCAACTCTCCCAAAAAGCGGTCCTTTCGCTTCAGTCACGTGGTTTTTATCGCACACGTCAAGGCACTCTGGTTTCAAATCAGGGCGAAATTCAAGTCGGAACCGATCAGGGCGTCGTTTATGTCTTACGATTCGGTGACGTGACCGTCGCACAAGGCGAAGCCCTTTCGGCTGGCACATCCGACGATGCCGACGAACAGAAACCCGACTCAGCCCCCAATTCGAAAACCGATGATTCCAAACCTGCACAGACCAAAAAAGCCCCAGGCGAAACCGAAGGCCGATTCCTGTTCATCACCGCCCGGTTTGACCCGGAACTGGTACCCACACCTGTCGATTCCAATGCAAGCCGTGTCACAGACCTGCCAGGCGACCCGTTTAATCATCAGACACTGGGTGTGACCACACCAGGCTTCGAGCCTGATGTCGCCGCCGACCAGCTTAAAGCCAAGGAAAAAGCCGAAAAACTGGCAATGGAATTGGAGAAATTGCGTGCGGAAGGTCGAAAACAAGTCCAGCAATTGTCAGACAGGTATGCAGGTTGGTACTATGTAGTAGCTGGCGATGCATTTCGTTCGATTGCTCTGAATCGCGACGATTTACTCAAAGACCCGAATGCAGCCCCCGCACAGCCCAATTTCCCAGGCGGACCCCAAGGTGGAATGCCCGAATTGCCTCCCGGCTTTAACTTGCCAGGAATGCGATCGCCACACTAATTCGTCTACTGAAAAGGGCTTTTGTCGCATTATGAACACTCATGCCTTTTCAGCATTCCAACTTGGGAAACAATGATGAGTTCTGCCAACTTTTCAGTTCGATGGGTCCACAGGAATCCGGTTTTAGTCACCGGATTCGTTCCCAGCAGTGTGGAATGGCTCGGGAGTATCCTTCAGATTATCAACGATGGACGACTCCTAAGCAACCCCCTCCGATCCATCGAACCCAAAGAGCTCGGCCTCGAAAATTCGTTTGACTGGCAGGATCGGTCCTCAGAATCGATCCTGTTGGAAGAATTCTGGAACGACATCCTCTCGCCTGCCGCCGTGGCGGAAGAACAAACCCTTTATTCCACAAGGTCTGCACTACTTGCCCAATTTGCCCTCTGGCCCGGCCCTCTGACAATCGCCGACTTCCGGGCCTTGATGATCACTCCCTGGATCGCCGACAATTTCCATATCCGCCCCATCATCATCATCCCCAACGCTCATTTTTTTGTTCAGGAAATGCTTCACAGAAAGCGTGAAAACCGCACCGTAGTCCGGCTCGATTATCTTGAGCCCCTGGTGCAGGCCAATCCCGAGCTCTGCCCTGTTCCATTTGACGAGTTGCTTGAGCTCGAAAATCCGGTCGAGCAATTTGCAGCCGTTTTTTCCATTCTGAACCACTGGTTCCGGAAAGAAAAAACGGCCAATCCTGACATGATCCTCTTCCCCTACCAAGGCCTCTTTGAATTCCCCTATCAGGCCACTACCTTTTTAATCAATCAGATTGGCAGTCGACGGAATCGCAAGGTCGATGAAGCCCTTAAATCGATCCGCATTTCCTACGATGGATCAAGCTACCAAAAGGTACCGCACTCGCCCAAAGATCCCGAAGGATGGTCGACAAGCCTGCATCCAGACCAGGTCTCTGCCATCAATTCGATTCTCGTCCGCATGAATTGCCCGTCTGCCGGCATGACAGACTGGAAGGCATCCGGCCTGGATCCGGTCCTTGCATCGAGAAACAGCCCGGAACGGACTAAATCGTCCCGCGAATCCAGCTCAAGGCGATCATCATCGTCCGATTCGTTTGGCCCACCTTCGTCCGGATCCTCAGACAACCAATTCCGCTCCGACAGAAGCCGATCCGGCAAGACCGGCTCTAGACGAAGTTCAAAAAGCGGCCGGTCCCGTCGGCGAGACGACAACGACGACTCCGACGATTGATTTAAAACGATCGCTCCTGTCGCTTTAATGCTCACGACCATTCCAGATTTGCAGCAATCTTCGATCACGCGCTCTTGCCAGCCAGGAAATGAAAGCCTAAGCTAGGTGTCCCAAAGATTCAGGATGCAGATCCAGAATCTCGATCGGGAATTGTCCTAGAATTGGTTCAAGGGATTTGGGTTTCCATGCGTCACGTGCTTTCGGCCCTCGTTCAGAATCAACCCGGTGTTTTGGCCCAGGTTTCGGGCATGTTCTCCAGTCGGGGCTTCAATATTGAAAGTCTCGCTGTTGGCGAAACTGAAACCGCCGATCTTTCGCGGATCACAGTCGTTGTCAAAGGCGACGATCGTGTTCTGGAGCAGGTTCGTAAACAACTGGAAAAGATTGTTACCGTGGTTCGGGTTCAAGATGTCTCTCAATTCGAGCATGTGGAACGAGACCTGATCCTGATCCGGATTCGTGCCACGCCTGAACATCGTCCCGAGCTCATGAGCCTCTTCGAAATCTTTCGTGCCCGAGTTGTCGATGTCACTCCTCAAGAACTGATGATCGAGCTCTCTGGCCAGGAAAAGAAGATCCAGGCCTTCATCGATGCCGTTTTGCCCTATGGTATTCTGGAAATGGCCAGAACCGGCATAATCGCCCTGATCCGCGGCTCCAAACCGGAAGCGACCACAGGCCGCGAGACGGACGATGCCCTCATCGACAAGCCCCAGGTGGTTGGCCACTCAAGCCTTTAACCAAGGCTCTTTTGAGCTGGTTTCAAAAACTGTTCCGATCACTCCGATTTGCTCCCATTGTTCCTGAACTTTACAGCGAATTTGCCTGACCGCCGGTGAATTCGATCATGAGCCTCTTTATTGGGGCTTCACCCGGCGGCCCTGAAAAGACAGAAGGACTCGATAGATGCCGGCTCAGATTTACTACGACCAGGATGCCGATCTGGGGCTTCTCAAAGGTAAAACCATCGCCATCATCGGCTATGGCAGCCAAGGTCATGCACAGGCACAAAATTTGAAGGATTCTGGCTGTCACGTAATCGTGGGCCAGCGCCCAGGCTCGGCAAACTACGACCTGGCCGTCAGCCACGGCTTCAGCCCAGTCTCCGCAGCCGAAGCGGCCAGAGCCGGCGACCTCGTCAACATCCTCCTGCCCGACGAAGTCCAAGGCGATATCTACAAACAGGACATCCTGCCGAACCTCAGCCAGGGCAACGTGCTGCTTTGCTCACACGGGTTCAATATCCATTTCAGCCAAATCGTTCCACCCAAGGGTGTTGATGTTGCTTTGGTCGCCCCCAAAGGCCCTGGCCACCTGGTCCGCTCCGAATTTGTCAAAGGTGGCGGCGTCCCTTGCCTGATCGCAACCCTTGAAGGCCACTGCACCCCCGCTGGCGAGGCCCTGGCCCTGGCCTATGCCAAGGGCATTGGTGGTACTCGTGGCGGCGTCCTGCGAACCACCTTCGCCGAAGAAACCGAAACCGACCTCTTCGGTGAACAAGTCGTCCTTTGCGGTGGCGTCAGTGCACTCGTCAAGATGGGCTTCGAAACCCTGGTTGAAGCTGGCTATCAGCCTGAATCCGCTTATTTCGAATGCATGCACGAACTCAAACTGATCGTCGACCTCATGTATCAGGGTGGCCTGAACTACATGCGATACTCGATCTCAAATACCGCCGAATACGGCGATTACACCCGTGGACCACGGATTATCACCGAAGATACCCGCACCGAAATGCGGAAAATCCTTAAAGAAATCCAAACCGGCCAGTTCGCCCGCGAATGGATCCTTGAAAACAAAGCCAACCAGGCCGGTTTCAAGGCCACTCGTAAACGCGAAAAATTCCACATGGTCGAAGAAGTCGGCAAGCGACTCCGCGCCTTGATGACCTGGATCGATTCCAAAGTCGTCTGACACCTGCCACCTCTCAATTCGGCTTGAATACGGCCAAGGGCGTTTTTTTTCCAAAATTGCCCTTGGCCAACTTATGGAACTCTTCCTAGCCATGGCCGAAAAGTCGAAAATCTTACCAAAAAATGTTACCGGCACCTTCTACGTCGATGAAACATGCATCGATTGCGAAGTCTGCCGCGAAATCGCTCCCGCCAATTTTAGCCGCGACGACAAGTCCCGGAAAAGTTACGTTTTTCACCAGCCTGATAATCCAGCCGACCAAGCCGCATGCCAGGCTGCCATCGAAGAATGCCCGGTCGAAGCCATCGGCAGTGATTAAAAATTACGGCTCAATTCTTGCACCACCCCTTCAAAACGCTTTTCTACCAGCCCCTCATCCCTGACCCTCAGGCCAATCTCGACTTGTAAAGACTTAAACACGCCTGTTTTTGATTTAATTAAGCATCAAGATCCCAACACGCTTCGATATCAACTTGTCGCGGTCAAAAAAAAGAGACATCCCGTAACAGAATGATGCCGGAGGCATCAAAGCGAGTAGCCGGTGGTTGAGCGAATCGACACCACCGGTCATGAGGTCTAAAAAAAAGCTTCTGGCACCCCGGCAGGGGTGCAAGACCTTATGTCGCTTCGTCGTCCGGTGGTGTCGTCGCTGACGCTCCTCAACCACCGGATACTGGCTCCAGGTGCCTCCGGCATCGTTTTGATCAAAAAGTGCCATTCATGACCGCGAAGAGTATAACTTGCAGTTTAGATTCCTGAAGGTAGTAATCATGATACGTAAAGACTGTGGTGCTTGGGGTCGAAGGTTTGTTTGGCGTTGGTCAGACGCATTCCGATACCATTTTTATTGAGCGATTGGGGAATGGAAAGCGGGCTGCTCAGGGCTGGAATTGGTTTGATGATGCTGGCACGTGGCGATGGGATTGTAAGTTTTCCCATTCGAATTGTCGGCATGATTTGAAGATTTTTAGGTGGCAGCCCGCATAACATGAATGACCTGATATTGACTTGATAGGAGCCAGGTTTCATTGATTTTGAAGGCTGAAGGTGCCACTGACCGGTTGAATCTGCAAGGGTTGATGCGATGGGCCTGGAATTGTCTGGTTTTGAAGATGCGCTGGCGAGATACAATCGTACTTCGGCACCTGGGGCGGCAAACCCTGACCAAGTGGCTCTGGTGTCGGTTGTGATCAGGTTTTTACGATTCCAGTAGCCATTTTGAGCGGTCACAGTTTTTGTTTCAAGAATGGAGGGATTGACTGGTTGATTGCCGGTTTGAAAAGCAGGCAGGGCATTGAAATAGAACCAGGTATAAACGCCGCCGCCGCCTGAATGGGAGATACCTGGGCTATTGAGTTGGATATAACGCGCTGTTCCGATGACAGGGACCTGTCCCAATAAATTATAGAGGCCGCCATTGACAGGGTTTACGGTGATTGGGGTGCGTTGATAATAGACATCGGCTTCATTGATATTGGTCGGGATCTGAACGATGGGGTCACGAGAGTTGCCTTTATACCATGAGATCAGGCGTTTGGTGAGCCAGCCTTTGATGCCACCGGCAACACTTTCGGCATTATTGGGAGCTTCGGGGTTGGCCGCATGGGGGTCTAATAATGTCATTCGCTGATAGCCGGTTGTTAAATTCGTTGATGGGTGTTTCTGAAGCCATAATGCAGCTTGAGAAACGACTACTGAGCCCTCGCTGTGGCCAATATAATCCAGATCGATCGAGGCATTTTGGGGTAATGTTGCAACAGTATCAAGGATTTTCTGGGCGAGTCGGGGGCCTTGTTTTGCGGCAGCACCTGGGGTGTGGCTTGCGCCTGCCCAGTTAAAGGGGATGACGGCATCGTAGCCATAATCCTGCATTTTCCAGCCGATTTTCGCTTCCCATTGTGGGATATTGATATGAGAGCCCTGAATGCCGCCGTGGCTGATGACACCGATGGTATATTTACGAATGACACCGAAATTGTCGGCGGTGTCGGTCTCCTGCAATAGGCCGGTGGGTCTGCCGACCACGATCACATAGGGCCTGGATGGGTCGGGGCGCATGGCTTGGCCGAGGTCCGTGCGGATTGTATGTGAGCCTGTGGAGAGGCTGGTTTGATCGGTTGCGGAAACGGATCCAATCGACTTGTCGGACGCATCAAAAACAGGGTCGGCTGAGCGGTAGAAATCAAAATTCAGGGAGCTTGTCAGAGCCGCATTTTCGGTGAGACTGTAGGAGACCTCAAGCTGGCCACCCGTGATTGGCGTAAGCTTATGTATGGCAACGACATTGACGGCCATTAACTGGCGTGGTTCGAGCCAATCCAGACTTCTGTAACGGGAATGATTCGAATGGGCAAGCGGGGTCGCCGACTTTCGTTTCATTCGTGCCCTGGAATTGGCCATACTGTCTTGCAATCCTTTACAAGAGCCGTTGCGGGTTGGGCCCAGTTGCCACTGTTCGGTCATCCGGAACCGAAGGCGACACAGGATAGCGTATCGGATGAGTTAAAGGATGGAATCCCCTGGTTTCTGAAAGGTGGCTGAGATTCCTGTGTGAACTGGCCAGATTATGACGGAGGGTTTGAATTTTCTGGTTTTTCTATTGAAATCAGTTTTGATCATTTTAAGGCATGCGTTTAAAATGATGCGGATTTTGAGGCTGGATCTGTTGTTTTGGCTGGGTAGGAATGTGTGAAGGCATGAATGGTCGATTTGCCTTTTCAGGAAGGTGATTTATGAAGCGTGGATGAAATATGCATTAATTTCTAAATGATTGGTGGCTGATTCGTTGGCTTGGTGTGACTTTTCTGTTATGAATGGGTATCCTTGCCGGTTTCCTGAACAGGCAGGTCCGGATTTGGGCCTCAATCACCACGGAGCTTGACAGATCATGAATCGGGACCAGACGACGGCACGGCCGTTTTTGATGGTAGTAGCGGGGCTGTTATTAAGCACAGTTGCGCTGGCAACGGCATTGATCAACCAGCCGCGGATGGGCCGCCAGCCGGATGGCAGTTTTGTGGTGAGCACAGGCCAACGGATAGAATCGGATGCCAAGACTTTTACGGGTCGGCCGAGTGATTTGGCAGTTCATCCGAGTGGTAAGTTTTATGCTATTCTGGGCAGAAACCGGATCTTTTTGGGTGATGCGGGTCAGGTTTATGAATCTGCGGGTGTGAGCCTGGGCTCGAACGCGGGTTTTCATGGTCTGATTTGGTCGGCGGATGGCAAAATGCTTTATGCCAGCACTCAAAAAGGACATGTGCAGAGCTTTCAATTGAGCGATGACCAGAAGACTCTGGTGGCTTCAAGGGTGATCCGGATTGTTGGAGAGTCGGAGAAAGCCAATCCGGTTCCTGGAGGAATGGCGCTGACGAAGGACGGGAAGCGATTGTATGTGGTTTGCGCGAATCGGAACACGGTCGTTGAAATGGATCTTTCCATGGAGACGCCGAAGGTTGTACGAGAAATGGCGGTAGAGAATGTGCCATTTGAAGTGAAGCTGACGGGTGATGAGTTGCATTTGGTGGTTTCCAATTGGGGTGGGCCACTGGCGAAGCCTGGAGATCGGTTGGGCAAGAGCGACAAGCAGGATGTGGTGGTGACGGATCGTCAATCGGTGGCGAGTGGGTCGGTGAGCCTGGTGGAATTGAAGACGGGCAAGGCAGAGCAGATCAAGGTGGGCCTGCACCCGACAGCGGTTCTTGTCAGTGGCGGCAAAGCTTATGTTGCAAATGCCATGAGCGATCAGGTGAGCGAATTGGATTTGGCAGGCAAGGTGGTTTCTCGCACCTTTGAATTGAAATACAAGGGACAAAAACTGCTGGGCGGGATGCCGAATGCGCTTGCCTTGCATGAGGATCGACTTTATGTGGCCAATGGGGGCGATAATGCCATTGCCGAAATCGACTTGAAATCAGGCCAGTTGCAGGGCTTTCGTCCGGCGGGTTATTTCCCGGTTGCGGTGGGGCTTTCGGCAGACGCGAAAACGGCATTTGTGCTGAACACGAAGGGGAATGGCTCGGTGGCCCGCACGACCCTGGGTCGGGCAGGCAATGCGCACGATTTTCAGGGCACGGTTTCGGTACTTGATTTAAGTCGGCCGATTGCATCGGAAACCGAGAAGGTGGCTGAGAATAACCGCTGGAACGAATCTGCCAGAAAACCTGCTTTGAAGGTTTATCAAGGCGGGATTGAGCATGTGATTTATATCATCAAGGAGAATCGCACTTACGACGAGGTTTTTGGTGACTTGCCGCAGGGCAATGGTGATTCGAAGCTGGCGAGCCTGGGTGCGAAGGTGATGCCCAATCACCAGAAACTGGCGACTGAATTTACGTTGTTCGACAATGGATATGTCTCGGGGACAAATTCTGCGGATGGCCATGCCTGGAGCACTCAGGCCTTTGCGACAGAGTATCTCGAACATTTTTATGTGGGATATTCGCGGACATATCCTGATGATGGGATTGATGCCATGGCGATTTCATCGAGTGGTGCGATTTGGGACAACGCGCTGGATCATCAGAAGTCGGTGCGGGTTTATGGGGAGTTTTGTGACGACGACAAGAATCACGTTTCGCCACAGCCCAAGGACTGGTTTGAAGTCTGGGAAGACCGCAAGAACAAGACAGGTAAATTCCAGTTTCATGCGGTCACCTCGATACCGCGACTGAAGCCATTTACGCACCCGAATTATATGTATTGGCCGCTTTGGCAAAGCGATCAGGACAGGGCCGACAAGTTCATTTCTGAGTATGAGCAGATGAGCCGGGAGAAGCGGGTTCCGAACTTGATGATTTTAAGTCTGCCCAGTGACCACGGCGAAGGCGCGAACCCAAAATATCCGACCCCGCGCGCGATGATGGCGGACAACGACCTGGCGCTTGGGCGGATTGTGGAGGCCGTGAGCAAAAGCCCTGAGTGGGCCAAGAGCTGTATCATGGTGATTGAGGACGATGCACAGGCCGGGCCGGATCATGTGGACGGCCACCGATCCGTTTACATGGCCATTAGCCCCTATACACGTAGAGGTTATGTAGATTCCACATTTCAGACAACCGTGAGCATGATTCGTTCGATGGAGATGATGCTTGGCCTTCCTCCGATGAATCGGTTTGATGCGATGGCATTCCCGATGGAGGCTTGTTTTACGAATCAAGCCGATTTGCGACCTTATACGAAGGTCATGAACAACATTGAGCTGGACGAGCGAAACCCGGGCTCGGGCGGGAAGAAGCTGACGGCACTGGACAAATACTGGGAAAAGAAGACCTCTGAGCTGGACTGGAGCCACTTGGACGCTGCGGATCCGTATTGGCTCAACCGGATCAACTGGTATACGTTCCATGGCGATTCGAAGCCTTATCCCGGGCGGGAGGGCGACGCGCCTGGCCAGTTTGTAGAAAATGAGGAAGAAGAGGAAGAGCAACGGCGGTCGATGCTCAGCGAGGATGACGACGATTGAGTGGTATCGGGAGAGGGTCTCAGGTTTGTGAGCTTTGGTGGTGATTGAGAGACAGAGAGGGTTGTGGGCGTCTGGTTCCAAGGATGGATGGTCCAGAGAAGCGTCTGCAACCTTTTTTATGTTCCATACCGGGCGACTTTTGAGAGGGTCTGATTCGGGTTGACAAATTGGGCAAGATCGAGTCCAATCCGCACATTGAAGAAGCCTCTCATGGACGAAAAAGCCGCGGTCATGGACTTTGACTGATCGGCGACTGAGGCTTTTGATCAAGAGAGAAAGACTTGAAGTTCGAACTCGTGCGAGGGAACGCCGTGATCGAGACATCGATTCATCCGCGACAATCGGATTCAGCCACAGGCAGCCAGGGCCGGAGCCGGCACAACCCAGCGCCTCATCAGCAATATCAGCCTGTTGTGGAGCGGGAATCGGCCATCGGCTGGTATAAGGGAATGGATCAGGGCCGCCCTGAGACCGCACTCAAGAATCCTGTGGCTTTGCTGTCTGCCTGGGCCTATCTGGCTTTTCTGACAGTGGTTGCGCACGTGTATCGGCTTGAGGGGCGGGCGTTTGAGATCGTTCTTTGGACGATTTTGGGTGCTCTGCCGATTTATGAACTTGTTCCATTCAAGCTCAAGAAGCCGACGCTTTCGCTGGCGGCGATTGTGGCGATGACATGGATTTATGGCCGCGAGACCGCCATCAGTGTCCTGCTTTTTGGTGCGGGGGCTGTCGGCCTGGCACGCACGGGCCGATTGGTCTGGCAGATCCGGGCGGGTGTGCTGGCCGCTGGTGCCATCGGGCTGGCTGTGGCTAAGTCGTTTGATGGCCTGTGGATGGTGCCACCCACGTTCTGGCCGGTGGCGGGCACCATGCTGATGTTTCGGTTGATGCTTTACATGTACGAGCTGAAGCATGCCAAGGGCAAGGAGTCGCTCACGGATGCGGTCTCTTATTTTCTGATCCTGCCCAACTGGTGCTTTTTGCACTTTCCTGTGATGGATTATCGAACCTTTCAGCGTGGGTTTTACGCCAAAGATATTGTGGTGACCCGGCGGCGTGGTCTTCAGATGATGTTTGTGGGTATGACCCACCTGCTCTGCTACCGGCTTGTGTATCACGAACTCTTGATACGCCCGCAGGATGTCAAGGGGCTTGCCACTCTAGGTGTTTATTTGGCCTGCAATTACCTGCTTTATTTGCGGGTCTCGGGTCAATTCCACATTGCTTGCGGAATATTGCACCTGTTCGGCCACCATCTGCCCGACACGCATAACAAATACCTTTTGGCGCACAGCTTTACGGATTACTGGCGACGAATCAACATTTACTGGAAAGACTTCATGGTCAAGACGGTTTTCAATCCCGTCTTTTTCCGGCTCCGCAAGCGTCCTCAGCCCGTGGCACTGGCGGGTGCAACTGTGGCGGTCTTTGTGGCCACCTGGGCCCTGCATGCGTGGCAATCATTCTGGCTGAGAGGCCACTGGGGCTTGAGTTTGACCGATGCCCTGTTCTGGGGAATCCTGGGCAGCATGGTGTTGGTGAATGTTCAGGTGGATGCCCGGCGCAAGCCCAGCGCGAAGATGGCCAACCGCGGGCTGATTTCACAAATACGTTATTTGGCAAGTATTTGTGGAATGGTCTTAGCCATCACGTTACTTTGGTCGCTGTGGTCGAGCCCGTCTGTGGCCGATTGGGCGGGGATGATCCATCGCGGCCTGAGCGGATGGTAAGAGCGATGCACGAAACTTCCACGGCCACGCAAAGGCCTCCGCAGGGCTGGCTTAAGCGAATCCATGCCAAGGGCTTCAGGGATGGCTTGGGCTTGCGGATCGTGATTTTTTCGCTGGTGGCCACAAGTCTTGCGGCCATTCCGGAAGTGGTGTTGCCCACAGAAGTGATCCGATTCCGCGAAGTGCTTAAGCGAACTGGCCTGAATCAGGCAGATTATGAGACCAACGAGCGCGGCTACTACGAAGCATTGCTTGAGACGAACCGGAGCCTGGGCAGCCTTGGGCAATCGGCGGGCGAACCGACTCAGGCGGTGATGAGGATGCATCTGGCGGAGGTGTCGACCCGCCCGGTGATTGACACAGATGACATTCGCGAATATATCCTGAAGCCATCGGTAGCGACCTTTGCGTATGGCACCCGATGGGAGACCAACAGCCTTGGTCTGCGTGATCGAGAATATCCCAAAGAGAGGCCGCCAGGGACGATGCGCATTGCTCTGCTGGGCGATTCGATTGCATGTGGTTGGGGTGTGAAGCAATCGGAGCGGTTCGAAGAGCTTTGGGAAGAGCAATTGAACGAAGCTTGCGTGGGCGGGCAGAAAGTTGAGGTCTGGAACTTCTCTGTGCCTGGGCATTCGCCAGGAGCCCGCTGGAAGCATTTCGAACTGGTTGGTCAGGATATGGATTTTGATCTGGTGGTCTATGAGGCGACGACAAGCGACCCGGGCTGGGATGCCTATCGACTATCCCACCTGCTGATCAAAGGGCTTGGAGCGGACGACCCTCTGTATGCCGAGACCTTGAAGCTGACAGGGGTTCGGGCGACGGCCTCGCGGTCTGAAAATCGGCAGGCCCTGCTGCCCTGGAGCTGGACGATTCTGCAAGGGGTCTACCGCGAGATTGTGCAAAGTTGCCATGAACGAGGCTTGCCAGTGGCATTTGTCTTGATTCCGCGGGTGGGAGCAAACCTCTCCATCATAGAGAAGCGCGCACTCTTGGGCAAAGCCCAATCCGCAGGTTTTGACCGGGTGATCGATCTGTCAGGGGCATATGAGCATCATAAGCCTGAGGAATTGTCGATCGCCCCCAGTGATTATCATCCCAATCCATTGGGGCATCAATTGTTAGCCAGGCAATGGGCAAATCAGCTCGCAAAGTGGCCCGAACTTCAAGGGCTTCTGAAAAGGCCAGGGACCGCACAATGAAAACGCCATTTACCAAAGTCTCAAGACTATCCCAATTACTTGTCAGCAGTGGCTTTCGGCTGACAGTGACCATCGGCCTGTTAGGCTTTGGCCTGTATGACTTGCCGATCTCATGGGCCAAGGGTCGGGTGGTCAAGCATGCCCTGAAATCTCCGGAACAGGGTCGTGAAGCGGCGGGTTATTATGAAGGGCTGATTGGGAACGCCGATCCCGGTGCCGGAGCCCTTGAGCAGTGCCTGGTTGGCCAGCCGACCGACTGGGTCCATTTTGCTGACAGCGGAGTGTCGCAGCTTGTGACTCATGATGTGGTGCAGTTTATCCTGTCGCCCAACGTATCCCGATCCTTGTTTGGCAAGGACTTTACCACAAATGAGTACCGTCTGCGCGACCGGCCCACGTCATTGACCAAGCCGGCCAACACGGTGCGTGTGGCCCTTTTGGGAGCATCGATGGACATGGGCTGGGGGGTGACGACCGACGACACTTATGAAAATCGTCTGGAGGACTGGCTCAATCAGCAGGCCAGGGCAAGAGGCGACAACCGCCATTTTGAGATTCTCAACTTTGCTGTGGCTGCCTATTCGCCAACCCAGCGGCTGGCGACATATCGGAGACGTGTCCGAAAATTCAAGCCAGATTTTGTGATTTATGCGACCACGCTGCTCGATTCGCGTCTGACCGAGATCCATTTGGCGGATTCTCTGAGCAATGGTGTGGATCTGTCGGAGTTCGATTATCTGACATCGGTTGTGGAGGAGGCGGGTTACGACCCAGCCCATCTGAAGCGTGATGCACGCGGAAAGTGGGTCGACAAACCGAAATTCAAGGCTTGGCTCGAACCCAAACGGGCCGAGATCAACCGGATTGTTTTGGCCGAGCTTGCCAAATCGTGCCAGGAGGACGGTGTTCCGCTGGCCAGTGTGATCATTCCCAGAGCAGGCCGCAACGACTTGCAACACCTTCGCCAAGAAGGTGTTGAATTGCAGATTGCAGCCGCCAGGGCAAGTGGTGTGACGACTTGGGACCTGACCGACAGTTTTGATGCAGAGGACCCCTCCAAGCTCTCAGTGGCTGTCTGGGACGACCATCCCAACACGCGCGGGCATGAGCTGATTTTTCAAGACCTGGCCCGTCACTTGATTGCTGACCCTTTGGGCCGGTCGTTTGGCCTGAGCGGTCAAGAGTCCGCACCATCCAGTCAACCCACAAGTGGCCCAAACGAATAGGGACGGAAACGGAATTGACACCCATGAGAGACACCAGAACCGATGCAACACAAACCGCCACACTGGGTGGACTTTTATATGCCGCCGCTTTGAGGAACCCACAGGGAATTGCCCTGAGGGAATCGGCCACTGGCCGGTATGTTCGATATTTTGAACTTGAGGAACAAGCCAACCGCCTGGCTTCAAAATGGATCGACTGGGGCATTGGTCCTGGTCATCGAATCGGAATCTGGCTCCCCAAATCGATTGAATCTGTGGCCACCATTCATGGGTCGCTTCGCACGGGTGCAGCCCATGTGCCAGTGGACCCGCAAGCACCACCAGCGCGGGCGGCGACCATTTTCAGCCTGGCGGGTCTTTCAGCGGTGGTGATTCACTGGCAATTTGTGGACGGCTTGCGAGCCGCCTGGCCGATTGAGCGGTTGTCGGAATTGCCTCGACTGATCATCGTGGGAGACCACTCCAAGGAGATGTCCGGGCAGGACTTGAACTGGTCGGACCTGATGGCGGGAAGCCCCGTGGAGTCGATTCTCCCAATCGATCAGCCTGCAACGGATCTGGCTTATATCCTGTTCACATCCGGCTCCACCGGCCAGCCCAAAGGTGTGATGCTGACCCACGAAAATGCCTGGTGTTTTCTCGACTGGTGCGATCGGGAAATTGCCCCGACGGGCCACGATATTTTTGCATCCCACGCCCCCCTGCACTTTGATCTTTCGGTTTTTGACCTCTATGCCAGTGTTCGCCATGCCGCTGAGCTTGTGCTGATCGACGAGAGCCTGGCCAAAGAGCCTGTGCGTCTTGGTGCGTATCTGAAAACCAGCTCGATTTCGGTCTGGTATTCGGCGCCTTCGATCCTGGCCATGATGGTGGATCATGGTCGACTGTCAGAGGCCGTCGAATCGACCCTGAAGCCCTGGCCAGGGCCCAGGATCACTCTCTTCGCCGGCGAGGTTTTCCCGGTAGGGCCGCTCAAGGCGCTGCGTAAGATCTGGCCAGATTCGATTTTCTGGAATCTTTACGGGCCAACGGAGACCAATGTCTGCACGGCATTCAAGGCACCTGAGAATCTCGAAGATCTGGAGGCACCACTCCCGATTGGGCCGGTGTGCGAGCCACTCACAGGTCGCGTTGTGGATGAGCAAGGGGCTGATGTGACTCAGGGCGAGGAAGGCGAGCTGGTGATTTATGGCCCACGTGTGATGGCCGGCTATTTCGGGCGGGAGGATTTGACGGAATCGGCATTTTTTAGAGCGTCTGATGGTCGGAAGTGGTATCGCACAGGCGACTTGGTGAGGATGGACCAAACCGGTGCCTATCACTTTCATGGTCGGCGGGACCGGATGGTCAAAAAGCGTGGATACCGCATTGAGCTGGGCGAGATCGAGTCGGCCATCTACCGCAACGAGGCCGTTGGGCGCGCCGCAGTGGTGGCAATTCAAAGCGAAGCGCATGGGCTGCGAATTTCGGCGTTTGTGGCAATGAAGCCGGATCGGCCGGCGTCGATCATCGCCCTGAAGCGGCATTGTTCGACATTCCTGCCGCATTATATGATTCCGGACGATGTCAAATTCCTGCCAGAGCTGCCCACGACTTCGACAGATAAAGTCGACTACCCGGCCTTGAAGAAACTTGCGGAGTCGCTGGGCTGAGTTTTTCGGGCCGGCGGAAGATTCGGCCAGAGCAGTATGAAATGGACCTGAAATCTGATTTTTTGCCAAGAGACCTGAAAGCTTGATATGCCTGAATCCAAACCGGATGAACTGAGAAGAATGGACAGGACGGATTTTTCGTGGATTGCCAGCTCGAAAATTCTGCGCTGGAAGAGTTGGTTTTATCAAGGATTGGTGCCCAAGCTTTCAGAGCGAGGCCCATTGGAGGCGGGTGCCGAGCTGGAACGGATCAGTCATTGGATCAACAAATACTGGCCGATGCGATTGCGCGAGATACGCAAAGCGGTGAGGCGAAATCGGGTCGCATGCGATGCGCCCTGGGATGAGCATGATGTGACGCACGGCTTGGCCACACAGATGCTGAGATATTTGGCGCGTGATTGTGTTTTGGACTGCATACCACCGCACGACTGGTCAGAGGTCTTTACCGTATCGGGCTTTGATCATCTAGAAGACGCAATGGGTCAGGGTCAGGGAGCAATTCTTTTGGGGAGCCATCTTGGTGGGCATCTTGCGGGTGTGCACTGGATGATCGATCACGGAGTTCCGTTGCGAATGCTGGTGCAGCGGCCGCGCAATGTTTCTCGGCGACTGAATTCTTGGTTTGATGAAGATCATCCGACCTGCACTCAGCGGGAGATCTTCCTGAAGCGTGATATGAATCCATCGGAAGCAGCGCGGCGCATGACGGATGCCCGCCGGCTGATCCGCTCGGGTCAGTGCGTTTATATCAATTGCGATATCCCATGGAGCGGTCCGAACACGGACACGTACCGCTTTCTGGGCAAGCCGGTTCGATTGCAATCGATCTGGATTGATTTGGCGGGAATATTAGGATGCCCGGTGATTTCCGTGATGTGTCGTCAAAAGCTGGGCGGTCGATTTGAGTTGAAATTTGGCGAGCCGATGGTTATAAACCCACGCGAACCGCGCGAGATTGCGTTTAATGAGGCGATTCGGAACTTGGAAAAGTCCATTCTGAGCTATCCACACGATGCCATCGCTCACCTGACCTGGCCACATTTCAGGCCGCATCGGGGGCCATCTGTTACATCAGAACCAGTGGATTAAGCCTGTTTTGGATCCGGATTTCATGCCATGGGCTGAATTGGTTGAAACCGTTATCATCTTTAGCGATAAAAACGCTGAAAGACACGATCCCGAGGGATCGTGTCTTTCATGTTTTTTTGGTGATCGTCAATCCGTAGCTCTAAAGGTCGGGTTCACTAATCTGAGCTATTGCTTCAGACGTCTTGAGGCGAACCGCCCAGATTAGACCGGGTACCCTGATCCGACCGCTTGGAGCTATCTTAACAGATCACCGATTGGTCAGCGTTGCATGGAAGCTTGAGCTGAAGCTTGTGGTGAAGCGGCAACTGGGGCAGCAGCGCCACAGCCATCGTTACAACCAGCGGCTTTGTGACCTTTGGCCAGGCTGAAGTGGTGCTTCTTGCGGAGCACGTATTCGGAGCTGGTCGTGTGGACCAGCTTAGGCAGGCTGACCTTGGGCAGGCTGATGTGTGGCAGGCTGATGTGAGGCAGGCTCAGGCCTTTGCCCAGACCACAGCCACCACCACAATCGGCGACAACGCTTTGTGCACTTGGAGCAGCAATGCCTTGAGCACTGGCCAAACCACAGTTTGTGCAGCCAGAATTGGCTTCAGAAACACCGGCCAGACCGAGAACAAGGGCGAAAGCAAGGCTCATGATCGATTTCGACATGGGAGAAGTGACTCCTGGCGATATTGCGGATAAGAAGTGACGTGAAGAACGCCGCTTCCCATTCTAATGACGAGAAGGTGATGCGTCTTTACCATGGTTTTAGGCTTTCCCGAGCCCGGTATGATTGATTCCAACTGCATGCAATTGTCCTCTTTCATGACCACCCAAAGTTCCGAACGCCTGTTTTGGTGCTCCCCGTTCTTGTCTCGTCTGGGTTACGAGATCCAGAGGCGACACCTTTTATATCGTCAGCCACCATGCCCAGCTTGAGTGTCATAACTCGAAATTCTACAGAGGTTTACGTGTATCACTTGTATCAATTTAAGCGATTCTGCCGAAGGTAACGATTGTGAGGGGGGGGAGAGTGGAGCGAAAGCGATTGCGATGTCGGCGGAAGCTGGTTGATTTTGGATACACCTGCAAAGCAAGCATCTGCGGGGCAAATCATGGAACCGGGTTGATGCTTATAGATCAGGGTTTGGCTGGTTTGGCTGGAGGTGCGATGGGGGTTGGCATAAAAGTCCCATGATGCGTCCGGAAATCGGGATCTGACGGCTAGTAAAAGCGAGGTTGGTTTTGATAAGATAAAATAATAGTGTGGAAGCCTGTTTCCCTCATCCACTGTATTGATGGGTGGGTCTTTGAAAAGGATTTCAGAGCGTGGCCCAGTCTCCTGATTCCTCAGCCAAGATGACAGCGACACCGCAGCCAGTGGCAACAGGGCGGAGCGGGATGTCTATGTGCATGTTTCAGGCAGCATCGGCTGCGATGAAAGGTGTGGATGCCACAGCGGTCTTGATTCTGGCGGAAACCATTCAGGACTGGAAACCTGTGAGGGATTCGTCGGCCAATACGATCGTTGCGAGCATGTCCGAACGCGTGCTGGACAGCGCCCGCGTGGCTGGCCTGAGTATTATCGAGCTCGAACCTCTCGAAAATTCGATCGCCGACCGGATCAGCCTAAGCCTGATCGAAGCCGTTTCGATGGATCTTGTGGGATCATCCGATCGGGTGGTGGTGATCTATAGTGGATTTGAAGCGGGTGTGCTCGACAGCTTGTCGGTTGTTCGACTGGGAGAGCATCTGGAGAAGCTCAAGCCGCGTGAGCTGCGCGAGCTCGAAACCAGTGTTCCGTTTGAGACTCTCAAATGCGTGGTGGATGTGGCCACGGAAATTGGGCGGGAAGGCCGTGAGGGTAAGCCTGTGGGCACACTGATTGTGGTGGGCGACCATCGCAATGTGCTGGAACGTACGCGGGCTTTGGGCTTTGACCCATTCAAGGGCTATCCCAGACGTGAGCGAAATATCCGCGATAGCCGCGTGCGGGAAGCCATCAAAGAAATCGCCCAGCTCGACGGCGCCATCATTGTTTCGCGAGATGGGACTGTGGAAGCCGGCTGCCGATTGATCGACGCGCCAGTGCAGGGTCTATCGCTGCCCAAGGGGCTCGGCACCCGCCACTGGGCGGCCGCTGCGATTACGGCTGTGACCAAGGCCGTGGCAATTGTGGTGAGTCAGTCCACGGGCACGGTTCGCCTGTTTCGCGATGGTGAGGTGATCCTGAGAGTCTCGCCAATGCGTCGAGCCAGGGCCATGAAATGGGCTGACCAAGAGACAGAACCACCGGGGCCGGGTTCAAAAACAGAATGACCTGTGAAATGATATAGAAATCCAATGCAACATGCCGACGTGAATGAATCATCGTCGGCATGTCGTTTTTTTGGGTGACATTGACAATTTCTAATTGCCAATTGTCATGATTTAGCCAATTCCCATGATTGACCCGTCAGCTTTGGGCCGGATTGACATAAGGCCCAAGCACCGGCAGCCCATTGACCACTTGCACGCCGCCGCGTGTTCCAGGCCGCGGGTTGCCGCCGGGGGTTGTATTCGTCGGACGTGAGCTGGAAATGATATTGACGTTGGAATTTGGCTTCCACGAGACGGCCAGGTGAAGCACCGGGTGGGCGATGATTTCCGTATTGCTTGCCTGATTGATGCGTGTGTAATTTGCAATTCCGTTGACATTCAGCAGCATGTTGTCTGTATTGACGGCCGAGAAGGTCTTGAGATTGCCCTTGATGTCGATGACCGACGCACCGAATAATTGCGGGGTGAATGATTCGCTCAGGCCGGTCAGATTGGAATCATACTGGATTGCAATATTACCGGTCGTAGCCAGCGTATCAGGGTCAAGTAAAGTCTGGGTCTGATAGCCACCCGAGACGAGGACATTTGGCTTGACCAGAATAATATTCTGATCGACGGATCCCATCACATATTTTGCTGTGGAATCCCAGGGTATGGAGCCACCGACTTTGACTGTCGAATTGACACTCAGATTATCCGCCGCAGAAACATTGACTTTCATAATTCCAAGCTGGGCATTCGTATTCAGCGGCGAGTAAGCATCAAAATACCCAACACCGGCATTATATAAATAGGAAATGCCGGCGACACCCGTGGTACCACCCTTGGTATTAAAGGTGTTTGGCACATTGAGTGCCGTTCCCAGTTTCACACCAACGTGAGAGTCCAGGCTGGCTGTAAGGTCAAAGCCTTGAGAAAGCCCCGTTCCGCTGGACCCACCTGTAGAATCGGTCAGGAAGATATCACCACTGGATCCGCCAATCCCATCAATTTTCTTGATTCCTGTCGATGGGTCCACCTGGAACCAACCGACTTGCCTGCCGTCGAGCACACTATAGGCCTGCACATAGCTGCCATAGCCCACCACGACAAGCTGCTCCGCCCCCTTGACACCCACGATCGGCAATGTGGAATTTGCATATTGGCCAATTGCTGCACCGACCAAAGGTGATGTATCACCATTTTTACGGTCGACCATGGTCTCTGAGACCTTGTTCGCCTTTGTCACAGCATAACTGCTATTACGCTCGATCTGGAACAGGATCAACTTATTTGCGCTGGAATCCACGCCGGCAACATATTCCTTGCCTAATCGTGGCTCGGGTGTTGACGTGATGGAGCGGCCATTGACATTGCGAACAATCAATTCCACGCCCTGCACCACCACTTTCACATTGCCTTTGGTGCTCGGCAGTGATCCAGGTTCTGTGATCCCGCCCACACCCGTGAGCTGACCATTGGAGACAGTCAATTGGGTGGTTGTAGGTGGCACGGTAATGAACGTAATGCCATTGATCGTTGTGGAGTTGGTCGATTGCCCCGTGGTATTCGCAGCGGCTGTGGAACCACTGTTGCTTGTGGTGGTGGTGGAATTAAAACCATTGGGATTTTGTGGTGATGTGGTTGGGGCAGTCGCCAGAGCAGCCAGGTCGAGCTGTGTGCCGTGGGCGATATCATTGAGAAAAATGCGCTGAACACCGGCACTGAAATTCACGCGCCCACCTGGGGCCAGATTAAATCGGGCCAAATTCACATAGCCCATCTGGTTGGTGCCGACGCCTGTGGTATCAAAAGGGGCGACATCGGCATCGCGAATTTCAATGATATTAGGATGGATATCTTTGGGGACACCTGAGAGGCTGCCAATGATCTGGCTATTGGAGGTGGTGCCATTGAAGAGGATGCGCAGGCCGCCATTGGAGTCTACGTGTGTGCTCTTATCCCTATTGACCGAGCCGTCCGCATTTGTCGTAATCAGCGTTCCCGGGCCATAAAGCGTGATGATCGCCTTGGCATCCGGGCCATATTGCGGCAATGGCAATTCCACACGCCTGTCGGCAGGCGGGGCGGGTGGTGCGGCACGCTTGGCGAGTAATTTCTTGTAATCAAATTTGTTGATATATTGGCCATCAAGCCCAATAATGCCGCCTGCGGTCATTAGCTCGCGGCCTTCCAATGAATCAAAGCCATTGGTGGGCTCCCATCGACGGACTCGTCGTTTGCTGCTCATGACTCTTCAATCCTTCGATTATTCGGATGACCTGCGCCTATATCACCAACTGGCCGGAACCGAGACGACCGGTCGATGTCTCTCGGCGCAACTTGGGAGCGCGTATTCCTGTCTACTGCCAATAGCTATCGGCAAATCGAGATATTCGGCATGACCGATTCTGTCCGAAAAACCTGAACATTCATGAAAACACTCATCCAGCAAACAAAAGCCCCTATCAATTGGTTGCAGAAAATACCCTTCTGCACCGACTTCACAGAAGCCATCATGCCCGGCAGGAAAGCCACTAGCCAGGCGAGTGAGATATGATCAAGGCCTGATCACCAAGCCCCTGGCTTTGAGTGTTGTCAAGAGGTCGCTCGCCAAGGGGCCAGCGGCTGAGGTCGTCTCTGAAATATCAACCAGCTTCAGGCTCGGGAAACGGGCCAGTGGAGCCAGCGATTCCAGCTTAAGCCCTCTGATATATAAACTTTGGAGCGAACCAAGCGCACTCAGGGCTTCAACCCGATTGAGTTTTGTCCGCGAAAGTTCGAGCGTTTTCAGGCGATCGCAACTGGCCAAAGGGCCCACATCCGAAACGGGCGAACCATAAAGGCTCAAAGTCTCAAGATTCTTCAACTTTGCCAGCGGCTCAAGACTCACAAGATTCATGCATCGGCTTAAATCGAGTCCCACCAAATTCTTGCAGCCGGTTATCGGAGTCAGGTCGGAAATATTGGTCTGCATCAGACCGAGCCGCTCCAGGCTGGCGGCCTTCTCGAGCCCGCCCAGATTTACGACGCTTGACCGGGTCAGGTCAAGCACTTTCAATCGAGGCAGTCGGGCCACGACGTCAATCGATTCCACCCTGGTGTCGCTCAGGTTAAGTTCTTCCAGAGCTTTGAGTGCCGAGAGCGGCGAGATATCCGTCACCTGGGCCTGGCTCAGGATCAGGACTCGAAGATTTTCCACTTGCGACATGAGGCCCATGTTGTCGACATGGGTTTTGCTCACGTTGAGTTCTTCGAGTCGCTTGAGGCGTGTCAGGGGATTGATGTTGAGAAAGTCTGAGCCTGACAGGTCAAGCTTTACCAAGCCATCAAGAGTACCGATTTTCGCCAGATTCCCAAGGCCCAGGTTCCGCAGGCTGAGTGTATGAAGGGCATCGCCCATATTGCCCAAAGCGTTGGCAAGAGTGTTTTGCAGGCGCGGGTTGAGCCGAGAGATTCCGCCGCCCTTGGGGGCCGGGTCAAGCGTGATTTCAAATCGGTCGGCCAATGGCTTGCCCGTTGGATCGGTAGCCGGCTGAACAGTGGCTCCGAGTTCGACCAACGCCTTGCAAGCCATCTGGACCTGTCCAGAGGGTGCGAGCACAGGCCCCAGGGCTGGGGGCTTGATGGGTGGCGGAGGCGTCTCGATTTTGTCGGGCTTGGTGAATGCGAATGGGCTGACGGTTTCAGATTTAGGCATAACCACTGCTACTGATGTTGGTTGTGGCTTATTCTCAGGCTTTGACAGAGACGGTGGGGGTGGAATCAAAACCGATGATGTGGGTGGTGCGGCTGTTTTTGAGAGTTCCGTGGATTGCTCGGGTGGCAATTTCTCAAGAACAGGCTGGCCGGGCTTGGATTCTGCCGGACCGGGCTCGGGCAGATTCGATTTTGTGATGGCCTTAAGCGAGCCTGGTTCGGGCTTTGGCACAGGGGGAACCACGCTGGTGGTGGCTGGCCTTGGCGCATTTTTGGGTGTAGGTGGCAATGGTGGTGGACGACGGTCTGACGGGGTGGGGGTCTCGATCGGGGTTTTCAGGAGCCCATCGACCAGGGCAGTCAACCGGCCGGGCTGGTTGAGAGTTTTGTCGATCTCCGGCCCAATGGTGATTGGCGCACGCGGAGTGGATCTGGCCTTGCTTAAAAGGTTGAAGCCATAAATGGCTTCGCCCAGAATTGCCAATAAAACCAGTATCGGCAGCGTTCTTAAAATTCGTGTCATCTGAGTCTTTCTTGCAGATTGGTGATGGCACAAGGCTGACCGCGGCGCATGGATGACCCGTTTAAATGATACCAGTCAGGCAGATTATTAGGGAGTATTTCTTGTTGAAATTCGTGGAGGTGACCCATTCGCGGAACCAATCTGAAAATCCACCTTTCCGGATCATTGAACTCCTGTAAGATAGTAAATATAAGAAAATCTCCAGCACGGATTTGGATCTGTGCGCACCAGGAAGGAGCATGGCAGGATGACTCGTTATCGTGATCGTATTCTGACATTCATGCTGGGCACATTGGCGACGTTCGGTATTGGCCTTGAGATGCAAACGGGCTTTGCCCAGCAGCAGCAGCCTGCTGATGCTCCAAAACCGGACTCGAAACCGGCTGCCAAGCCCCTTCCCCATTCGAAAACGGTTCGTAATCCGGCGGTGAATAGCCGTGGCAAGCAGGCCAGCAAGCCCCAGGGCGGGTTAAGGATTGGCGGAGCGCCGGCGGGCCAGATTCGTAATGAAGTGGACAAAAAGAACAACATCGATCGCCCAAAGCTCAATGCTGCACGCGACACCCAATATTTCCGGGTGGCTGTGGCCCGGCCTGATGGCAGCTTCCTGTCGCTGAACTATTACCCTGCACTGCCAGGCGAGAATCCACCTGTGGTCTTGCTGGTGCACGAAAAAGAGCGGTCGAGCCGCGACTTCGCAGATAAGATTGAAGAGCTCAAAGACCCCAATGGCCTGGCGGCCGAGCTTCAGAATGAAGGGTTTGCTGTGGTTTCGCTTGATGTGGCAGGCCTGAGCGACCCTCGGAAACGTAATGCCAATCTGGCCAAGAATGAGCCCGCAAAAAAAGCTCAGCCTGCTGAGAATCTCGCCTCTGTCAATTCTGTGGAACAAGCGGTTCGCGATCTCAGGCTAAGTTATCAGTTTTTGGTCGACCGCCACAACCGTCTTGAATTCAACCTGGGCAAGCTCACCCTTTTGACACTCGGCGAAGGTGCGAACGCCTCTCTGGAATGGCTTCGCGAAGCCACCCAGCCCGTACCAAATCGGCCAAATTTCAGGCAGATTCCAAACGATCCCAGATTCAAGAACGCAGGTGCCATCGCTGCCGCCGGCGGGATGAATTCTGCAACGGATCGACCCTCGGACGTATCCGCCATGATTTTGATCTCGCCTGTCGAGAGCTGGCTGAATGTCCGGACCGCCCAAACCCTGAAAAATCTTTTACCCGGCTCGCCTGTGAATGTTCTGGTCATTGGCGGTTCGAAGGATAAAGCGACGGCCGATACGCTGATTGCCCTGAAACCGATTGTCGAGCGGCTTGAAAGTCGCCTAAGCAAGGTCGAGACCCTGGAGACGAGTCTGCACGGGGCACGCCTGCTGCGATTTGAGCCCGGGCTGGTGCCGAAGCTTAACCGCTTTCTGGAACAGACTGTGGAATTCCAAAAGACGGAGTGGGAACCACGATACAACCTGACCCCCGTGGCCTATCGGCTTCAGGAAGCTGTCTCAAAATCGGCTGCTCAGACCGAATCTCGAACGGCCGCAGCCGGTTTGGAAAAAGAGAAGGCGGCCGAAAAGACCAAGGAACCCGCAAAACCGGCCGATACAGCCAAGCCTGCGGAAAAGGCCACGACAAAGCCTGCCACCCAACCCGCAAAATCAGCCGATGCGGCCAAGCCTGCGGCAGTAGCCGTCGATCCACCCAAGAATTAAATGAAAAAGGATTTCGTCTGAGATGTTCACAGGACTTGTACAGGTATTGGGTGAGGTGATTTTGTCTCTGGAAGAGCCTGGAGGACGACGCCTCAGGATTCGCTGGCCAGGCCTGAATATAGAGACCGATGGACCTGTGCAGATGGGTGAAAGCATCGCTGTCAACGGCTGCTGCCTGACTGTGATCGAGCATGCCGACGACTGGTTTGCGTTTCAGGCTGGCCCTGAAACCCTCAAAAAAACCAATCTGGGGCAGCTTGGTCAAGGCTCGAAGGTCAATCTGGAGCGTGCCTTGCGTCTCTCGGACAGGCTCGGCGGGCACATTGTGCAAGGCCACGTGGACACCACAGCCACTCTGGTGGAACATCGTATGGAGGGGCCCTGGGCATTCCTCAAATTTGAGCTCAGTCCAGCCTGGACACGCTTGATGGTGCCCAAAGGCTCAGTGGCCGTAGACGGGGTCAGCCTGACTGTTGTCGAGACTGGGCCTGGCTGGTTCACCAACATGCTTATTCCACATACTCTGACAGCGACCACGCTGGGCTCTTGCAGGGTTGGCGAGCCCGTCAATATTGAAACAGACATTTTGGCCAAGCACGTTCAGCGACTGATGGAATCTGGCGGAGCTGGCGAAGGCTTGCCGGAATAGTTTCATATGTCCATTTTTGGCAGTTACTTACATCACCATAACGATGCCATCGACGGTTCGGATGGCGGCATAGATTGTCATGACGTGATTTGAGGACTGGGCGATGATGGTGATGGAGACCGAGGTGTGGCGTCCAGAGGCAGTCTCGCGTGAGGTGTAATTGATGTCCGTTTCGGCGACTTCGGCGGTCATGACCGCCGTGATCACGCGAGCGACAAAGTCGTTTTCCAGAGTGCCGATGACCTTGATCAGGAATTCGCAGGGGAAGCTGTGAACCAGGTCCAGGAGATCTTGCGATGAGGGCTCAGCCGGTGGCTGATCCGGTGACGCTGGCGCAATGCTGAGATCGACTTCGGAGTTATGACCATTTTGTTCGCTCATGATCTTTTACACTTTGATTTGGTAGAGATGTCTGAGAAATGATCAGGAATCCGATTTTAGCCTGATCTTAAAAGGTTGCCATGGTTTTATCGAGACTCAATTTAAAGCACAACCCCACACGGATCAAAGTGCGGGGTTGATATTTCTCTGCAAGAACCTTATCGAGCAAGCCTTGGAGGAAGAGGCTTATTTCTTCTTTGGCTCTTCCTTTTTCACTTCCGCCTTGGGGGCTTCGGCTTTTTTGGGCTCTTCCTTTTTCACTTCCGCCTTGGGGGCTTCGGCTTTTTTGGGCTCGGCGGCTTTTTTGGCGGCGGCTTCAGCGGCTTTGGCTTCTTCGACTTTTTTGGCTGTTTCAGCGGCCTTTGTGGATCGCGCCTGGGCGACATAGGTGTTCAGGATATTGGCACGTTTTTCGTACCAGTCTGAAAGGCCCTTGGCTGGCTGGATGATACGGACATCGTTTTGCGGCTTGATTTCGAGGCCACCCAGTGCGTCCTTGGCTTTGCCCTGGCCTGTGAACCAGGCGCCGAAGACTTCAGGGCTGACACCGATACGGTCGGCGGCGGCTTTTTTGAGCTCGCGCAAGTCGGTGGCCCGGCCGGTGATGAGGAGGTCAAGAATCGGAGGCTGGTTGATCGATGTTTCGACCAGGCCGGCGTCTTCAGCGGCCACGACCAATTCGGCCACAGCCTTGCGGGCGGCTTCAAGCTTGGCTTCCACTTCGGGTGTGATTGGCTTCAAAGGGGCTTCAACCACCTTCTTGGGCTCCGCAGCGGCAGGTGCAGTCGCTGGTGCGGCGGCTGGAGCAGCGGCGGGTGCAGTCGCTGGTGCGGCGGCTGGGGCAGCGGCCTTGGGGGCATCTTTCTTCGCTTCTTGGGCCGAAAGAGTCAGGGCCGAGTTGGCGGTAAGGATCGTCAAGAGCAGAGCAAGGGAAAAGCGTCGCACGGAGTTCACTCCTTGGTTCGGAATAGAGCATTCGGATCAGGAATCTTGGGCGGGCGGATCAATCTTGGTGCGTAGAAACACGTTTGATCCACCATCAATAGCTGACTATGATACCGATAAACCACCTCGTCACGCCAGATCTTTCAATCAGGGCGCGTCGAAATTCGTTTCGGAATTAGGGCATTTGCGTGGACGAATGGGTCTCGACGGTCACAGAGACAGCGACCCCGCTTGTATCATATTCAAGCTTTTCGACCCCTATGATGTTCCCGTGTTCGTCCCGAAAGATCACGGTCTGGTCGTCAATGGCCTCACTTTGGACCTCGCCGCCAGGATCTCCGAAAAACACCATCAACGTATGATGTTCCGGATCATGAACCACTTTGATTTGTGCCATGCTTTTCGGCCTTTGTGTTGTGGCAGCCACCCAATCAAAAACGAATTCCTGAACGACTTCGGTCAGAAACCGGATGACAAGCGACACTCCTCTGCTCTATGATACGTGTCGCGGCGAATCGGGCAAGGCAAGTCTTCCAACGGATTGGCAGGGATCAGAGTTTTCTCTGCTGACTCTCTATGCCGAATACCATTGGCGTGATGGAGCACACCCACTGATGACTGACCGAACAAGCGGGCCTAACCAGCCAGCCATCACCAACGACCCCACAACCAGGCTCAGAGACCTGCTGCTTGAGACTCAGCACGACGGTGGAATGCTGGACAGAATCTTCCGCCAGGTGCATGAATCCGTCCTGGATCAATCGCCCTATCTGAACGACAACAGCAATTTTACCAGAATTGGGTCCAACGACCTGGCCAGAATGTTTGACTTTTATGACAACCTTCTGCTTGGTGGAAAAGTTCGCAGCGCTGTTGAGGCCCAGGGTTCCAAGCTTGAATTTGCTCTTTCACGACGACTGACACGGTCCGGTGGGCAGACCAAGCGGACGCGGCCCTCGAAGAGTCGCCCGTTTGCGCCAGCCCGTTATGAAATTGCGGTCTCTGTGCCGGTCCTGTTTGCCACGTTCAGCGAGGTCGACCGCCCTATCCGAGCCTGCGGCCGACTCTGCTACAATCGCCTGGAAGCACTTCAGAGGATCATGGAACATGAGATGCTTCACCTGGCGGAAATGCTTGGCTGGGATCGGTCGAACTGTGCGGCCAGGCGTTTCAAGGCATTGTCATTAAACGTCTTCGGGCACACGGAAAGCCACCACCAGATGATCACGCCGCAGGAGCGTGCGATCGTCCATTTTGGGGTCAAGCCGGGCGCCAAGGTGACTTTTGACTGGGAGGGTAGGCAAATGTTCGGCGTGGTCAATTCCATCCGCCGCCGAGTCACGGTGCTGGTGCTCAGCCCCAAGGGAATTCCCTACAGCGACGGCCATCGATACGAAAAGTTTTACGTTCCTGTGGAACGCCTAAAGCCTGTAAATGGCTGAGATTTAGCGTTGGTTTGACCAAAGCCGGAATGCAGCCCGCCTCGATTCTGCCTTGGAATCGATCGGCTGGCGACGCCTATACAAATGTACGTAATTTTCAACTCTACCGGTTGTTGCAAATAATCGGCCGACAGGCGTGGTTTTTTTCTGGAATCGCATCAACGAACTTACCGCTTTTAACGATGTAAAAAATGGATTCCTCTCTCTTTACGATCGACTAATGGATTCTGGTCATCGAAAGCTGTCGCTCTTAAAATGGATCATCCCTTGCCAAAACGCAATCGTCGCCAATGGGCCGCTGGGTGTTTGGGGCTGGCTTCCAGCGCTTGGCTTGGCGGATCGACCCGAGTCATGGCGCGAAATGTTTGTTTGGGTGTCACTTTTGACGTCAGATTGGTTGTTGAGGGTCGCAATCGCTCTTACTTTTTCTATCTTCCGCCAACGGATCAGCCGGCCATGGCCAGGCCACTTTTACTTGGCTTTCATCCTTATCTTCAGCCCAATCGGATGTGGGAGCGATACATTGGCCTGAAGGCTGCGGCGGATCGTTACGGATTGATTCTGGCCATGCCCAAAGGGGAAGGCTGGGGCATGTTCCGGAGCTTCAATGCCGGTCTTGTCAACGATCCTTATGATCCTGACGATCTTTTATTCACATCGACCATGATCAACGACATTGCCAGTCGGGTGGCGATCGACCGATCGCGAATTTATGCCATGGGCATGTCCAATGGCGGCATGCTTACACATGCTTTGACACAAGGGCTGCCGGGCCTTCTGGCAGGAATTGTTTCGGTTTCAGGCACGCCGGGAAGCCCTTTGGCAGGCGACACTTTGGCAACACCCGTGATGATGGTTCACGGCACCACTGACCCGATCACGCCCTGGTCAGGCCCATCGCGTCTGACTCCAAAGTTTATCCATTTTCAGGACGTGGACTCGACCCTGGCTCAGTGGCGCACGATCAATGGCTGCACAGCCCATGCGGATCTCCAGCTTTACGACCGGCCCGGCGATAAAACGCAGATTATCTGCCATCGCTGGCCGGCCCCGCCCGCTCTGGCAGAAACGGTGCTGGTGCAGGTCTTAAAAGGTGGCCACCGCTGGCCTGCTCTGGAAAAGCAGAGGTATTTTCCGAGAACAGGAAATCAATCCACCGATGTGGACATGACGACCATGGCCTGCGAGTTTTTAAGTCGCCAGCAGCGTCAATTGCAGGTCTGATGAAGTGGGCGGACCGATTTTATTTCGATTCGCCAAGCTTCAGTTCGATGACATCAAGGTTGACTTTCTTTTGGGCCGCTTTGACTTCGGTGACGGACTTGAGGACCTGACCGGGCATTTCCATGCTGATCCAGGTTTTGGTGAAGGAGGGGCCGGCTTCGGTGCTGGCCTCGGTCAGATACCACTCCGCCTGATACTTTTTCCCAAGCACTTCAATCGTTTCAAAGCCTTGTTCCTTAGCGCCTTGTGGTCGGCCGATCCGGGTTTTGTCAACACCTGGCAGGAGTGGAAAGAGACGATTGACTTTCATGAGATTGACATCGTTTTGAATTTTCTTACCGGTACCATCGCTGCTGATTTGCGAAGAGACAACCAGTTCTTTTTCCGTTTTACTGATCAGAATCGTGGTGGTAAAGGTTTCGACACGTGCGCCATTTTGCATGGTCACCGCCTTGTTGGTCACACTCGTACCGATTGCGAATTTTGCCCAGTTTGTATACATGGGGTTTTCGACATCTTCAGCGATAGCATGAAATGCAGGCAGAATGAGGCTTGCGAACAAGGTAAAATATCGGAAATATATTTGATGGCGGCTCATGACAATTTCTTTCATTTGGATTGTCGGTTAGCAGTGTGGCCCATTGGACACGGTACTGAGTATTACAATTTCTCATGAAAGTTGCATGTGCATTAGCCGCTTTTCCAGTGAAATTTTTATGTGCCAAATGGGAATGGCGTATTAATATTAAGTGAAGTTAAGCTGATTCATGAGATATTCTTGTTTTATTCATCGTAAGTTATCAAAGAAAATGGATTATCATATCGCCGGAAGGCAAAGTACGTGAGAACTGACAACTCAATCGATGGAGTTTCTCGAAATGCAATCCAAGATGATCATCCCCTCTCGCCGTGCGGCGTTTACCTTGATCGAACTACTGGTGGTGATCGCCATCATCGCGGTTCTGATCTCTTTGCTGCTACCAGCCGTTCAGTCGGCGCGGGAAGCCGCCCGACGCGCCCAATGCGTCAACAACCTGAAACAAATTGGCCTCGGCTTCATGAATCATGAAAGCACTTATGGCTATCTGCCCCAAGGGCCTTATGACGGCAGCCCAAACGCTGTGACGACCTCAGGCGCTCCGGATCCTGGTGGATACAACTACACGGAAACCGCGGGCTCACAATACGGCACCACCACATGCTGTAATGCGGCCCACCCAGACGGCTGGAACCATTTCTTCAAAGTCATGCCGTTCATTGAACAGCAGAACGTCTATAATCTGGCCAACTTCAATGTGCCCGCCATTCACACCGGCCGGCCAGTGAATTTCAATGGTGAAGATGATGTGGCCCGCGTTGGTATTGCATCGTTTTATTGCCCATCGCGCAGGGCCGTTCAAGGGTTTGGATCGACCCTGATCACCTATCGTAATGATTACGCTGGCTCTGCTGGCTTTATGCAAGGTCAGTGGTACGAATGCGAAAATACGGGCGGGAACTTCAGTAGCACTAAGTTTGTTCCTCCTGCCCCGAACGGTGCCTGGCCGATTGCGGATGAGCGCACGCCTGTGAATCTGGGCAATACCGGTGGCCGCAAGGGAGCCATTGTGTGGAGCGGTCAAGGCGCCAAGCGACGTATTGCCGACTTTATTGACGGCACGTCCAACTCGATCATGGTGGGCGAGAAGTGTTTGCCACCAAGCCGCTGGGGTGCCGATGGTGGCGACAACGAGCGCTGGAACAATGCGGGCTGGGACGAATGTGTTCTGCGTTTCCACTTCGTGCCGATGAGCGACTTCCAGACGGCAGCCCTCAATGGTGTCTGTGCCACGCCCACATCTCCGACTACAGGTGGGAATCTCTGGCGCCGATTCTTTGGCAGCTCACACCCGGGCGGATACAACGCCGCGTTTGGCGATGGGTCTGTGAAGTTCATCAAGTTTTCGGTCGATGCCGGCACGCACCGCAAGCTTTGCGTGATTGATGACGCCGAAGTTATCAGCGGCGATTCCTATTGATTCCCACGAAATCTATCGAGAAGGATTAACAGCATGACTCTGCGCAACACGATGGTCGCGGCCCTGATCAGCTCGGTTCTGGCCGGGTGTGGCTCGGGCGAGAAGCCGATCACCGACCCCAGCAAACTCAAGCCCTTGAACGACACCCAAAAGGCCGAAATCAAGGCGCAGGACAATCTGGTTCACCAAGAAGAGAGCCAGTCTTACGACGGCAAGAAAAAGAAATCCAAATAAGCCTTGGATTCCGGTCAGAATGGCCCTCAAAAGCACGCCCATTTGCTGGGCGTGCTTGTTTTATTGATCGTGGTACAGGCGAGACCCGTTCCGGCAGAGTTTGGTTGCTGGAAGGCTGTCAGCGAGCGGGATTTGAGATGGCGGCTTGACGCTTATCGTGTTTCAAAGCTACGATTCAGTCCAGAGCAAGATCGATCCATGCGCTGATTGCGACTTAGAAAAAGGCCTTTGACATTGAACATTCTATTAGCCAACGACGATGGCATATTTGCCCCTGGTCTGCGAGCGATCCGTCAGGAATTACAGAGGCTCGGCAAGGTCTCTGTAGTGGCACCCATGCAGGAGCAATCGGGGGTGGGTCATTCGATTTCGATCCTTGACCCGCTGGTTGTGAAGATGGTCGACGATGCCGATGGATCGCCCCTGGGCTGGGCCGTTGAGGGCAGCCCTGCGGACTGCGTCAAACTGGCTGTCTATGAACTGCTCAATCAGCCGCCCGACCTGATCGTTTCGGGCATCAATGCAGGTGCCAATACCGGGATCAATGTGCTTTATTCGGGCACTGTGGCTGCAGCGATTGAAGGTTCGTTTTTTGGGATCACATCGATTGCTGTCAGCCTTGAGCTTGCCGAGCATTTTGACTTCCCAAGAGCCGCCCGGACCGCTGTCAATGTGATCGAAAAGATTCTCTCGAATCAGCCTGCCAAGGGCAGCCTTTTCAATGTGAACCTGCCGAGCCATGTACGAGGCGAGTATCAAGGTATCAAAGTGGTGCCGATGGGCATGGGCCGCTACGGCGAAGGCTTTGAGAAACGCAGGGACCCACGTGGCCGAACCTATTACTGGATGACTTACAAACCACCTTATGAGCTGGAAGGCCCGGAATCAGACGTGACCGCCCTGACCAATAATTATATCACGGTCACACCCCTGAAATTCGACCTTACTCGCCATGAACATCTCGATGGCCTCTCCAATTGGGATTGGCAACTCAAACACGACGAACCTTGAAACAAGACCATGAAGAGCCAAATCTTCATGCCCCTCTCAATCTCCCGCACCATCGCCCTGGTGGCTTCTTGCGCAATTGCAGGCATGCTCATGGGTGGTCTTTTCGGCTACTGTTCCGGGCGAATCGTGCCGAATTTGTATCAGCCACTCATACCTTGGAAGAGGCTGGAGCCAATCGTCGCCGCATCGTTTCTGGGTGCCTTTGGCGGGGTGCTTGCTGGCGGTGGTTTTGGTGTCGAGAGAATCATCGCCCAACTGGTCTCGGTATGGCTCGATCAAAAGCATCGGCCATCCTGAAACTTCTCTACACCATTGAAGCCAGACGCTGACATCCGGGCTTAACATTCGATCGCATTTGCACATACCGCAAGATCTGGCCTGAGCGATTTATTCCGCAGCTTCGGAATACTTGCGATAGATGTCGCAAAGTTTGACCATATTGGCCCGATAGGTGACATGCGATTGGCCAAGTGTCATATTCATCATGAATTCTTGAAAACTTTTGACCGTATCCCGCTCCAGTGCGGGAAGTGGATAGGAGTCAATGTCGGCTTGAATCTGGTTCATTGAATCAATATAGGCATCCAGTTGCTGGAGCATTTTCTGCTGTTCAGAGAGGGCCTCGTCGAACCGGTTGAGCTTGAAATTGATAAATGCCAGTGGTGTTGGAGAAAATGTCGATTCGGTGTCGGCATCGGCGACCCGTTTCTGGTATTGCTTGGCGGCATTCAAAACCGAATCGGTCAAAGGGTGCGATTCGGCCGCCAGAAGGGCTGGTATGTCGAGTGGTTCGAGCGGGTCTGCATTCATGCCAAGCAGATCGATGGCGACATGAATCAATTTCAGCCAGTCTGTGGCCGCCAATAGGTTTTGCGAATCGGCGATTGTGGCAAATCCGTCGGACAAGGCCTGAAATCTCTCGACAAGTGGCTTGCCGCTAAGCCCTTCGGACCGATGGAATCGCGCTTTGGCCACATCCATTTGAAATTGGAAGACACGCCAGCGATCGGCACGCCAGGGTAGCTGTTCGTTCAGACTTTTGATGGTCTGATCCCAGCTTCCCAAAACAGTAGAATCGCCTGTAAAGTATGCGGACGATTCGGTCTGGATCGCGCGTGATTCTCTGCTGTCATCCACACCGGCAAGGCGTTCGTTGGCCTGGGCCGATGCCAGAAGCCGATGCCAGTAGAGGAACTCGCCCAGGACCCATTCGGTTGTGAGCTGATTGGCGGTCCATTTTTCAATGGCTGCATTCAGATGCAGGGGCGATCCCACCCAAAGGGCTTTGCCAGACGGATCGACCAAGGCCGCAGCCGGCTGCTGGAAGAGCCGGAAGTGATCCACCCAGAATTGACCATAGGATGGCTTCTGCGTGGGTGAAGAAGCCACTTCGCCGTCGTTTGGACCATCAATTTCTTGAATTTCAAACGCAATCCGCCAACCTAGCTCGGAACCCCAATTGGCCAGCTCATCGCGATATTCGGAGTCAAACAGATCCTCAATCTTTGCATGCGACTGCACCAAAGCCACAAAATCGACCTGTGGCCAAAGCTGTGGCAAAGTGTTGATTTTGGCATGATCAAGCGCCACCCAGCCAGGCATGGCATTGGGGTCGGAGTCGTCTACGGAACTGATCAGCAAGGCATAGGGACGCCCCAAGGCTGGCACCCCGGATACATTCAAGCCCTGGCCGGATTCCTCAACCGCAGCCGGGGCCGGATTGGCTGGCGAGGATCGGCCCAGCAATCGCCCGAAGATCCCTGACGATTTTGCAGCGACCAGTTTTTGAGGCTCCACCTTGGGGGCGTTTAAACTTGGGGTGAGCCAGTCCAGATTGGCATTTCGCAGCAATGGCGGTTTGACATTCACTTGAAATAGATCTGCAAAAATGTTGGGATCAAGAGCGATGGTCGGATCCAGCTCCAGACGCTCAAGCGACTTCTCGCACAGCCGATCATTCTGATTTGCAACCACTTTTCCCGCAATCACATCTGGCAAGACGGACTCGACCTCTGTGGGATGCCCGATCCAGGCGATACGGCTCTGGGCGTCAACAATAAACGCGGTCGGGACCGCATTTTCACCTGCGGCAACCATCCAGTCAAACGCCATTTGGCCAGTGTTTTCAATCAAGTCGCCCGGTTCAGGCCGCCGTGATGCGTCGATTGCGATCCTGTGATGAATCGATGAGCCCATCTTCCTGATCAATTCTTCTGCATCCGTTGAATTTTCTTCCCAAATCGCGACACTCAAAAACAAAACTTCGGGAAAGACGGACTGCAACCTGGAAAGCTCTGGCATGATTTGCTGGCACGGACCACACCAACTGGCCCAGAATTCCACGACGTGGACCACCCTTGCCTTGAACCCCTTGATCGACGTTCCAGACAGCCATCGCCCCACGGTAAGCTGAGGAACCAGATCACCGATATTGAGGCTGGAAAGATTGGCCAATGCACCGGTTGCACACTGGATTCCAGCCCCCATTGTGGAACTTCCGGCGGGTCTGTGTTCATCCATCATAGGGCCCTGATCAATTCAAAATTGCTTTCGCACACCTGTCCGTGTTCATGTTTCAATGCCTAATATATCAGAAATGGCCAATTCAGGCCAGATGAACTATAAGCTTACAAATCGATCTTGACGAACTTATGCCCTTGATTTCGACCATCAGCAGCATCGTCTGTCAATCCCAAAAAGAGTGCTTTCAGCATCGTCAGAACCTTACACACTTGTTTCCATATGCGACCGCTTCAGGGATTCCCAATCCGTTTTTGCCCATTGGGTTTTGTTCCGGTCAAATACAAAGAATCGTTTTTAGCCAATAAATAATGAAAAAGACTTCATTTTCGGAACCTGATTTTCGCTTTTCAAATCCTATTGAGACCAGCCATGTTTCTAAAATCTGTGGCCCGGCATCAAAGGGGCATTGACATTTCGCCCGGCGACCGTCAGATTCATCTAACACGCTGCAATACTTCCGATTACATGACACCTGCTGTTGCACTTCTTGCAGGCTGGCCGACTCTCTAAAGGAATATTGCAACCAACGGATGGATCTCGAAACTTGAACCATACATCGAAACACACCTGGATCCAAAATACGATGAAACTGGCTCGAAACCCGTTCCATGGTCGGGCTGGTGCAATGCTTCTGGCTTTGCTGCTGGTTTCTGTGTCAAACCCCTGTCGCCTGCATGCTTCGGAGCGGCGTCCGAATGTCGTGATCGTCATGACCGACGACCAAGGCTATGGAGACCTTGGCTGCCATGGGCATCCATTTCTAAAAACGCCCAACCTTGACAAACTACATCACGAATCTGTCAGGTTGACCGACTTTCATGTGATGCCTTTATGTGCCCCGACCAGGGCCATGCTCATGACCGGCAGAGATGCCTTGCGGGAGGGTGTCTGGGCCACGGTTCTCGGCCGCTCCATACTCCCGGCAGGCTCGTCGACAATGGCGACCCATTTTGCTGCAAATGGCTATGCCACAGGCATGTTTGGCAAATGGCACCTTGGCGACAATTATCCCGCAAGACCCCACGACAAAGGCTTTCAGAAAGCCCTCTACCACGGCGGTGGCGGAGTCGGCCAGACCCCGGATTATTGGGGAAACGATTATTTGAACGACACCTACTTTCTGAGCGGAAAGCCTGTTCAAAAATCAGGTTATTGCACGGATGTCTGGTTTGAAAGTGCCTTTGATTTTATCCGGGAAAATCGCCAAAAACCCTTTCTGGCCTATATTGCAACCAATGCCCCTCACTCGCCTTATATACCTCCTCCTGAACTTGCCAAACGGTATCAGGATGTGCCGGGTATTGATCCGCCAACGGCCGCATTTTATGCCATGATTGAAAACATCGACACCAATATGGGTCGATTGATGCAGCTTCTGACCAATCAGGACCTGGAACGCGACACCATTCTCTTGTTCATGACCGATAATGGAACCGCTCAGGGCCTGAGCGCTCCTGCCGCTTTCAATGCTGGAATGAAAGGCTCAAAAGGCACGCTTTATGAAGGCGGACACCGCGTGCCCTGTTTTATTCGATGGCCAGGTGGTCAGCTGCCTGCAAAGGGCAAGGGCCGTGATTGCCAGTCTCTAACAAGTGTCGCCGACCTGCTGCCCACACTGGCAAGTCTATGTGGTCTTCAGATTCCCGCCCAAAAGCCATCGCTGGATGGGCTGGACTTGTCCGGGATACTCAAGGGCCAGCCTCAACCAGAACTTGAATCGAGAACGCTCTTTATTCAGTATTCCCAGACAGACAACCCGCCAGAACATGGCAAGGGCGCTGTTCTGACGCCCCGATGGCGATGGATCAATCATCGCGAACTTTATGACATGAAAAATGATCCTGGAGAGATCCGAAACGTGATGAAGGATCATCCAGACGTTGTCGAGCGTCTGAGCAAGGCTTATGATGCATGGTTTGGCCAGTTTGGACCGATTTTTCGTGAGGTGAACCGAATTCGGGTCGGTTCCGACCACGAAAATCCATGCCGACTCAATGCCATGGACTGGCACACGGGCGGCACTCCTGCAAACTTGCCCTGGAATCAGGCAATGATTCGAAAAGGCCTTCCGGCCAATGGTTATTGGGCCATTGATGTGGAATGCGATGGAGTGTATGAATTGAAACTGATGCGGTGGCCTGAGGAGTCGAAAATGAAGATGACAGAATCACCAGAAAAAGGTGGCCGCAATTGGCCGGTTTCAAGCGCAAGATTGATGGTTGGGGAAATGGAAATTTCGAAACAAGCCATGCCTGGAGATAAGTCGATCACTCTGGAATTGGTGATGCAAAAAGGTCCAAAGCGACTTAAAACCGAATTTCTTGATATCGATGGCAAAAGCCTTGGCGGGGCCAGTTATGTTGTGATTCATCGTAAAAGCAAGGTTGATCGCTGAAAAGGCTGTGAATGGTCCAATTGGAAGCTGTCTCTGGCCTTATCCAAAATGGTGTTTATACTCTTCGCGGCCATGAATGGCACTTTTTGATCGAGACGATGCCGGAGGCATCACAGCCTGTAGCCGGTGGTTGAGAAGCGCTAGCGACGACACCACCGGAACACGATGCAAAAAAAAATCTTGCACCCCGGCCGGGGTGCCAGCCTCTTTACGCTCACAAATCCGGAAGGTGTCGCTGCGCTCAACCACCGGCTACACTCTGTGATGCCTCCGGCATCGTTCGCAGACGGATGCGTCATACATCCTGACTGACGCAAAAAAACATGGGGCCAAAAGCCGCCAATCAATGACACCTGGCTCATAAAATGGATGCCGGAGGCATCACAGCGTGTAGCCGGTGGTTGAGGAGCGTTAGCGACGACACCACCGGAACACGATGCAAAAAAACTCTTGCACCCCGGCCGGGTGCCAGCCTCTTTACGCTCACAAATCCGGAAGGTGTCGCTCCGCTCAACCACCTGCTACACTCTGTGATGCCTCCGGCATCACTATGATACGATGTATCATGTGTGGCCGCGACAACTATAGGGTAAGGATTGAAATGTCAGGATTTGAAATTCAGGTGATGTCGCAAATAAAAATTGGGGCATGTCAATGACATGCCCCAATGGCGTCTGATTCAAAATGATGATCTTGGACGACTTGATGGAGATCGACAGAATCAGTCGAGATCGGATTGGTCGTCGTCGAGGTCGAGGTTTTGACCAAAGCTTGAGGCGGCGGATCGGCGGACCGTCAGGCCAGACTTGATTGGAGTGGCAGGCGACTGCCCTTCGCGGCGAGCGGCTGGAGGAGGTGCGAAAGCCGTGAGGCGTTCACCAGCCTGATTGACAATCGCCGAGAGCACAGCCGATGGTGCATAGCCGATGCTCAGGCGGACCATGGGCTTGCCAGAGGATTCGCAGACGCGGGCCAGGTCGTCGCGGGCACGTTCGGCAGCCTTGGGGGCCACCATGACCAAAGCGACATCAGGATTCATGATATCTGCCTTGAGGGCAGGCACATCTTCCGGTCCATGAAGTGTGAACCAGATGAGATCCTTGAGGCCAAGAGTCGACTGCAAGGCGCGGCGGGCCGGTTCGCGGGCTTCACCGCTGACCAGAACAATCGATCGCCCCCTGAGTCGTTCCTGAATCAAGGCTGAGGAATCCAGCTCCGGTGTTTCCACCGCAACAGGAACCTTGGTTCGCAGGCTTTGGGCCACGGAGCGTATGGCTGGCTCTGGAGCCGGTGCCACAGGCAATGGAGCGGCTGGAGCCAGGGTCGGACGTGATCGCACCAAAGGCGGCTTCACACCGTCTTCGATATCTGCATTGGCATCCCGGTCTTCAATGGCGGCTTCGATGTAATCCCAAACCTTGCGGCACACGTCAGGAATTTCGACATCGGATGGGATGGATTCCGCAATGTGCAGGAGCGGATTGATCATGTCAGGGTGACTTGGCGACATGCCGACCGCCACAAGTTCGCCCACAATTTCAAAGACCGTATCCCACTTCGGCTTGGCCAGGTCGGCTGGCAGGTGCGCCACCTGGCTCGTCTCATAAGCCAGTTTGCGGACCAGCGACTTGATCGCGGCACTGACACGACGCGATACGTCAAGCTGCATCTCAATGCGCGAGACGGAATCGTGGATCATGACCCAATCGCTTGGATCGGCCGGATCGTCCAGTCGCATGTATCGCGACAGATAAATCCGCTCCACCTGAGTGATCCGGCGAAGCCATTGATAGGACTCCATCTGATCCTGATCGTCGCGGTCGTAAATCTGGCGGACAACCATCCGCAATGCCGATTGCGACTGAGCCATGTAGGTCAGGGCCTGCTTGACCAAATCAGGCTGCTTGTGACGGTCAGGCATGACCTCTTTCACAAGCGCAACAGATTCTGCCAGCGTCTCAAAACAGCCAGCCAGAGTCTCCATCTGATGCTGGTCCGTCAATCGTGGACCAAATGGATCGTTCATCCACATGTAACAATTGGCAAGCGCCTTGGCACGATGCACCAGGCTCTGGTCATTCGGCTGAATTTCGCGACGGAAATCCGCACCGGCGTGAATTCGGCGCTCCCGTGTCCAAGCCCAGCGAACACCCTCAGCCTTCAGCCGGGCACGTTCTGAAATCAGGTTCAGATCAATCGTGTCAGGGCCAAACGCACGACGGGCCGCTTCGGCCGTCATCGGAGCTTCTGTCGCACCACCCCAAGGCGATGGTGCCGCTTCAGCTGCCAGACGATAATATTCCGGCTCGTAATCGCCATACGCAGATTCCGGTGCCATCGGTACTGCAGCAGATACTCGCGATGCCGGCACATAGCCTGTCGCATACGGTGTCTCTTTGGATCGTACCGCGTAGCCTCCAATTGCAGGAGCCATTAAAGATGCCCCCCCGCCCTCCGCTGATTTGATAAGTGCCATCGCTGACTGCCGTACCAATGCCGCAAGCTCCGGATCCCGTCTCATCTGGCTCGAAAGCCTTGCCCACAAGTGTCTTACGGACTCAACCAACTCTTCTGTTTCTCTGTCTGACATACCTAACTCCCAGACCTTAGATGCAGACAACCGTAATTACCCGGTCGCCTTAATCCAGGCGAATATGTAATATGTAGCAACATATCTTAGATCAAATCCCACACCCTGAAAATTAATATTACACAGGATCTTAACGATTTCAAGAGGAATATTTCAAATAATTCAGAAAACCCCTAGAAATTCCATAGAAACCCAATTCTTAAAACCTCTTTAACATCGAAATATTACAAAGCCGACCAATATCGTCAGACCCTTTTACATCTGATCTTTACACCGCTCAGGTAATGCCAAATCGCCCAAGAATCAACCCTTACAGAACAATCCTGAATTGTGGGCTTTGGATCTTGTTCGTTCTCAGGCTTGTGATCAGGGCGTGACATCTCGCTCGATGGCAATTTTTAAACCAATCGCGTTCGCGGCATCATAGGCGGCCACCGCAGCCCGATGCTTTATCTTATTGTCGGCTCGCAAGATCATGCCCGTCTTACCCGTCTGTGTCCGTGCCTCGCGCAGACGCTCGACCAGTTGATCGGAAATCGTCGGCTCATCCTCAACCCGAATCTCGCCATCGGCCGCGATTGCCACCACGATAAAGTCGCTCTCCACTTCTTCCTTGTTCCGAGTGCCCACGCCAGGCGCCGATGCGGCTGCCGGTTTGGTCGATTCCAACGGTTTGGGAAGCTCCATCGACTTGATCAAAGTGACCGATGCCGTAACCATGAAAAACAAAACCAACTGGAACGCCACATCCACCATGGCCGCCAGATCAAGCTCTTCCACCTTCTCAACCGACGACCGCGACAAGGTAAATTCATCGTCGTCATCCGCCTCTGCGACCACACCACCCATGAGTTCCGGGCCGTCATGATCCAACGGCTCAAGCATGACCGATGGCTCAAGCCATCTCTCGGCCCTCGGGCTTGGCGCCTTGGCCGGTCGCAGTTCCGGTGAGACCGGGGCTTCTGCAATGACAGCAGCTTGTCCAGATTCCTCAGAGTTGGATGTAAGCCACTGCATGGCTTGCATTTCAGATGTCGCTGAAACGGCTTTTGCGGGCCCGGTCGGTGGTGGCGCTGATGAGGTTCTGGCGGGCGGGTGAATCTCAAGATTCGAGCTCGAATCCATATCGATTTCGATGCCCGGATCAACCAGTTCCAAGTCTTCCTCAACCGTAGCAGGCCGCTGGCCGTCGTGCATTTTCAGGGCCTTGGCAGCCGGTGCATCGACCGGTGTGTCGGGCCATTCCGGAACCAGATCGCCAAGCCTTCGCCATGGGTTGGCTGTGCCGGCGGGGCGTGCCAGGTCGTCCAGTGTGAGTGATCCATTGGCCAGGGCCGCCTTGACGCTTGGCTCGGACTGGGCCCGGCGCACACTCAGCGATTCCGACTCAAAAATGTCCCAGTTCATTGCTACGCTCATTTGATTGGCTCCTGCACTGCAATATGAAGGCTGGCACCTTCCACATCGCCCACCACAGCCGCCACTCGGAGAACCTCGCCGTGCTCCACCTGACCATCCGCCTGAATGATCACTCGGGGCCGGCCAGCGGCCACGTTGTCCGACAAATACCGCTTGATGGCTGTGTCGTCGCTTGCCTGAGGCGCTGAAAGTGTATCGCCCAGAAGCACTTTGGCGTTGGCACTGCCGTCAGCCTGGGGTAGCAGAATGACCACGGCCGAGGATTCCTTTTCGACACCGATGCCATGCACGGCGGCTGGAACGTCGACAATCTCTCCACCACTCATCTGGCTCGAAAGCAGCATGAAAGTCATGAGCTGGAAGACCACATCGACCATGGGGGTCATGTCGATGTGCTGATCCATTTCCTCGTCAGTCGATTCGCGGCGGAGCATGGGTTTCTATGGCCTCAAAATAGACTTTCGTAGCACAACGATTTGATCTCTAACTCACCAATTAGCCATGACTTATCGTGGCGAACCGCTGGGTCGTCGTGGTGCGGTGGCCTGTGCGGGTTGCGAACGGCTTGCCGCAGCGCCAATTGCACCTGTATCTTCAAGTAGGTCAAAGACTTCTGTCAACTGTCGTTCGGTATTGTCGCGCAGTCTGCGGATGCGAGCATGGATCGAGTTGCCAATGATCATCATCGGGGTGGCAATAATCAGGCCACCACCAGTGGCCCATAAAGCCAGCGCAATATCGGCTGCAAGGGAGGTTGGATTGACCTTGGCCGAACTTCCGATCCGCCCGAACGCTCCAATCATGCTGGCCACCGTTCCCAGCAGACCCAAAAGCGGTCCCAGCCGGACAATCGTTCCGATTGAGGCCATTCGGATCTCCATGGGAGCAATGATTTCGGTGTGGAATTCCGAGACCAGCAACTGCTTGATCTTGGCCAGTGTTCTGAACCGGTTCTGAAGGGCCACGGCCACAAGCTGGCCTAAGGCCGTGAACCGGAACTGGGGGCTCCGGCAGACTTGGGTGGCTTCGTCAAAGAGCCCTTTTTCGAGCAGTGGCTCGATCTGCTTGAGCAATGGGTTCGGACGGGCGTTGAGACTTGCACGCCGCAAGCCGCCTAAAACCAAAATAATATTGTAGATACCCCAGATCGCCAGAACGGCCAGAGTCAGATAGATCAGATACCCAAAGGTATCGATAATCTGATTGATGATGGGTGTATCCGAGACATTGACAGGTGCAGCAGCCGGGCTGGTTGCCGCAGGCGGAGGAGCTTGCATGAAGTGGCGTCCTTGGGCGAGATCCAGACCTTTTCAGGGGATTGGGTGATACCATCATGAAGACTGCTGGACCACAGCGGGGAAAAGTTTTTTTCGACCGCATGCGGAACGCTGGTCAACTATCTAGTGAATTGTGAGCGAAAAGAGGGGTGTGACGCAAGGGCGAGTTGCAGATTCAATTCTGAATGTGACATCCGGACTTGCAAACATTTGGATTACATGGAACAATTAAGACACGTGGACCATGCCAACTTCAGCAGGGTGAGTCTCTATGCCGCCCATCGCCCTGATCGTAAATGATGAACCCGCGACAAGCGCCCAACTGGCTGCTCTGGTCGGTGAATTGGGTTTTGAAGCCGTCGTGAGCAGTACCGGTGCCGGTGCTTTAATCCATGTTGCCGCGAAACCGCCGGACGTGATTCTATTGGACCTAACGCTGCCTGATGCCACAGGTTTCGAAATCTGTCACAAACTGAAATGTGACCGGGAAACCAACCTGATCCCAATCGTGCTGGTCGCACTTAAAGACGACCCAAGGCAGATGCTTTCAGGGGTGCGGGTCGGCTCTAATGGTTATATATCCAAGCCTTACACGTCGGATGAAGTGAAAGAGGCCATCGACTCGGCCATAGCCTGGCGTCATGAGCGCATTGAGCATGGCGATAGTGGCGAGATCGTTTTCATGCTCCGCAGCGAGATGTCGATCCTTCAACAGACCAACGACATGCTGACCGACTTGTTCTCCCATACTCCGCTCACGGAGCGGCAAATCAAGGAGCTCAAGCAGGTTTTGACGGAAATGGGCGGAAACGCCATCGAGTGGGGGCATCGTCGCAACGCCGATCTGCCACTCAAAATTACTTACAGGATCGGCTCCGACCAAGTCACTCTGATCATTCGCGATCAAGGTCCGGGCTTCGATCCCAAAAATCTGCCACATGCTGCCTGCGACGAAGACCCGATCCAGCACCTGGATGTACGAAACGAACTCGGCATTCGTGAAGGTGGCTTCGGAATCATGCTTGCCAAAGGCATGGTCGACGAATTCAAATATAACGATATCGGTAATCAAGTCACTCTGGTGAAACGATTTGCCAAGCAAGGCTAACCTTCTTCCACTCGATTCCGATTTGGCCCCCTTTCCCTAATTCACTCAAGCATCCACCTTCGACTTCAAGAACTGGGCACCGGGGACTGATCGATCTTTTTTGGCATTTTGGTTCTCTTTCCACTGGAAAACACTCATGAAAGTCTTGACTCCGGCACTCGTCCTGACGGCTTTATTTTTTAGCAGTGGATCGATTCAGGCACAATTCTTCGGCCCTTTCGTAGGACCTTTTTACGGGCCCATGTATGCCCCTTATCAATCGCCCACGCAAATGGTTCAAAACCGCAAGCCAATCACTCAAAATGTCGGCGGGCCTGTCATGAGTGCTCCCGATAATTCCAACGCTTACTGGAACAAGCTGCGCGAACCGGTCCCAGCTTATCCGTCCGCGCTGACCCCCCGAAGTGATTTGAGGCTTGGAAGTCGGGGCATCAGTTCGCCATCCGCCAGAAAAACCGCCAAGTCGCCAGCTTCCAAACAAACTCCTAAACAGCGATTCCTCAGTTTTTTTGGCCCTCAGGCACAACTCGTCTGGCCTGCCGAAGCCCCCTTGGAAGCTGACCTGAGTGGCAAGCGTGCCACCGTCGATTCTGCCATGGCGGTTTTGAAGTCGGAAACCGCTGGTACCGATCCCATCAAAGTCGCGTCGATCATCAATGCCAGAAACGAGTTACTTGCTTATGGCCAGCCAGCCTTGGCATTTCTCAGAGAAAATCGACCGGCCCAGGCAGACCCATTCCATGCCTGGCTTCTGGACCTTTATCATACCCTTGGCCAATTGACGGATTAATCCGCTTAGTAAGACCTAAAATCTTCATGACAATCGACTAAACTCATGATATCCTGATCGTATTGCCAGCGCGAGACCAGATTTTTTTGGGGCAGGTTTCCCCTCAAATTATGGCCTTCATCGTTACGGTTTTAACCACGTCAATCACCTACTCAAGAATGGTTTACACTCATGCGTAATGATTCCCCCTGTCAGACGGATCGTCGAGAATTCCTGGTTGCTGCGGCTGTCAGTGGAATTGCCGTTGCCGGCTCAGGCTCTGCCAAAGCTGCTCCAGGTCGGTCTAACCTGCCCGAATCAGCCACGGCCACCGTCACCCTCGGCCAATCTGGCCTGAAGTGCAGCTTGGTTGGCATGGGCACTGGCAGTCACGGATCGGGCCAGGCCTCGAACCAGACCCGGCTTGGTGTCAAAGATTTTACTCGCGTCGTTCGCCATGCTTACGACCAAGGTGTCAGGCTCTTCGACGTGGCAGACCAATATGGGTCGCACGTCTATCTGCGTGAAGCCCTTAAAGGCTTGCCACGCGATAGTTACGTGATTCAGACGAAAACCCATGCCATTCGTGTTGCCGATGCGAAAAGCCATATCGAACGATATCGGATGGAACTTGGGGTGGACTATCTGGATATCGTTCTGCTGCACTGCATGCAGAAAACCGAATGGCCAGCCCTGAATGCCGGCTCGATGGACTATCTGATGAAAGCCCGCGAGCAAGGCCTGATCCGGGCCCACGGCACCAGTTGCCACGGCATGGACCCGCTCCGGATTGCGGCAAAGCATCCGTTCGTCCAGATTGATCTGGCCAGAATCAATCCGGAAGGTGCCAAAATGGACAGCCAGAAACCGGATGAAGTGGCCAGCCAAATTGAAGAAATGCACAACGCCGGCAAAGGCGTCATTGGGATGAAGATTCTGGGTGAAGGTTCAATCAATACGCCGGATCGGATCGACGCAAGCCTCAGATATGTGCTCGGACTGGGCACAGTCAATGCCTTCGTTGTTGGCTTCGAATCCACGGCTCAGGTTGACGACCTGCTGGCCCGGACCAACTCCGCCATCGCCCATATCAAAAACCAAGCCTGATTCCAGACCCATGGAAATATCCAAAAAAACAACCCAAGCCAACCATTCAGGCCGGCTTGAGTTGTTTCGTATTTATCTCATTTATTCATAATGACTTAAACCGATAATGCAGCGAGTTCATGAGCGGTCAGAACTTGGGTATGAGCTTGGCCCGTTCCTGATAAATGGTGCTTCGAACATTTTCACCACGCATGACTGAAAAGCCTTTCCCCATCAAATCTTGTGCGAGATCGGCCCAAGGGGTGCCCGGGAATTTTTCGATCACGATTCCGAATAATCGCTTGGCCTCTGCCAGCGGTTTTTCGGTCATTTTAGTGGGTGCGACTGGCGGACCCGCATGCCAGACGGTCCAGGTGACCAATCGCCCTTGGATCGGTTTATTGTTGGGCACGGGTGCCTTGCCCGACTGAATTGAGGCGGCCCAGGCTTCCATCAGTGCAACATATTCTATCATCTTGACTTGCGCATAAACGAGCTGGGCAAGCATCAAGTCATAGTTCGCCTGCCAGCGGCGTTCTGGTTCGCGATCCCGGTCTTTTTCCAGGGCTCTCAAGCGTTTTTCCATAGCGACAACCAGAGTGTATCGCTCACGTGCCAGATTTGTGGCCTGCACAATGGCTGGCAAGGTTTCCTGGATATTGATTGGGAATTCTTCGCGCTGGCCAAAGTTCTTGGTGGTCTCGATTATTTGTGCCATTGTGGATCTCAGGACCGATTTATTTCGCCTGAGAAGATAGGCCGGCCGGCCTTCGTAATCCGGAGCAAGTTCCTTGACAGCACTATAGTTATAGGCTTTTTCTCGCTGCCGGACCCGCTCGTTTTCGGCTGTTGGAAGGATAAAATAGCGGCCACCGGTCTCTTTGGTAAGCCTGGCCAGATCATAAGGTGCAAATCCGGACGGCTGGTCTTCCCGCCTGGGATGGAGGCCATCCCATTGCAAGGTCTCCAGCGCAGCCGTTTCCGGGCCCCGGCGAATCGATGTCCAATAAACGTCACGGGTCTGGGGATCAACCCACCGATACTGGAGCCGATCCGTGCCAAACATCGCTTGCCGGCCGATCACAAAGACTGGTACACGAAGCCGCTTGCATGCGGCTGTCACATCCTCAATATTCATGTAGTCGTCCGCAGATTCGTCTGTCACCACCACCACGATCAACTGCTGATCCTGCCCTACCAGAGACGCATAACGCTGAAGCGTTTTGGCCACGGCCTGAAACGTGTTTTCCGTGCCTGTCGTGTCCACTCTCAACTTATTCACGGCGGCGGCGATTTTCGCTTTGTCCGCAGTCGGGTCCTGCATCAATTCAAATTGTTCGCCAAAGCCGATCACGGCATGACGCAGCGGATCCGTCTCGGCCCTGGCCTTGCGCCGGTCTGTCCGCTTCTTCGGGTCTGTCTCGGCAACATCCGAACCTGCTTCAACTTCCGACCGTTTTTCCGACATCTGATCGACCCGTGCCCCAAGATCGTCTGTAATCTTGTTGAACTTGGCAAGAACCGCCTGCTGATCATCACGCATGGATTCCGATTCGTCAAACAGCCAAGCCACAACCACCCTTTGACGCCCAAGCCTGGTCAGAATCTCGCGAGACAACTGGTCAAGCGCCTCGCCTACATCCTGAGCGGGCAGAACATCGCCTTTGAACCCCGCCTGACCCTGTAATATCTGCGAGGCCACCGGTGAAACAAAATCCATGGAGACCTTCGGCACTACGATATCTACCAGCAAGTCCTCCGGCCGCATATACTTGCCAGCTTCGGAGAGCACTGGGGTGGCCGATGGCTTTTCGGTTTTTGCGAGATCACCAGCCATTGCCGATGCCGCAAGGGTCCGCACCGGGTCGTCCGACGGGTCGGCCATCATGTGAAGAATCTCTTCAGGAGCCACCTTCGTGTCAAACGGCGATGCGTCAAACGACTTGATCTTCTCCATCGGCGGAGCCGTGACATAAGTCACGAGTGTCAGAAACATCAGCAAAAGAAAGTGGAAAACCACGCTTAAAAGCCAGGCTGGCAAGGCCTTGAGCGACTTCTTCAAGCGGCCTAGCGACGACACACCAGCCGCTTTTCTGCGACCATCGTGATCCGATGAAGCTCTTGGCTTCATGGACTTCGTCGGGGGGTTTTCACCTTCTACTGCCATGAAAAGCGACCCACTCTGGTTGAGAATTCGGAACCGCAACGAGCCACTCGACTAGATCAGACTGATCCTCTCTGGAATTCCAGGCGATCAGGAATCTGACACCGGAAAATCGATCCATAACCGTCTTTTTTCGCTACAAAATCGATTATAGGGCTCCCGGTGATCGCAAGGAAAGCCTAAGCCGTAAAATCTGACTGTATGCTTTTTGGGTCATAGACTTATAGCTTGATTGGTGGTTTGACTGGCATCTTGGGTGGTCTTGGTGGTGGTCTATTGTTGTTTCCTGGCAATGGCTTTGGCGGCGGCGGAATTATGAATTCCACCCATTTGAAGCCAAGTGGTGCCGAGAGCTCGCGGCTGGCCAAGTCGGCCCAGGGCGTTCCTGGATGATCTGTGACGACTTTTTGCAGCAATCCCCACGCCTCTTTCGAGGCGGCCTTGGCTTTGTCGCCCGAGACAATTTCGTCGGAGGGCTCCAGACGCCAGGCATTCGAGCCGGGTTTCTGGAATTTTGGCGACTCCTTACGCAGCTTGGCGCATGCCGAGTTGTATTCGACACACCGAACTCGCAGGGCCAATAATCGGCCACGCATCAGGTCGTAGTGGGCTCGCCAGCGCCTCGATGGTTCTCGATCTCGACTTGGAGCCGCTTTTTCGATTGGAATCAGAGCGGCATCCACAATATACGCCCACTGGGCCGCCTGGCTTTGCTGCTGTAAGATCACGCGATTGAAATTTTCGTCCTCAATCGCCGGGAACATCAATCCAGGCGCTGCCTGTATGGTTCGCTGAGTGGCCGCTGAAGCTTGTACCAAGCAACGTCGCAACGGCCAACGGACCAGATCTCGTTCATAATCCGCCCTCGTTCCCAAGTCCGGACGGTATTCCCGCAAGTGGTCGCCGCGAAACTGCCGCCATCCGGGAATATCGCGGCTCACAAAATAAATTCCGCCCGATTGGGCCGCAAGCCGGCTCAGAGCAAACGGCCCAAACCCGGAACTCATCGGCTGGCCGGGATTCTGGTGCGGGTACCAATACGGTATCTGAATCTGTTCAAGCTCTGCACTCTCAGGCCCCTGCCGCACTTCAAGTCCAAAGGAGACCTCACCGGTTTCGGGGTCCCGATAATCCATTCGGCCCAACACCTGACCGAAAAGGGCGGGCGACCCCAGTACAAAGACCGGTGTTTTCATGCGATTTGTGATCGCAATGGCGTCTTCCAGGGCCTGCTCGTCGTCGCCGACCTCGTCGGTCACCGTGACAATCATGACCTGATATTTCTGCTTGGCCCGCTCAAACCGGCCATATTTCTGGCTCGCCAGCCCGACACTCTGGAAGGTGTTCTCAATGCCTGTCGAGTCCAGCTTCACCTGGCGGATCGCAGACGAGATCTCCTGAGGGCTCGAGACCGGCTGTTCCAGCATCTCCATCTGCCTCTGGCCAAAACCAATCACCATGCCCAAGAGTGCATCGCCGCTAGAGAGCCCGTCGCTATCAAGCTGCGCCACGTGCTTGTAGACATTCTCCACCTGAATCGCCATCTGATCACGCTCCACACTCAGGCTCATGGAGGCGTCAAACAACCATATGATTAGCGTAGGACCAGACTTGAGACGATTGTGGATCTCTGTGGCAAGCCGGTCGACTGCCCCCTCCACTCCACCCACATATTCGGCACCCGTGCCGCGAATCGAGACATTTTTGTCAAGCTTGGTCGCCTCGGGCAACTGCATGGCAGCAGGCTTGGAAATATCAACGAGGCTCAAGTCGACCAGTGGGTCCCGTTCAGGCGATTCCACAATCGCTGTCGAAACTTGCGGCGCAAATGATCCCGTCTCCGCCGGCTTGCTGGTCGGGTCGGCCACCTGGCCCAACTGCTCCAGCTTGAGCCGCTCCATTTCCGGCAGGGCTGTCTCGACAATCACCCGGGCATCCAGCCTGACGTCCTTCTGGGGCTCGGAAATGGCAAATGTGGCAAACATTAAAACCGCTACCACCACCACATGCACAAATAGACTCACAAATGCCGCCGGCAAATTGGCCGGATGGATCCGATCAAAACCCAGCCTTTGCCCCAACGGGCTGTGTGCCAGGATCAGCCACTGTTTTTCCAGCCGCCTGATCACCAGATTATGAGTGGTCAAAGCAGACAAATTCCACCAGAACCGCTGGAGGAGATCCACAATGGCCAGTCGTTTCAAGCTTGATGGAATCTGCATGGCGTGTGTTCACACACTTGGAATTGGAAGGCGGTTGCTCATGGTTTGCAAACCATGATTCAACAGGGCCTTAGATTTATTGTAATCGATCGCTTCAATTTCTGACACCCAGGAGCAGAAAAAAAGCCCTTGACGGCAAGATCGATCCTCATAAACCGATCCCGATCACCCGCCTTCCCTACATTTCTTACGTCGCTGATTTGCAATTGTCCTCAAAATTCTGGAAAAAAAACTTTTTCGCCCACCGCCTAACCACCAATCGCATGGAGATTATTCAAGTCATGGATGGCACACTCTTCCGACCCACAACCCATAATAATCGACCTTGTCCAAATCGGTTTCTGGTCAGGAAAAGGTCTGGAACTGTGTGCTGGTCCCTTGCGATTTCTTGGAGAATTTCGCATAATTTACTGGGAACAGCCTCGCGCCCGTGGTCGGGCCGGTGTCGCCGGACAAACTGGATTTGTTCTTGATCCGACACCTTCAGCTCGTGCCGAAGCCCCGACCCGCGCCCCGTGTGCATCACAGGACGACTGTTCCCCCATGCAAGACCGGATCGCTTACAAAGGTTACACGTTCGACGACCTCCTTCTCGAACCCGGCTACTCGGAAATTTTGCCAGGTCAGGCCGATACGCGCACGATGCTCACATTGCGCATTCGCCTGAATATCCCGATCCTGTCCGCACCAATGGACACCGTCACCGAAGCCAATCTGGCCATTGCGCTTGCCCAGGAGGGGGGCCTTGGGATTATCCACAAAAATCTGCCGATCGATGAGCAGACCCGTGAAGTGGTCAAAGTCAAACGCTCCGAAAACGGTATCATTGTCGATCCCATCACGCTCCCGCCCGAAGCCTCTGTCGGAGAGGCCCGCGAGATCATGGTCGACCACAATATCTCAGGCGTCCCGATCGTTCAGGCCGACGGCACTCTCTGCGGAATCCTCACCCGCCGCGACCTGCGATTCCTCGAATCGCTCGACATCCGCGCCTCTGAGGTCATGACCAAAGGCCGCAATAATCTGATCGTCGCCCCGGAAGGCACCAGCCTTGAAGCCGCTGACCAGATTCTGAACCGAAACAAAGTCGAAAAACTCCTGCTCATCAACGATGCCTATCAGTTGAAGGGCCTGATCACCATCAAGGATATCGACAAAATCCATCGTTATCCGAACGCCTGCAAGGACAGCCGCGGCCGCCTGCGGGTCGGAGCCGCCGTCGGTGTTCACGATTATGAGCGCGTCAGGCGACTGATCGAGGCCGATGTCGATGTGATCACCGTCGACTCCGCACATGGCCATTCACGAAATGTCCTGGAAACAGTCCAGAAAATTAAAGCCGAATTCAACATTGAAGTCATCGCTGGCAATGTCGCAACCGCTGAGGGGGCCAAGGCGCTGGCCGATGCGGGCGCCGACGCCGTCAAGGTCGGCATCGGGCCGGGTTCCATCTGCACCACACGCGTTGTGAGCGGTGTGGGCGTGCCTCAGATGTCGGCCATCTTCAATTGTGCCAAAGCCTTGCAGGGCCGTGTCCCGATCATTGCCGACGGCGGTATCCGTTACTCAGGCGACATTTCCAAAGCCTTGGCCGCAGGTGCCAATTGTGTGATGATCGGTGGCCTTTTCGCCGGCCTTGCAGAAAGCCCCGGCGAGATGATCATCTATCGTGGCCGAAGCTTCAAAACCTATCGCGGCATGGGCAGCCTCGGCGCCATGGCCAAGGGCAGTCACGAACGATATCGACAAGAAGGCAAGAATCCTACAAAATTCGTGCCTGAAGGTGTCGAAGGACGAGTTCCTTATAAAGGCACTCTTTCGGATTACGTCTTTCAACTCGTGGGCGGTATCAAGGCCGGCATGGGTTATTGCGGAACGGCTACCATCGATGAACTGCACAAAAAAGCACGGTTCATTCAGGTGACTGGTGCGGGCGTTCTCGAAAATCACCCGCATGATATTGTCATCACGCAGGAAGCTCCAAACTATACCAGCTTCTCCGCTGGCGATGGGGAATCCGTCCGTGGTGGAATGTAAACGAAGATTTTCCATTTCAGATACTATCAAAACAAGGTGGCAACCATGATCCGATTGAAAACCATTCTGAGCCTCTCCATTTTGGGCCTAGCTGCCCCCCTGACAATCTCTGCGCTGGATGCCCCCAAAGTGGCCATCGAAAAACCGGCCGATGTGATCCAGGCCTCAAAGGCCCGTGATCATATCGACATGACCATCACCGTGGAACTCACTGTGAAGTCTTCCAAAAATGCCGACAAGCAAATGCGCTATTACCTTGATTCCGAAGTCGATTACAAAGCCGATCAAAACCTGGCACTGGTCATCACCTACGACTCAGCCAAAGATTTTGAGAAGGCCGGCATCAAAGATATCATCGCCCACTTCAGCGATAAAACCATCCGGGCCACCGGCAAGGTCATTCGCGAATCAGACCAGACCCGGATCTATATCACCGAAGCCAAACAAATTCAAATGGTCAAGAAATAAGACGCCCGCTGATGCCCGTCTGAACTGAATTTCAATCGATTGAGGCGATGCGATTTTTTACGATCGCAATCGCTATTTTTTTATATGCCAACCATTCCATTTATTCCGACACGGCACCCGATTTTGGCGACCATTCCGGAAGATGACCCACCGACTCAAGTGCCTTCTTGCTGACCGGTATACCCCACATCTGGAAATATGGGCCGAGGTTTCGGCGAGTCTCCTGAGAGAGGCCCGTCAGCCAGCCAGCCCACCTCTGAGCGTCGTTCCTGGGCCTTGATTCAAAAGGCTGAACCTGCGCTGCCGCAAAGTACCTGACAAATGGTTCCCATCCAAAGCTTTCCTGTATCTCCATAAAGAAGGCCAGTGCCAGAAAGGGGTCATTCTGGAATTTCTCGAAATTTGGCCCTGTCCTCTGATATTCCGCCAATGCCTTCCGCCGCTTATCGCCCACAAGCAAGCCTGGGTGACCTGCTGACGGCTTGCCCACCATTTTCTCATAAACATAAAGTGCAAACAGATTGTTTGTCACTTCACCAAGCCCGGATGGTGTCCATTCGCTGCGCTGCCGATTATGACCAATTTCATGAAGAATCCCCCAGGTGATTCCACCCGGTTCTGTTGTCATCAGTTTTGTGTCATTACTGAATATCGGGACAACGTCCATAAATGTCATGATCGGATTTCCCGAATGCATATAACCTGCCGAAATCTGGCGGTCGGGCACCACCCACTGGGTCGGCTTGTATTCCCGATTCAGAGGGCCAAGCTGATCCTGAGTTTCCATGATTTGATCCCACAGTCGCAACAACGGGCGTGGATCTTTGATACCCCTCACACTTTCAGAAGGCAGATCAAGCCCAACGTGCCGGGATTGCAACTGGGCCCAGGGCGCAGGTGCATGACGAAGTTTCTCCCATTCCGATAGATCCGTTTTATTCATTACAAAATGAGGCGCAGCCACTGCACCCGTGATTTGCAACTCCAGCCGATCCGCCAATGGCGTCTCGATTTCAATCATGATCAGCCCGCCAAATGCGCTTGCAAATTGATTTTGATCCGCCTGAACACCTTGCTTCAAGCGCCAGGCCCGGCTGATCTCAGGATGGCGCTCCCATTGGTCCAAATGCCACAATTGATCACTGTGATTCCCTATCCGGACACGAATCTCTGTGGGAATTTCCAAGCCTTCCGGTTTGATTTTTATGCCCACCACCGATCCGGCCGGTGCGTATAGGCCTGTACCAAGCTTGCCCCTGGAATCACGTTCAAATACAATCGTTTTTTGAATTCTGGGTGCATCGGCAGGCACACTGCCAGGAAAATCGGCGGCGCTCGGGTTGGCCTTGACCGCTGCGGCAGGCAGGATTGCATCCATCTCGTAATCCATCTGGATTGCAATTCTATCGAGAATATCCACACGCTTTACGGGATGCTCTTTTGAGATTATCCGTCGCGTGTGCCTGGCAAGGTGGTCTATCAATCGCGGCCGAAAGGTCGTATCCGAATTCGGTACAGCTCTTAATGCAATCAGTAGGGAAGCCCCGATTTGTTCCAGTTCTGCCTGCTTCAGAACCTGTTTCCGGTCGCTGGCCGATTTCAATGTCTCAAATGCAACCCCTGCATTCAATAAAGCGAGTTGGTCGGGATCGGAAGCCGCCATAAACTTGCCATCCGTCGGCTCGGCTGTTGCATTGGTGACGGCTAAGCCCGCCTCGGCCAGAACCGGCGTGAGCGGAAAGTCTTGCATCAGCGACTTCCCCCCTGAGATCTGCTCCCAACCCCAACCTGTAATCCCAAACAACACCCCCCTGCCACTGGCCAAGTGCTTGCGCACAGACTCCGATTGCTGTTTCGTGCGAATATCGCCGGCTGTCAGAATCAGCAATTCTTGATTGCCAAGAGTTTCGGACCAGTCACCAATCAGATTGCTAACTTCCCAGCCTGCTTTCGTAAAGAAAGGGGCCAGGTTAGGGTGGTTGACCAATGCCAGTCGCAGTTTTTCGGTCGGTTTTGGTGATGGTTCTGCAATCGACACATGAGCCGCCCAGCGTGCCAGCCGAAGGACAAGCTTGCCTGTGTCGGCCTCTGCAAAAGCATTGGTGTCGAGATAGCCATCATGCCCGAAGGCGACCATTCGCCCCTTCTTCTCTCCGCCGAATTCGCCCGCGGCAATCACCGAAACCAGTGAATTGCCATTCCTGCCAGCCACAACGACAAAAGACCGATCATTAAATGACGAAATCTGACCTGGTAAACCCGGTGAAGCAAATCGTGTTAGATTTGCAGTCAACGCCGCCTGATCGGTTTTGAACGAGGTTTTCTGGCCCTTTGCTTTGGGCAACTGCCAGACCATTGGCACCACAAGAATGGCGATGAAAATGGCACCTTGACGGGCACGAATGAAATTCTTGGGTAAAGAGCGCATGTCTGATCTCTGAAAATCGTTGTGGGTCATGAAGATCTGGAAGATTATCAGATCTTAAAGCAGATTCATATGGTTTTGCAACCTGAGCAAATTCCTGAGATCAAAAAAAAGGGGGAGGGGGAAGATCATCACTTTCCGATAGCGGACTGTCGTGGTCCACGAAAGCGGATTTGAGAGTTTTACGAACTCAAGGAAAAAAGCGATGCCATCCATGGCGTCTCCTTACATAACCAGCAACGGACATTGGACATCAAACGACCAGAGAAATATCAAACAAAAGGCTCCTCATCGGTCTCAGGATTTTTTGGATTATTGTGAATCAACGGAGGCATTTTTGGGGGTCCAGGGCACGATAATAGATCCATATGTGCTGGTCTGTCAGGTTCTGTTCTTTCCGGCCCTGGCCAACTTTTCTGGAAGCTTCGAAACAGGTCTGAAAAATGCTCAAATCCACACCCAAAAACCGCTTCCTTTGGATCGACACAACTTCTTTGATTACATAGGGTATTGTCAAGAATACAAAACGAAATTCCAAGGTGATCCGGCGGGCATCCGAACCGAAACAGGCATTGGAAATTTGATCGCATCGGGTTTCAACCTGATTTCAAAGTACCAGAATGAAACGCCGTGTGCCGTGAGAAGCGGGTGATTTGCCATTGGCGAAAACGGTTAGAAATGTTATACAGGGGAATCATGCTGATGGTCTCACAGAGAGATCGAATAGACTCACCAAAATATTCAAGGCGATCACGGATGATCGGCTCAAATCGAATTTCTGACGTCCGAAGGCTTCTATTGGCCTTGATTTGCGCACTTTTTGTGTCGTCTGCGTCAGCGCAGCAGGAAGCGGCCGGAACACTCCGGCGAGCTTCGACACCCGCCGTGATGAAGCCTGCTTCGGAACTGGTCGGTCAATCGCTTGGCCTTTCGGCTTCAATTCTTGCTTTGGGTGCCGTTCTGCTGGTCGCCAGCCGGCTTTATCAAGGCCGTCTGAGAAATTCCCGATGGCCAGGTCAGGCCTCGCCGGCTTCGACAGATCGACCGCAGGTCACGGGCCGAGTTCGGCTCACACCCCGCCAGTCGGTGCATGTCCTGCGCATTGGGAATCGTGTACTGGTGCTCGGCACAGGTTCTCAGGGCTCGCCAGAACTGCTGACCGAATGGCAGACCGATTCTGATCTGCATCCTTCGACCATTCCGGAACTTGACGACCCAGGCCAAATTCAGGCACTCTCGATCGCTCCTCAATCGGAGGCCGCCGCATGATTCGCATCCCAGTCAGTCTGCTCGTTTTCTCTGGGCTCCTCTTGGCCCAATTGGCCCAGGCCCAGGATCTGCCCGATTATGCCGTAACACCTGTTGCAACATCGCCTTCAGGCTTGACTCGCTCAATTCTGGCTGAAAAGAGCGGCGCCCCAGGGCAATCGCCACTTGGGGTAAAGCTGCCTCAACTGCCACCTGTGGATCGGATTACGGCAAAGAAAAAAGTCGATGATTCTGCGGTCCCAAGCCCTTCGCTATTGGACGACACAGGCCGGCTTACGGCCCAGTTACCAAGCTGGCTCTTGATGGCGGGCGTGACATTCCTGCCCGCAGCCCTTCTTATGACCACGTCTTACGTGCGGATTCAGATCACCCTGAGCCTCCTGCGTCAAGCGCTCGGAAGCCCTTCCATACCTGGCAACCAGGTGATCATGGCCTTGTCTCTGCTGCTGACTGTTTTGATCATGAGGCCTGTTGGAGAAATGGTTTACGCCAAGTCTGTGAAGCCTTGCCTGGACGGCCGGATCAGCCAGACGGAGGCCATCAGAACGGGTGTTGAGCCGGTTCGAAAGTTTATGATCACCCAGATCCTGAACACGGGTCACGGTGCTTATCTGGAAGAACTGGCAGGATATGCGCGTGATCAGGAAGATCGAAGCAAGGCCAGCGGGAATTCTCAGCCACAGTCGGCTGTCGCCGATGATCGTTCTGCCATTGCTCTTGAAGACTTGCCTCTGCATGTGGTGGCACCGGCGTTTTTACTGTCGGAACTGACCACCGCCCTGCTGATCGGTTTCGCGGTTTACCTGCCATTCCTGATTGTTGATCTGGTTGTCGCAACCATATTGGCAGCCATGGGGTTATGGATGATGCCGCCGAGTCTGGTCTCGACACCGGCCAAGCTGATTTTATTCGTCCTGGCCGATGGATGGATGCTCACGGCAGGTGCCTTGATCAATGGTTTTGCAGCCGCTTAAATAAGCATGAACCAAAGTCTAATTAAGAAAGGTCGATTTGCATGATGGATTCCCAATGGGTGCTCGACTGGTCTCACGAAGCGCTTCGGCTGGCCTTGATCCTGAGCTTGCCTGTGCTGGCCACAGCGCTGGTTTCCGGCATTCTGCTGGGCATTCTGCAAACAGTCATGCAGCTTAATGATGGGGCATTTGCCCAAGTGCCCCGGATGGTGGTTGTGGGTCTTTCGGTGATGATGCTTTTGCCATGGATGATTGCGCAGTGGGTGAGCTTCACCACTTCTTTGATCAGCTCTGTATCCCGAGGTGGTTGAGCACATTGTGTTGAATTTGGCCAAACTGATATTCCAAATGCCTGGCGAAATGTGAGTGGCTTTCTGTGGATGTTGGAAATCCCGAAATCAGTTCCTGGTTGTGGTCAATTTCAACGGCTCTGGCCGGCTGGGATATTCATGCCACAACCATTGCCTTACTGACACTTCGATGGATTGGTCTGACGAGTTTTGCACCTGGTGTGGGCACGGCTACGGTGGGGTACAACTTTCGCATCTCGCTTGCAGTATTGCTGGCTGGGATCATGGCTGTGGGCGAACCTCCGGTTCGGTCCATCAACGTATCAATTGGGTTGGATTGGATTGTGGCTCTGGCCTCTGAATTTCTGGTCGGTGTTGGCCTTGGTCTGACGGTTTCGCTCTGGATATCGGCGGCTCGGGCTGCGGGCGAATGGGTTGCTTTGCTATCCGGCCTGAATATCCAGACGACCTATCAGCCTGACTGGGACGGCGATGCAGGCGATTTGCCATCGGCCATTGGTCGGCTTTTCTCGCTGGCCGGGCTAGTCGTTTTTTTTGTTTCCCGAGGGCCATTAAGGCTTTTGGACCTGGTCTCGGCGAGCCTTGCGGCTTACCCGCTGGGCCGGGGTCTGGCTTGGCCGGGCCAGGCTCAGGCAGAGTCTGTTTTCAGCTTGGTTGGCGAGGCGCTGGCACTTTCCATATTGGCAGCATGGCCCATTTTGCTTGCTCTTGTCACAGCTCAGGTGGCTGTGGCATTGGCTTCAAGAACGCAATCGGTGGCTCTTTCGTGGAGCCTGTTGGCCCCGACCCGGCTTGCGATTGGGCTGGTGATTCTGGCGGCTGGTCTGGCAGGCGTTTCGGCTGGTCTGACCCGTACGCTGGACCCCTGGCTGACAAGATCCGTAGAGGTCATGCAACGGCTTAACTCTGCTGAGGTTGGGCGCGATGTTAAGGAATTGGAGCAGGCCACGCCATGAGCGATCAGGACGACTCCACGGCCGAACCGTCAGCACATCGCCAGAAGCTGGCCCGCGAGATGGGTCACGTACCGCTGGCCCCTGCTCTGGTACGTGCCCTCGTGCTGTGTGCTTCGCTGATGCTGGTTTTTGCACGCGGCCCGGCCATGGCCAGAGGTCTGGTGGAAATCATTCGAAACACTTGGTCGGAATTGCCTCTCCTGGCCCAGAGGGGAATCTCAGTCCAAGCCTTGCAGCTTCTCATCCTCAGCCGTTTTCGCCTGTTGGCCGAGCCTCTGATGGTAGTTTTTCTCGGCACGGCAGGTGCGGCACTGGTGATTCATCAGTTGGCGACGGGTGGGTCGTGGTCGCCTGGTTTGGGCTTACCAAAGCTTGATCGGCTGTGGGCATTTTGGTCGAAGTTTGATGAAGAATCGGGGTCATCCAAACCGCCCTTGTCACATCGAATATTTCTTGGGGTGCTGCGTCCGTTGGCGGCAATGATGGGGTGTGGTGTGGTTTTGGCGGTTTTGCATTGGCGATGGGCTGATGAGTCGTTGGTGGCAGGGATCTGGTCACGATCGGTGATTCTGGATCATCTTCAGAAGGGGAGTCGCGAGCTGGGTCTTGGGCTATTTATCCTGACGATTCCGCTGGTGGTGTTGGGAGTGGTTGAGATGTTTCTTGGGCGGATATTCTGGCTGGACAGGCTGAGGCCGTCGGCGGATCAGGCGCGTCAGGAAGTTAGGGAGCTGGAAGGCGATCCGGACTTGAAGCGGCGTCGAAACCGCATGGTACGAACAATCCGCGACACGGGGACTTTGGAGCGGCTCATGGCCGAAACGGCCGTAGTGATTGTCGGGTCGGGGATGACGGGTTTGAGTGTTCAGTTGGTACGATTGAAGACGGGTCGGCTGGCGATTGGTCAAGCGGTAAGGGGGGCGATTTCTGCGAAATATGCGGAGACCGCTGCAGCGCAGGGCAGGCCATGGCTGCGCGATGCAAAACTGGCTCGCCGACTGTCATCGATGGCAGATCCGAAAGGGTTGTTGTTGATTGAGTTGCCGACAGTGATTGGAGCCGATATTCAACGGCGAATTCGTCGTAAAACGGCTTGATTTAAAGAATGGCTTGGAATTTTCGTGATTTGGAGGTCTTAAGTCCTGAAATGGCAGAGATGTGAAACTTTTGTGAATTTTCTGGATTAACCTAAGTTTGACTTGTCAAGGGCCCTGATTATGAGTTATCTTAAACATAAGCGATAGTTGTGGTCAAAAATTGGCGGGCAAGATGGTGAGCGAGTCGGGTTTGGCGAGTTGCCGGGCAGGAGGCTGTCGGCCGCCAATCTTGAGGTCTGGATATGTTGGCATGCAACCATCGGTCAGATTCTTTTCCGGGTTGTGACCGGTCAAGCCAAGTCTGATTGCACCCAGTTGTCGATTTTTTCGCGTATTAGATGCATCGATCTTTAGATCAGTGAGTGTCATCCCGCAATGGCTTTGAAACAGAATACCGCTTTTGAGGCTGCCACGTCGTACGGCTCTGGTCCGCGTCAGGCGACGGTCGGTCAGCATTTTTTACGCGATCTGGAGCGTCTTTGGACGGATCTGCTCCGGGTTGCGGCTGTTGTTGAAAACGCCTTGCGTCATTCGGTCGATGTTTTAGAACATCGCCGCACCGATCTGACCAACAGCATCATCGCGGATGAGCGCATGATCGACCGTTGGGAAGTGCGAATCGAAGAAAAATGCCTGACCATTCTGGCATTGCACCAGCCGGTTGCAAGCGATTTAAGGCGTGTTGCAGCGGTGCTGAAGTTAAATACGCTGATGGAAAAGTTGTCGGATTTGGCGAGTCATATCGCGGTGAGGGCCCGAAAACTTGACGAATCTCGGGGCGATACGAATTTGACCCCCGAATTTGAGGAATTGGCGAGTTGCTGTCTGGAGATTTTGAGCGAGAGTCTGGACTCTTTGACTCGCTGCGACTCAATCGCCGCCCGGCGCATTTTGGATGTGTCGCGGGCCGCCAAGATTGAGCGTCTCCGGAACATTGTCCGCAAGCAGATGAAGCAGGCAATTCGCGACAACATCGAGAATTTCGATACGGCCTTGCGGATCATGAACATTGCCCGCAACCTGAAGCGGGTTGCCGAACATGCTCAGGATGTTGCCGTAGAGGTGGTCTACCTGAGCGAAGGCCTGATTCTTCGCCATCAGTCGGATCGCGAACAGGTGGCCGACGACGTCGATTGATTTTTGGCCGGTGGCGATTACGGATCCCAAAAAAAAAGATCGCCAGATGATCTGAGTTCCAAGATTCCAAGAGCGGTCTGGTTGTCCATTGACTTGGTTCGGATGTATCATGCGTTTCACGAGATCTTGAATGAAGCGCAAGAAGATGCTGAACACCGTTTCTGAAACCAGACAAATCTCGGGATAACGCCTGGGCCCGTTTTTCAGATGGAACGACATCAACCCAACGTGCCCGAAGCTGATCCAAACCCTTCGACTCCTCCCACGCCGGATCAGGCCAGGCCGACCAGCTCGCCGATTCTCTCAAAAGTGCTTTCGGGTAGCTTTTGGCTGGCTTTGAAAACACCAATCGCAGCCGTCTGTGCATTCTGGACGATTCCGCTCCTGATTCGAACCTATGGCGATGCCCAGTTCGGCGCATATGGATTTGCCTGGGGATTCGGCTTCTTTCAAATGCTGCTTGAATTCGGAATGAGTTCCGCGCTGCAGCGACAAGTGGTCACCGCCTGGGCCAGGGGCGACCGCCAAGCCGTCGAGCGAAGCCTGGCAAGCGGAATGGTGTTTTATGGCATCGTCACACTGATCCAGTCGGTGCTGCTTATTGTGGTTGCACATTGGGCGGTGCCGCTCACGGAATATGCTGCTGCCGACAAGAAACTGATCATTCAACTACTTTGGTTACAGGCTCTTACGGCTCCGTGCTGGGGGCTCTCTACGGTCATTTCGAGCATTTTGCAGGCAGCGCATCGATACGACGTCATCCCGCGGTTTGAGGTTCTGGCCGTGATCGGCCGATTTTTGGCACTGGTTTTGGGTATCTGGCTTGGCTGGCCTTTGCTGGCGGTGGTGATTGCCCAGACTTTCGTACAAATCGTGCTGATTTTGGGCCCGGCCATTTGGATCGCTGTTCGCGAATTTGGCATGTTCCCTGGCTTTCGGGGTGCGAGCTGGTCGGAGTTCATGGGTATGATTCCGCTCAGTCTTTGGGTCTTCATGATCCAGCTTTCGGTCGTTTTGGCCGACAAACTCGACACGACGGTACTGGGTTTTGCCCTCTCCGACCCTGGCCCGGCCACATCGATTTATCAGGTGGTCTCAAAGCCGTTCATGCAGCTCAGACAGACGGGCTGGACGCTTGCCTATTTTGTCATGCCCGCAGCGGCAAGTCTGGCGGCGGCTCGTGATAAAGGTGGGCTTGATCGGGTGAAATACGATGGTGTCAGGCTCCATTTTGGTCTTCTTTTGCCAGTGGGGCTTCTGGCGGCAATTTATGCCAGGCCATTTCTGGAGCTTTGGGTTGGTCCGTCAAAGGCTCAATATGCACCTATGATGCGACTTTTTCTCGTCGCCTGCCTTCCTCTGATTTTGTCGGTACCAGTACAGGTTTCAACGGGTCTGGGTCATGTTCGGGTCGTTGCGCTGGCGGCCCTGGGCGGATCGATCATCAATTTGCCGCTGAGCTATTACCTGACGATAAAGCTGGGGGTGGTGGGTGTGATTTGGGGCACAGTTCTGACAACACTTTTCTCAAACTTATTGATACCTGGCATTTACACATATCGCACCTTATCGATTGATCCACGCGAGTTTCTCAGGCGATCGTTGGCCCCGGCTTTGGCGGGCTCGATACTGTTGGCTATCGCTTGCTTGGGTTTAGGATCATTTCTGGATGCTTCGGCACCTGGTCAGGCCAGTTGGATGAAGCTTTTGATTCTGATTGGGCATTTGATGGTTGCCATGGTGGCTTATGGGGTTGGATATTTGCTGGTTCCGAGTGGTCGGGAAGATGGCACGTGGTTAAAGTCGAAGTTTGGCAGACTGCGGGGTTGAGATTATCCCTGTTCATGATATATACTAATGAGGTATCCACTTAGGTTGAGTAACCGTCCGTTGCGGAAACTCATTGTTGATGCTGATCATTAGAAGGTGTTACTTCAATCATTGGCCTTTTGATATGGGTTGTGTAGGAATCCGCAAATGGTTGAAAGCCGATCCAGAAAAAAACAGAGTCGTTCCAAGGGCTTGGTGACAAATCAAGAGCTTTCCATACGATTGAAGCTCTTTGAGCGTACGTTTGTGATTCGCCCACCGAAGTTGAAGCGCCTCGGCTTGACGTTGCTCAAGTCAGTTCCAGCCATTCTTGGGCTGGTTCTGGCGATTGGTTCAATTGTCGGGCTGTTTGTGGAATCCAAAGCGGCCACGATGACACGATACCGCGAGAAGGTGGTGAACGAAGGCACAACCAAACCTTCTCCAGAATTCGTCTATAAGCGGCTGATCAATTACTATGGCAATGACGTGGATATCTGGGAAGGTTATCTGGGTGCCCTGGACAAGCTTGGGCAAAGTGATAAAGCCTTTGCACTGCTGAACAATTTGGCATCTGAAGACGGCAGGGGTGATCCGCGATTCCACATGCAGCTTGCCAGGCGACTGCAAACCAGGCCGGCGAAATCGGCCAAAATCAGTCTTCTGATTGAAAAACATTTAAGGTTTGTGATCGATAACGGGACAGGTGATCTTGCGATCCAGGCCAGGCGCATGCTGGCGATGAAGCTGCTTTTGAGCGGTTTTCGGGAGAACGCTTACAACTTGCTGGCGCCTGTCATGCTGGAAAATCCGATTGCGGGCTCTGAGGCACTCTGGCTGGCTTGGACCTGTAGCATGGAAATGGATGCCTCGTCACCTCAAAAAGTGATGACTCGGCTGGAGCGGGACCTGCGTGGGGCAGTGACTCCTGACAAAGACCAGATCATCGCCAAGATCCGTCTTTTGACGATCATGAATCAGGAATCTTTGGGCAAGGATTGGTTAAATCTCCAAAAGAATATCCAACCTGAAGTCCGTAAGGCGATTGACTTCGATTTATCAGAAATGTCGCTGATTGCATCGATCATCAGGTCCGGGCCTTCCAAAACTCCGGACTGGTCAAAGCTTGAACCGCTGTTGATTGAAAATCGGGATCATCCGATGTGGACTAGGCTGGTTGTCACACTTTGGGCATCGCCGCCGACACCAGAGAATCAATCCGCCAGAGATTGGGTGGAAAAACAGCTCAGTCAAAAAGAGTGTAGCGAACTTCTCTTGCGATATACGATTCTTGCAAGCGCTTCAAAATATATAGCTTATGGGACAACGGCCAATGATTCCAAAGTTCTCAGAAGTTTGTATCGCAAGCTTATTCTCAAACAGCCTGACGATGTGATTGCTCTCAACAACCTCTCCATGCTGATCTATAAATACGAGCCGGAGAATCTTGATGAGGCCTTGAAATATGCTCGCCATGCGGAAAAGCTGCAACCAAATGCGATCGCAATTCGCGACACTGTTGGCGAGATTCTGGCCCGCCTGGGGCGCTGGGATGAAGCTTTGCCAATTCTTGAGAGCTGTATCAGCGTTTTGAAGGAGGAGTGGAACCTTCACAACACCCTGGCCCAAATCTATGAACAAAAAGGGCAGACAGATCGTGCGGCCGCTCACAGATCGGCTCTCATCCGGATCAAAAAACCCCTTGATGCCGCAAACTATGAGAAACTTCCTCCACCTAAATCGATGGGCACCCTTACCAAAAAACCTCTGGGTACCTAAGGCTCTTGCCCGGACCGATCTGTAAGTTCCAACGGACCCAATGAATTGTCGATATCTGAGAGATTCTGACTGATGTCGAATGCGAATGACAAAAAACGTCGTGAACGAGATGACTTTTCATGGGATCAGCCGCAAACTGGAATCTTTCAGGGATTGAAGAATTGGTGGCGCGACTATAAGTTCAATCGCCAGATTATTGCGGAAGAACGCAGGGCGCTCAAAGAAATCCAGGCCGCACAGAAACCGAAGAGACCTGATTCACCAGGCAGTTACGCTGATTTTGAGAATTCTGTCAATGATGGTCGGGTTGTCAAGCTGGCTGAAGCGACAAAGCCTGAGCAGCTCTCGTTTTTTCAACAACTGCGGCTTGATCGCCAGATTCGAAAAGAGATTCTGGCGGAACGGAGCAAAACGGCGACAACTTTGGAGGAACGATCGGTTGTCAAACCGAATCGGTTGGCAGGCTCTCAATTTGGCGTGGGTGGTGATAAAGAGGCCATTGGTGATGACGGTGGACCCAAAAACCGGGTCTTGAAAATGGTGATCCAGGCGGTTTCAAAAAAGCTTCTGGCAGCCAGGATTCCGCAATGGGCTTTGTCCACTTTACCTGTGATCATGTTTTTTGCCTGGGCAATTGTTCCCGGAATGACAGAAAGCGAAGATCGATTTGCCGCAACCACAAAAAAACTGCAAACCCAATTGCCTGAGTTTGTTCGAAATCGTCAATGGAAAGAGTCTGAACTGACGGTTTATCGAATTTTGAGCTCCAGGCTCACCCAAATCGACGACGTTTTTGCATATTACGACACGTTGATCGGGTTGAACGAGCCTGCAAAAGCGCTGAATTTTCTTGTTTCTCAGGAAGTCACCCAGAAAGACTTTGACCGCGGCAACTTTCTTTATTTTTTTGCAACCAAGATTCTTGAAACCAAAAGCCTGAGCTCGTCATTGCTCCAGCAGGTGGTTGCAAAGCTCGAAGAAGCCCTGAAAAACCGCTTGTCGCCCGGTAACGAGATCAAGGCCCGTCAGTTACTCTCGCGAATCATGGCAAGTCAGGGCCAACTTCAGTTGGCTTACAAAATCCTTGAGCCGATTCAGTCCAAGAGTGTTGAGGTTGCATCCGAAGTCCTCTGGTTGAGATGGAATGTGAGCGAAACGAATTCGATCATCGACTTACAATCCAATTGCAGGCGATTATTGGATGAGATTGACGCCAAGATTGCAAACACAGAAAAACTTGACGATTCATGGATTGGAAGTCGAGCCAGGCTTTTGATGATGATGGGACAGGAGCAGAATCTTCGTAGCTGGTTGGCAGCACAGCCGCAATTGAGCAAAGAGGATAAGTCGCGCTGGAGCCAGTCTATCGACCAGCTTTCACTGGTCGCCGAGTTCAAGCGGACCCCGCTTCGAGAGGATTATGTTTGGCAGAAGCTGATTCCACTGCTGGAGTCGGATCCAGAAAACATCATGTGGAACCGAATTGCGACCACACTTTGGTCTGCCCCTAAATCGGCAAAAAATGCCGAAGCGTTTGACTGGGTCAAAACCAAACTCGATTCTGGCAAAGCCAGCATAGACTTTCTCAAGCTGGCCGCAAATGCTGCTCACATGCAGGCCCGCTGGGAATTGCTTCGACCCATATACCTGAAAATTGTGGAGCAGGACCCGAACGATGTCCCGTCATTGAATAATCTGGCTGCAATACTCTATAAGTTCCCGCCTTATGACTATGAAACGGCGATGAAACGGATTGATCAAGCCATCGCCAAGTCGCCTAACAATCTTGGGATTCTTGAAACCAAGGGCCAGATTCTGGCCAGGATGGGGAAGCTGGATGAATCCAAGATGATACTTGAAAAATGCTTGCCGCTTTTCCCGAACGAGTGGAACATTCACAACACCCTGGCACAAATCTACGACATCGAGGGCCAGAAAGCGCGGGCTCAGGCCCATCGTGAGAGGCTGGCAGTTCTCAAGAAGCCTGACAATGCCCCATTGGTTGACCTGATCTCTCTTGTTGAGGCCCCCAAAAAGTAAGATCCCTCCCGCCCAATCATCCATGAAGTTTCCCGAAAGGCTTGCCATCGTGACGCCTTGGGATAATGATAAAACGGTCGAACCGGGATTTGCGTCCTGATTTATCCGACAAACGAGGCTCAAAGCACAATCCGTCGTAAAGGTATTCAAGCCCTATGAGTCGCTCAAATCTGACCCGATTTTGCGTAATGACCATTCTGGTGCTCAACATTTTCGGATGCGACGAACCTCGCACTGCGACATCGGCAGAAAAAGCGGCTCTTGCGAAGGCGAAAGAGGACGAAAAGAATGCCGTGAAGCCTCGTGAAATCATAGGCAAAACGACGACCGATATTCGCGACAAAGAGGTTGAAGTCAATAAAGGCGCTGTGGTTGCAAAGAATTCAGAAGCTGTGAAGAAGGAGGCTTATGGGCCTTCCAAGCAATATATCAGTGCCATTGATCGGGTAGCGTCGCTGAATATCAAACATGCCGTAGACCTATATCAGGCTGAAACCGGCGCTTACCCGAAAGACTATGACGAGTTTATGAAAAACGTCATCAAAAAAGGCCAGCCCGACGAGATTCGCCTGCCACAACTGCCTTATTACCAAGAGTATAGCTACGATGCAGTGGCCCACGAGCTGATTGTTCTGGAGTATCCGGACCGCAAGTCGGCCGTTGAAAAAAAGGGCCGCTGATTTGGGCCAAATCGAAAGAAAAAACTTTCGAGCCTTGACTCTCTCGTGCATCATGAAAATACGACAGTCAGGTACAATTTACAAAGCACCTTCGGCAAAATGAAAAACGAGTGAAGGACAATGAGCGAGACAAATTCTGTGTCGGACAAAATCCGTGAAGAAGCCGAGACGATTATCAATCAAGGTGGTCCGATACGCGATCGCATCAGCCAGCTTGTGGCCAGAGCTGCCGAGCAGGCCCAGCAAAGTGGCCAGGGTTTGGTTGGTTTGGCTCAGTCGGTGATGGACGCGACCGTTTCGGCCGTCAATCAATCTTTGCCGCAAGACCCCAACAGTACGCTTCGTCAGGTGATCGACGGGCTTGGCGATGGTATTGCCAAAGCCGCCATTGCCACAAAATTGGCCGTCAATGAATCCATGAGCAGCGGTAAAACTTTTGCCAAAGAAGACTTGCAAAAGGTTGTCGGCGATGTCAAAACTCTTAAGGAAATGTATCTTCAGACGGTGACCGAAGCACTGGGAAAGCTTAAGGACTTGACCGGCAGCCAGTTGTCCGACCTCCAGAGGCATGCCGTGTCCGCCCAGCAAACCGTTTTACCCGCACTGCAATCCGCTTTTGAGGCGGCGTATAATCATCCTGTAGAGCTTGGCAAACAATCCGTCCAGGCTGGTCTGGAACTCTCCAGGCACTCGGTTGGCGGTCTCTTCTCTGCAGTGGGCAAACTGCTTCATGATACAGGCCAGCGGATTCAGTCCGATGAACCGGCTGATGTCAGGAAGCCCGGCACGTGATCTATCGAAAACAACGGTCTTTTTAACGTAAAAAAGCAGTGGGGCAACTTTGCCCGACTGCTTTTTAACATTCCATAACTGGTTTGATGGTTATTATTTACAGACTTCCGCAACGGCTGATGTCAAGCCTTGCGGAGATCGGTCCACGTGTCGCACGACACCGGTTTTATCGATCACCAGATTTGATGGCAGATAGCGTACGCCCAGGATATTGGCGTAGTCTTTTTCGCCAGTGTCACTGATCAGGCTTTTCCAAAGCAGGTTGCGCTCGACCAGGAATCGGCGGATATCGACGGCCAAATCGGCAGGCGGTTCGGCATTTTCGCGGAGCCTGTCGACATTGATGGTCACCACCTGAAGACCTTTATCCTTGTTGGCTTCGCTCAGGTCAGCGATTGTGTCGAGTTGATCTTCGCTGATTTCGTCCCAGGTGGCCCAGAAAACGATCAGAACTGGCTTTCCCTTCAAGGTGGACAACTCAAACGGTCGTCCATCCACATCGACACCTTTCACCGCAGGTACGGGTTTGCCAATGCGCTCAAGCGATTTCTTCTCGCCCTGAAGGTAGTCCAGAACGTCTTCCGACTTGGTCGAGGCGGAGATCACGTCAATGGCTTTGCGGGCGAGATCATAGCGGCCAGCGTCAACAATTGTTCGCAGGTAGACTTCCACAAGGCCGAGCTGCACGTGGACGGGAATGATGAGGTCTTCGTTTTTAGGTTCGGCAGGAGTGACGAAGAGTTTTTTGACACTCGTAAGCGACTCTTCCAAAGCACCCCGGCGTGCTTCTGCAATGATGTGGGTGGCTTCTGCCAAGGCCCGGATATCGACTGGCAAGTCCTTCACCAAAAGCAGCTTTTCGGCAGTTTTTTCGGCTTGGCTGAACAGCTCTTCGGAAACGACGGTGTCGAGATAATACCGCCAGAGCTCGTGCGATTCCTCGCCTTTCAACTTGCCAGCCAAAGTGGCTACGGCTTCCAGCCGTTTGAATTTTGCGGATGAGATTTCCGCTTGATAGGTGGCCTCAATGGCTTGAAGATTTGCTGGTTCGGCAGGTGAACCAGGGGCTGCTGCCGGCGGCGGCGGCTGAGCTTGGGCCAGCACCCATGTATTGATCGGAACAAGACTTGGGACGAAGATCAATAAAATCGCCCAATTCCTGATTCTGAAGTACGATACGCGATGGATCATATTGCACCTTCTGGCCTGTATTAAACAATTGCAAGTTTTGCTGGATCAGCCACGGGCTGGCCAACGGCTTATCTACATAGCTTAACAAATTCCGCCGAAAGGCGAAGATGAGTCGCTTTGATTTGATCAACCGTGACTGGTCGACAGGTCACGATCAACGATCTTCCAGCCATTGATCGAGAGCTTGAGTCAGGCTCTGGAGACGATCGGATTGCGCTGGATCGGCGGCCAGGTTTTTCTGTTCTGTGGGATCATCGCGGAGATTATAGAGGAAGGGGCCGTCGGTCGGATTGATGACCAGGTTTTGCGGGTCTCCGCCTTTTTCGAGTTTTGAGGCAGAGACGGCAAGCGGTGTGGGCAGGATCAACTTCCAGTCGCCCCGGCGCACCCATCGGTAAGTCATGTCGATCTTGGGCTGACCCAACTGGGAAGCCGTATGCAGGAAGAGTTCACCGAAGATGGTATCTCGCTGGATTTTTTCGGTTTTGACACTGGAGGCGTTAAGCAGGCTCAGGCCTGGCAGGCCGCGGGCGGCATAGTTGAGTCCGGCGATGTCGAGCAAGGTCGGGACCACGTCGATCGACGAGACCAGATCCTGTCGCATTCCAGATTTTGTATGTCCTGGCCAGTGAATAAGCAGAGGGGTTCTCAGGCCGCCATCAAACGGCGAGTTTTTGGACTTTACGGCATAAGCCATGCGCTCGCCGGCCAAAGGGACAGCCCAGCCATTATCAACCAGAAAGACGATGGCCGTGTTGTCGTCAAGATGTCGGTCGCTGAGGAGTTTCATGAGAGCGGCAACAGAATCGTCGAACCATCGAATGGTGGCATAATAGGCCTGCGTTTTCGGATCAAGCCCTTTCTCAGCAAAGGCTTTGACATAAATTGCGGGCGGGTTGTGAGGGGTGTGCGGGAGCATCGGTGCATACCAGAGGAAGAATGGCTGCCCCGCGGATTGGTCGAGAAAGTCTGCGATTGGAGCCATGGTATCGCGGCCAATGGTCAGGCCAGTGTCTCCGTGACGGCCCTTGACGGTCATGCCGTCGGTAAAACCGGCGTTTGCGTAATGACCTTCCCAGAATTTACCGGTCTGAAAGCTGCGATATCCAACCGAGGCCAAGATTCTGGGCAAGGCTGGCGATCGGGCGATGAAGGGGTGGGCGGCGGTTCGTTCGAGGGTTTTGGGCGGGTCGTTGAAGCAGATACAATGCTGGTGGGCATATTGGCCTGTGAGCAAAGTGGCCAGGCTGGCCCGGCACAGCGAAGTGGGCACATAACCATTCACAAAGCTGGCAGATTTTGCTGCAAGTGCATCAATGGCAGGTGTCTGCACCATCTTATGGCCCATAAAACCGAAGTCCGTCCAAGCTTGATCGTCGGCAACGATCAGGACGATATTCGGGCGTTTTTTGACCGGTTTTGCGACTTGATCCGGAGCCTGAGCCCGTGTGCATGAAGCTCCGAGCCAAAGGGCGAGTGCCGTGGTTGCCAATAATCTGGTCATGATCGATCGGGGCTCCGGTTGAGTATTTTTCAAGCTTTGACTCCATAAAATAAAGGAATTTTTCGTCAGGTTCCATTAAAATGCATAAATTGAGTCGCCTTGTCAATGGATGGCTGCAAAAGTCGGTTTTGAGAGACTCTAATTTGGTTCCGATACAGACGAATCGAGTGATGGATGGGTAATCACTAAATTGTCAGGCCAGAAACGGGACTTGGATTTATTTTAAGATTGAGGAGCCCTGATGATTAAATCTGTCATAGTCCTAAAATTATTTCGACATAACTTTGGCAAATGGTAGAGTTTTGGATATAGTTATCTGGAACAAACAATGGAAGAGGCTTTATGGATGTTTACACAGACCGTTGAATACGCTCTCAGGGCAATCGTACACCTTGCCCAGCAATCGCCAGTGGCCAGCACCACGGAGGATGTGGCTGATGCGACGCATGTGCCGCGAGCTTATCTGGCTAAAATTCTCAGTGGGCTGCGCCGGGCGGGGCTTGTCAAGAGCCAGAGAGGTCTTGGTGGTGGCATTTCGCTCGCGAAGTCTCCGAAAGATTTGACCCTGCTTGATGTAGTGAATGCCGTGGAACCGATTGAGCGGATCAAGGTATGCCCGCTTGGGCTCTCTGAGCATGGTCCCAACCTTTGCCCGCTTCACTCTCGCATGGACATGGCCTTGGCCTTGGTGGAATCGACTTTATGTTCGACCACGATTGCGGATGTTCTGGCAGAGCCAACCAATAGCATTCCATTGTGTCCATTTCCTCCGACCGAACAACCTGCGGTACCGAATCGGGCTTGGGCTTTGAATCGATCCCTCGAAAAGGAACGCGCCATCAAGGCCAAAAAATCCGGATCGGTCAAAAAGCCAGGCGTAAAAGCCAAAAAGCCGACTTCATAACGGCTCTTGGCTGACGATTCCACAGGGCTTTATTGGGATTGGCTTTGGCGTCGGCTCTGGAAGATAACCAGACACGACAGGCCAATCGCCAGAGTGGTCCATGAAATCGGCTCGGGCACGGTGCTGATGGTGTTCACTAACAGGCGGGCGCTATCCGACGGCTGGTAACTTCCAAGAGTGACCAAATAGGCCATTGGATCCGACAACGTCATGGCGATTGTCAGATATCTGTTCCCATTTAATCTGGCCTGATTGAAAGCCGCAACAAACGAGAATGGCATGGTGGCCGTATACCAGTTGATATTGCCTGACCCGCCACTGATGTTTGGAGCCATGGTGATATCGATCGAACCAAGGCCGGATGCTCCAAGATCGTTGTAAATGGCTCGGCTTGAGGGATCAAAAAAGTCCGTGTGTCTGGCGGCAATTGTCTCCGGAGTGGTTTGGGCCGGCAGCCCTAAATTCAACTGGATTTGCGAGCCAGGAAGCGGATTGCCGCCCTGCATGGTGGTCCATGACTGCACACCCACAGTGAGCGTTGCTCCCACAAGCGATGCGTCTGCCGCGAACGTATCAAAGATCAGATAAGAACGCATTTCACGAGGTGCACCAATGCCCTGCCTGTTGCCCAGTTCGGTGATACTAATCCCGCCCAGGCCTGTCGTATTATTTCTTGGGCTGCTGGAATGATCGTCTGTATATTTACCAGACGTGTTCGGCAGAAGTGTGAGTTGACTGGCCATGCTCTGGGTCTGTAAGCCCAGAACCAGGCCCAGAACCAGCAAAGCCATGCGTCTTGCAGGCGCTGTTCTGAATTTTGAGGAATCGCCGACGCTCGAACAAAGTGAATCAATGGACATGGGTGTAGCCTCCCTGAAAATAGACAGACTAACCATAGAAGCCTGTCTACTGGTGAACCAAATGAACAATTTCGAATCGTTCAATCTCAAGAATTTACGCTTTGGCCAACGAAAGCACAATAGACATCAAAGTCGTGTATTGATCTCGCACGGATTCAGAATCAGGTTGGTCGTGGCCAGCAAGATCGACTATGATTTAATGATCATGTGAACCCTTGGATCAAAAAACTCATCAGAATTCGCCACCATGCCCAGCTCAAAACCAAATCGGACAGCTCAAAACCCACGGGATCAGATTTCAGGCACATCCGGGCGACTGTTTATCATGCTTTTTTCGATCGCGGTTTTGATCGCCTGGGGCTCTCTCTGGCTTGCATTTCAAGCTTGGAAAACCGGATATGACCAAAAGTCGCTGGTTGGTCGGGACACGGCCCGTCACATTCGCAAACTGGTGGATTCCAAACCGGCAGGCATTTCTGCAACCACCTGGGAAGATGCAGTGGATCATGCCGAGGCGATGTTGATCGCTGTGACGGGGTCAAACCTGTTGAGCGTTCCTCAAATCGAGGAATTGACAACCGAGATCGATCAATGTGTCGAGGCCACCCGCCGCAACCCGGAACAAGGCCCTGCACTCTTGAGGCAACTTTGGAACGAGCTGGCAAAACGGGCTGGCCCCATTGCAGAGATCTACGGCAGACCAAGGCTGATCATGCCTTGAAGCCCGCCCCATGATGGTCAGCCTTGATGCGGCTCAAGCCGGACTCAAACTATGATGATCGGCGAAGGATTGAGTCCAAAGCAAGATTCACTCAATACGTTGCCTGCCTCAATTGCGTAGGCAGTTCGGCTTGATCCGATAAAAGCCGTCTGACCTCTTGGAAATTCTCTCCCATTGGACCACATCCGGATCAGATTGGGTGTATAGTTCATTTACCAAGGCGATTTGAGCCCTTGGGGGATGAAACGACCATGATGGCAGCCATCAGGCTTTTTGATCCTCACAAAGGCGGCTCTCGCTGGAATCTCCTGTGCTTGCAACTTGCGGTTTGCTTCTGACGAGACGAGAACCCTGGGATGTCGCAAGGCCTCCCAGGGTTTTTCGTTGGCATTTTTGGTAACTCGATATCCAAACCTATGTTACATTCCTCTTGCCAAAGTTTTTGGGCGATTTGCACAATTGGGCTTTGAACTTTTCTTGGTGGCTTTCCCAAAAAAAACTTGGAAATTGAGCTTGTCGAATTTTGAATTCGTGGCAAAATCTCGCAAAAGTGCGGAATTGTTCGCATGCGTTCGCCTTAATGTCCGATTCTATCTGATAAGGGTAGGAATGGGTGCTTAAAGGTGGTCGTGACTTTTAACGCTGCAGGTCTGATGTCAGGAAAGGAATCCAGGCATCCTGTAACGGGTCAAACAGAGTCAATTCAGTTAGACACACACGCAATACGATTCCGAAGTCGCGGGATTTGGTGTTGGACTTGTGGAGAATTCTTCATGGATTGGTCGCCGGTGGATTTTGATCCACAGGTGCTTCTGGAAGAAGGCTCGCAGGAGATCAGCCAAGCCGAGTGGGACTCAGGAATCAGCAAGGAGGCGTAGCTTGCGTAACCCAAGATGGACATGGACGGCTGTAATGGCCGCAATGGGCCTCGCGGCATCGTCGCCCTGGATCGATGCACAAACCAATCGCGGGCTCGAACCGGGCGGTAACCCGACTAACTTGCCAAAGGGTACGACCGGCGCTGAAGCTGCACCGGCTCAGAAACCGAAGGCCACGGCCCGCAAGCCAGCGGCTCCGGCGATGGATCCTGGCGAGGCGGCCATGCTCCGCAGCCGAAGTGCCCGAACGGTTCTTCGCAATGGCATCGACTACATTAAATATCAGCAGTATGAAAAATCGCTGGTTTATCTTCGGGAAGCCGAACGCCGTAAGGATCAGCTCAATCCCGCCGAGATCACAAGCCTTCGGCAAGGCATCGAAGCTGCTCAGGAAGGGCTACGGGCACCTTCATCCCAGGTAAGTTATGCCAAAACACGAAGGCCGCAGGCTGGTTCCATCGCCATCGCTGCGAAACAGCAAGCCATCGCCCCAACCGACCCAGCCATGATTCAAGCGGGTACCGAAGCCCCGATCCAATCGCCACCAGTGGCCCAGCAAGCCGCTCGAATTGTTCTCGAACCGATTCCACCAGAGGCCTTAGCCAAGGCTCTGCCGACTGCCTCAGAGCTGGCTCATTCAAAATCGGCCGCATCGGCTCGCAGACAATACGAGTCTGCCGGAAATTCCGGCGGTTCCGACCCCCTGCCCCCACTGACTCTCCCGTCATCGCTCAGCTCGCCTGAGACGCCTGCGACGGCTCAAATCGCTGCCGTTACGGTATCTGAGGCAAAGCTCGAGGAGAATTCTCCGGAACCTGTGAAGGTCGAACTCGCCCAGCCGGTGAAGGCAGCAAACGCTCCCGAACCACTGCCCGGCAGCCCCATTGCACGTTCCTCAGCAGTGGTCACAGAACCAGCAACACGTGATGAATCTGTCTCGACCGTGAACGACAATTCCAAGCCAGTCCTTGAGGATTCACCTGCGTTGCCGCCGCTGAGCGTTCCACCAGGCTCTGTTGAGATTGTCGAGGACTCCACCCCTCTGCCTGCCTTGCCCGTGGAATCCCGTACACCGCCATTGAAGCCTCCGGCTGCCGAAACCGAAGTCCAATCTCAAGCCCCTGTTGTGGAGACTCCGGAACTGCCGGCTGTGGAACCCGCTGATCAGCCAGTGGTGGATGTGCAACCTGTTGCCAGGATTGAAACCAAACCCGCTCAACCAGTCATTCCGACTCTACCTGAGCTCGCCGTCAAACCAGACCTTCCGGCTCTGCCAGTGGCAGAACCCGTTAAGCCTGATCTGAAACCCATGGATTCGAACCAGGCGGAAACCGAGCTGACATTGCCAGCACCGCCCGTGGCTGAAGTCCATGTGGATCCGGTCAAAGAGATTGCCGAGCCGATTCAGGCCCCGGTAGAATCCAAGGCCGTTGCCAACCTGGAATCTGCTCCGGAATTGCCGCCTCTGCCAGTGGTTGATTTGAAAGAACAAGCTGCGGAAGCGAAAAAAGCCGTCGAACTGGAAGTCAAGCCAGCCACGGTTCAATTGCCGGCGACCGAAACGGCTGTCATCGAGAAAACGGTTCAGGAAGTGGGCGGGATCCCAGTTCTGACACCGCTTCCTGACGACGAGGATACAAGTGCTCCGGTCAAGCCGCTTCAGCCTGAGCGGATCGCGGCAAAACTTGTCGACGAAGAAGCGGCCAAGCCGCTCTCTAACCAATCCTTGCCACCCCTGCCAGATGCCCCAGCCGACGCCAAGCCACAATCGGTTGGCGACCTGCCAGTCTTACCGCCATTGCCAATCGCCCCGGAAGAGGCTCAAGAGTCATTGAAAGAGGCCCATGCGGCTCCCCTGCCAGTCGACTCAGACGCGACAGAGCCTTTGAAACCAACTTCTGTGCCCGCAACGGCAACGGAAGCTGCAAAGCCTGAATCTGCTGCAAACTTGCCACCCTTGCCCGTGGTTTCAGCGAACACGCCTGACTCGCCCCCTCTGCCCCCTGCTCCACCTGCCGCTGAACCGGCCCAGGCTGAGCCGATGCCCGAGCGGGTGGCCCGCGCCGAACCTGCTCCCGCCGTTTCCGCCGATAGTCTGCCAGCACTGCCAGCCGAAGAGGTTTCCAAAACGGTCACCCCTTCTCCAAGTTCGGTGGGCGACCCAGAACTCGGTAAGATTACGGACAAGTATCTCTCAGGCCTCTCCTTGGAGCGTCGCCGGGAAATCGAACAGATGGCTCGCATTCAGGGTGGCCGGACAGGATCCACACCGGGTCTGTCGACACTTGGAAACCAGCCGCCTGATGAAGCGGGAAATGTTACGACACGACCTGGCGTCCCAGGCTCAAGCTCATCCATGAACGCCACGGACGACCCACTTGTCAGGCTTGAACTGCCACGGGCCCCTAGCCCTGCCGAAGCTCGCCCAATCCGGGCCATACTTCTGCCTGAACAGTTCGACAACCTCAAGCCACGTCAATTTGACCCACGCCGAAAAATGTGGGCCTCAGCCGCAGTGGCTCACTTCCCACTTTACTTCCAAGACCCAAGTCTTGAAAGATATGGGATTTCTGTCGAGCAAAGGCTAGGCAGCAAGGGTCGCAGGCTGACCTATCCCATTGACGATCCAAAGCAAAGCAAGCTGCGTAACCAGCTTGCTTCGCCGATCATCTCAGGCGGTCTGTTCGCATTTCAGATCGCAACCTTCCCACTGCGTGCCATTGCCGATCCACCATGGGAATCGGAATACGACCTCGGCTACTATCGCCCTGGCGATGTGGTGCCTGAAGATACTGTGGTTCTGCCCTGGAAGGGCGTCGGGCCGCTCTTCAAAGGCAACAAATATTGATTCTGTGACGAAACAAAGAATCTGACAAAGCCCAGACAGTCGGCCCCGGAACCATCGGGGCCGACTGTTTTTTTGGTGCTTCCCAGGCGGTGGCATTCAAAGCAGATGGACCGCCACTTTCCGAGCCCTTCCCCCTGGCCACAATTCGGTTTCACGGATCAGCACATTTTGGGGCCTAAATGGCTATGATCCATCGCCTTGTGTTTGTCATACAACGAAGCGTTTTTTAAGACCAATCGGGTCTCTGTTTCAAAGCTTTTTTCTATTCTTCGTACCTGCGTAGCATTTGCCTTGGCAAACCGATGTCAATAATCTCCACCCGGCCTGTCCACTGAATGGCTTGGCGCAGATAAAACCCAACCTTTGGCGCAACAAATGTCGCTGTGAGTCGAGCCTTGATGGCAACTCCAGCCACATCGCCCGTGTTTGCATCCATACCCGAGGGGATGTCCAAAGCCATCACGGGCTTACCACTTTGATTGATCACATTGACGATATCGCCTGGCAAGTCGCCAGGAATCAATGCCCTTGTCAGACCGGTTCCAAACAGGCCATCCACCACCCAATCCGCCTGTTCGAGTATCGATTCCAACTCTGTCGGCTCAAAAACCCTCGACTGGTTCACTCCAGAAGCTTGCAGGATACGGTGCTGGGCAGGCGCATCGCCCCTGAGCTCGCCCGCGGGTGTGATCCAGACCACTTTCACCTTGGCCAAGCCCGACGCCTCCAAATGACGCGCCAAAACCGCTCCATCACCTCCATTATTACCTGGCCCACACACCACAACCACCGATGCTGGCGGGCTTTGATAACTGGCAAGGCCTGTTTCGGTCATGGCCCACGCCAAAACCCGGGCCGCCCCTCGGCCTGCATTCTCCATCAAAACCATGGTCGGCAAACCCAGCTCAGCCAGCGCAAGTTCATCAATGGCTCGCACTTCCTCACGCGTCATGGGCCGCAGGCGATATCGAGATCCCTCAAGCGTTTCCCGCCGGTCGGATCGATCATCAATTATCATCGCTTTCCAAATCCTTCCCTGCTGGCGACAAACCTAAGTCGAAACCCTTCCTAATTCGGATCCTTCCATTTTCCGTTGTCCCGCCACCTTTCACCAGCTTTTTTCGTTAAAGGTTTTTTGGGCAGAAACCTGTTTCTTTACAGCAAACGGACCATCTGTTGCTTGAAAAACTTCTAACACCTTTCTATTTATATGGTTAGAACTGCATTTGGCTTGACCATGCCTCAGGCCGCAAATTCTGGTCGATTCACAACCCCATTCAGGCTCATTCGACTCAATTCCTACTCGACCAAGCGAATCCGAAAAAATAGAATTCACACAACTATCTACAATTAAATCACTTAGAAATATACTTTACTAAGGTACGTAACTTTGTCGAGAATTAATCTTGACTAAGAACATGATCTTTATCATATTTGAATAGAGTGAGAGAGAGAAAGGGACGGGGGATCAGGTCTTGGAGGACTTGAAAACCGTGTGGTCAAAAGAACCGTCTCGGATTGGAAACCTGGAAAAAAGGGGTAGGAACAGATGCGATATTCCACCGGATCAAAGAGCCCAGAAAAGTCATATCGATCATCAGAAAAGGCCTTTACGCTTATTGAGCTTTTGGTGGTGATTGCAATCATCGCTGTGCTGATCAGCTTGTTGCTGCCCGCTGTGCAATCGGCTCGGGAGGCTGCCCGGCGGATCCAGTGCGTAAACAACCTGAAGCAAATCGGCCTGACGGTTCATGGCTTTCATGACACAAACAACCAGTTCCCAAGCAGTTTGCGGCCATCGGGCCTGACAACCGCCCCGCGCATTGCCGGTGTGCTTCGCCTGCTGCCTTTCATGGATCAAAAACCGCTTTATGACAATTACAACCTGCAACTGACCTGGGGCGATGTGTCGAATTCAACCCTTGCCCGAACAAGGCTTTCTGTGTTCATCTGCCCGTCCTCGCCAGCGGATGTCACACGTCTGGACGGCATTCCGGAAATCTCCCCATGGACTCCAACCGCTGCCGCGATCATTGATTACAGCCCAATCGCCAATATTGACCCAAGGCTCTACACAGCCGGCTTGCTGGCACAGGCGGGTAGTGGCAACGGAATTCTCGAAAAGAATGCGACTGTGACGATGGCACGTGTTAGCGATGGTTTATCGAATACAATTCTTTTTGCGGAATCGGCCGGCCGGCCCTTTAAATACTTTAAAGGTGGCAAATTGCGTAACAGCAACCTGAGTGCCTCGCGGATCAATGGCGGAGGCTGGGCCCGGCCTGCCAGCGACATCTCATTCAAAGGCTCATCCGCCGATGGGTCCAGCGTGATTGGCCAATGCCCACTAAATTGCACCAATGGCGACGACATTGCTGCAGCAGCCTTTCCAAACCCAATCTACAACACCGAAGGCACCTCTGAAGTCTATGCCTTCCACCCGGGCGGAGCTGGAATTCTGCTTGGCGACGGATCGGTGAGGTTTGTCAAAGAGTCCATCAATCTGAAAATCTTCGCCGCACTGATCACCCGCGATGGTGGTGAGGTCATCTCTGCGGATTCTTGGTGAATCAGGCATTGGCCAAGACTTTACTTTTTGAGACGGGATCAAACCCCTTTTCCTCTTTTGAATCGAGAGGAAAAGGTGTTTTTTTATGTTCAATGTCTGCTATATTGGAATGATCATTCATGTTTCCTCTAGCTCAGGGATCCGATTTTCATGCCGATTTATGAATACAGTTGCCAGCAGTGTGATCATCACTTTGAAGCACTGATCCGCAATGCCGAAGACAAGCCAAAATGCCCGAAGTGCGGGCAGTTCGATCTCGCCAGAGAGTTTTCTGTACCCGCCGCTGCCAAAGTTCAGGGGGCCGGTGGGTCACTGCCCATGGCCAGTTCCCCGATGCCCATGGGCGGATGCGGTGGACCCGCTTGCCAGCGCGGCCTGTGCGGCGACATGGGCTGATCCCCTTAAGACTCAGTCACCCCCCCCCAAGCCCGACAAAGCAGACTTGAATTTCACATAATTCGATTTGCAACAATGGGTTAGATGTGGATCGGGCTTTAGCTGCGATCCACATCAGCCCGCTGGTATAATCGCTCTGATAGGTTTTAACGATTAAACGGGTTGAATCGGATAGACTGCGAAAAACAATCGTAACAGTCCACGTTCGACCTAGACCTTTCGCCGCAAATCAACGATCTTCTGTGAATCAATGTCGCGCCTTGTCGCGCTTTGTGTGTGTGTTGTGGGACCTCAGCACACTGGAATGGACCTTCCTGCCAAATACTGGCTTTGCTTAATTAGGCAGCCTGGCGATTGGCAGTATTCCCGTGAACAGGAACACCGATGGCTCGACGGGTTGCCACCAAGTCAGATTTGATCATGGAGCATCTGGTGCCGGCAGAGCCGATTGCGGTTTTGGCAGAGGGTGTTGCCCAGTTGTCGTCAGCGGCACCGGCCTTGAAGTCGTTTCGCGATGAGCTTGCCGGGCGGATTGGCGATGGTGCGATGGCCGTCTGGTTTGGCGAGGGCATTGAATTCATTGAAAATAAAAGCGACCGAATACTTACCGTGATTGTTCCGACCGGATTTTTTCGGGATCGCATTTCGTCTCGATTTACGATCAGTTTGCGAGACTCCATCCAGGCTGTCCATGGCTTGGGCGACTGGAAGGTTTTTATCCTGCTACCCACCGAAGCGGCCCAGAAAGGGCTTTTGGGGCAGCCTTCGAATGAGATTTCGGCCGACAAATCTCTGGACATCCAAGAATCTCTACCACCTGGCAGCGAATCGCAGAGCTTTAGCCTGAGCCCGCCGGTTGCGGCTGGACGCAAGTTGAAATCAAATGCACCTGCCGCCCAGAAATCGCAATGGCCGTCAGATCGTCGCGAGGCCAAGACCGGCAATGTGCCGGGCCTGTTTGGGCCAGCGCCATTAAAGGCGACCCGGCGGCTTGACAATTTCATTGTCGGTCCCTGCAATCGCATGGCCCATACGGCGGCACTGGAGATGATCAAATCCCGTGGAGCCTCGTTCAATCCGCTGGTTTTGCACGGTGGGGTGGGGCTTGGTAAAACCCACCTGCTCGACGGCATGGCCCACGCCATGAGATCCAACCCCACTGGCGGGCGGTTGATCCAAATTTCCGCCGAGGCTTTCACCAACTCTTTCCTGGAATCGCTTCGCACAGGCCAGTTGGCAAGCTTCAGAAGCCGGTTCCGCAATGCGGCGGCACTAATTATTGACGATGTGCATTTCATCGCTTCAAAACGCGCCACCCAAAGCGAATTTCTCCATACCTTCAATGCACTTGTGGCCGATGATATTCCTATTATTCTGAGCTGTGACCAGCACCCCAAACGCGTCAACAGGCTCATGGAAGAGCTTTCCACCAGATTCATGGCCGGCATGGTGGTAAGGCTGGAAACGCCAGACCCTGAAGTGCGACGGCTGATTCTCAGAACCAAGGCGGCGGCGCGTGGGGTTGAATTGCCTGACAATGTTGTCGATACTCTTGGCGAGCAGCTCCGGGTCAGCGTGCGAGAGCTGGAGGGGGCTCTCAACAGCCTGATTGCACACTCCGTCCTGACGGGGCGGCGGGTTGATCTGGAACTGGCCAGGCTGGTTCTTAGGGATAGCATTCGTCACACCGTTCAGGCCATAGGCCTTCATGAAGTTGAAGCCGCTTTGTGCAGCGTATTTTCTTTAACACACGATCAGTTACATTCCAAAAAAACCAGTCAGTCGATCAGCATTCCACGTACAATTGCAATGTATCTTTCAAGGCGACACACACCGTCAAGCTATAGTGAGATAGCCTGCCATTATGGGCTGAAGAATCATTCGTCGGTCATCGCCGCGGAAAATCGTGTCAAACAGTGGCTTGAAGAGGGGGCCAAAACACGAGCCGTCGGTGGTTTTGATACCGTTGCTGACATGCTGGCCGCTGTGCAGACTGTTCTGGGCGTTTGATCGCCTTGATTTTAAGTCCGTATTCTTTACCATCGCGTTCGGTTTGATTGTCAGAATTGCCATCACTTTTCCCGATGATTTCTCAACTGTTTTATGTAATTTTCTTCATCCACAATAGACCTTGCAAAAGCGAGCAACTTGCCGTCAGAACCCACTGTGCATTTCAATGATTGATCTGGTCCAATGATATAATCACAGAGTTCCGGATTATTTCCCATGGCAGAAATGATATTTCGATCCATTCCACCATATCGAACTGCGCTGACGCAGCAGACCTTGGCTGCCATGATCGCCCGAGCCAATTCTTCAGGCGTTTGGGGCTGGCGAACAAAATACGTATCCGTATAAGTCTCATCAAACGCAGCAAACAATTCCGGGGCTTCGGCCTCAGGTGCTCCGCACCAAAGGCAGTTGCCACACCATTGAGCCGCCGATTGGGCGGAACCCTTTGAGGGTTGACCGGTTGTATAGAAGGGCCCATCGGCGTTTTTCGGAAATCGGAAAGGGTGCTGAAAGGTTGTATTTCCTGTGCCTTGTTCTTTCATTTTTGGAATGATTCCTGGTCGTCATCAAGTTCCGACTCATCCTCATCGGATTCGTCGTTGTCAACTTCGGCTTCGTGGTCTGGATTATTGGCGTTGGCCTCTTGTTTCAGGAGCCAGTTGCGCTTGGTTTTTGGTTTGCGGTCTGCTGTGATGGGCGCAATGCCGAAGCTGTCGAGCTTTGCCCGAAGCACTTTGGAGAGCTCATGAAGTTCCTCGACATTCAAGGCCTCAGCCCGAATGTCGAACGGCAGGTCGAGAACCGCCAGAACCTCGTCGACCACTGGCTTTGTCCAGGCTTCGGCGTGGTGATACATGGCGTGCAGAACGACCCTCAGGTTCTTCCGCCGGTGCAGGAAGATCTGCCTGACAACATGGGCAAACCATGGCAGATCGTCAATCTGGCGACGCTTCTCCACACTTGGCATGATTCTGACAATGGCACTGTCCACCTTGGGCCTGGGCCAGAAGACAGAGGGCGGCAATCGCCTTAAAATTTCGACATCCGCCAAGGCATTGACCAGCACTGAGATCGACCCATAGGCAGAGCCGGTCGGTTCGGCAATGAGCCGTTCGGCCATTTCCCATTGAATCATGATCACCATCAGGGCCGGCCGCAACTCATCATCCAGAAGCAGGTTGCTGACCAATGGGGTGGCGATCGAATAAGGCAGGTTGGCCACCAGCTTGATGCGCCGGCCAGGCCGCACCTTGAGTGACGATCGCAGGGCATCGAGCACTTCAGGAGCAATGTTGTTCTTATTCCTGAGAGCATCCTGACGCAGCAGCAGAACATTCGGCTTGGGGCCCACGGTTTCGGCTGTCAGACGCCCCATGGCCGGGTCAATCTCCACAGCCACCACCGCTGCGGCCTGATCGGCCATGCGCTCAGTCAGAGCGCCTGTGCCCGTTCCGACTTCCAGAACAATGTCGTTGGGGGTCAGGCCCGCTTCCTTCAGAATGACTTCGTGCAGATTCAGGTCAATCAGAAAGTTCTGCCCAAGTTGCTTGCGAGGTGAAATTCCATGCTTTTCAAACAGGCCCCTCAAGTGGCTCAAAGTCTGCCTTGCAGCCGACTGAGTTTGCTCCGGAGTGCTTGGTGTGACTGTTTCTTCGTCGCCATTTACCAAATCGTCTGCTTCGTCGGTCATCGTCGGTCCATGTCGTTTATTCGGGAGATTTTCGCTCTTTACTTCGATTCTACACGACTTTGGCTCTCCGGGCGAGTGCTGGAACCGGCCGAAGGGCAGATCTGTCGACGCTTCCCCAACATTAACCCGCTCCATCCAGTTCCCGCCGGGTGCCTTGATTTCTGTTTTGTTTTCTTGACACTATTCCTACTAAAATCAGGAGTTGTGACAAATCAATTCAGGCCGTTTTTTTGGTCCGCTTTCCCGCTCCGTCCGCTTTGGGCTTCCAAACCGGTACCATCCCCAATTGACGCTCTGCTTTTTGATAAAGACTTGCGATTCCTTTTCAGAATTCGTTTTGTTTTCTTGACACTAATCCTTATGAAATAGAGAGTTAAGGCAAATCAATTCAGGCCGTTTTTGGTCCGCTTTCCCGCTCCGTCACGCTCTGGGCTTTTATTTAAGATACCATCCCCAATTGACGACCTGTTTCTTGGTAGAGCAACTTTTGAAATGCCGTAAAGGTCTGTTTAATCTGTTCCGGTTGTCCCAATTCCGCGACGGCATCGGAAATCGCATTGTTATATTTCAACCTGATCAATGGGGTAAGCTTCTCCGGGCTCAATTCCTTCACTCCCACACGAATATATTGCTTCAAAACAAAATCGAGAAACCCAACCTCTCTGGCGTTAAATTCTGCCTGAATACTTTCACCGGCATTTTTGACACGTTCTTCGCGGCTGATGATTGGCAGGTTATAAGCCACATAAGCAAGAACATCAAACAAGTCGCTGTTTTCGGCATCCACAAGATATTGCATTTCTTTCATCTGATCGTCACCAAACCCTTTCTCCGCAAGTTTATCCAGCAATGCCCTGCGACTCTCGGGGTCGCCCCACAATTTTCTGAGTTCCTCTTCGTTTTGGAAAATATCGGGCAGATTGCCAAACAGAAGCACCATGAATTCCTGAGCCGAGATCGGAGTGCCATCCGGGTGCCAGAAACTTGTCATTTCCATATGCTGGATGGTTCGTTCCTTGCCGTCGGCCAGCTTGACCCGGACCTTGTTTCGACGATTTATTGCATTTCCTGGTCCATTTTCCTGGTCTGAAGGGTCGCCGGCCACTGGGGGATCGATATTTCTATCAACGCCTGGAACATTGTCCTCATTATCCGGCGGCAGGGGCTCGCCATCCCACTGTGGATCCTGAAAATGCAAATGGGCCCTCACAAAATCATAAATGGTGAAATAATCCTTGCCATCATAAATCCTGGTCCCCCGGCCAATGATCTGCTTGAATTCGATCATGTTATTAATGGGCCTCATCAGGACAATATTACGGATATTGCGGGCATCGACACCGGTCGACAGTTTTTTCGAAGTGGTCAGAATTGTGGGGATCGTCTTTTCATTATCCTGAAAATCGCGCAGAAACTGATTTCCAATCTCACCGTCATCGGATGTCACTCGCACACAATAGTTTGGCTCTGCGCTGACTTTCATTTGGTTGACCAAATTACGAACCGCCAGGGCATGCTCTTGCGTGGCACAAAATACAATTGTTTTTTGCTTTTGATCTATCTGGCCCATAAACAGGCTGACACGATAGGCTTCTCGCTGCTCAATTTCAATGATCCGGTTAAAGTCGGATTCCGTATAGCGACGCCCTTCTTCGACCTCGCCTTCAATCAAGCGATCGTCGGACGTATAAACATATTCATCGAGTGTGGTGGAGATCTGGCGGACTCGAAATGGCGTCAAAAATCCGTCGTTAATGCCTTCTTTTAAAGAATATATGTAAACCGGGTCGCCGAAATAGGCGTAGGTGTCGGTGTTTCTGTCGCGTTTGGGGGTTGCTGTCAGGCCGAGCTGCACGGCGGGTGCGAAATATTCGAGGATCGTCCGCCATGTGCTTTCGTCGTTCGCGCCGCCCCGGTGGCATTCATCGACCACAATAAAATCGAAGAAGTCGGGTGGATATTCGCCGAAATAAGGCGATGGCTCGCCATTTCGGGCTGGACCGCTCATGAATGTCTGGAAGATGGTAAAAAACAGGCTGCCGTTTTTGGGCACTTTGCCTTTCTTGCTGATATCTTTGGGATCAATTCGCACCAAGGCATCCTCAGGGAAGCCCGAGAAGGCATTAAACGCCTGATTTGCAAGAATGTTGCGATCTGCCAGAAACAGGATGCGCGGGCGGCGTGTGGGCTCGCCCGTTGCATTCCAGCGTGCATGAAACAGCTTCCAGGCGAGCTGAAATGCAATGAAAGTCTTGCCTGTACCGGTGGCCAGCGTGAGCAGGATCCGTTTCTGGCCGTTGGCAATGGCCTGAATGACGCGATCTATGGCGATATCCTGATAGTATCGGCTCATGTGCGAGCCGCTTTTGTCTTCAAAGGGAACGGCGGCAAATCGGTCGCGCCAGGCGTTGGCCTCGGCGAAGCTGGCGGCCCAGAGTTCGTCGGGCGTGGGATAGGCGGCAATTTCCACCTCTTGGCCGGTCTGCATGTCGATTGCATAGATGCCCCGGCCATTGGTGGCATAGGCGAACCTGACGGCAAGCTTGCCGGCGTAATCCTTGGCCTGGCCCACGCCTTCTGTGAGAGGCTTGTCCCAAGCCTTGGCTTCCGTGACGGCCATTTTCAGGTTGCGATAAACCAGTACATAATCGGCGGTGACGGATCGGCCGCGCTTGCCCTGACCCTCGATCCGGCCCGGCGTGATCGGATATTCCCTCAGGATTTTGCTACCCTCGACCACGCCCCAGCCTGCGGCCTTCAAGGCTGGGTCAATGTGCTCGGCTCTGGTTTCGGCTTCGTTCATGGCGGTTTCCTAAAGTTCTCCGGTGAAGGCTTGGTGCAGCAGCGACTTCTTCAAGGCCTCCAGCGCGGCGAGCTTCCGCTCGTAGAGGCGGGCGAGGCGTTGGGTTTCTTCCGATAGGGCCTCGATCAAGGTGACAATTCTCCGCTGCTGTTCAAGCGGCGGAAATGGGATCACCACCTTTTGCAGTTCGTTCGAGTCAATCTTGAGTGTGCCGTGAGCCGCATTGCTCAAGACCGTGTCGCTCGAATTGATTACTTCCCGAAGCGCAAAGAGGAGATACCGCGGCAGCATGTTGGGTTTGGCGTGGATTCCGCGAATGTCCTGATTGAACGCACACGGAACGAGCAGTTCGGCAATCTGCGCTCCATGCGCCAGTCCCATTCCACGGACTAAAATCAGGAGTGTTCCGACTGCTGCCATGCGAGTCGAAGACTCATCAACTGCGGACTTGGAAATGTGCAGAAACGAATCGGACAGCCGGGTCGATTTCATGTCACGACCTGAAATCCACGGTATTTTGCCACTCCAGTAACTGGTATTGATCTTCGACGGCGTGCCGCCGCTGCTGAAAGTGCAAAGTTCATCCAATCGCTTCTCCACCCACCCTGGGCCGCGGTGGGTGAAGACGGATTGGAGGTGGCTTTCGAAGAGGGCGCGGGCGTTTTGGAGGTTCTTTTCGGCGTTGGCTTTGGCGGTGGCGAGGCCCTCAAACGCTTCGTCCAGCACGCCGACAATCCGCTGCTGTTCGGCCAGCGGGGGGACGGGAATCGGAGTCAGGCCAAGGTTGCTTCTGCTAATCCGGTTGCGCGTCGTGCCGGTGCATTTCTTGGCGACGGTCGTGAGGTAATCGTCAGACTGTGAGTAAAGGTTGAAGAACGTAGG
>CAMBEP010000008.1 GCA_945865635.1 Candidatus Kuenenia stuttgartensis
GGCACCACAGTGGCGATCAACGTCATGTGGACAGGCCCCAAATTGAATTATCTGACCACAGAATTCATCATCACAGCCATATCCGGGGCCCCCTCAGGCGAAGTCTCGTTCAGCTCGCCGGTAGCGACTCCACCGCTGGGCCAGTCGGACTACGTTTTCTCTAACGACAGCTTTGACTTGATCAACAGCCCTACAAGCAACCCGGCGTCGATCTATTTATCCACATGGACAAACGACACTTACAACTTCTCGGACTCAACCAACACCACGAATAATGTGACCCCGGCGGCGGGCACGAATATGTGGACGATCCTGAACCTGACCATCACAGGGGCCGCCTCTGGCCAGTATCAGATCACCCTTGGCAACAGCGAATATACCGACAGCACAACCATCGGCACCGGCCCATCGCCCACAATCACAGGCGGCTTGATCACGATCAACGCCGTACCAGAACCAGGCACCTGGGCCCTGGCCGCGATCGCCACAGCGACGCTGGTAACCCTCGCCCGCCGCCGCCAGAGAGCCTGATTTTTTCAGGCCAGAATCAAAATGCAGCGCAACGCCGCAGCTTATTATTAAAATGAGCTGCGGCGTGTTTGATTTGATCTGCGAAAAAGCCGGAAGTGTCTTAATTTCTTGACGGGTTGAGAAAAACTTTCAATGTTAGGAGTGAAACCCGATTGATCCATGGGTTATTTGGTTTTTGGGGATTATGTCTGACGAGAAGTTGGTGGATTCCGCTTTTGACTCGCACGTCTATCCATATTTGAGTAAGATAAAAAACATGACCTGCCCGCGCTTGCGAAACGATCTGTCCAAACCGGTCGATTCCACAGGATTCAAATCACAGAAATCTCTTAGAAAAGGAGTGTTGCACACATGCCGCTCATCAAACTTTTGTTTGGCCGAAAGCCTTTTGAAATCAGTTCGATGCTGATTTTGTTTATGGTGATCCTGACGTGCCTGAGTGCGACAGCCGCAGAGCCAGTTCGCTGGACGACTTCGCGGCTGTCAGGGAGCCCTGAACCGCCGCTGCCTTACCGGATCAAACCGGCCTATCCAAAGCTGGTGTTTGATCGTCCAGTGCTGATTGAACGCGTGCCTGGTACGAAGCTTTTGATGGTCGGCGAGGTGGCTGGTAAACTTGTGACGTTTGAAGATCGCGACAATGCGACGGAAAAAACGGTTGTTGGCGACATAAAAACAAAACATGCAGAGACATCAGCGCTTTATGGTTTGGCGTTTCACCCAAATTTTCGTGTGAATCGCAAGGTTTATATTTGTTATGTGGTTGGTGGAGAGCAGCCGGAAGGCACACGAATGTCGGAATTTTTGATGACCGATAGCAATCCGCCTCGCCTGCGTCTTGAGACGGAACGAAGGCTTTTGACGTGGAAAGGCGGCGGCCACAATGGGGGTGCTTTGGCATTTGGTCCGGATGGCAAGTTGTATGTGTCGACAGGCGATGCCGGCCCAGCGAGCCCGCCGGACCCAGGTCGCACCGGCCAGGATGTGACCGACCTGCTTTCAAGCATTCTGCGGATTGATATTGATCAAACGACAGCCAAGCTGCCTTACGGGGTTCCGCTGGACAACCCATTTGTGGCCTTGGCAGAGGTTCGGCCCGAGATTTGGGCGTATGGATTCCGGAATCCCTGGAAGATAACATTTGACAGCAAGTCGGGCGATCTTTGGGTCGGTGACGTGGGCTGGGAGCTTTGGGAGCTAGTGCATCGGGTGGAGCGTGGAGGCAATTACGGATGGTCTGCGATGGAAGGGCGTCAGCCGGTGATCAAGGGAGTTTCGACGGGACCAGCGCCGATTCGGCCACCGACGATTGACCACCCGCACAGCGAGGCGGCATCGATTACGGGTGGCTATGTGTATCACGGCAAGGGACTTCCGAAGCTAAATGGGCAATATGTTTATGGTGATTATCAGTCGGGTTTTGTGTGGTCAGCGAAGTGGGATGGGGTGAAGGTTTCGAGTCTGGAAAAAATAGCAGAAACGGGATTGCGGCTGGTCAGTTTTGGTCTTGACCATTCAGGCGAGCTTTTGATGGTCGAGCACGAGCGCACGAACCAGCTTTACCGGCTTGAGCCCAACCCGGTGGCAGGGTCACAGAATGCGACCGAAAAATTTCCGACGAAGCTGAGTGAAACCGGTCTTTTTACGGATTTGGCCGGATTGGTTCCAGAATCGGGTGTGGTGGCTTACGAAATCAATGCCCCGGCATGGATGGACGGATCCAAGTCAATAAACCATATGGCATTACCACCGAAGGCGAGGCTTGAAATCGATGCGACAGGTGGTCAGTGGCGCGTGCCTGACGGTTCCGTGCTTGCCAAGACAGTGACTCTTGTTGAGACGGGTTCGGTAAAGCCTCGCAAGATGGAGACGCAGATTTTGGTTCGTCAGGAAGGGGCTTGGTCGGCATATTCTTATTTGTGGAATGATTCGCAGACGGATGCCACTCTGGTACCTGCAGGGGGAGCATCGGTGATGGTGGATCGGAAGGATTTGGAGCAATCTGGCGAGAGTTATCGCTGGCGATATCGGGTTTCGTCGCGTGCGGAGTGTGTTTTGTGTCATAACCCGTGGGCCGAGGCCAAGACGACGGTTTATGGGCGACAATCGGCCTCTCCCCTGGGTTTGAACAGATCGCAGTTGGACCATCCAAATCCTGAGCGTCATAGGGCTTATCAGGAGTTGGTCAAATGGGCCAGCGGCAGGGAGACGAAAGTACCGGACGCGGACCCCGCCCGCACACTTTATGCGGCGAGCCAAACGGATGCATCGCCGGAGCGACGTGCGAGGTCCTGGCTGCATGTGAATTGTTCGCAGTGTCATGCTTTCAATGCGGGTGGAGCGGCCACGATCATTCTTGAAGCCTGGGCCAAAACCGAACAGATGAACCTGATGAACATCAAGCCACAGCAGGGCGATCTTGGGCTGGGTGCAAGTGCATTTCTGGTTGCACCCGGTAAGCCTGAGGAGTCGATCCTGTTTGCGCGGATTGCGAAGCAGGGGCCTGGTCATATGCCTCGCCTGGGGAGCCGGGAGGTGGATCCCAAAGGGGCAGCTCTGATTGCGGGCTGGATTGAGGCACAAGGGCAGGTGTATCAGGCGAAAGCCGGGCAACCTGTGGTGGCACAGGGTGGTTCGTCGGATGCGATTCGGAATCATCTTAAAGCCATTGGGGGACGGGCGAAAATCGGAGAGGAATTGATTCAGCCGCATGTGCAGGAGCTAGTGAAAACGCCTGTAGGGGCGTTGGGTTTGTCGCGACTGGAGCTTGAAGGGCTTTCTGAAACCACACGTGGCCAGATCACCAAAGCGGCGAAAAATCTGAAGGTGCCGGAGGTACGGGAATATCTCGAACGATTTCTGGCCCGTTCCGATCGGTTGGAGCGGTTGGGGGATGGATTTTCAGTGGATGAAGTGCTGAGTCTCAAGGGCGACCGCGGGCGAGGCGAGACGCTTTTGTTTGCCCAGACAGGCCCGAATTGTGGGAGCTGCCATGCGGTGAATGGTCGTGGTGGCAAGGTGGGGCCAGGTTTGGACGGGATCGGGGCGAAGTATGACAAGGCCAACTTGATGCGTCACTTGGTAGAGCCATCGTGGGCGATTGATCCGAAGTGGCTGACAGTGACGGTGGAATGCCACGATGGCCGGGTCATTTCTGGGTTGAAAGAAACCATGAACGATGGGATAGTCAAGATCAGGGATGGCAAGGGTGAGACGGTTCTCAAGCCTTCAGAGATCGAGAGGGTCAGCACAGGCCCCGTTTCGCTCATGCCAGTGGGGCTTTTGCGAGATCTCACAGCGGAACAGGCGGCGGATTTGCTGGCCTATCTGGCAAGCTTGCGAGATCCGGAATCCAAGTCGACGAAGTGAGAGGCGAGGAGATATTTTTGATCGGAGCAAAGCAGGTCCACATTGCAGCTTATGTCACGAATCATGGGTTTGGCCATATCAATCGGCTGATGGCGGTTCTGAACCAGATTGCCCCTGAGGTTCGAGTCACGGTTCGGGCCGACCGAGAGATTTGGCCTGCGATTGAGGAGCGGCTTGGCAGGGCAGTGGAATTTGGGTATTTCCCGTCTGATCTGGGCACAGTGAGCCCGCCTGGCCAGAACAGCCAGACGGATTGTCCCGCCACATTTGATCGTCTTGAGAAGCGTTATCGTGAGATTCAATCGGCTTGCCGCGATGAAGTTGACTGGTTGCTAAGAGCATCTGCAACAACCGTTTATGCCGATTCATCGCTCGTCCCGCTGCGACTGGCAAAGGAAGCGGGCCTGAATGGATACCTTGGCGCGAATTTCACTTGGGATGAAATCTATTCAGATTTGCTGGCAACGGCTCCCGAAGGGCTTTTTAGTGCTGCACAAATGTTGCAATATCAATCTATTGTAGATGATATGAAAAGTGCCAGCGCGCAGGCCACGCTTTTGAGATTTTGGCCCCACACGCAGATGGCAGGGGTCGGTCAGCACGGATTGGTGGATATTGGGCTGGTCATCAACCATGGGCGTGATATTCGGGCCGAGTTGATTGCCAGCCTTGGTCTCGACCCTGATGTAAAGCTGGTCTATTTTTATGTGGGTCGTTATGGAGTGGAGGAATTGCCTTGGGAGAAGCTCAATGAATATTCCCCAGATCTGGTTTTCCTAGGCCTTCATCCGCCTGGGAAACCTCTCCCGGGCCGATTTTTCAGCATTGATCCGAACCAATATAGCGGTGCGGATTTGCTACGGTCGTGCGATGCCGCGATTGTCAAAGCGGGCTATGGGGCCGTGGCTGAAGCCATGGCTGTGGGCACACCTGTGATTTATCCGCCGAGGGAGGGTTTTGTCGAGTTTCCGGCGATTGATGATGCTTTGAGAAGCTGGGCAGGGGGGCGGCCCGTGAGCGACAACGATTTCCGCAATCTTAATATTCACAAAGTCCTGGAAGAATCCATAAGTTTCAGGGCCGATCCACCAAGTGTGCCACTTGACGGCGCACGGAAGGTCGCAAGAATTCTAGTGCATGGCATAGACGCCCTGATTTAAGCGATGATGGAATTGGAAAAGATTGTGTAGAAGACCTCTCTTTCCAAAAAATGTCAGGTGTGGTCAGATGAATTCTCAGTAGGCCTGAACGGATCTCTTGGCATGAAAGTCGAGCCTGAAATCACATGAAAATTCTGATCCATCCTGCTGTGGAAGCTGATCGGCTGAGCGCTTTGCTGGAAACCGCCAATGGCCGGGCTGAGCTGGTCAATTGCGAGACCACGGCTGATGTTCTCAGGACGATTGTGGATGCAGACGGATTTCTCGGCAAGATCACGCCCGAGATGCTTGCCAGAGCCGAAAAACTGAGGTGGATTCAGACCTTTACGGTGAGCCTGGAACACTACATCTTTCCTGATCTGATTGAGCATCCGTGCACTTTGACCAACATGCGGGGCTTGTTTGGCGATGTGATTGCAGACCAGGTCATGGGCTATGTGATTTGCTTTGCCCGGAATTTGCATCTTTATATTCGGCAGCAGATTGAGCATCGCTATGAACCGGCCGGGGGCGAATCGGCCCGCGTCAATAATGCCTATGGGCCGGGCGTGGTAAACAACATGGACAGAGCCACGATCTTTCTGCCCGAGACCTCCATGCTTGTGGTCGGCATGGGTGCGATTGGCTCTGAGATTGCCCGGAGAGCACTGGCGTTTGGGATCAAGGTCAGAGGCGTGGATGAGCATCCCGAGCATGTGCAAGCGTCGGCCGGGGTCGAGTCGGTCGTGGGTACCGATCAATTGAAAGCAGAGCTGGCTTTGGCAGATTGGGTCGTCATTGCGGCACCTCATACGCCATTGACGGAAGGGTGGTTTAATGCGGACATGATTCAAGCGATGAAGCCCGCCGGATATTTGATGAATATTGGTCGAGGGGCGATTGTGGTGCTGTCAGATCTTGTGCAAGCCCTACAGTCGGGTCAGATTGCCGGGGCCGCTCTGGATGTATTTGATCAGGAGCCACTTCCGGTCGATCATCCTTTGTGGGACATGACCAATTGTATCATCACGCCACACACAGCCGGGTATTCGACAGCGATTGCCGGGCGTCACTTGCAGACCATGCAAGAGAATCTCAGTCGTTTTCTGAGTGATGAGCCGCTTAGGAATGTGGTCGATAAACGGAGATGGTATTGATCAAGGTGGCCTGGCGTGGGCAGGGCGGCATTTCTGTGGGCTTCGAGTGTGGCAAGAGGCATTTTCGCGATGACATGGTTTTCGACACCACTGAGATCGATGGAGACACTTGCAGAAGGCGGGATGAACTCTCAGCCGGATCGTACGTTGGCTCCACGATTGATGGTGATTCTGGGTCGGGAACCTGGAAAAACATATTCGATCCCATTGGGCGAGAGCCGTTTGGGGCGAGATTTGGAATGTTCCATCAAGCTTCCGGATGCATCGGTTTCGCGCTATCATGCGCGGATCATTCGAAACGAGGATGGAGAAGTGATTGTTGTCGATGGCTCATCCACCAATGGTACGCATGTGAATGACCGGAAGGTGGTGAAATCGCAACTGTCAAATGGCGATATTTTACGTCTAGGGAATGTGTTAATGAAATATTATGAGCCTGGAACCATTGAAGGGGAGGTGTTCCAGCGGGTGTTTCATATGGCGCTGAACGATTCGTTGACAGAAACATTGACTAAGGCAGCGATTACGCATCATGTCGAGACGATCATCCAGAGTGATCCTGGCCAATTCTCGGTGATTCTGGTGGATATAGATCACTTTAAGCAGGTCAATGATACGTATGGTCATATTGCAGGTGATTATGTGCTTAGAAAAGTGGCTTCGGTACTAAAGAATACGATGCTGGAGTCGGGATCGTTGATTGGACGATTCGGTGGCGAAGAATTTTTAGTGATCCTGCCAGATACGCCATTCGAGCAAGCCATTCAGATTGCCGAACAGGCGCGATTGGCAATGCAATCGGAAGAGTTTGTATGGAAAGAGAAAACGATTGGGATTACGGCAAGTTTTGGTGTGACGGATTGGCACATGGAGGATTTATCCAAAAGCGAGCCGGCGCAATCGATTTTGGAACGTGCCGATGAAGCACTTTACCAAGCCAAGAATGAAGGTCGGAACCGGGTTTGTTCGAAGACCATTCGATCTTGATGGGTTTGGGATCTGATATTGACCAATTTGTGAAATTATCAGATAGATAATGTCTGATCGGCCATTCACCAAAATGGTTTTTAGGGCACCGGTTGCATCTTGAGTCATGGAAGACCCTCCTAATGAACAACATCACTGAGAAGCCTGAATTCAGTGGAGCAAATCAGAGCCCCGACGACCTGCCGGCTCTGACAGCAAGCCCATTGCGTAAATGGATTGCGAAATCGGGTTTGTGGGCTTTACTGGTGGTGGTTTCGTTGATTTTTGCAGGCGGTTGGGTCTGGACGTTGAAAACTCAAAAAGCCGATTCCTGGTCGGTTGTTTTCGAGGGCAGATCATTTGACAAGTCAAGCCATCGGCAAGCTGTTCTTCAATTGACCCAGCTTGGGATTCGTCAAAAAGCTGGGGCCAGCGGCGAGATTCTGGTTGCACCCTCGGATTTGAATATCGCACAGGCAGGACTTGAAAAAGCTGGCCTGAAGCCTTTGACATTTGAAGAGCTCCGTTCTGTGAGCGATGGCCCGCTGGCCATATTGGAATCGCCAGCCCAGCGCGATGAGCGGCACCGGGTGGCCAAAGAGCGGGAACTTGCGTGGTTCATTCGTCGATTCGAGAATGTGGCTCAGGCCCATGTCACAATCGAATCCATTTCAGGCAGCCATCGCTGGATTGGCACTGGCGAGAAGCCTCGTCAGCGTGTTCGCGTTTTTATCGAACCTGCCCAGGCCGACCTGCGATTGACGGACGAAACCGTATTGAAAATTGAAAAACTGGTTCTTGCCAGCCTGCCCACAACCGGCACTGGTCAAATTACAATTCATGATCCAGAAACGATTTATGTAATGGCAGGCAGTGCGGCGAGCCGGATGGATGCATCGAATATGGTGCATAATCCGGAAATCGCGGATCGCGAGCGGGCTTTGGCTGATCAAATTCGCCAAAAAGTGGCTGGGTTGAGTCAATCGACAATTCGGGTCAGCCTGCGGGAATTCGATGAAGGACCTTCTGTGGCAGCGGCCCCTGAATTGAAACCTGCCAAGGCAATCCGCACAAAACTGGTCTTGAATCAGCCAATTGAAATTGAAATGGAGCCAGCCCCTCTAGCAAATAAAAAACCGGCACCGGCAAAAATTTCTAAAGCTCGGGTGCAGGTTCTGACAACTTTGAAAACGGAAGATGCGGAATTGGAAGAGATGCATATCAAGGCCCGCGAACAAATTGTGGCCCTGATCGCGCCGGCGGTACTGGATCAGTTGGATTGGCAGACGCTTGTGGCCCCATCGCCCAAGCCCGAACTGGCATTAGAGGCCGCTCCAGTCGCTGTAGAACAACCAGAAAAGCCGCCTGAAACAAAGCCCAGTTTGCCGATCAAGCCCTTGAATGAGAATGCGAAACCTGCTCCGACATCGTGGATCATGGGCGGTGTTGCGATTGCATTGGTCTTGGGTGGCGCATCGTTGTTGCTCGCAATGCGCAATCATGACCAGAATATGGATCGAAGTCAGGTGCAATCCGACCAAGCCCAGAAGTGGGGACGTGATCTGGCCGCGGCTGTAAGACCGCCTGATCCTCATCTACCGATGGATGAGGCTGGGCGAGCCGCCAAGGTATTGAGCAGTTGGATATCCTCAGAGAATGACGAAGATTTTCGAGAATCGGCCTGACGTTTCGAGGGCATGAGCTAATGAATGGTAAAGATTCTTCAATGAAGCCAAAACCGACCAGCTTTTCGGTGTCGATCAGGCGGGCCGCACTTGTTTTGGTGAGCCTTGACAATGAGGAGGCCAGTGCATTACTGCAACGGATGTCGCCTCGTGAGGTGGAAGCGGTCACTCTGGCGATTGAAAACCTTCATGACATAGATCCGGCAGAACAAACGGCGGCTTTGAACGATTTTCATGAACGGATGGGCCGAACCAGCCCCATTCAACCGGTAAGAGCCGAGCCGAAGCCGCCCGCGAAATTGCCAGACGATCCGGAAGAGTGGACTGTGGATCAGATACGGAAGGCGTTTGGCCCAAACCAGGCTGAGGATTGGGCGCTGGCCCTGGCGGATTGCGAACAGCCGGTTGTGGAGCGGATATTGAAAGCTCTTCGCTGGCGCGACCGGAATCGGGTTCTGCGAGCTGACCAACAACGTGGTCCTTGGCAACTTCATGAGCCGATTGAGGCCCGCCACCGGATTCAAGCTTGGTTTATAATCAACCATAAATGATTTGCTGGCCGCATGAACAACGTCCTGTTGGCATTGACAGGCGAAAACCACCCATTTACCCAGCGCGGCGTAGGCTGCATAATCGCGCTGGCCTGGATTCATTATGGCTTGCGGTCTTGGGTTTGGCGGTCGATAATGGATATGTGTGCACAGGGAGCAGGTTTAAGTTGCAATTTGGTGACAAGGGAGTGGGGCATGGGTCGTTCCCGTAAACGGACGTACCACTTGGACACCATCGAACATCGCCTGACCGGCCCCAAGCGGATCGGTTTTTTCGGCTATCGGAATGTTGGTAAAACCACCTTGCTGGCCATGCTTTACAGGCAGGCTTCCACGGGTCAGATTCCCGGCTGTCGCCTGGCATCACTGGATTCTGGGACGTCAGAATATCTGGCGGACAAGATTTCTCAGATCGAATCTGGCGAGCCCCCGGCCGGCACCATGGCGGAGACGGAGCTGAACCTGAGGCTTTATCATGGCCCTGCCCGGATGGATTTGACGGTGAAGGATTATCAGGGCGAGCATGTTGCCTTGGGCAGCCGCGAGCCGATTCGCGAGTTTCTGGCTGGTTGCGATGCGATACTCTTGTGCCTGGATCCCGAGAGTGCGTTGCGGCCAGCCGATTTACGGCGTCGGCAGCAAGAGATCGAACTGCTTCTGGAGCAATGTCTTGAGCAGTCAGAGCGATCGCACATGCATCGCCCGGTGGCACTGGTTTTGACGAAGTTTGACCGTGTACTGGCCAGTCAGCAGTCACGTCAGATTGGTCAATCCCATCGCGCCCGCCAAGTGGGTTATGGTCCCTACGAAGACAACGATGATGAGGACGATGATCGCTTGCTGCCAGAGCCTGTGGCACGTCGGCATTCGGCCAGTTTGCCAGCGTTGTCGCCTGGCGAAGTGGAACGACTGGTCCAATCGCAGTATGGGATGACAGCTCATGCCCTGGCGACACATGCTCGGAGGTCGGCAGTCTTTGCCGTATCGAGTTATGGGTTTGGAGCCACGGACGATGGCCGGCCGCCTCATCATCTGAATCCAATCGGCCTTGAAGGGCCTCTGACCTGGCTGGCGGATCAACTGGAATCCTCGGATCGAGACCAGCTTGACTGGCTCTGGGACCTGGCCCCTGAGGATATCGCCCGGCTTGGCCGATGCCTGAAGGCTTATGAGCGGCGGTATCCGGAATCGCCGCATGCCAAACAGTTCCGCAAGAAGCTCAACCGGTTGCGACGAGCGAGCATCCGAAAACGCATCGCGACCACCGTCGCAATGGGTGGTCTGGCTGTGGGCGGAGCTGCGGGTTATGATTTGGCCGGTTATCGACTGGCTGTGAGGTTTGAGCAAGGCAATGCCGCCCCGGCAGTGGCCCAGAACTGGACAGAGATGCGAAGCTGGCACCCGACCATGGGTCTTTTCTTACCCAAGATGGAGGAAGACGCTCGTGCCCGATCGGCACTCTGGGCAGTGGCTTCCGCCGCTCAGAAGGTGAACCTTGGAACGGCATCCGCCGACGTCAAGCAGGAATTGGCACTGCTGAAGGATAAGTCCCCGGAGCTGGCCCCGGCGATCGCCAAAGTGGAAGCGGCTCAGAACAAGCGTAATCATGACGAGCTTTGGAAGCAGATCAAGGCGGATGTCGCGATTCCGGGCGAGGATCCCCAAAAGATTCGCGACAAGGTTGTGGAGCTTTTGAAAGTCTATCCCGAATCACCCAATCGCGATGAAGCCACAGATTATCTGCTGAAGCTTTCGGATCAGATTTCCAAAGTCGCTACGGATCGTGACCGCAAGCGAGTGGAGAATCTGGCTTTGGCCGCACGCATGCCCAAGGCCGACATGCATGATGTTTTGCGGCAGGCAAGGCTTTTTCTCGACCAAAATCCGGACACAGGCCTGAGAGCTGATCTCGAAGGGCTTGTGACCGATGTGACCGGCAGGATTGACGATCGGGACATTGAAACAGCTCGTGATTATACCCGCAAGTATCCGACCAACTTTTCAACCCGTCTGGAGCGTTATCAAGACTACCTGAAGAGCCATGCATCGGGTGGCAAGTACCTGAGTGAAGCCATGGAAGCCAAGTCCGTGATTCTCAAAGACTGGGACCTACATGCTTATCGTCAGGCATATGATCACATGGTTTCGCATCCGGACGATATTAACGAAGTGGCTCGATTGCTGCGTGATTATCTGCGGGATCATGCCGATGGCCGATTTGCCAAGCCATCCGGAGAATTCATAGCCTGGTGGGATAAAGTGCACCAGCCCCAGACTTATAAAGTGACGCTCAGGCGCGGCGAGTTTGACGAAAGCCTGACAAAATACCTTAGTGGCGGTGGCCCCGACCTTTCCATCACTGTGGAAGTGGCGGGCGTGCGATATGGCCCGTCTCCAGTGGTGAAGAATAATTTAAAGCCGATCTGGGACTGGGCTTTCCCCAAGCCTGTGGTCTGGAAGTTGGGCGATCCGGTCGCGATTCAGATCACCGATCACGACTGGTGGGACTCGCCTGTGGACAGTTATAAGAGTAAGCCCAACGATCCACTGGCTTTAAGGTCGTTTAACGGAACGATCAAGTGCGATTCAGGGGCCCGATTGACACTGACCACCGATTTCAAGGTCCCAGAACTGCCTAAGCCAGAATCGTGATCCAACCCGTAAAAAAAGATGGGCGGAAGCCTGGTGACCATCCTTTTCCAGCAGGCAATTTATGGGACGTTCCCGTTTTGGGACAAGGGCTATGCCGTTCTGGCACGATCCGAAGGCTGTCACGACGATTGGATCACCGACTTCACGCATTTGTGCCAATCGCTGGGCCAGCCTCCCAGCGAAGCCAAGCCTGAGGTGGATCATCTGATCCTCGCCAAAAAACTCCCAAGTGGCCCGTGGGTTTTAGCCATGGGTTCAGCTCAGGGCTGCGATGACAGGGGCCGGCCAGGGGCCTGGGCGTTTCATGGAATCTTTTTGAGCGGCCGTGAATATCGCCGGGCTGGGGCCTCTCCATTTCAATTTAAAAAGTGTTTTATTCGCGACTTTCATGCAGGTATGCAATTAAAGGCGGGTGTCATTGATTTAAGTGGAATCGATGCACAAGCCCGCGATGACCGAATGATTGACCCGACTCTGATCCAGCATCTGGTCAAAGGTTGTAAACTGAGGCTATTAACAGACAACCTGTTGGAATTGAAATCGCTGGAAAGCATCTGGAATCAGGGGCCATTGAAATTAAGAACCAAACGCTCGATCACCACCTGGGCGTTTCGGCCTGAAGTGGAGTTTGATTTGTCGGGAATTTCCCCATCGCGCTGGCCAGATTCATTACCCAGAGAAAGTAAAAGCATGTGGGCTGTCATGCCTGAGGAGTTGCAATTTCAAGCACAAGAACCAGTGCGGCGAATCAGACTTCCCAAGAAAATCGGTTTGGTCATCGCCACCATCCTGGTTCTTATTGTTGGACTGATTGCATTTTGGCCGGTTAAAAACTCTGGGTTAGAAACTCGCGGCCTGAATCCGGTGGAGCCTCAAAATCAGGCTCCCCCAAAGGCAAGCGATTTTCAGAACCATCCTGAACCAGCGAATGTCAGGGCGGCTGTGATCGAACAATTGGCAGACTGGTGCGACCGGTTGGAAGTGGATCAGGGGGAAGTCTTACGCGATCCCCTCGCTTACGCAAAACTTATCGCCTCAGCCTTACGCTACACAGGTCCTTCAGTGGCCAGTGTTCATGCCCAGGTATTTTCAAAGATCCAGCTCTGGCCAGGAAGTGCGGTAGTGCAGACGGATATTAGTGCGGTTTACGCTCTATCCGTTTTGGCGTGGTGCGTGAACGTGCCTGATCTGCAACAAAAGGCTCGGGAAATATCGAGTCCAGCCGAAGTGCGCCAATGGTTTCAAGCCCTTCGTGAACGACTTCTACCCGATGTCGGAAATGATCAAGAAAAAATCGGTGTGGATCAGAATGACCCGGAATGGGTTGAATTCCGATTCCATTTGAATCGTGTCATGCGTCTGAAATAAAAACTTGCACAGTTCCATTGAAAAATGAGGGGGAATGCCGAGTGATTATTCAATGGAGCTTTCGGGATCATCTGAAACTCTCTGGATTTGTATTGAAATGGATGGCGATTGGGTTGTTACTTGGCTTGACTGTGGGCACATCGGTGGCGTTTTTCCTGTGGTCGCTTGATCAGGTCATTCACATCCACTGGGAGAACCCCTGGCTATTTTATTTCCTTCCACTGGGAGGGCTTGCATCGGGTTTGATGTATCACAAGTGGGGGCAATCGGTGGAAGCGGGAAACAATCTGGTCATGGAGCAGATCCATGAACCAGGTGGTGGAATTCCGATCCGAATGGCTCCGTTTGTTTTGATCGGGACACTGATCACGCATTTATTCGGAGGTTCAGCCGGTCGGGAAGGCACCGCTGTGCAAATGGGCGGGAGCCTTGCTGCGTGGCTCGGGCGGCGGTTGCAAATGAATCCACGAGAGACTCGGATCGTGCTGATGTCAGGAATTGCAGCTGGATTTGGGTCTGTGTTTGGTACCCCATTAACGGGTGCCATTTTTGCGATGGAAGTTTTGGCGATCGGTAAAATGAATTATCAGGCCCTGATTCCATGCCTGATTGCCAGCATTATCGGAGACCAGGTGACGACAGCCTGGGGCATTACGCACACCCATTATCACATCGAGGGCGATCTGACTAAATTAAAGGCTGAGCATGTGACGACACTTGATTGGTTACTGACCTGTAAAGTTGCGATAGCGGCGATTGCATTTGGATTGGTGAGCGTGCTTTTTGCGGAATTGACGCACAATTTGAGTGCCATGTTCAAGCGAAAAATCAGCAGTCCCTGGCTCAGGCCAGTGGCAGGCGGGGCGATCATTATTTTGCTGGTCATGCTGACTGGTGAACGCGATTATTTGGGGCTTGGTGTGAGTGCTGATCCGAATGAGCCAAACGCTGTGACGATTCAGTCGAGTTTTATGATTGGTGGGGTGGCACGATGGAGCTGGTTGTGGAAACTTATATTTACGGCGGTCACGGTGAGCAGCGGGTTTAAAGGTGGGGAAGTGACTCCACTGTTTTTTATTGGAGCTGCGCTGGGGAATGTGATGGGCCAGATTTTGGGTGCCCCGGTGGATCTGATGGCGGGGCTGGGGTTTGTGGCTGTTTTTGCAGGTGCGACCAATACGCCTTTGGCCTGTACAATTATGGCCATAGAATTGTTCGCGCCGGGAAATGGAGCATTGATGAGCTCAGGGTTCGTGGTATATGCGGCGGTTGCATGTTTCCTGTCCTATTTTCTGAGCGGTCATTCGAGTATCTATCACGCCCAGAAGGTGGGTAATTCCCTTGTCATTCATTCTAGTAGAGAACCAGAGGACCAGAGTTGAAGTAGCGTAAAACGAAAGAAGAATAGACACGTTCCAAGATTTTCAAGTACAACGATATCCATCAGGTATGCTTGGCTATGGCAAATTCTAGTGATTCTGGATATTTATACTCTTTTGTTAAATTACCTTATTGACTTTCCGGGATCGTTGTCGTATAAAACTATTGTTTTCGAATATTGGTATGTAGAGAAAGGTATTGAGCTCGTTCAATCCAAATGGAAGAATCTATGATATGGATTTATAAGATTTCGCGATACGATACCTATACCGTCCTCTTCGTATTGTTACTAATATCATTGAATCTATCTGCTTTTGCGGCAGTATTAGGGATCACTTCCACTCCAGTTGAGCTTCTTTTAGGAAATTCAATATACTGTATTCCTAATTTAACAGGCAATACAAGTCCGATTTCCAGTACGATCTGGAGTCAACGAAAAATCTTCTCAAATGGAAGTGCAACGCCTTGGCAGGTTTTAGGCAATGAAGGTCAAGTAGTAGTTTATGGAGAAGTACCAGTGACTTACGAATTAAAACTAGTCACAATTTACAGCAGCATTCCCGGTATGCCAACACCACCATCACCGACAACACATATTCGAGCTTGGAGTGTAATGGAGGCCAATGGGGTTAGGGATGAGAGTGGATTTAATCAGGAAATTCCGATTGGCAATTCGTTAGAATTAGTCTATTGGGTACAACGTGGAAATCAAGATTGTGGTCCGTATATAAGTGGTATGGCACAAGAGAGATTAACCAATCGTTTTCTTACAGGATACGGACAACTTCCATCAACTAGTTGGATACCACAGTATCCAAGCCCGACTTTTCGGCTAGGAGGTGGAAGAATATGGGATGAACATTCGGCAGATACAACCTACTGGAATATTGTTCCAACGCCTGGAATCATATCATCCGCAATTCAAGAACTTCGAATTGCCTGGGACGATCCCTGGAGCAATCATTATTATCAAAACCTTGGTTCTAAGCAGATTGTTCATCGGAAGGTTTCATCGACAAATTGGCAAGTGACGCATTGAAAGGCGTATGAATATGACAAGTCGCAACCGGATTCTAGTGATCATCACAGGTGTTCTGGTGGTCGCTGGGGGAATACTCTCTGTCAGCACATTTTCCATGGCTGCACCGCGACAGAAAAACGCCAAGTCGGCCGATTCTGTAATCATTCAGGATCCAAGATTCAATTTTCCGGTCGCCCCGACGACGATGACCACCGAAGCGCATTCCAGAATGGCTTTAGGTTTTGCTGGATACACGGTCGAGCCTGCCATGGTTGAACCTGGCAAGGCCCGTTCTGTAGCGGAACAACAGGATCTCGAGAAAGTTGCAGAGATTTTGACTCGTCTGGCTCCCGTTCCCACTCAACGCCTGGCCTATTTCGATTGGCTGAATCGTCCGGATTCTGCAGTTCGTTTCAAGAGTTGGGGGTGTCTGCTTCAGGAAGCCAAACCGATCAACGGAGGCTGGGAAGTGCGATTGACGGCAATGGCTCGTGGTACGGACGCTCAAGGCCAGCACATCGACATTTTCAACCGATTTCTCGAAGAATATACGTTGAACGATGCCGGCGAACTTCATTTTGTTCGCTGCAGCGCCCATCCTGATGACAATGCCAAACCTCGATTTGGTCGAACGGGACTGTAGGTGATGGAAATCAATAAACGGGCACATGGTGACCGTACAGTTCCATACAAACACCCTCAATGCCATCACCCTGGAATCCAGCATGAGCCATAAAAAAAGGCCGGTCACATGGACCGGCCAGATGGCTCAACGGATGATGAGTCGATTCAAAGTCAGGCAAAAGGTCGAACGTGGCTGCCGTGGTTGAGTGTGCGAGGCAGTTCTGTGCGGCCCATCAGGAACTCGTCGATCCCGGCTGCAGCGTGTCGGCCTTCTGCAATGGCCCAGACGATCAGGCTTTGGCCACGTGTCATGTCGCCAGCAGTGAAGACTTTTTCGACGTTCGTCTGCTTGCTGTGAGCGTCGGCTTTGACATTCCCAGCCCTGTCCAGCTCAACGCCGAATTGCTCCACGAGCTTATTCCGCTCGGGTCCGACAAAGCCCATGGCGAGCAGGACGAGATCGGCAGGATAAATCTTCTCGCTGCCAGGGACGTCCACAAAGGTGGGGCGGCCGTCCTGCATCTTCATTTCCACCTGGGCTGTTTCGAGAGCGATCACATGGCCTTGATCGTTGCCGATGAGTCGCTTGGTGGCGATTGAGAAAACCCGTTCGCCACCTTCTTCGTGGGCCTGGCTGGTGCGGTAAATGTTGGCGTATTGCGGCCAAGGGTTCCAGTCAGCACGGGCTTCAGGTGGACGTGGGACGATCTCAAACTGATTTACGCTCGCACATTTGTGGCGGTGAACGGTGCCCAGACAGTCGGCCCCGGTGTCTCCACCACCGATGATGATCACATGCTTGCCTTCAGCCCAGTTCAGGTCGTCAGACTCAATGCTGTCGCCAGCAACCCGCTTGTTCTGGTTTGGCAGAAAGTCCATGGCGAACTCAATTCCGCGCAATTCGCGGCCAGGGATCGGCAGATCGCGTGGTGCGGTTGATCCACAGCAGAGGCAAACGGCGTCGAATTCGGCCAGAATCGACTCGGAGGTGATATCGTAGCCGATATTCACACCGGCCTTGAAAACGATGCCTTCGGCTTCCATTTGCTCCACGCGGCGATCCACATGGTGCTTTTCCATCTTGAAGTCGGGGATCCCGTATCGCAGAAGCCCGCCAATCCGGTCGGCACGCTCAAAAACGGTCACTTCATGGCCCGCCCGGCGCAGTTGCTGCGCGGCAGATAGACCGGCAGGACCGCTTCCAATGACGGCAACCTTTTTACCTGTCAGAACTTTTGGTGGTTCAGGCTTGACCCAGCCCTCGGCCCAGGCGCGTTCGATGATCGAGGCTTCTACGGTCTTGATCGCTACGGCATCGGCATTGATGCCCAAAACACAGGAATTCTCGCACGGGGCCGGGCAGAGCTTGCCTGTGAATTCTGGGAAATTGTTGGTGGCATGGAGACGTTCGATGGCCGATTGCCACTGGTTGCGATAGACAAGGTCGTTCCAGTCGGGGATCAGGTTTCCGAGCGGGCAACCTTGGTGGCAGAATGGGATGCCGCAATCCATACAGCGTGCGCCTTGGGCACGCAAAGCCTCTTCAGGCAATGGGTTATAGACTTCAAGATAGTCGCTGAGCCGCTCCAGGATATCACGACGTTTTGGAGTTTGGCGTGGCAGTTCCATGAAACCAGTTGGCTGACCCATGTTTAGGTTCTCCCTGACAAAAATGCTTGCGGTATTTGGTGATTGAGCTGTTTTGGATTTTTTTTTCAGGAGGGGCGATTGCTTGCAATCGCCCCGGAAATTTGGCGAGTCATGCGCTGGCAACGGCCAGTTGGGCATTGGCGGCGGCTTTTTTGCGTTCCAGCAGAACACGGCGATAGTCGACCGGCATGACCTTGACGAACTTTGTCCGGGCCGATTCCCAGCTATTGAGAATCGTGGATGCCAAGCGACTTCCAGTGAAGCTGGAGTGCTGAACGAGCAGATCGCGAACCTGATTGATGTCTGCCTCGTCGACGAACTTTTCAAGCTCGACCATTTCCATGTTGCACTTGGCGGGGAATTCGCCGTTAGGATCATAGATATAGGCTACACCGCCCGACATTCCAGCAGCGAAATTGCGTCCGGTCGGGCCGAGGATGAGTGCCACTCCGCCCGTCATGTATTCGCATCCGTGATCGCCCACACCCTCAACCACAGCCAGTGCACCCGAGTTTCTCACACAAAAACGTTCGCCAGCCGTACCGTGGAAAAACGCCCGTCCGCTGGTGGCTCCATAAAGTGCCACATTGCCTATGATTACGTTTTCTGAGGGTTCGAACAGGATGTTTTTTGGCGGAGTGACAACCAGTTTGCCGCCTGAAAGGCCCTTGCCGACATAGTCATTGGCATCGCCCTCGAGCACCATTGTGATTCCCCTTGGAACAAAGGCTCCAAAGCTTTGGCCGGCTGAGCCGCTGAAGTTGATGCGAATGGTATCGTCCGGCAGGCCTGCACCGCCATATTTTCGGGTCAATTCGCTGCCAAGAATCGTGCCGACCGTTCGATTGACGTTGTTGATTGGCAGATGAAAAGCGATTGGCTCGCCGGTTTCCAAGGCAGGGGCCGCCAGCTTGAGCAGTTGCTGGTCGAGAGCCCTCTCCAGGCCATGATCTTGATTGCGCATCTTGCGAATTGCGACATCCGGGCCCATGTCCGGTCGATAGAAGATCTTCGAGAAATTGAGGCCTTTGGCTTTGTAGTGACTGATGGCCTTTTTCATGTCCAGGAGGTCGGATCGGCCAATCATATCGTCCATGCTTCGGAAGCCAAGCTGGGCCATGGTTTCGCGAATCTCTTCGGCAATGAACCGGAAGAAGTTCACGACATGTTCGGCCCTTCCTGCAAACTTCTTGCGCAAGTCTTCGTTCTGGGTCGCTATGCCGACCGGGCAGGTGCCCAGGTGGCAGACCCGCATCATGATGCAGCCCAGGACGACAAGCGGGGCCGTAGCAAATCCGAATTCTTCGGCACCCAGAAGTGCAGCCACCACCACATCGCGGCCAGTCTTCATCTGACCGTCGGCCTGAACCACGATCCGGTCCCGAAGGTTGTTGAGAACGAGAGTCTGCTGGGTTTCCGCCAAGCCGAGCTCCCATGGGATTCCTGCATGCTTGAGGGATGTCAGCGGGCTTGCACCCGTGCCGCCATCGTATCCTGAGATCAGTACAACGTCCGAGTGGGCTTTGGCCACACCGGCAGCGACAGTGCCCACACCCACTTCAGCCACAAGCTTGACACTGATCCGGGCACGCGGGTTGCCATTCTTGAGGTCGTGGATCAACTGCTTCAAGTCTTCGATCGAGTAAATGTCGTGGTGTGGCGGAGGGCTGATCAAGCCCACGCCCGGCATGGTATGGCGCACTTTGGCGATATAGGCGGAAACTTTTCCGCCAGGCAGTTGGCCGCCTTCGCCGGGCTTTGCACCTTGGGCCATCTTGATCTGGAGTTCATCGGAATTGACCAGATATTCGCTGGTCACGCCGAATCGACCCGATGCCACCTGCTTGATCGAGCTGCGACGATTATCGCCATTGGCATCCAGCTTATAGCGGCGAGGGTCTTCGCCACCTTCACCAGTGTTGGACCGGCCACCCAACCGGTTCATGGCAATGGCCAGCGTTTCGTGGGCCTCTTCCGAGATGGACCCCAGGCTCATGGCGCCCGTGGCGAATCGTTTGACAATCGATTCAACAGATTCCACCTCATCCAAAGCGATGGCGGTGCAGTGGTCATACTTGAAGTCGAACAGGCCACGAAGGGTGCAGAGCCGCTCGTTTTGGTCGTCAATCAAGCGGGTGTATTGCTTGAAGATGTCGTATCGCTGAGTTTGTGTCGCATGCTGAAGGCGAAACACCGTTTCAGGATTGAACAGGTGGAATTCACCCTCGCGGCGCCATTGATACTGGCCGCCCCAGTCCAGCAGTGGAATACCACTTTCGCGTTCGTTATAGGCCCGCTTATGGCCAACGAGTACCTCTTGGGTGATCTCCTGAAGGCCTGCGCCCGAAATTCGGGTGGCTGTCTTCTCGAAATACTTGTTGATAAATTCCTGGTTCAGGCCGATGGCTTCAAAAATCTGGGCGCCGCGATAGCTTTGGATCGTACTGATGCCCATCTTGGACATGACCTTGACGATCCCCTTCTTGACCGCCTTGCGATAATGCTCGACTGCCTCTTCATGGTCAATCTCAGCCTTGAGAAAGCCTTGGTTGATCATGTCGTTGAGCGTTTCAAAAGCGACATAAGGGTTCACAGCACCAGCGCCATAGCCCAGCAGAAGTGCAAAATGGTGAACTTCTCGAGCATCCCCACATTCCACAACCAGCCCGGCCCGTGTTCTCAAACCCTGACGCACCAAGTGGTGGTGCAGGCCGGAACAAGCCAGCAGGGATGGGATCGGGGCAAATGTGCCATCAACTGCCCGGTCTGACAAGATCAGCAAATTCGCACCTGTGGCAATGGCACGCACCGCTTCATCAAAGATCCGTTCGAGAGCCGCTTCCAAACCAGCCGCCCCTTCCGCAGCCGGGAAAGTCATGTTCAGGGTGGCCGACTTGAACCCGTTCCAGCCATTGAGCTGCTTGAGGCGGGCGGTTTCGACATTGTCCAGAACAGGCGTCTTGAGCTCAATCAGATGGCAGGCTTGGGGCGAAGGCTGGAGAAGGTTGTCCTCGCGGCCGATTGTGGTCAGGACCGAAGTGACACATTCTTCACGAATGGCATCGAGCGGTGGGTTGGTCACCTGTGCAAAGAGCTGCTTGAAATAGTTGAACAAACTCTGCGGGCGATCCGAAAGCACAGCCAAAGGTGTGTCGGTACCCATCGAGCCGATGGCTTCCGCACCATCGTTGCCCATCGGTGCCAGAATGTATTTCAGGTCTTCGAGCGAATAACCAAACGCAAGTTGCCTGTGCAGAAGCGTTTCGTGGTCGGGGGTCGGCACATGTGGGACGGTTGGCAGATCGGTAATCTTGACCAGGTTCTGTTTTAACCATTGGCCATAAGGCTTTTGGGCTGCGATGGCTGTCTTGAGCTCGTCGTCGCCAACGATCCGGCCTTGTTCCATGTCGATGAGGAACATTTTGCCAGGCTCCAGGCGGCCCTTGAGAACAACATCTTCGTGCTTGATCTCAGGCAGAACGCCGACTTCAGAGGCCATGACGACCAAGTCGTCCTTGGTCACATAATATCGGCTTGGTCGCAGACCATTACGGTCCAGAACCGCAGCAATGTTGCGGCCATCCGTGAAGACGACCGAGGCAGGACCATCCCAGGGCTCGATCAGGCAACCGTGATAGTGGTAGAAATCCTTCTTGGACTGGGTCATGGTGTCATGATTTTCCCAGGCCTCAGGGATTAGCATCATCAAGGCGTGGGCCGGGCTGTAGCCTGACTTGATCAGAAGCTCAACGGCATTGTCCAGGCAGGCTGTATCGGAAAGACCTTCTGTGATGATCGGGAGGAGCTTTTCAATGTCGCCTGGCTCGTAAAGGTTTGAGGCGAAGAGAGCCTCGCGTGCCCTCATCCAGTTGATATTGCCTCGCAGGGTATTGATTTCGCCATTATGAGCGATCATCCGATAGGGGTGAGCCAGTTCCCAGGAAGGGAAGGTATTGGTTGAGAACCGCGAGTGATAGATGGCAAAGGCCGATTCCATCAGCGGGTCTTCCAGATCGTCTGCATAATAGCTGGCGACCTGGTCGGGGGTGAGCATGCCCTTGTAGACCAGAGTGCGGCACGAAAGACTTGGGAAGTAGAAGAAGTGCTTGTCGACCCGGCCGCTGTCGCGCATGGCCTTTTCAAAGACTTTTCGGAGCACAAAAAGCTTGCGTTCAAACCGATCCGTATCTGTGCCATAGGGTGAGCCGATATAGGCATGCAAAACCACAGGTTCAACTGCCTTGGCCGTTTCGCCAAGCGCGGAGTTGTCGGTTTTTAGCGTCCGCCAACCGAGGAAAGTCAGGCCTTCCTGACGTACGAAATGCTCAAACATGGCCTGGCCGGAGAGGCAGGAAACCGATTCGGGTGAGCAGAAAAATGATCCTACACCATACTGCCCAGTTCCGGGTAATTCGATACCGGCGGCTTTGCAACGGCTGTGCATGAAGGCGTGGGGGATCTGAATGAGAATGCCAGCCCCATCGCCCGTGGCAGCGTCGGAACCAACAGCGCCTCGGTGGTCCAGATTGATCAGGGCCTGAACGGCATCGCGAACGATCTTGTGATTTTTGCGTCCCTTGAGATCCACAATAAAACCGACACCACAGGCATCATGCTCAAATGCAGGATCATACAAACCTTGGGCTTGGGGACGTTGGCCATTCATCACTGGTTCCTGACGGGAAGGGGACTCGAACATCTTGGGTATCTCACTATTCCAGGGACTTTTTTGATTCAGGCGTTGATTTGGTTTCCATGAAGACGTCTGATCGAATGGTGGTTCAGATGGTTCAGAAGTCGATGGCGATAAGTCTTTTTAGTTTGGCAAGGCCGGTAGGTGGAATCACCTGACAGGCACTTTGGCCCGGCATCCATTGCCTTTTATAAGGATTCGCCTTTTCGACGAACAAAGCCCGCAAATCCAAAGCGGGTTAGAGGTTCAGGAAAGTTAGGTCGAGTTGTGAAGGCTGTTACATCACCCGCCCGTTAACTTCCGTTGCCAAGTGCGATTTCTCGGCGGAAACGGCTTTGAAGCCTGCCGCCAGTTCGGGGATTTTGGACGGCGTCTGAACCGCCCCGGCATCCTCAAGCAAACGCTTCAGAAATCTTAATCCAACAGGGCTTAAGGCCCGATTCTTGCGGTGGATGATCGCCAGCGGCCGTATCAGCGGCTCTGCATCGTTCTTGATGGAGACAGCAACCAGTGATCGATTCCTAAGCTCGGCAGACAGCGTCGGCTCAGGCAGAATGGCAACACCAGAGCCGATCTCAACCGCTCTCTTAATGGTCTCGATATTATCGAACGTCAGCGAGACTTCTATGCTTACGGCATGGTTCCGCAAGAATCTGTCAATCGCCCGACGAATTGGCAAGCCTTCGTCAAATGCCACAAATCTCTCGCCTACAAGCTCTTCAGGAGAAATCTCCCGGCGATCCGAAAACCGGTGCCCTGGGGCCACGGCCAGCACCATCCGCTCTTCACGCCATGGCAATACAACAAGCTCAGGCCACTTCTTCGGGAAACTGATCAAGCCAAGTTCCGAATTCTCTTCCAATACACTTTCCAAAACGGCAGACGGATGCTGATACTCAATCTTTACATGTGCATTCTTGTGATTCTGCTGGAAGTCCGCCAAAATCCCAACCATATGGGCCAAACCCACTGAATAGATCGACGCCACCTTCACCGACCCATCTACTGGAGTCTCTTCGGCCTGCTGGCGAACACGGTTCTCAAGCTCCTGATACTCAGCCAGAAACTCCCGACAACCTTCGTAATAGACCCGACCAGGCTCAGTCATCACCAACGGACGCTTGGATCGGTCCAGAAGCCGGGTGCCCAACCGCTGCTCAAGCTGTAAAACCACCTGGCTCGCAGACGATTGAGATACATCGTTCTCTTTGGCTGCTCGCGAAAAACTCGACAGCCGAACAACATCACAGAAGATTTTGAGCGATTCCAACTGCATCGGCTGATTGTCTTTCCTTCAACGTTTTCGTAATACTGACAGATCGACAGTATCGAACTACTTAATAGTAAATCGTATCAACAGCCCCTTTGTCAAGAGAATAAATCACTAAAAATTAAGAATTAGCGATGAAGATATCTTTTAGTATTAGCTAGTATAATATTAAGAATTTGTGAATGCTCTATAATCTGCATGATTGCTACTTCCTGAATCACCTACCAAATAATTTAGGGTCTGAGTGAACGGAATGGCGATTTGCGAGGTCATCAGAGGATCAAAAAATGAGGTTCTAAATCATGGTCTTCAAAGACTTCGGTTCAACCGGCCGAAAAACCGAACGCAAATCGAGGGGCTCAGTGGATCAAATTTGGCCAGCCAAATCGATCCTTGAAAAAGTCTTTCATCGACATGGGTTTGGAAACGATCTAAATCCTCTGGAGTAACAGAAAAGAGCCTGGGGTCGGTGGATTTAATGGCCAAAGAAAAAATGGTGTCCGTTCCGTCCTTTTTTGAAAAGAGCCAATGGCTTTGGAGCTGACTTGAAAGCCGCATGTTGAGCTTTTCGAAAACAGAATGCATGGAATCTCTGATCCCTACTCATGACAAACACGGGTGGCACAAGGTGTCGTTGGTTCAGTCGCTCAATGCCACTTCAGTTTAACAGGTCTTCTAAACGCAATTACTGCATGCGGTTGAACTTTTCCTTGAAACGTTTTACCAAATTGCTGCGCCAGTACTCAACAAAACCGACCGTCTTCTTCTCATCGATTTGACCAATCTCGACAGGACTTGGGTTGTTGATATTCTTCACGTGTACAAAATTGTAGAACTCACGCAGTGACAAAAGCCCTGAGACGCCAAATCGTTCGTCGAACCAGACGTGATTGTGGTTATAAAGGAATGAGTCGGCCAAGATCTCGCCCAACTCTGTGACAGCAAACCACCCAAGGATTTCAGTCATCGGAACTTCCGCAGAATCCAGGCCAATGCAGCGCGGGTCGATCACTTCGAGCCGATCGCCTTGCCCCATCTTGGCATCCTCTGCCAGGTCTGGGTCGCTCGCGACACTTGCGTTCATGAATTCTGTGACAATACTTACAAAAGCTGTATTGAACTGAAACGTTGCCGGGTCAAAACCACCGTCCTCACGAGGCTGGAACCGGCCTAAGATTGCTCGTACATCGACACCGACCGAGCCTGCAAGGACAGGGTCCTGGAAACAGACAACATGATGCCGGCCAAATTCGTCGTTAAGTTCGTAAACCATTAATAGTGATAGGCTTTTATCGTTGGCCATGGCATTCGTCTCCACCTGTTTTTCATTTGGTGCCCGAGGTTTGGAAGTCTATTCTAATCAAAACGCGCGAGGTTTTGCCTACCAGGAAAATGAATTCAAGCTGATTGTGATCGATAGACGATGAAAAACCAGTAAACGAGCAGCATGCTTGGTGAGAATTTTTGCGATCCAGTGCCCAAGGTCGTTCGAGTGGGATTTCGAACGTATCGTGACGGCCCAATTTGCTGGCTCATGTCCCGATCATGGAGGATCCTAGTCATGACACGTCGTCTTGTTGTCGCGGCGGCCACTGCTTTAATCTTCTGGACAATGTCCGGATCCGCAGTCCAGGCCCAATCCTGGGCGGATGTAATGTTTAACGAACTCAGCCACAACTGGGGCACAGTGGCCCGTGGTGCAACGGTTCGTTATCCGTTCTATCTGACCAACACCCTGAATGAACCGATCACCATTGTGGGCCTTAGGCCATCGTGCGGGTGTACGAGTGGCGCGTCAGACAAATCGGTTGTTGGGCCGGGTGAGCGTGCTACGGTAGAAGCCCAGATGAACACCATCAATTTCGTGGGCCACAAGGCCACGATTCTGTTCGTCTCGCTTGTCACAGCCAGCGGCCGACAAGCTGAAGTCAGGCTAGCTGTGAGTTCCGAGATTCAGAGCGACATCGTTTTGAACCCTGGCACCATCGACTTCGGTTATGTGGTCAAGGGTCAGGAAGTGTCGCGCACCATCACTATCGACCGTGTGGGTGCCAACGACTGGCGTGCCCTGAAAATGTCGAGCAGTGTCAAGGGAATCGACGCCAAACTTGTCGAACGCAATCGAACCACGAACGGCGTTTCCTATGAGCTTAACATCACCTTGCGGAAGGATGCCCCTGAAGGCGTGATCCGCAACGACCTGTTTGTTCATACCAACGACCCAAACAATCCTGCAATTCCTGTACTGATGACTGCTCAGGTTGTCGGAGCACTCACGGTTTCACCCAAATCTGTAAATGTGGGTCAACTGCAATCCACCAGCCAGACACCAGCCCAAAGTCGCTTTGTAGTCAAGGGTTCTCAGCCCTTTATTGTTACAGGTGTGGAGGGTGCAGAAAACGGCCTGGAACTGATTGTTGCCGAAACAGAGCCAAAGACTGTGCATGTGCTGACAGTCCAGTTCACGCCATCCAAATCATCAGCGACAGGTGAATTCAGCCGTGTCCTGAAACTCCATACAAACTTGCCAGGTCAGCCTCCGGTGGAAGTGACCATTCAAGGTACATCCATGAAGTAATCCGCCTGCTTGTAAGCGATCGTTCGAAACCAGAGCGGATGGATCATTAAGAAGAAGGTCGAAGGGTGTTTTTCCCTTCGGCCTTTTTTGGTTTTTAGTTCGCCTTGAATTTTCAATCACTTGTGTTGCATTGGCCATTGGTCCATGGTCTACTTTACGATTATCAAGAGATCGCTGAGGCGGATTGTGCATATCAACAGAGGTCAAAAATGCTTCGCAAAGTACAATTGATAGCATTCGTAATTCTGGCAATAAAAACCTTGACTGGCACAAGCTCGGCCATCGAAAATAGCGCGCCAAACATCATCATTTTTCTGGCAGACGACCTCGGCTATGGTGATCTGGGCTGCTATGGCAATCCGATCATTAAAACTCCGAATCTCGATCGATTTGCCCAGCAGGGTATCAAACTCACACAGTGTTATTCTGCCGGTGCCGTCTGTTCGCCAAGCCGCTCGTCAATCCTTACGGGCCGCACACCATACCGCAATGGAGTCTTTACGTGGATTCCTGAGGACAGACTCCCATATCTTCGTACCAGTGAAATCACATCAGCCAAATTATTGAAAGCCACTGGCTACGATACAGCCCATATTGGCAAATGGCATTTAAATGGTTATTTCAACAAACCAAATCATCCGCAACCTTCAGATCATGGCTTTAATCACTGGTATAGCACGCAGAATAACGCAGCACCGAGCCACAAAAACCCGAATAATTTTGTGAGCGATGGCAAGCCAGTGGGCCAGCTCGAAGGTTTTTCTGCCGAACTAGTTGCAGATGAAGCCATAAACTGGCTGAAATCTGGGCGGGATAAAACCAAGCCGTTTTTTCTCTGTGTCTGGACCCACGAACCTCACCTTCCAATCGAAACCGACCCAAGATTTCAATCACATTACGAAAGTATCGAAAATCCTGATATTCGCCAGCATCATGGCAATGTCACACAGATGGACGATGCCTTTGGCAGGCTAATGAAATCACTGGACGAATTGCAATTGACGGAAACAACCTTTGTGGCGTTTACAGCCGATAATGGTCCGGAAGGCAATGGCACGGAAGGCCGAACCCGTGGCTCGACGGGTGGGCTGAGGGGCCGGAAACGCGATGTTTATGAAGGCGGAATCCGAGTGCCTGGAATTGTGAGATGGCCTGGCAAGATTAAGCCCGGAACAATTAGTGATACGCCTGTGATAGGCTCGGACTGGTTTCCGACCACGTGTGCCATTGCCCTCACGAAATTGCCAGACGACCGTGTGATTGATGGTGGCAGCCTTTTGCCTCTGCTCACAAGTGGTCAGCCAGTAATGCGGTCCAGGCCACTTTACTGGAGATGCAATATTGCCAGAACGCCGATTAAAACAGCGATGCGGATTGGCGACTGGAAAATTGTTGCCACCGAAGATCTCAGCCGAATGGAACTCTACGAATTGAAGTCGGACATCAAGGAAACGACAGATCTTTCCATGATCAATCTGGATAAATTTGCAGAAATGAAATCTGCCTTGATTTCACTCAATTCAGAAATTGAAGCCGAAGGCCCGAAATGGTGGCATGGATATGAGGAAGGCGCTGCAAGTGCCACGAAAAAGAAAGCAGCGGCCAAGAAAAAATCGGTTCAAAAGACAAATACCGACTGAGCAGGGGCATATTTGGGGCGGTTTAGCAGTATCTATACCAGATTTCTCCATTTCAAGGCGATCATGAATCTGACACAACGTCCAGAGTGGACATCATTAAAAAATCATCTGGAAACAATGAGTCATCTGCAAATCGCAGATCTATTTGAGGCTGATCCTGATCGGGGGACAAATCTTACAGCCGAATCGGCCGGAATATATCTCGATTATTCCAAGAATCGGATTTCAGTGGAAACCCTCAAGCTTTTATTTGGATTGGCGGATGCGCTTGAACTACGCCAGAAAATAAGCGCCATGTTTAGCGGCGAACCCCTAAATAATACCGAAAACCGTTCGGTGCTGCACACAGCGCTTCGTGCCCCTGTGGGATCAGAGATCTTTGTGGATGGTGTCAATGTGGTTCCAGCAATTCAGGCAGTGCTTGAACGTATGGCAAAATTTTCCGACGATCTCAGAAGTGGGCGCTGGAAGGGTGCAACTGGTAGCAAAATTGCACATGTTGTGAATATTGGAATTGGGGGTTCAGACCTTGGCCCGCATCTTTGTTATGACGCATTGCGGCATTATTCGGACCGATCGATCACATTGCATTTCGTCTCGAATGTTGATGGGACGGACATCACAGAAACGCTTCGGGAATTGAATCCGGAAGAAACTCTATTTATTGTGGCTTCCAAGACGTTCACCACACAGGAGACGATGGCCAATGCCCGAACTGCGCGTGACTGGCTTGTTGATAAAGTGGGTGAATCGGCTGTCGCCAGCCATTTTGTCGCTGTCAGTACCAATGCCGCAGAAGTCTCAAGATTTGGAATTGATACGGCAAATATGTTTGGATTCTGGGACTGGGTTGGTGGTCGATATTCTGTCGATTCTGCGATTGGCCTGTCGCTTATGATTGCCATTGGCGAGAAATTGTTCCGTGACTTTCTTGCCGGCTTTCATGCCATGGATAGACATTTTCAGTCTTCCCGGTGGGATCAGAATCTGCCGGTTCTACTGGGGCTGATTGGGCTCTGGAATAATAATTTTCTGGGTGCTGAAAGTGTTGCAATTCTGCCGTACGACCAATACCTGAATCTCTTTCCAGCCTATCTGCAACAGCTTGACATGGAGAGTAATGGCAAAAGCGTGACGAAATCGGGTGAACGAGTTTCTTATCAGACTGGTCCGATTGTGTGGGGCCAGCCTGGCACCAATGGCCAACATGCGTTTTATCAGTTGATCCATCAGGGCACCAAGCTGATCCCCTGTGACTTCATAGCCTTCTCGCAAAGCCTGAATCCCTGCGGCCTGCATCACGATCTACTCATGTCAAACTTTTTCGCCCAGACCGAGGCACTTGCATTTGGTAAATCGCACGAAGAGCTTCAGCTCGAAGGCTGCAATCCCGAATTGATTCCGCATCGAACATTTACAGGTAATCGGCCTACGAATTCCATTCTTATTGAGAAGCTGACCCCGTTTTCATTGGGGGCGCTGATTGCTTTATACGAACACAAGGTCTTTACACAGGGCGTGATCTGGGGTATCAATTCTTTCGATCAATGGGGCGTGGAACTTGGCAAGGTTCTTGCCAGCCGAATCACTCCGGAATTAGAGTCGATCAATGAGCCGGAATTGAAACATGATAGTTCGACAAATACATTGATCAAGCGATATCGCCAGCAAAAACAGACTTGAAAATTGGTCATAGAAACGAACTAAACGTCGGTGTCATGCAAAACTCCCAATAAATGAATTGGGCTGAACCAGGTTATCATGGTTCAGCCCAAGCTTGTTTGAGGGCCTCTCTGTTAAGTCAGAATCGGAAACCTTTCATATTTGTTTCAATTCGATAGAGGCTTACACCGGCGCAGATATAAAGTGTTTTCGCTTCGGGGCCACCGAATTCGCAATTTGTAGCGGCTTCAGGGGTCCGAATTACGCCTTCGAGTTTGCCATCGGGTGAGAAGACCCAGACGCCAGATTGATCGTCCTTGCCTGCTGTGGCGACAATTCGGCCATCGGTTGTAATAGTCATGCCATCGGTGCCGCGACCATCGCCGAAATCATAAATGGACTTGCCTGGGCTTGTATCGCCGTTTTTATCAAGCTTACAGGCCAGCAATACCCGTCGTCTGCTACCGTTGTCAGCCACATAAAGTGTTTTGCCATCAGGGCTGACGACGACACCGTTAGGTTTGAAAGCGCCGGTTTCAAGGCGGGTGACTTTGCCATTGGGATCAATACGAAAGACGGCTTCATAATCGAGTTCACGCGGTTCGTTGGATACGTAACGTGGATCGCTGAAAAAAATGCGGCCATTGGCATCGATAGCGACATCGTTCGGGCTATTGAATTTCTTGCCGTTGTAGTTGTCGGCCAGAACTTCAATTTTTCCGGTTTTCATGTCGGTTGCGGTGACTCTGCGCTGACCGCCTGTGTTGGCTCCCTCGGCGACAATCATGCGGCCTTTGGAATCGAAAATGATTCCATTGGAGCGGCCTGAAGGGTTACGATATTCACTGACCTTTTTAGATTTGGGGTCGAACTTCATCAGTTCATTACCGATATCGGAAAAATAGATGCAACCATCGGGCCCCTCGGCGGCACCTTCTGTGAATTCACCTTCACCCCAGAGCTTTTCAAGTTTTGCACCTGGTGCGATCAGGTTTTTGGGGTCGTCCGCAAGCGAAACTTCGAGAAGGTTTAATTCCGCGACTGGTATTGGGAATTCAACGGCTGTTGATAGTCTTGTTGCGCTGGATGCAGCCGTCAGGCCTGTGGCCAGGCTAATGAAATGTCGACGATTCATGAGTTTTCCTGTGGGCGTGGTATCTGTTTAGTTGTTCAGATCATGAGACTAGATCACATTAGGTTCATGATTGCGGAACGTCATCAAAAACGCAACTGTGGTTGAATAAAAAACTTGTAATAATGAGCTGACCTGTTTGCATTCCCGGGAACTCATTTCCTGACGGAGTGTATTTAACTTCCCGTGTTTAACTTTGTGAACAGTTTTAACAATCCGGCGCATTTCCAGTATTTCCCTTGAATAATTGAGCTCAGGACATTACAAGTAAGTAGAAGAAACGTCAAACATCCTGGAATCAATCAATCGATCGGATAAGAGTCATGGCTGCAACCGGAGTTGAACTGCTCAAGGGAGAAGCAAATATTGCAAAGGAATTTGAGGCGCATCACAGGCGATTGATTATTGCCGGGACGATTGGGAATGTGCTGGAGTGGTACGATTTTGCTGTTTACGGGTTCTTTGCCCATGAAATTGGTCAGGTATTCTTTCCATCCTCGGATCCCGTCACGAGTCTGATCGCAGCCTTTGGAGCATTTGCTGCTGGTTTCATGATGCGTCCGTTTGGTGCGGTTGTATTTGGTCATATTGCAGACTGCAGAGGTCGCCGAACGGCGATGACACTCTCTGTGCTGTGCATGGCGATTCCGACATTCTGTATTGGCATTCTTCCGGGATATCAAACTTTGGGCTCATCCGCGGCAGTCATTCTGGTACTGATGCGCATGCTTCAGGGGATGTCGGTTGGCGGTGAATTTGCAACGAGTTTATTGTATCTGGTAGAGCATGCGCCTGTGGGCCGAAAGGCGTTTGCGGGCAGTTGGGGGGCAGCAGGAGCCACGGGTGGAACGCTGGCTGGTTCGGCTGTGGGTTTTATTATAAACCGGACACTCTTACCCGAGCAGGTCGCCTTGTGGGGCTGGCGGGTGCCGATGCTGCTTGGGCTGGCTGTTGGGCTGGCGGGCTTGTTCATTCGCAAACACCTGCCGGAAGAATCTGAAAAACCGGATCCTTCACAAACTCCGCCGATTGTGATTGCATTTCGCGAGCACTGGATTGATATGTTGCGGATTGCTGGAGTGATGCTGATGGGGTCTGTAGGATTTTATCTGATATTCGTTTTTCTAACGACATATCTCTCACAGACAGTGAAAGTTCCGCTTGCTCAGGCGCTCGAAGTCAACACGATCAGCATGATTGTTCTGATGTTCTTAATCCCATTCTATGGGCATCTTGCAGACCGGATTGGACCAGCACGCATTGTCACAGTTGCGGCGTTTGCTTGCATGGTGCTTGCATTGCCGTTGTTCTGGCTGTTGCATCACAAAAATCCGTGGCTTGATCTGCTCGGTGAATTGGGATTTGTGATGGTGATTGCGCCGTATCAGGGTTCCTATCCGGCACTGGTTGTCAGGATGCTGCCCCAAAAAGCACGCTGCACAGTGCTTTCTGTCGGATTTAATCTGTGTGTCGGATTAATCGGTGGAACGACTCCGATGGTGGCAAGCTATTTGATCGCAAAAACGCATAATGACCTATCGCCTGCATGGTTTCTGATGACTGCATCATTTATCACCTTGATTACGGTGATCATGTGGCAAAGCAAATTAAAAAAAGCAGGGCATGCGGCCGATACAACATTGACTTGAACCCAATTTCACCAGTCTCAATTGCAAATGAATCCGAACTCTAAAACACTGAAGGCGGCTCTGTTTCACGGAGCAGGGCAACCATGGACCATAATTACGATATCAGATACGAATTTCAATGAAGATCGAGCAATCATTGAAACGGAAGCCTGCACAGTCTGCTCAAGTGATATTCATACAGTCATGGGCAGGCGGGGTGGTCCGACACCTTCCGTGCTTGGCCATGAGGCAATTGGGCGCGTGTGGAAACTTCCTGATTCATGGACATTAAAAGACGTAGAAGGTCGGCCCTGTGCCATTGGCCAACGCTTGGTCTGGGGTGTTGCTGCAAGTTGTGGTGAATGCCTGTTTTGTCAAAATGCAATTCCACAGAAATGCCAGAGGCTTGTAAAATATGGTCATCATCGATACACAATGGGCGAGACGCCGCGGGGTGGATTCAGTCAGTGTGTGGAGTTGGTTGAAGGGACACCGGTCGTGGGATTGTCGGATGCAATTCCTGCAGGGATGGCTTGTCTGGCGGCTTGTGCTGGTGCCACTGTGGCGGCCACATTAAGAATGGCTGGAGGCCAGAAAGGTCAACAAATATTGGTTTATGGTGGTGGAGTGCTTGGAGCGATTGCCTGCCGCATGGCGAAATCTCTAGGAGCGGATTTGGTGATTTGTATTGAGCCTGACCAGTTGCGGCGCGAGAGGGCGCTGATTTTTGGAGCCGATCATGCGATGGATCCTTCGGATCTGAGCATTGATGACAAGCTTAAATCCATAGCACATGATGGTCTTGGGGCGGATCAGGCGCTGGAATTCAGTGGTTCAGGAACCGCTTTTGCAAGTTCGATGAGATCGGTACGAACAGGCGGCATGATTGTTCTGGCGGGGGCCGTTTTCCCGGCTGGTTCCATCGAGATTGAGCCTGAGCAGATTGTCAGGCAGATGTTGACCATTAGGGGGGTCCATAATTACAGTGCAATCGACTTGCAATCTGCGACGGTATTTCTCGAGTCGGAGTATCGAAAGTTTCCCGAGATTTGGTTGATGCTTGCTGGTGAATCGTTTGCAATCGATGAGATGGAAAAAGCCTTTGCCTGGGCGGCAAAAAGCCCGGGAGTGAGGGCCATCATTTCCATGAAGAAATGACCATGGCACAGAGCCTGTCAGGAGATTTCATGACAATCTGAGTATCTGTCAGGCCTGATTTGGCGGTTTTTTCATTCCAGACAGCCATTGAGACGGGTAAATCGCATGTGGTCGCATGCTCGATAATATTGCGTTTGAATACGGGTGGCATTTCCGACCAGAGATATCGGATAATGAGGCAGAGTCGATTGATATGTTCCTCAAGGGTTTCATCGGGCAAAAGAAAGGTTTCATAAGCGATCAGGAGTCCGCCAGGTTTGAGTCGTTTGCTAATCAGGTCGAAAAAATGTTGGAGATTATCGGCGCCGAAATGGTGTGCCACGAGGCCAACATAAATTACGTCAAACTCTACTTGATCATTGGCCAGAAATTCAAGCAGGTCGGCTTCGATCAGTTTCGGATTTAATCCGAGCCCATTTTTATTTCTGGCGGCCTCGATTAAAGCGGTTGGGCTGGAATCGACACCGACATAATTCACGAGTGAAAAATTCTGAAGTACGGCTGACGTGGTTGCGGAATCACCGCAGGCCAGATCGAGAAATGAGAATGGGATGGTGGTACCAAAGCGATCGGCAAGCAATTGATTGAGGGCTGTGGCAGCCATGCTGTGCCAGAGATAATCGTGCTCTAAAACGGCTTGATAAGCGTTCCAGCCGGTTGTGAAAAGCTTATATTCCAAGTTTTTTCTGGGATTCATTTGGAATCGGAGTCCCAGGAAGGGTTGCGATGTATGCGTGAATCGGCATCCATTTTCAATTCCAGATTCGACTTGCCGGGACGTGGAATTGTGATGGTGGTGGCATAATCTGAACCATCGGGTTTAGTTTGAATTTGTACTTTCCAGCCTTTTTCGGCAGGAAGTTTCAATCCAAGTTCCTGAAAGTTTGCAGCATATCGTTTTGTTTTTCCTTGGAAGTTTTTTTGTGATTCGTAGAGTTCAAGCAACCACCAGCGGGCTTGCTGATCTTCAGCGAGGACAGGTTTTTTGGCTTCTTCTGGTGAGTTTACGAACCGAACGTGCCCCCAGGTTTCAGGCCGGTGCATGTCGATTCGTCCCTGTGGGCTCCAGACCCAGTTTTCCTCAGGGAAGCCGGGGATTTTTTGGTAATGACCGGATTTGTCGATGAGGTGTCGCCATTCGACTCGCGAGAAATTGACGCGCCATGTATCGCCAGATTTTGGGGGGCATTGTCGGCCTGCAAATTCTGCCAGACTTTTCCATGGGATGGCCCATTCGATGGTCCAGGCGGTGTCTTGATCGGTGGAATTGTTGAGGGTTCCTTCCACAGCGACGGCCGTCTTCAGGCCAGGCACTTCCCATTCGTTGAGAGCGGGCCCTCCATCGCGGTAGGCTTTGACGAGTCTGAGATCCCACTCCGTATTGAGGGCGTTGATTTCCAGCTCAAAGTATTGTTGGTTGTCGCCATCGGGGTCGATGAAGATTTCGAAATCGTTATCCTGAAAGATGACGGAATCGTGTTTGGTCAGAGTGCCCCAGACGTGTGGTTCTTCCAAACGGGCGGCGACATAAAAGTATTGTTGATCCCAAGCCATTTTGGCACGAGTGCGGAAGCGCGGAGCAGGGCGGGCGCTGCCTTGAATGTCGCCGAAATCTTCGGTCCAGGGCGCGTTTTGCCAGACATGATCGTCGAGTTTGCCGTCGATTTGAGGTGCTTTTTGAGCCAGTACGGCACCATATCCGAGCGGATGAAGCACTTTACAGGCGAGGTTTGGAGCAATACGCAGGGGTGGCTTTTCTTGAGCGGAGAGATGCGAGGCCTGGACGATGGCCAAGGCTGCCAAGGTGATTAAAGATTTATCGAACAAGGGTCTCGTGTACATGGCTTGTGATCGGCTTTTGGTTGGTCACGAAAGGGTGAATTGGTTGGTAGAGGAAATGCACAGACGTCAGATTCGTTAGATTTCGTCAGAATAACCGAATGCTGGGTGTCGTCAAAGGGCTTGTTGAAGATTAGTATAAGAGGGATGCATAAGCGAGCGCCAAAAAATACAAGGGTTTGTCCATTAGTCTGGGGGCCACGAGGGTGACGCCACGCGAAGTATTAGCCATGATTCGTCAGCGTGAAGTTTCGATAGTGGACTTGCGCTATATGGACTTTCCAGGTGTCTGGCAGCACTTTGCGATACCAGCCGAAGCATTGACGGAAGAGGCATTTGAAGAGGGCTTCAGCTTTGATGGATCGGCGGTTTCCGGCTGGCGAGCGATCAACGAAGAGGAACTTTTGGTGGTGCCTCAGTCGGAAACGGCTTTGATCGACCCGTTTCTTTCGAGGCCGACCCTGGCGATGGTCTGTAATATCCAGGACCCGATCACCCATCAGGATTATGACCGCGACCCGCGTAACATAGCCCGTAAAGCGGTCGGTTATTTGACAAGTACGGGGATTGGAGATCGAGCCGAGATATCGACAGAGCTTGAGTTTTTTGTGTTTGACGATGTGCGTTTTGGTCAGAATGTCCACGAGGGTTTTTATCATCTGGATTCAGTCGAAGGCGACTGGAACAATGGTCGGAAGGAAGGCCCTAACCTGGCTTACAAGCCACGAACAGGGTTGGGGTATTTTCCATGTCCACCGACGGACAGTTTTGCGGAATTAAGGACGGAAATTGCTGGAATTCTGGCTGAGTGTGGGATTCCGGTAACGAATCACCATCATGAGCTTGCGACAGGTGGTCAGTGTGAGATTGACCTTGGGGCGGGCGATCTGCTGCGTCATGCCGACCATCTGATGCTGGCCAAATACATTGTTCGCAATGCGGCGAGAAGGGCTGGCAAAACGGCCACATTCATGCCCAAGCCATTGTTTGGCGATAATGGGTCGGGCCTTCACACCTATTTCTCGCTTTATCGCGGCGATCAGCCTCTGTTTCCAGGTTCTGGCTATGGTGGGATGTCGGAACTGGCGATGTATGCGATGGGCGGGATCATAGCACATGCTCCTGCCTTGTGTGCGTTTGCCAATCCGACGACAAATAGTTACAAGCGATTGGTACCAGGGTTTGATGCTCCGACGAAGCTCTCTTACAGCCGGCGTAATCGGTCTGCGATCATTCGTCTGCCGCTGCACAATCCGAATCCGGCAAGCCGCAGGCTTGAGTTTCGTTCACCGGATGGGGCAGCCAATCCGTATCTACTTTTCTCAGCGATGCTTATGGCGGCAATTGATGGGATTCAGAGGAAGATTTCGCCCGGCGACCCGTTGGACAAAGACATTTATGACTTGCGTCCTGAAGAGCTCGAGAATGTACCAACGACACCGAGATCGTTAGATGCCGCTCTTGACGCCCTTCAAAAAGACCACGATTTTCTCTTGAACGGCGATGTGTTTACCTCGGACGTGATCGACACCTGGATTTGGTACAAGCGTCAGCATGAGGTTGAGGCAGTACGCGTGCGTCCGCACCCGTGGGAATTTGCTTTGTATTTTGACTGCTGATTGCAGATGTGGTTTTTGGTAAAAGCGGAATCATGAAATCTGCTGGAATTTGCGGCGAACGTTTTCCCGTTGGTCGCAAATTCGCATGGGCAATGAAAATATGCTAAGATGGATGTGATAGGATCGCTCAGCGGATGATTTATCCGGCAAGCCTTGACTTGGGGATATGACTTGTTGAGGCAAGAATCTCAATGTCTTTAGATATTATCAGTGAATCTGTTCCGATGACGAAACCGCCGGGTGGATTTCGCGAGAAAGACTCCGAGCGTCGTCGTCGGTGGGTTGAAGAGACAACAGGAACGGTCCTGGATGAACCACTGACGCCTGAAGCGGATCAGATGCGTGGTATTATTGAAAATCATGTCGGTTATGTTCCTATACCGATGGCTGTGGCAGGCCCTTTGGTGATCGATGGCACTTATGCCAAGGGCGAATTTGTGGTGCCGGTCTGTACACTTGAAGGCACACTGGTGCTTTCCATGACACGTGGAATGCTTGCCTTTGCCCAATCGGGCGGCTGCCGAACGGTTCACTTGCGTCAGGAACTCTCGCGTAGCCCGGGTTTTGTGATGTCAAGCATTGCCGAAATTCCAGCATTTATGGACTGGGTCAGGCGACACGAGCCCCAGATTCGTGAGGCTGCGGAATCCACAACTCGGCACGGCAAACTGCTTCGGGTTGAAATGGTGCCGCTCCAGCATTTTGTAATTCTTGATTTTATCTACGATACAGCCAATGCGGCTGGCCAGAACATGGTGACGATCGCCACAGAGGTGGCCTGCAAGCTGATTCAGGAAGGGACAGGGCACCGGTTCTATTTGGAATCGGGCTACAACAGCGACAAAAAACCAAGCCGGCGGAATTTTGCGGATGGCCGGGGTCATGCCGCTGTCATGGAAGTCACGCTTCCGAAACAAGTTTTGGAATATATGGGAGTGACCGCCAATGCGGTGATGGAATTCCAGCAGATGGCGCAGGTTACGTCTCATGCTATGGGTGGCTTGGGAACGAACCTTCATGCGGCAAATGGCTTGACAGCTCTCTATCTGGCATTTGGTCAGGACACAGCCTGTGTGGCAGAAAATGCAGTGGCCATGAGCCAGGCGATTCCTGCAGAGAACAATGGTCTGACATGTCGCGTGACATTTCCAAGCCTGACCATCGGAACAATTGGTGGAGGGACCCGCTTGCCAGCCCAGCGCCGCAACCTGGAAATGGTGGGCTGTGCGGATGGCCCGTTTGCTTCCCGCAAGCTTGCGGAGATCATCGTGGCAGCCAGCGCTGCTTTAGAGTTTTCCTTGTTGGCGGCCGTTGTTTCTGGCACTTTTGCACAGGCGCATGCGACCTATGGTCGCCAGAAATCACGCTGAGCTGATGGCTTGAGAAACGAAATCTCTCCATCGTAAGATATGGCAATCAAAGTGGTTAATTGATTATGGCCTAAATCCGTTTAATAAGCCGAATCCGAATCGCCTTGGGTTTGATGTTGGTGATGACTGACGAATGGGGTTTGTCAAAAGCCGGTCGTCGCCAAGTGTTCTGAGTGCTCCAAATGTTGAAGGAAGAACGTCGAGCCTGAAATCTGGAAAACTTGGCGAACCCGTGACTCGGACCTGAAAAAGCTGGCCGCTGGCTTCCTTGATGGCGTCTGTCAAAATCGGCAGATAGATTCGGTCACGCCCGTAAACGACATTCAGGTGTACGTCCAGCTCGCCGCGTGAGCTCATTTCGCCATTACCATCGAGGCTGAAGGCGTCGCCTTGGAATTTGATGGGCTGGAATGAGGTTTTGCCATTATTGATCACAAATCCAACCTGAGCCGAGTCGAATGCGGTTTTTGAGGCGGGCGAAAGATTTAAGGCTTTGATGAACCTCAAAAAATCAGGGAGCTCTCCAAGGTCGCCTTGGGTGATATCCGCTGAACCTTGACCTTGAAGATTTCGTGCATCACTGCCACGGCCTTTGACGTTCAATTGTCCAGTGACCCGGCCACGCATTTCCTGGCGTCCTGGTACAGTCCGCGCATAATTTGCCAGATCCAGTCCGACCAGTTTCAAGCCGGCTTCAAACTGTGGCTCCTGTTCGATCTGCAGCTTGATATTGCCATAACTCTGGCCGCCCAGAATTGTGGCCTGAAGGCTGGGGAGTTCCACGAGACCTTTTTCGACATGGATTGGTCCACTGAGCTGATTCAGTGGAAAGCCCTTGACCGACATGCTGTCGAGCGCAATCAGGCCATCGACAGTGAGGTCAAATCCATCAAAGTGGCCTGAGATATTTTCCACCTGACCCTGGAGGTTTTTCAGTTGCCAGCCTGCGTCGAATGAATTGCCATTCAAAATGATGATCCCATTTTTCCAGCGACACCAAGTGGGATCGGCTTCTTTGCCGGACCAGCCCAATTGCAAGTCCGAACGAAAGGTGAGCGGTCGTCCGTCGTCCAATCGTCGAGCAAATTGCGACATCACGGGCGACATTTTTTGCCGAAGTGCGGCATCAAGATGTAAGTCTCTTGCCTCTAATGACTTGGCCCAAAGTTCAAATTGGCCGTTGCTTTCCAGGACCACTTCGCCTTGGTCGATTGTCACTTTGGAATTCCGAAACAGAAAATCAACATCCGACATCGAAACTTTGCTGTTTGTAGAAACAAACTTGCCTTGAACCTGATCAAGCCCCAGCTCAAGAGGCTTGCGGGCGGGTTCGTTGGCAGGAGTGCGCCTCTGGACAACCAGGTTGAGCCTGGTATCGGCGTCGGGAGAGATCGTAATCTGATTGAGTTTATGGTTTTGCGATGGATCCAGATCAATCAGTGCATCAACTTTGGCAGACCCGATCGGGTTCAGGGTCGACCAGGTTGTCTGCCAGACATCAGGCAGGCTGGTTCGCAATTGCTCGTCAAAAGGGAGGTGATCCGCATGCAGTTCGATATGGGTTTTCAAGGGCGCACTGGCATTTTGCACAATTGTTGGAGGCAAAGGCTGGTTCAGGGCGGTCGGTAAGGGTGCTGGACCAGTTGCACCTGCCAATTGAGGCCTTGGACGACGGCGTGGAAAGGGCGCCTGAGGCACCCGTCTGGGGCCAATTCGCTCCACCTTTCCACGGCCTGTGATACGTGCTGTGCCATTGGTGCCTGAGATATTCTCAAAAACCCAGTAATCCGGGTGTAGCTGTAGGCGGCCCTTCATGTTGTGTACTGGATAAGGGAGACCTGACCAACGGATGGAGCATCGATCGATCAGATCAATTGTGGTGTGTACCTCGACTTGCCCCATGGCAGGCTCGTTGGGTTTTGTCGATGGCTTGCGTGTGATTACGGCCTTTGCCTTGACCTCGCCTGTAGGCTGGAAGGCGTCAACAACACGCCTTGTGTCGGGTGGGAATGCGTTTAGAAGGGTTTCGTCGATTGCCAGATTTTCGGCTTCAAAAACGAGGTCGACTTCCGCCTTCGGTCCGGGATTGCGAATCGTGCCGGTAATGGCGGCAGGCCGATTGCCGAGAATTGTTCGAAGACCGCTTTCCAGTGGCGGTTTATCCGGGTTTCCCAGTCTTATCGTATTGCCAGTCCATGTAATCTGTCCCCAGATGTGCTCGATGGGGTAAGGGAAAAACTCATAACAGATGGCCACATCACGACATTCCGTATTTACGCCAAATCCGATCTCGCCACCGGGCCGATCCCGGACCATATGCACAGCCACATTGAGTTCTCCCTTGGGCAGATATTCCACCCAGAAGTTTTGCCACTGTGGTGGCGTGACTTTCTGAAGACGCTGATCAATCTGTAAGTTTATGGCATGAAAAGTGATATCAAGTGGATCTGTCCGATAATTCCGGAACCCGGACTTGCCACTGGCCCGGAGGATGGTCTTGCCGTGATAGGCTTCAGCCCGCTCGATGATCAGTTGATCGTCCTTGATCACGGCAGTGGCACGCAAGTCGTTCAAGGGGAAGGGCAGGTCGGGTCTTTGAAGTTTGCCGCGCAATAAGTCAGCCCGCATTTTATAGGAGCTCGGGCGTGGTATTCCGTTGATCATCTGAATCGTGGCCGACTCCAGAATCAGGTTGCATTCCAGGTCGGAAAGGCCGGACTTTTTCCAGTCTTCAACCATTTCAGGTGCCACAGAAGCAAGCATTTTGGGGCCTGGCTGAAGGCCGTTGAGCGAGCCACTGAATTGGACGGTCCCTTTGTCAAGATCGACTATTCCATCAAGCTGGACACGATCTGCCCAGACTCCCTGAGCATTGCCGGTAAATCGCAATTGGCGGGTACCAGCCAGCGGCTCGATGGTCATTTCCACTTCACGCAAAACCACAGGCAATGGCTGGTGCAACTGCTCGCCAAGCCCAGCGTCTAACGGGCCATTCTGAACCAGCTCCAAAGAGCCACGAACCACCTGAATGGCTGGGACTTTGCCGCTCGACTTCATGGGCCAGGGGTTGGCCAGAAGGGAATCGAAGCTCCATCGCCCCAAATCGTCGCGGGCGATTCTCAGGACGGGTTGGGCGACTACCACCTTTTGAATATCAAAATCGCCTTGAACCATCTTCCAAGGATCGAATAAAAGTCTCACAAAGGGAAGTCGTAATGTGGGCAGTAGCGGGGAAGGCCCAACTGGGGGCGTTTCGATGGCAGCAATTTTTGAATCAGAGACCGGTGGATCCGTTGCCCTTGCTTGCTTGGAAGTCTCTTTGAGAGCCAGATTTTGCCATAGCTTGATATGTTCCAGAATACACTCGCCAAGGATCGGGCGAATCCGAGCATGGGAAATCTCAAGCTTTGAGGAAGGGAAAAACTGTGGTGATTCAGCAAGGATTCGCTGGCGTAAATAGTCGCCATCCTGAACATAATAAAATGCACCAATGGCCAGGCTTACAGCCAAGCCTAGGAGTAAGAAAAACAGGATTTGAATCCGCCGCACCAATCGGCGCAGCAAACTTTTACGTGGCATGGCCTGCGATGACCCCTCCTGGCCTTGTTCGGCAAAAGTCGAACAGGGCAAGACTACGTGAAATCGCAAAATCCGTATAGGCGAATTTCAAAGGAGGGATGCAGGAATTTCTCTTAAAAAATGGAAAAATAATCTACAATCTTGGGTATTATTGGTGAACTTGGCATGGTGGGGAAGTCTGGGGTATCGATAAGAAACCGACTTGGACTCGCCATGTGCAAGTTCAAATCGTTATGATGGGTGTCATCCTCAAACCTTCTGGCGCCAGCCTGAAACATTGATCTCAGCACGGAGACCTCACGCAAATGGCAACCGACACACTTTCTCGAATTCTGGACTGCGGCATTGTGGCCGTGATTCGGTCAGAGAAGCCCGATCAGCTCATCCAAGTGGTTCAGGCGCTGGCCAAAGGTGGAGTGACGGCCGCTGAAATCACATTCACAGTGCCCGATGCCGATCGGGTGATCCGCGAAGTGCGCAAGGCACTTGGCGATTCGATTGTTCTGGGCGCTGGCACCATTCTTGATACAGAGACGGCACGGACAGCCATTCTGGCAGGGGCGGAATATCTGGTCACACCGTGTCTGAATCTGGATGTGATCCGGCTCGCAAAACGATATGGAAAGGCAATTATGCCTGGTTCGTTCACACCCACGGAATGCCTGGCCGCTTGGGAAGCCGGTGCTGACATTGTAAAGGTCTTTCCGGCGGAAGTGGTCGGCCCACCATTTTTTAAGGCCATGCGCGGGCCTTTGCCACAAATCCGATTGATGCCAACAGGTGGTGTCGATTTGAACACAGCCGAATCATTCCTGAGCGCGGGGGCATGCTGCCTGGGTGTCGGGTCAAGCCTGGTGGAACCAAAGGCCGTTGCGGCAGGCGATTTTGGACGGATAGAAAGCCTGGCCGCCCAATACGTGGAAATTGTTCGCAAATTTCGAGCTGGCAAGGCCGGCAAATAAATCTACTGAGTCGGTTTAATTCAGTAAGTCAACGAGATCGCTCAAAAAAAGCGATCTCGTTGAGCTTCTATACTCGTCTTGAACCGGTTCTTGAACATGCCTTGTTGGTTTTTCTGGTCTGTTTGTTTCTGACAAATTCCGGAATAGAGAACTCCGTAAAATTCCGAATTGCAAAACAGACAATTCAGAACGTCACAATGCCTGAATCGGAATTGCAATTAAGGCAAAGAACGGACTCTGCGGAATATCACTGCCCCGCCTTACGGGTCTGGTAGGTGTCCAGATACCGTTGATAAGCTGGGTCGATTGGTCGCTGCCTGTCGGCGCTGAAAGGGTAATCGGGCATTCCGCGATATGGCATGGGGCCGATATCGTCGCTGGTGGCTGTATAGGGGTCAGCATCCTTGCAATAGCCATAACTTCTGAGTACAAATGACCTTGTCCAGCCGTTTTTCAAGTCCGGGATTTTCCGTGCATCGAATTCCATTCGAATTTCATCGCCAGGGCCCACCACACACTGTTGATCGTCATCGGCGGTGAGAAGATTCAGAACATCGCCATATCTGGTGAGTTTGCCCGCCATAGGGGCAAGTGGTGCGGGGTCGATATAATCGTAGTCATAAACCAGAGGCAACTTGCCATCGGGTGAAATTTCACGCGTATAACCTCGCCAGCCGAGTTGTGCACGGGTCACTGGGATTTTATGAACCTGCATCTGCAATTCCGGCTTTGGTTCCAGAATGGCCAGAAACGCTTCGTCATAATAACATTCCATATTGGTTTTAAGCCGCAGATTCAATGGCCGATCCAGCGGCAATTTGCCTGTCAGTTCGAGAGTTGTCAAGCGTGGCAGGCCAGCCGGGTATCCGGGGTCAGCTTCCAGCACCTTCCACGACCCGTCTCTCTCCTCGATTTCCAGCACTGGCGGCTTCAAAACCAGTCCGCTTGATGCTGCTGCGAAGTTCGTCTGCGAATAGGGGTATTCCACCCAGCCCGCCAAGCCCAGAATCACTCGGTCTGTGGGTTTTATGGACTTCAACTGCTCACCAAAATGCAATTCGATCCCGTGATCTTCCGCATAGCCAGTCCAGCCGATCCTGCGATTGAAACCGTCGCTCGTCAGTCGATCAAACTTCTTCAGGATTTGTGTGATATCGCGGCCTTTGAGGTCGTTGCAATGATCGGGATCAATCCGCTTTTTCCAGGCTCTTAATGCTCCCGTTGGCCGATTTGTGCCAGGGCTGAACCGCTCATCAAGGCCAATATGCAAATCGGCCGGAGAGTCGACCACCTCAAGCATCAGATGATCGATATATGCAACTTCATCCATGGGTTCTGTGATCGAAATTCGAAACGAGCCGTTTTCAGCACGTAATTGGTCCGAGCGGATCAACATGGCCTCGTCACGATCCGGCTGGCTGTAAACGCCAGGCGCCACAAGGTAGCCCAATCCTCCACCGCCGAGAAAGTCGCCAAGACAGACAAACTTCTCGCCATTCCATGTAAATAGAACAGGGCAACTACCCGTTTTTCGATTATTCTCTGCAAGAGCCAGTCGCTGATCTGTGGGCACGTTAAGCTCACATTGCATGACACCGTCGGGCCAGCGCAGCCGCAGCAAAGGAATGGTTTTAGAACCCGCTGTGCCGAGCACCACGGGTTGTAGGCTCTGGGCCAGTCCCGCTGTGGGTGTGGTGTGCTCATAAGGCACATAAAGCCCTTGGCCTTCGAGCGACAACCGCGCACCAAGGGCATGCGGATTGGTTCGCATGTGATCAAAGCTACGCTTCCATCGGCCGCCGAGGTCAAGCGCAATATAAGGCCTGTCGGTGGTCTGATTCAATGCAAAAAGTGGGCCGGTTTCGGTCCACAGGATCAAGTCAGGCAGCGGTGAGCCGTCGATATCAGCAACGGTCATGCCCGAAGCAACCGCTCCAACGGTTTGCGACGTAGCAACTGGGAGGCGTTCCAACACAATCTTGCCATCCATGAATCGGCCCCAGTCGGGGATCGGGATTGTTTGATCGCGCGATAGCCCAATGAGCTCCATTTGTCCGTCGAGGTCAAGGTCGGCTGTTGTGACCTGCAACCAGACCCGTGGCTCGATTGGAACCGGTTCGAATTTCATGGCCGGAGTGGTTCCGACAATCCGCTCCACGCGATTGAGCAGAACCGAAATCTTGCCCGACTGACCTGGAAAAACAAGATCACTACGGCCATCGCGGTCGATGTCTGTGACCAAGGCGCCATTGATTTGGCTGTCAACGATTGAGCCAAGATTGGTTAGGCTGACCACTGTGAATTGACCTTGTCGATCGTTGATCGCAACTGATGGAGGCGAGTGATCCTGGGTCAGGATTAAATCCAGGTCGCGGTCGTCGTCCAGATCCAAAGCGGCCACTCCTGTATGGTGATTGGTTTCACCCGATAGTTTTTCGGAGTTTGGCCAAATCGTGAACGCCAGCGACAAGCCTTTCTGGGCTGGCAAGTCAGGCGGAGCAACGGCCAGTGGGGCCCAGTTGTCAGCGGGTCGGCCCGCAACGGGCGGCGGTACTCCATCGTTGCGGAAAATCAGGTTGGACTGGCCCGGATAATTCTGGTTGGCAAAAATATTGGATGAGTCAGAATGTGTGTGCAGAACAAGATAAAGATCAAGATCTCCATCCTGGTCCATGTCCAGCCAGCGGGCCGTCAAGCCAAGGGTCGGCACTTGCGATGCACCCATAAGATAGGAAACATCGTCGAGCCAGCCACCTGTGTTACGCAAAAGCCGGTGTTCGCGCAGACCTGTCAGAAGCAGGTCGATTTGTTTGTCGGCATCAAAATCGGCAACCGCTACACCTGTGGAGGGATGGTCGGTTGGAACCCCATACGCTGCCGATTGATCCTCAAACCGGCCTTGACCCAAATTGATCAAAAGTGCGTCGCGCAGGCCTGTTGGTGCCATGACTGCGGAAGTGGCATAGAAGTCCAGCTTGCCGTCCTGATTGATGTCGACCGCCGCAACCGATTGACCAAACCGCAGGCGAATCAGTTGCAGACTCTTGAAATCGGGCGTGTTCAAGTCCGTGATCGTCGCCCATCGACAGCCCTCAGGCAGCTTCACATCGAGCGACTTCAACTCACTGAATACCGGGTTCTGTGGCTTTACCGTCGCACCCTTGCTGCTGGCTTTGAATCTCTGAATTGCGTCAGGTGGGTTAAGAATCCGGGCATATTTCCCCATCTCCCCATAAAATGTTTCGGCCGTATCGCCATAAGCCGCCGCATTCGCCTTGCTGTTAAGCTTGGTCCAGCGTTCGATTGTCGCTCTCTGCGATTTACGATCACCAGCCATGGCATAAGCCATTTGCAGGCGATATAACGCAGGAACAAGGTAAGGGTTACATGTCAGGGCACGCTCAAAGATCGAGACCAGTTCCGCAGCCTGATCAGGTCCGGCAGGCTGGTTCGGATCCTCAGCCGTCAGGGTCGAGCCGACTTTGTACCACGCATAGCCGTCCGCAGGATCTTTCACGGCGACAATTCTGAAATCCTTGTGTGCGTCCGCCAATCGACCCACATATTCGAGAATGATGCCCCGCGAATAGTGGGCGTGCAAATGGCCTGGTTGCTTGGCAATCACGGCATCGAGCAGCTCAAGTGCTTCATCAAAATTCGATTTCTGGGCACCGTCAACCCGTGTATTTTTGGAGGCTTCGGCCTCTGTTCCTGTCTGGTTCAGGCGGGCAATGGCCAGATTGATTTTCGAGCCTGGCCAATCCGGCTGAAGAGCCAGAACTTCACGAAAGGCCGCCACAGCCTGGTCGTATTCATAGCGCTCCATGTGGCCCAGACCACGGTAATGAGCTTCCAGCCAAGGGCCCGCCTCAGGTGCATTCTTGTCTATGGCCACGGCTTCCGGAGTCATTACGAGCGATTCCGCCTGACGAGCCTGATTCAAGGATTTGTTTGAAACAGCCTCGATCGATTCCGTCTTGGTCGATGGTGGGTTCGCGACAATCAGGTTGCCTGTCGTCGTTTTCGGCTTCGACTCCGTTGTCGTCTCTACAGAATCCGAATCAATGTTCGAATCGGGACGCATAAACAAGGTCATAAAGATCATCGGAACAATCACCGCAATTCCCACAACCCAAGCATACTTCAGCCAGGTGGGCGTAGTATTCTCGTCGGGCCTTGGGCCAATCGGGCCGGGTGAGATCTTATTGAAAAATGGCGACTGGCTCATGAATCCCACCTTGAAAGTTTTCGCTGCGCAATCGGTTTGTGTGAATGAGGGACTACGATTGCTTCGCTCAGCTTTTTGGACTATGGAAATGATAATGCGATTCGAACCTGTGATGCAACATTTGATGCCCTCGCCGGCGATGCCGCTCTGACCTCTGCGCCGCCAGATCGACTGGCCCAACCACAATCTTTTCGCCAGGGCCTGCGTCCGCCTGTGTCATGATCCGTCCGTCGAAGTCGACAATCATGGAACTGCCCGGCCATGAGAATGGTGGATAATTCGTCAGCGATGCCCCTTGATTGCACGCCACAACATGGCACAGATTCTCAATCGCCCGAGTCCGGTTGAATAGTGTCCACCAGTCCATCGGCGGCGTTGCTCCCCATGGATCCATATAGGCCGACACACGCACCAATACCTCGGCCCCATTCTTTGCCAGCCCTCGCAGCACTTCCGGAAAGAGCCAGTCGTAGCAAATGGCAATGCCAATCTTGCCAATCTCCGTTTCCGCAACCGGGAAAAGCTCCGTTGGATCTGTCGACAAGGCCGCAGGACTGGTGTGGATCTCCCATGGTATCCATGGCTGGACTTTGCGATATTTCATCACAATGCCATCCGGGCCGATCAGACACGAAGTATTGAAAACGTGCCCAGGGTGGGCGGGATCCACCTCCAGAAATGTGCCGGCTACGATATAGACGCCATGCTTTTTGGCCGCCTTGGCATATTCGTCGGTAAATTCGTTCGGAACGGTCACCGCCAGTTTGTCGGTTAGTTCCTCGACAGTTCCATAAATTGGCGCGGCATGTACGAACTCTGGAAAGACCACCAGCTTCACATCAAAAAATGGCTCGTAACCGACCACCACCCGCTCGATGAATTCCAAGCATTTCGAAACCCGATTCGCCAGTTCAGAGCGATCTGAAATGCAAGGAAAATTGGTTTGGCAACACGCAGCATAATAACGATCGAGTGACTTCATGGGATTCCGTTTTGGAAGATTTGGAATTCAGCTGCGGGTATCGATTGATGTCGCCTGACCCGCCTTCAAGTGCAGATCCTGCCTATATTATGTGCAAATACTTGTGGATCGACCAGCCAAAAACCAAGAAACAAATCGGTGGTGCATCGCCCCAAACAACGAATACACCAGTGAAGATCGCTCATAACCTGATTTTAAATCAGGGCTTTACAGCAACTTCGCGTTGTTTTGTCAGGCCGATGGTTGTCTCCAGGTTACCCAAGCCTTTCAACCCGGTTTGCGAAGACCAGTCCTTGAGGCTCTTTTGAGCTTGAGCGATTGCAAAATTGTCCGCTATATCCGTCCACTGGAATTTGTCCATCAAGCTGGCCATCAAACCTGATTCCCGATCCATCGCCTGCTGCCATGCCGCCAAAGCTTGGTCAGGATGACCGGAAAGCACCTCAATCTGAGCGATTCTCAACCATGGGGCAGCTTGATCCTCAAGTGTTTTAGCCAAATTCTCATATCGCTCCCTGGCTTCGTCCATCAATCCATTTCGGGCCAGTCGGTCAGCCGTCTGAAGCCGCCCTGAGAGCCATTCCTGTTTCTGTGCTTTTGTGGCGTTTTCCGGTAGCGACTGTAAGCCCTTCGGATTCCTTACTTCTTGAGGCTCTGCATCAGGCAGCCCAGCTTTCATCCCTCGTGGCTGCGTTTCAGTCATCACAGCACTTGCCAATCCGACTTCGGAATCTGTTTTGGGCTCCGAAATTACAACAGACAGCGGGTCCATAGGGCCATTTCGCATCCCTATATTGGGCCGAGGGGCAATTGCATTCAATCCACCCGGATTTTCAGCGGCGGGTGGAACGACAATCGGCTTGCCCTTTCTGGCAGCCGCTTTCTTCACAGGGCGAATCGGCCCAACCCGGGCATTGCCTCGCTGGACAATCTCGTTCATGGCCCGATTCACACCATTGTTCCAGACAAATCCAGGGCCATTCCAGTTGTTCCAGTTTTGGTTGGAATTCAATCCCCAGATCCCGAATGGCAAACCTGTCATGTTAGAGCCATTGCCCCAGATGGGGTATCCATAACCATATCTATTGTAACCATAACCGTAATTGCCATAAGGGTAATAGGGATAACCGGACCAGCCGGGTGCAACCACGGCAAGGCCAGGAATGACACCAAACCCAGACCCAGCAGTGCTCGAAAATCGCGGATTGGACATCGGCAGGGATGTGATCGGATTTGAACCCGACTGAAGTCCAAAACTGGTCGGATTGTTCTGAAACCCAACTGTGCCAGAAATTGTGAAGGGCTGATTGGCATAAATCGACCCATTGGTTGGCGTAAATTGCCAGCCAGAATTGGCTTGAGCGGCGGAATGATGCCCACCTCCACCATGTGCACCGCCTTCAAACGCAGGTAAGCCAAGATTTGTGGCCAATTGACCCAGCACAGTCAGCAGACATGGTGCGAACCGGGTTATCAGGTTTTTTGGCAAGCAGTGAGACTGGCGCATCGTTCGCGACCCCTTCTCTTTAGCTCCAGGCAGCTCAGGGTTTGGTCCACCCCATGCGTAATCCGCTTAAATCTTTCACCCCATCATCCCACATTCATACTACGTTAAATTCTGGGCGAATGGCAATGCAAATCGCCGAATATTTTACGTGAAAAAATAGGCCCGACCCAAATCCCGGGAATTGGGCCCGCGTAATTCTCAAGCTGCCTGAATTGCGTAGTGTGAGGCAAGTTCTTCTGGGAATTAGACAAAGTCTTCGGGAGGTTTTGATGCAATGGCCATGGGGTCGTAGATGGGTTGGCCGGTAATCGCCAGGTAGTAGACTGCGGTGGCGATCGAAGTAAGAGGAATTGTCACAATCAGCCCAAGGCCAAACGGAATAAGGCCTGATAAATTGATTAGTCCAAAGACCATGAGCATTATGTTGTATTGCCAGAATCGACCTTTCATAAGCTTTGAGGAGAGGTTGAAACTCTCCATCACGCCCACCTCGCGATCGACCAGCAGGTAGAGATACTGCGAGTATCGTGTAGCGACAAAGGTAAATGCAAATACTCCCAAAATGATCAGGACAAAAATTTCGGCGGCACCTGCAGTGTTATTGAATAGGATTAGCCCGAGAGCGATAAAGATTCCAATCGTTACTCCGAAGGCTATACTCAAAAGAATGCCGCCCAGAAAGGCTTTAATCAAGATCGGTCCACCTTTGAAAAGGTCATTCAAACTGGCCTTCCGGCCACTCGCCAGATTCAGCAGAAATGTGAAGTAACCGCAGGTGATATACAAACTAACGATCCCCCCTGCAAAATGCACTAAGACGAACATCCCATCTTTGTCAGCCATAAGTCCAGCGATAAACTGAAAGCTGAAGCTAATAAAGAATAGCGCAAAAAATGCCGAGATGACCAAACCCATCTGGCTCCTGAGGATTTGCCAGCTCCGTTCTAAAACATCGCTAATTGTGAAATCCCTTGAGCCAGTCAACTCGCTCCGGTTCTGACTCGGAGTTCCGGACTTTGGTTGGGCATAGGGATCAAAATCTTGGTCGTAACTCATTTTCTTGAACTCTCAAGTGATTAAGAGGTGCCTGGTGGATATCTCAACGATCTCTTGGTCTACGATTCTCTGGAGAATCGTTCTTAACAAGATTCTCAACCTTGCCAAGGAATGTGTCAACTATGGGATTCGCTAAAATGTCAAGATTCAGGTCGATTTACAACCATTGTTCCTTCGAGCCCAACTTTCAGCGCAAATGCCTCTGAAAGTCGAGTTGTGATGAGACCAACCTGACCGTTGCCGATGGTTCTGCAATCGATCGAAGTCACAGGTGCAAGTTCGCCCATGGTCCCGGTACAGAAAACTTCATCTGCCCTGTAAAAATCAACGAGTGAAAGCGATTCGACAACGACAGGAATATCAATCAAGGGTGCGATTTCCAAGACGACCGATCGAGTGATGCCCTCTGGGCAGGCGACAATGCGTGGAGTGTGGAGGATGCCGTTTTTTACAAGAAACAGGTGAGTGGCATTTGTTTCCGCCACAAAGCCCTGGGAGTCAAGCATTATGGCGTCGTCAGCGCCTGCCAGGTTGGCTTCGATTTTGGCCAGAATGGAATTGATCAGATTATTGTGGTGAATTTTTGGATCCATCACATCGGGCGAAGGCCGGCGCACGCTGGCTGTTGCCAGCTTAAGGCCAGATTTATCATAAACCGGTGGCTTGAATTCGGCTAGAACGATCAGAGTGGGCCCCTGGCGATTCAATCGCGGATCCATCCCAGATGTCAATTTGATACCCCTTGTGAGGGTCAGCCTGATATGTACTCCGTCATACATTTTGTTGGCGTCAAGCGTTTTACGGATCGTTTCGGTGATTGCATCGTGGGTCGGAATCTCACCAAAAGCCAATGCTTTTGCAGAATCTCGGAGCCGATCCAAATGCTCTGTGAGCCTAAAAATCCGGCCACGATAAAGCCGCAGGCCTTCCCAAACGGCATCGCCGCCTTGTACGACGGAATCAAATGGGCTGATTCCCGGTTCGTCCCGACGAAACAGTCGGCCGTTTACGCTGTAGATCAAATTCTCATTGACTGGGTTGTATTTCTGGAGCATTTTCTGGCCCTTGGTTTTAAGGACTTAAGGCTGAATCCGGTGTTTGGCCATTTGTTCATAGATTGCAAGACATTCATCCAGAATGGCTTGGCATTCATGAGGGACTAAATCGTTTTTAGATTGGTAGGGCTCGAACCGGGTTGTTTTTTCGACATTGGCATACCAGTATTTGGCCCAGACACCATCGGTGGCCCGTTTGCCAGGAGCCCAGGCGAGCATGGCTGGATCAAATGCCACTCCCAGTGATTCACATAATTTTGGCATGAGGATCTCTGGCTGATTTTGAACATCGCGGGCATCGATAATGGCAGGAATGGAGCCTTGGCGATCACAAACCTTCTGAAAAATGGCAAGTTGCTGAGGCAGTCCCGTGTCTTCAATCCGAACTTCAGGCAAGACTTTGGCGAGCGATATGATCATGTCGCGCGGGTCACGTATCAGAAAAGCGTTGGTCACGTGATCGAGCCAGTCGCGGCCGATAGTTGGCAACATGTGATGGGTCATATGTTTCTGATAAAATACAGGGCGATTTTCAGGTGTCGGGCCAGTCAGCCATTCCACGACTTTTTGCCAGTCGGATTCCTGAGCGGCAATGATTTCATCGATTCCTGGGTGCGGCAGTCTGGTAGCTTTCAAGTAATGGGCATAGAGTGGTTCGTCGCAGACAAACGTGTCGGACCGGCTCCCCCAGGAGCGCATCATGGCCGTGGAGATATTGCGAGGGCCAGACCACATGGCGATCCGTCGCGGCGTTTTGATTTCCAAAATGTTGCCCCATTCCCTCGCCAAATTGCTTGACCCATCCATTCTGTAGGAATCGTTCAGGTCACGATAATCAAAATGGATGGATTTTGTACAGGCATATGGATTATTTGACGGCTGATCCGCCAACGGATCAATTCTTTTTCGGGAGTATTGGGGCGTGAAATTGTATTCGATATGGCGCGGGAAATCCGTGGCATGGAATCTGGCAGGATTGAATCGCTCTTTAAGATGATAACTCTAAGAAACTTGAGAATGGTAAAGGGTGCAGGCTGGATTGACGGCTGGGGCGGGATGACTTAGTATCTGCATTCAGGGAACAACGAATTTGGTGAACGGACTTGGTCGCCAGAAGAAGTGGGCAGAAGCGATGGCCGTTACCTATTTCAAACGATTTCGGATGGAGATGGACCTGACTTCCTGGAAGTCAGCCAGCGACTTGCCAGACGGTTTTTTCTGGCGAGCCTGGTCAGAGAATTTGATTGATTTGCATGCAGAAATCAAGTTTCTGAGCTTCAGCCATGAAGTTGACAGCCAGGTCTTTCCGATTTTAGGAGATCGCTGGGGATGCCAGCGGCTGATGCGAGAGATTCGGCTCAAGCCGGGATTTTTACCGCAGGCCACATGGTTGATTGGATGTGATCAGGGCTATTGTGCCACCATTCAGGGTGTGGTTGACCGAACGGGTTTTGGGTCCATTCAAAATGTAGCAGTACTGCCGGGTTATCGCCGGCGTGGGCTTGGCAAGGCGCTGGTGTCGAAGTCACTGGACGGGTTTGCGAGTTACGGGCTTCGCAAAGCGATGCTGGAGGTGACGGCTGAAAATCCGAATGCCGTAAGGATGTATCGGGACATGGGTTTTACAAAATCAAAAACGACTTATAAAGCCGTTACCAGCGACTGGGTTTAACCATTTCCGATAGCGGAATTTATCAAATCGCTGTCCGGCTGCCGGGTTTCTGATTGGACACTTTGGCCTTGGGCGTGTAAACTCGCCTCATATGACGATGTCGATTATTCCAACACAAGCGTTCCGTATTCGTGGGGACGATGTTGGATGTCCATTTATCAGGATACCGAAAACGTGCGCTGGACGCAGACAATCATCCCGACTCTCAAAGAAGTTCCTTCGGATGCCGTGGTTCCAAGCCACAAGCTTTTGGTTCGGGCGGGCTTCATCCGCCAGCTTGGTTCTGGGGCTTATACATATCTTCCCTTTGGCCTGCGCAGTCTACGCAAAGCCGAAGCGATTGTGCGCGAAGAGATGAACCGATCGGGTGCGATTGAAGTACTGATGCCAGCCCTTCAGCCGATTGAGCTTTGGAAAGAGACTGGCCGCTATGAAACGTTTGGTAACTTGCTGATGCAACTGAAGCTCTCCGGCGACAGGCACGTTGCACTCGGCCCGACCCACGAAGAGGTGGTCACCGACCTGGCCCGCGACCTGATCAATAGCTACCGTCAGCTTCCGGTGACGCTTTATCAGATACAGACCAAGTTTCGAGATGAGCCCAGGCCCCGGTTCGGAGTGTTGCGGACCCGCGAATTCCTGATGAAGGACGCCTATTCCTTCAGCAAGGATGTGGCTCAGCTAAATGATGCCTACGATGCGATGTATGAGGCCTATTGCCGCATATTTGATCGATGTGGTGTGCCTTATGTGATCGTCGAGGCGGAATCAGGCCCGATCGGTGGTGATAGCTCCCATGAGTTCATGGTTCCGAGCTCAACGGGCGAGGACAAGATCATTCAGGATCCTGTCACAGGCTATGCAGCCAACCAGGAACGTGCGGAGATTGGTGCGATTGCATGGCCTGCGCCTGCGGATGCGTCAGCACCTCCAGCCGAAAAGAAGCCGACCCCTCACAAGCGCACCATTCAGGAAGTTGCGGAATTCCTGGGAGTCAAGCCTGAGGAGACCGCCAAATTGCTGGTCTTCAGCGCCGACGACAAAGTGGTTGGAATTCTGATTCGCGGTGATCATGAAGCCAACGAAGCCAAGGTGCGCCGAGCCTTTGGAGCCAAGAGTCTGGAGCTTGCCACAGCGGATCAGATTCTCAAAGCGACGGGGGTACCGATTGGCTTTTTGGGTCCGATTGATTGCAGGATTCCGCTTTTAATTGACCCGTCGGCAGCAGCCATGCCTCGAGCCGTGGTGGGTGCAAATGAAGTGGATGTGCACTTTGTGAATGTGGTTCCTGGCCGAGACTTTCCGCTGACAAAAGTGGTCGATGTACGCAATGCCGAGGCGGGCGACCCAAGCCCTCAAGGCGGGAACCCGATGATCGTGACCCAGGGAATTGAAATTGGGCACGTCTTTAAGCTCGGCACCAAATATTCCGCAGCCATGAACGCCAATTTCCTCGACGAGAACGGCAAGCAGCAGCACTTGATCATGGGCTGTTACGGGATCGGTGTGAACCGGATCCTGGCGGCCGCTGTCGAGGCTTCGTACGATGAAAATGGCATCATCTGGCCGATGCCGATTGCGCCTTATGAGGTGGTTGTGATCCCACTGGCTGTGAATAAGCCAGAGATCATGGAACTTGCGAACAAGTTTGCCGAAGCGTTGACCGCCGCTGGGGCCGATGTCATTATCGACGACCGGGACCAGCGCCCGGGCTTCAAATTCAAGGATGCCGATTTGATCGGATTCCCGCTTCGGGTGGTCATTGGCGAGAAGGGTGTCGCTGCTGACACCATTGAAGTCAAGTGGCGATCTGGCGGCGAATCCTTTACAGTTTCGGTCGCAGACGGGCCAGTTCAGGTTGCTGCCAGGTGGAGAGAGCGTCATGACGCTCATACGGAATTCTGCAAAGGTCAGGAAGCGAAACGAGCAATCAAGGGAAGATCATGAGTGGCGGATGGCAAAATCAGCCGAAAACGGCAAGGCGAATGATCGTCGTGTTTGGGCTTCTCACACTCTGGACACTACTTGGCCCACTTCTGGTGTTCCTGAGCATTCAGCTTGGGAATGATGATCGCTGGCCGCCTGAAAGCGGTTTGGAATGGCTGGGCGTTGGTCTGGGTATCGGTGGATTTATTGTGCTGATGCTGGGCACTCTGACCAGTGTGGTTTTGCACAATAAAGCCATCGGGAAACCCGTTACAGGCAAGCCGGGATCGGCCGGTGAGGGTGTTCCGGATGGCGGCGGATTGAATTAAATAAAGAGAGAGGGATCAGATGTCAAGAGCCACGGCAAAACGGAATCGAGCAGTAGGCCCGACGATCGTTCACCGCCGCGATTCTGTGGATATCCATACCCCTGCAGGTTTTGGTGGAGATTCAATCGCTATCGGGCTTTTTTCAGGCCTGATTTCCGCGAGATTGCTCTGGCCGAGCGAGGATGCCTATGAAGGCACAGGCCTTTCATGGTGTCTTTGGGTGATCGCTGCGGCACTCGGTTTCAGCGCGATTCGAATCAAGCGAGAAGATTTTCAATTCCGGTTCAATCTTGCGGATCTCGCTGTTGTCGCCATGGTTTTGGTCGTCATGCTTTCCACCGGCAGGGCGATGGATCATCGGCCGGCCACAAACATGGGCTGGGAGTGGATGGCCATGGGGGTCGCCTATCTGGTTCTCAGGCAGATTCCCCATCATTCGGATCAATCTCTGGGCTTGGTCTGGTCCCAGATTTTAATGGTGACGGCACTTGCGTGTTACGGTATTTTCCAGACCACTGTGGAATTTCCAGAACTTCGAAGTGCCTATAATGCCAATCCGGAACGCACTTTGATGAGTCTCGGAATCAATCCGGATTCACCGAGTCGCAAAGCGTTCGAAGACAGGCTTCTAGGTTCCAATGAGCCGATGTCCACCTTCGCCCTGGCCAACTCCCTCGCGGGTGTTCTGGTGGGTCCGCTGGTCATCCTGTTTGGCCTTTTATTTGACCAGCTCCTGAAAACAAATCAAAAAATCAGTTCCAAGATGGCATCGATTGTTCCATTATTCATCATCCAAGGCATGATTTCGCTCTGTTTATTATGGACCAAAAGTCGCAGTGCCTGGCTGGGTCTGATTGCCGGCATTGGCATGACGAGCTTGTTTCTGCTGCGTAAAACCCGGTTGCAATATGTTGTCAGGATCATTGTTCCATTTGGATTTTTTGCCGTTGGCCTATTCCTGATTGGCCTGGCTTCAGGCCGTATGGATTTGCTGGTCTTGACAGAGAGCGTAAAAAGCCTGCGCTATCGAGTGGAATACTGGGTTGCCACCTGGAGCATCATTCAACAGGGCAGCAACTGGCTTTGGGGTGTTGGGCCGGCGAACTTTGCCTATTATTACATGCAATTCAAATTGCCTCAGGCCAGTGAAGAGATCAGCGATCCTCATAACGTCTTTCTCGAACTTTGGGTCACGGCGGGTATTTTTGCCCTGATTCTATTTGTTTTAGCTGTTGCCATAACCATTTGGTATGTCAGCAAATCCAAAGTCTCTGAAGAGCGGATTCAGACGGATTACGAAACCATGGCTTCAGGACGAAATATCAGGAAGTTGACAGCCGCATCTGCCTCGGCCTTTCTGATTGCCCCCATACTGGGTGGCTGGAACTTATTTCAGGACGATCTTTTAAGGCGATGGCTCGTATTGAGCCTTGCCTGGCTTTTTGCCTGGATGGTTTCAGGTGCCATCTTCAAAAACTGTGTGGTGCGAGCAGAGCATCTCATGGCCGCACTAATTTCACTGCTGGTCACATGGCTGGCTGCCGGTGGAATTGGGTTCCCGAGTGTGGCTCTTGGATTTTGGCTTTTGATGGCCATAGGATTAAATCTGGGAGACGATCGCTGGCGGCAGGCTCCAACCAAAGTTGTATTTGATATCAAGCTCTTGAGATTTTTGCCCGTGGTGGCTTGTGTGGCAGTTTTTGGTGGTTTTCTGGGCGCAACCATCCCGTTCTGGAAAGCTGAAAGTTCAAGAGCATTAGCCACGGAGTTGCTCATGGGGCCTGCTCCGAAAATCTCCGCAGCTCGTCAGCAATTACTCATGGCCATTGAAGCCGACCCAAAAGATGCATCGGCTTTTGTGAAACTGGCCGAATTGGAATATCAAAGCTGGCGTGCGGATGGCTCCAGGCCAGAATCGTTTGAGGCAACCTCCATCAAAATTCAGGCTGCATATCAGAATGCACTTTTATTACCGAGAAATCCATTTGCAGTGACAATCTGGCGGCGTCAGGCAGGCTTCATCGCCATGATGCTTCGGCAGTCGGGCGATCGCATTCCACCGGCTCAGCAAATTGCACTTACGGCCAAGCGTGCAAAATGCTTGCGCACAGCATCCACACTCTATCCGACAAGTTCACAGATTTTCGCGGAACTGGCAGAGATAGACTTCTCACTGGGCCTGGCCGATCAAGCGAAAGGCTCGGCCAAAAAGGCGTTGGAACTCTCGGACATCAATCCCCATGCCGACAAAAAACTTGATCCTGCAACGCAATTGAAATTGAAAACCATTCTCAGGCAGTAAGAATCTTGCTTTATCCTCTTGTCAACTTATGATGAATGATTGAGATTTAATGATGGAAAATCCGACAGCAAATCGTCTCAACTTTGGTCCACGACATGGCTTTGATCGTCCTTCCGGAAAAATCATTCGACTTACTCTCCAGCTCGCTTTTGTACTCGCATTATTTCATCAGATCTCCAAGCCACAGGTATGGGAATCCATCTTTGGAAATCATAATCCGGGCTCTGTCCAGGCCCCCACACCGGGCACGGCCTTGATCGATCCGGAATTGCCTCCCCCGGCCTTGCCCGCAGGCATGTTTCTTGCCGCCCAGAATCCAGAAAAAATTAAAGAGAATATCAATCAGTTTAAAGACGAGCCGAAAACGGAGATTCTCAACGGGGTGGATCAGGATTCTCCGGGCCCGATTCGCACACCATTAGAAGACTTGCCATTCCTGCTGGAAACGACGACGGATCTGGATCGTGACCTGCCTCCCGCTCTGTATTATCATTTTCTGGACAAAGCACGAAATGCAAAAGTCGATCAACTGATTGCAGATTCACGTCAGGATGTGACTTTCAGTCATCTTTATCAGGACCCGCGTCAGGACCCCAAAAAATATCGGGGTCAGCTTCTCCAGATCACTGGAACCGTGCGCAGGGCTTTGTCATTTGACGTCCCGCCCAATGCTTACGGCTTAAAAAAGCGTTACGAGCTTTGGATCTTCACAGAGGATTCCGGAAAATTTCCGTGGGTGGTCGAACTTTCAGAGCTGCCACCCGGATTTCCGATCGGTTCCAAGATCCAGGAAAAAGTGGTCACTGCCGGCTATTTCCTGAAATTATGGGCTTATCGGGCTCAGGACGGATTCCGATCCGCACCCGTATTGCTGGGTCATGGCTTGAACTGGCAGCGAACAGAGTTGATCCGAGCCCGCTTCGAGCGCAAGTTTGCATGGGCGATGGGATTGTTTCTGGGCATTTTTTTGCTCGTGCTGATTTACCGCCTCTTTAGCTGGCGAAATGACGACCGATTATTGAAGCAACACAAGTCTATTTCAAGTCTTACAGATCGCATGGCAGATTTGCCAGACAAGCTCGACCTGAGTTCGGGGGTTTTTCCTGAGCCGCAATTCGACTATATTGGCGAAAAGAATGGCTCGAAGTCAGTTCAGATCAACCAGAACGATGAGCATGGCGGATCAGCGGGCCACAACATTTGAAATCGCTCTCACAATCGCTTCAAGGATCCTGCAAACATGAGTCGTCCCATACGCGTGGCCGTCAGCGGTGCCAATGGTAATATCGGCTACGCCTTGATCTTCCGTCTTGCATCGGGCCAGATTTTCGGGTCTGAGACACAAGTCAGCCTGCGTCTGCTTGAGGTCAGCCAGTTTCTGCCCAATTTGGGCGGTACGATCATGGAACTGGAAGACTGTGCATTTCCAACCCTTTCCGATGTCAAAGCATCCGACAAAGCCGAAGAAGCGTTTGGCGATGCCGACTGGGTCATACTGGTGGGCGGAATGCCGCGTAAGGACGGGATGACCCGCGCCGACCTGATTCGTGCCAATGGCCCGATTTTTACAGGCCAGGGCAAGGCGATCAACGAATCGGCCAGTGCCGATGCCCGCGTACTGGTGGTTGCCAATCCATGTAATACCAATTGCCTGATTGCCAGAAGCCATGCTCCAAGAATCAAGCCTGAGAATTGGTTTGCCATGACCCGGCTGGACCAGAATCGGGCGGCCAGCCTGCTGGCAGACAAGGCCGGCGTGAATGTTGGCCAGGTCGCGCGCATGAATATTTGGGGCAACCATTCGGACACCCAGTATCCGGACTACAAAAACGCCCTTATAGGTGGCAAGCCGGTCTCAGAAGTCATTACAGACCACACATGGCTTGAAGAGATGTTTATCCCCACCGTGGCCAAGCGTGGAAGTGCCGTGATCAAGGCCCGTGGAGCCAGTTCAGCGGCATCTGCCGCCAATGCCGCTTTGGGGCATGTCAAAAGTGCTGTCAATCCGACTGCGGCTGGCGATTGCTTCTCTGCAGGCATTGTTTCAAGTGGAGAATATGGGATCCCCAGCGGCGTGATTTATTCCATGCCACTATTCTCAGCGGATGGCAAGTCGTACAAAGTGATCGACGATTTTACGATCGACGCTGCCGCCAGGGCTCGGATCGATGCCAGTGCTGCCGAACTTGTCAGCGAACGCGATGTGGTCAAAGACTTGCTGGGGCCAGCCGTCTGACCAGATGGAGTGGAACGAATTTACGGGATCGGCGGCTGTTGTGATCTTTGAGCACCAGTCGCTGATTCTGGTTGAACTGTTGAATTGAAACCTCATGGATCCACAATCATGATTTATCGCCGATTTGGTCGAACCGAACTACAGATGCCGGTTTTCTCGTGTGGCGGGATGCGTTATCAGCACTCCTGGAAAGATGAGGAAGCCGAAGGCATTACCAGCGAGGGCCAGGCCAATCTGGAAGCGACCATTCGCAGGTCCGTCGAATTGGGCATTAACCACATTGAAACGGCTCGTGGATACGGCACGTCCGAAATCCAGCTTGGTCGAATCCTGCCGAAACTGGATCGGGACAAAATCATTGTTCAAACCAAGGTTGCTCCTTGCGACGATTCAGCCGAGTTTCGAAAGACATTCGACCACAGTATGAGCCTGCTTAAGCTCGATCATGTGGAATTGCTGGGTCTGCATGGAGTGAATAACCAGGAATTCTTTGATTGGGCCATGCGTCCGGGTGGTTCGCTGGATGAAGCCGAAAAACTACGTAAAGCAGGCCGGGTCAGACACATTGGCTTCTCAACACATGGGCCAGTGGATTTGATCATTCAAGCCATTGAATCTGGTCGGTTTGATTATGTAAATCTACATTATTACTGGATTTATCAAAACAACTGGGCTGCTGTGGAAGCGGCAACCAGGCACGATATGGGCGTCTTTATCATTAGCCCATCGGACAAGGGCGGCATGCTCTATCAGCCGCCAGAGAAGCTGGTGAATCTTTGCAAGCCTTTATCGCCTATGGTCTTCAACGATCTTTTCTGTCTCTCTCATCCGCAAATCCACACGCTTTCGATTGGGGCCGCAAAGCCATCAGATTTTGATGAGCATGTCGAAGGCCTGAAATCTCTTCAGGAAGCTGAAGCGGTGCTTGCTCCGATTTTGATCAAGCTTTCGGAAGCCTATCAAGAAGCCCTTGGTGCGGAATGGCTTGCGAGCTGGCAAAATGGGTTGCCCAAGTGGGAGCAGACTCCAGGCAACATGAATCTGCCAATCGTGATCTGGCTTTGGAATCTCTTGAAGGCCTTTGACCTGAAGGAATACGCCAGAATGCGATATAACCTTCTGGGCAATGGTGGTCACTGGTTCCCCGGCCTGAATGCAGAGAAACTCAATGAAGTCGAGTCGCTGATCCATAACCAGCTTGAAGGCTATCCATACCGCGATAAAGCCATTGCAATCCTGAAAGAGATGCATTCCCTCGTCGGTGGAGAGGCTGTAAAGCGACTCTCTACGATTGACTGATCCAAATCAGTCAAAGCTTGCAAGGCAGTCGGCCCAATCCCCGGAAGTTCATCAGTTGAGCTCCGGGGAACGTTTGAAAGCGATTCTCAGAATTCTTGTAAAGCCTTCGCCAGTCAGAATCATTGCAGGTAAGATCACAGCCAGACGATATCGGCTTGATCCGACAAACAGAAGATGCATCAGTGCAGTAAAAAAAAGTGGCGACAGAACCCAAAAAACCATCCTTTGATGCAGGTTCTTCCAGAAACCCAAAAGCATCAAACCCCACACAGGCCAGACAATCAGCAAACAGGTCGCCTTGACAACGAGAGGCACTTTGGCCGAATCATTGGGCCAAGCCGACCAAAAACGTATTTGTTTTTGGATTGCCAACCGAGCAATCCGGTTCGGATTATCCTGTATTGCTTGATAAGATAAAAACTTCCAGAGATCGTCCTGGGCAGTCTCCGACAAATCGCGATACTCCAGATCCGCCACAAATGACATGTCGCTGGATCCGGTCGCAGTGGGCTGGAGACCGTCGTAAAGACTGGCTCCACCCCAGGTTCCACCAAGGGAAGTCCTACCTATGACCGATTCATTACGAGCCATCCAGGGCACAATAGGCAAAGCCCATCCCGCCTGAATCAGCAACAGGCTGGCAAGGACCAGCAAGCCGTGTTTTTGCGACGAGATCAGCCACAAAAATGATAAGTCAAGAATGGCGATAAAGGGGAGCCAAGCCGGACGAATGAGTGTCAGAACTCCCTGTAAAACACCTAATAATATGTAATGAAAGTAGTTGTGCTTAATCAAAGAGAGGTTTTGAATGCTTTTCAAGGCTTTGACCCAAACCAGAACGAAGAGCACCAATAATGGCGTAAAAATTGATTCTGTAAGAAGTAACGGTGTTGAGACGATCTGGAATGGGTCAAAGGCCAGAAATGTAGAGCTCCAGCGGGCGGATTGTTCTGAGAAACCGACGACTTTCGCAAGCTTATAAAGCCATAAAATTCCGCAGACGCTTAAAATCGATTGCCCGATTCGGATTGGTAAAGCCCATTCTCCGAAAATTGCAATCCATCCAGCGAGCCAGGCCGGATATCCGGGTGTTCTTAGTGCATAGTGTGGAACATCCCACTGATAAACAACATACGTAGTCCCATTGGCGATTGACTTGGCGTATTCCCAATAAATTGGAGTATCACCAAAGAGGCAGACAGTCCCGCGTCGGGTTGCGACGATTTGAATCAGAACGGAGCAGGCAATTCGCAGAATGAATGCAATATTAATTATCCATACCAGCTTGGGCCCAGATTTGATGAGCGAATCGATTTGGCGGGCCATGTTCAGGCGAAATGGTTGTGTCATTAAGCAGGCTCCGATTTCATAACGTTTGTCAGATGCCATGCGGAGCGACTTTCTGGAGTAATTTTGACGCGATCGGCAATGCGATGCCCTACGACCCAAATGACCCCAATTTGGTCATACATGACCCAGGTCTGTTTTTTGAGGTGATTCGAAACGCCCTGGATCCGTAAAAAATCGACAAGTTTCTGATGGTGCCCACTCAAGCCAAGAGGGTCGAATTTCTCTCCATCCGCTGGATGCTTGAGAAAGACCGGCGGTATGACCTTTTCCGGATCGATCACAGCTTCCATGGATGGCTCCATCGCGACGATTTCCCGGATTTCCGGAATCTTTAATAACAGCGTTGCTTGCAGATTCCATTGGTCGACCACCACCCGGCCTGGCCAGTCAAACGAAATGATTTTTGGGTCGTCAACATCAAAATCGGGAATGATAGGCGTGGTAGGATCCGCGAGCTGAATCGATACATCCATGCCTGATCTGGTTGCTTGAATATGACCTGGCAATTGATAAACCGAGCCGTCTAGGGTCTGCTTCGAAAATAACCAGCGGTTAAGCCTGACCCAATGCTGGAACGACATTTCGCGCATCGGCCAGCACATTTCCAGCCAAATTTTACGAAGAATCTGACGCCTTGATCGAGCGGATCCTGCCTTGCGGAATCGGCGGATCTGAATCCGGCACGTGTTGGTTTCCCTGTCCAATACTGTGCAGGTCTGGAGTCGTTCAAGAATGATCTGGCCGAGTTCATCCTGTTCTTCTCGCGCAAGATCGGCCAATCGACCCAAGGCTTGAGTGAATTGTGGATTAAGTCGATTTTGGATGAGCGGGATTAGCGATTGGCGCACCCAGGCACGGGTTTGGTGGTCTTCATCCATGTTGGTCGGATCATTACAGAAAGGGATTTTGGATGAGGTTAAATAACTCAGAATTTTGGACTTTGGGATTTTTAAAAACGGCCTGACCAAGTCGGCCTGTGTGCCCTCGAGATGTCGCCAGGGGCGAATGCCGGCCATACCAGTCGGGCCTGTGCCGCGTGCCATTCGCATGAGCAGGGTTTCCGCCTGATCATCCAGAGTGTGTGCTGTAAAAACTGCACTAGATTGGTGTTGAAGTGCAACACTGCGAAGCCATTTCAGGCGTGCGATGCGGGCGTCGACCTCAAAATGAGTTGTGCGCATTGGCTGCCAGTGGCCTATTTCGATGGGGAGGTCATGTTTGATTGCAAGTTGTCGGACAAATTCTTCGTCTGCGTCAGACCCATCACGTGCATGATGATTCATGTGTGCAAGCACTATGTGTTGGGCTGGGAAGCAATGCATCAGGACATGCAGTAAGGCCACACTGTCGGGACCACCAGAAATGGCTAAAACCCATTTTTTATCAGGACTTACGATTGGATTCCCAGACGACGTCAGCCATTTGCGAACAGCGTTTTTCGTCTGAAAATGGAGTTGCCGAGTCTTCACATCGTCGGTTTGGCGACGATTCTCAGAGCCGGATTCATGAGGGAGTTCAGGCATGGTCTGGTCAGAAGCCGCCAGTGCGTGTTAGATTTGAGTTAAGCCAACTCATCATAACGGATTGTCGAAGAGATTGCGGGCGGTTCCGCCAGATTGTCTCTCTCTAGGATCTCAAGTCCATTGAACGAAGTATCTTACAGTATCGACACCACCACACTTCGTTGCCCATTGTGCCGATCAGGGGTATGGGGCAAGGGTTCCGACAAGCTGGTTTGCCAAGGCCCTGAAGCGCACGAATTCCCAGTGGTGCGAGGCATTGCACGATTCGCTGGCGAGTCCTACATCGAAAGCTTCGGCGTTCAGTGGAACCGCTACGAAGTGGTTCGCCCTGAGATGGACATTGCCACTTTCCATGCCAAAACAGGCTGGTTTCCTGAAGACCTTGCAGGTAAGAATGTTCTGGATGCCGGAGTCGGCGGCGGCCGATATGCCCGATTGATCGGTCAGGCTGGTGCAGAAGTCATTGGACTAGACCTATCCAGCGCTGTTGAAAAAGCCCGTAAGATTTGTTCAGATCTTTCACAAGTCACAATCCTGCAAGCAGATCTGCTGAATCCGCCAGTGGCTGAATCTGTTTTTGACTTTGCGTATTCGATTGGTGTGCTGCACCATTGCCCCGACCCTCGCAAGGCGTTTGCGAATGTAGCCAAATCGGTGAAGCCAGGTGGGCAACTGGCCGTCTGGCTCTATCGCAAAAATTCTTTGCCGCAGGAACTTCTGAATAAGGCCCTGCGGGCCATCACCACGCGTCTGCCGGACAGCGCTTTGAAGGTCTGGGCCAAGCTTCTCACAGTGCCCGGCGGAATCCCTCTCCTGAAACAGGCCGGAAGCAAGGTGATTAATTTCAGTACCTTTGAGGATAAGCATTTACGGCTTTGTGACAACTATGATTGGTATGCCCCGGAATATCAAAGTCACCACACCCTGGCAGAGCTGCGGAGCTGGTTCCTGGAGGAAGGCTTTGAAGAGCCGCGCGAGCTCAGGCCTGAGAAGTCGGGGCGTTTGTATGAGTGGGTTTACGATCACGACCTGATTATTGGATCAGGAGTGAACATGGTAGGCCGAAAACGGTCTTAATCCTAGAAGCGGAGTTGATCAGGCACTGGGGCGACGAGCTTCAAAGGTCCAGTCCCAGGTTTTGGGATGATTTTTCAGAAGCTTGTAGCCAGCCAGCGAGTCATCCCACGGATATTCAAGCCTGACGATGCGAATTTCGGTGAACCCGGATTTTACCAGGTGGTATTTTAACTCATCGGGCTGCCAGAACTTCTGATCAAGTTGCCCAAATCGGAATTTGCCGAAGGCGAAGTTATACATGTGATGTTCCATGTGTGTAGAGACAAGCCTTTCGGATTCTTCCATGGAATAGCCTTGATCCAGATAGGCGTCCCAAAGCATCAGTGAGTGATGATGAATGGCATCGACCGAGGGAACCACACCGAGAAAACGCCCGCCTGGCCTGAGGGCTGCAAAGATATTTTTCAATGTTTTATGAACGACGCGCAAGTCGGGCATGACCAGTGAGTTGACAGAGACGGCAACGTCCAGTTTATCCGCCAGATCGTCTAATTCGTGCATGGCCCGGTTAAGGAATTGCACCTTTGCGGATTTTTCCGCACCGATTCTTTCACGGCATTGGACCAGCATTTCGGCGGCGAAGTCGAGGGCAATCACTTCGCCAAACTGCTCAATCAGCACTGGCAGCAGGGGTCCAGTGCCACATCCCAGGTCGGCGACCGTCATTTTTGCGGAATCTTCGGCCCCGATCTCAGCAAGCATTGTCAGAAGTGGATTGACCACGGAGTCGCGAAACGGGTCGAGAAACTCGTTGCCATATTTTGAGGCGGATTCTGACCATGCATTGGCCTGATTGTCCGAATGATGGGGAAGGACGAATTGATCTGCCCTGAGCTTCGATTTGGCCATGAATAGTGTCTGTTCAGTGCGCTCTAAAGGTTGTACGAAGAATGATTAACGAGGTGGGTCAGGTGGCGGGATGCTGGCCTTTGTCGGTTCGAATCGGGTGACATCGATCCCCATTCGCTCGTCGACACCCAAGATATCGCGGCGATAGAGAGTGGGGTACCCAAGTTCGGGATCCGACCGGATGGTTAAAACCACCGTGGTGTTTGGCGGTTGGCCAAATGGCTTGCTGAGCTTGCTTTGGGCGAGTTCCTCACGAATGGTGCGAAAGAGCCCGGGAATTGAGTAGAACTCAGGTTCTGCGGGCTTCAGGGCGATCGCTTTGCCGTCAGGTCGCAATAGTCGAACCGATTCGACTTTACCGTTTCGAACATAGACACGGTAAACCGATTGATTCCGGGAGCTGATGGATTGCCACTCGAGGTTGTAATCCGCAGGCCCTGAGGCGGTCCAAGTGGCTTGGTTGCGATCCAGGCGTGCTGCGTCGAGCGGGTCGCCAGTCTCACCGCAGCCGCTGGAAGCGAGCAGGCAGGCTGCGATGCAGAGGCAGGAGACCAAGCGACTGTAGGATTGATGGATTCGGGCTGGAGCCGATGCGATCACTCGCTGGCCTGCACTTTCATCTCTTTTCGCACTTGGATATAGGCTTCCAGATCAAAGTCATCGCGGCGGCACATTTCCAGGGCAGGTTTTTCGATGGCTTCAATCCTGGCACAAGCGGCGGCGACTTTGTCGGCAATTTCGTGAGGAATGATGCAGACGCCGTGCTTATCGCCGTGAAGCAGGTCGCCGGGGCGGATCTCAACTCCACCAATCCGCACAGGCTTGCCGAAATCGACAAGTCGGACATAGGCATGACTGACGCAGGGATTCAGGCCAAAGAGGTGGAAACCAAGTGGAGCGACTTCGTCGAGATCGCGAGGGCAGCCGCTGGTGACATGTCCCACACAGCCAAGTTTTTTATGAATCAGGGCGGTGACTTCACCGAATTGGGCACCGATGCCAGGTGTAATGTCCAAATCTTCACCCACAGCCACTTTAGGGCCTGGCATAGCAGCAACATAACGGAGATAATCGCCCAGCAGGTCGGCGCCCTTGGCCAGTTCGCCTTCGTTGGCTGGGAGGGCCCGGGTCTGGGCGGTTACGGCATAGCCGAGCATGACACCCTGATCAGGCAAAAGGCAGCGAATGTAATGTGGCAGAAAGCCGAGGTGACGTGGGCAGAAATTGAACAGTTCGATGGCATTGGAAATAGTCGGACTGTTGTATTTGCTCAGTTCGGCCAATTGAGCGTCAGACAGTACGGTGTAGGGTGCTGGCATGTTCATGTTGGTTTTAGTCTAGTAAGTCGGATTGCTTGATGGATAGGGAATTGGTTGAGCCAATGATTGGAGGGATGTTTGATTTTTAGATCATCATCCTGCGAGTCCGTATCGCCATCAAAAAAGATCAAAAGACGGCTTCAACGGGTTCGAGGCGCAGTGACCAAGTATCCAATCTACAGATTGCAAGGGCGGCGTTCAAGTTAAAGCGTTCGCAGATTACGTTAAAAAGTTGCCTGTAGACCAAAAGGTTTTGGCATTGCCGGAATTTTTCAAGTGATGAGGATTCGAATTGGGTGAGCCTGTTGAGGGAAATTTCGGAGAGTTTTGCAGACCGGGCTGGGGAGTGATGAAAGTGGCGTAAAACGAATTCCAAATGCTTGCCCAATGGAGTCCATTGCGTGGTGTCACTGGGGTGATTTTCGTAAGATTCTTTAACAAAGTCTCAGACATTGACCACTAGCCTCTTGATTCTTAGGGTAGAATCCGTTTAAGTTGTTGTGGTATGTCGAGAGTCGTCCCAAACAAAATTCCCACTTCATCCAGCGGTAATCACGGGACTAGTCTCGTAATGGGTTGGAAATTGACCGGGATTGTTGCTGAAGGCCTCGGTTTGTAGAATTCAGCCCACCTCGGAATCAGGACAGGAGCCATTGCCGATGTCAGCGTCCCGCAGCCATCTTCGGACCGAAACCATCGACGGCGTAACAGTTGTGAGTTTCGTGGATTCCACGATCCGCGACGAAGAAGTCATTCAAGCCGTTGGCGAGGAGCTTTTCAGTCTGGTTGAGGAAGACGGCCACACTCAGTTGCTGCTGAATTTTGGTAACGTCCAATACCTGTCCTCTGCCGCACTTGGCAAGCTTATCAATCTGCGAAACAAAATCAAAAAAGCGGGCGGAATGCTCAAGCTTTGTTCCATTGCTGATGAGCTGATGGAAGTTTTCCGTCTAACACGCCTTGATAAGGTCCTTGAGATTTACGACGAAGAGCAAGACGCCCTGTCATCGTTCTGAGTTGAAAATCTGAAGCAAGCCAACTGCTTATCATTGATTTGATCAGCGGATAAATCCCCACATTATGCCAGGACGGGTGCTAACGCCCGACTGGCTTTGTGTGTTTTGAAGATACGCCCATGAGTGAACCGAACGAATCTCCGATGATGCTTCAGTATCGTGAGCTTAAAGCGCGCGATCCAGATGCCTTGCTGTTATTTCGTATGGGCGATTTTTATGAAATGTTTGGCAACGATGCGGTCGAGGCTGCGGAGATTCTTGGCCTGACTCTGACCAGTCGCGACAAGAACTCGGAAAACCCGACCGCCATGGCTGGCTTCCCTCATCCAGCTTTGGATCAATATCTCGCCAAAATCATTGCCGCAGGCCGCAGGGCTGCTGTCTGCGAGCAGATGGAAGACCCGAAAACCGCCACAGGGTCGGTCGTCAAGCGTGACGTTGTCCGGGTGGTCACACCTGGCACGATTACTGAAGATTCGATGCTTGACCCCCGGTCAGCCAACCACATCACTGCGGTTTTCGAATATCGCGGGAAAATGGGTCTGGCGGTTGCAGAACTTTCGACAGGCCGATTCGCTGTGACCAGCTTCCATAAGCTCGAACTGGTTGAGGAACTTTCCAGACTGGCACCTTCCGAGCTCGTCATCTGCGAGACTCAGTCCGATAATGCCTGGATCAAGAATCTCAGGGGCCAGATCACCGTCCTGATCACAACCCGGCCGAGCTGGGACTTCCTGCCGGATCGAGCCCTGAGGACACTTTGTGAGCAATTTCAGACAAGCACCTTGGCCGGCTTTGGCGTAGACGACGACGCCATAGAAGTACCAGCGGCGGGCGCGCTGGTGGCTTATTTGGTAGACACTCAGAAGGCCGCCCTTCGCCACATTCATCAAATTCAGCCTTACAAGCGTGAATCCATTCTAGGGCTTGATCCGAACACACGACGGGCCCTTGAACTGACCCGCACCATTCGGGAAGGCCGCAGGGATGGCTCACTGCTGGCTGTGATGGACAAAACCCAGTCGCCCATGGGTGCTCGGCTGCTGGGCGAATGGCTGGCTGCACCACTGGTGGACAAGTCAGAAATCGTGGCTCGCCATGACTCCGTTGGTGAACTGGTCATTGCTTCGGAAATTCGCGACAAAATTCGTCGGTGGGTTGGGGAAGTGGCAGATCTGGAGCGTTTGGCCGCACGCGTCGGCACAGGCCGGGCCACTCCTCGGGATTTGCTGGGGCTGGGCCGGACATTGCTGATCCTTCCTGAGATCAAGCAACTGCTGGCTAGAACCCAAAGCGATTTGCTACGCCGGCTGGATCAGTCTCTTGAGCTTTGCCCCGAGATCCGGTCTGCAATTCTTACCGCCTTATCTGACAATCCGCCCAACAATGCCCGCGATGGCGGAGTGATTCGCGAAGAGTATCACCCGTTGCTGGATGAACTAAGGGATGCAGCCCGAGGTGGTAAGAACTGGATCGCCCAGTATCAGGCAGACATGATCCGGCAGACCGGCATATCGAGCCTTAAAGTTGGATTCAACAAGGTCTTTGGCTATTATGTGGAAGTCACAAACCTGCATTCCTCCAAGGTGCCATCAGAGTTTATCCGGAAGCAGACGGTTAAAAATGCAGAGCGCTATATTACCGCGGAATTGAAGGAATACGAGGACAAGGTTCTGCGAGCCGAGGAGCGAGCTCGCGAACTGGAATATGAGTTGTTTCAAGCCCTTCGTGACCGTGTGGCGGCGGAGACGCCGCGACTGGTCCAGGCGGGTGGTGTACTGGCCGCCCTCGACACGTTGTGTGCCTTGGCAGAGCTGGCCGTGAGCCAGCACTACGTCAGGCCAACGATTGTCGACGAACCTGTGCTGGATGTTCGGGCAGGGCGTCATCCGGTGCTTGATGCCCGTCTGAACCGTGGCGAATTTGTGCCCAACGACACAGAACTTGGTCCTGGCAATGGCATGGTGCTGGTCATCACTGGCCCCAATATGGCAGGTAAAAGCACTTATATCCGTCAGGTGGCACTGATTACGATCATGGCGCAGATGGGTTCGTTTGTGCCTGCTGCCGAGGCAACCATCGGGCTGACAGATCGAGTTTTTGCTCGTGTTGGTGCGTCTGATGAACTGGCGCGGGGTCAGTCGACATTTCTTGTCGAGATGTCAGAAACGGCCAACATCCTGCACAATGCAACCCACCGGAGCCTTGTCATACTGGACGAAGTGGGCCGGGGGACATCCACATTTGACGGCGTATCGCTGGCTTGGGCCATCACAGAACATCTGCACGACCAGACCCGCTGCCGCGCCCTGTTCGCCACACATTATCATGAACTTGTCGACCTCGAAAAAAGCTGCTCAGGATTGCGCAATGCAAATGTCTCGGTCGAGAAGCAGGACGGAGAGATCGTCTTCATGCACCGGATTGTCCCGGGTGGGGCAGATCAAAGCCATGGGATTCATGTGGCAAGGCTTGCTGGCGTTCCAGCACCCGTGCTTGACAGGGCCCGTCAGATTCTGGATCAGTTGGAAACACAGCATTCTGCGATGAGCCAAGCGGCCGCAGCAACCCACCTTGTGGAAGCACAGGCCGGCGGGTCGCCCAAAGCCGCTTCGCCCAAGGTGCGCGTAAAGACCGCCAAGGGGCTCACATCGTCGTTGTTTGCCCAATTGCCCGACCCATTGGTCGACGAAATCCAGGCCACCGACACCGAATCCATCACGCCGGATCAGGCTTTGGAACTGATTCGACGATGGAAGAAAATTGTCAGTTGATTTCTCGGGCAGCGGCCTGATCTTCACCGGTATGACGGTTGCCGGTTCCTTTAACGTTACTCTCAAGCTTACGCTCAGTTCGGCATCGGCTGATCCTCTTTGGTCAAATCAGAATCGCTTCATTCCAAGTCTTTGCGGCCAGGGATTGAGCCCTTGAATGTCATCGTTCAGGAGTTTGTGCTGAGTGGATCCAGTCTGTATCGAGCTGTGAACATTCTTGAGCTTCTCGTTGCCCTTGGCCGGTTGAACGATTACAGTAAGGCCTGATCCGTTTGCGGCGATCCTCGCCTTTAACCCATCCTCAGCAACATTCAGGGAGTCTCTAAAAAAAGCCATGACAACTCGTCGCCAAGCCTTTAAAACCTTTGCCCTGGCCGCCACTGCCGGAGCCACATGGTTCGACGCATTCACAGCCAATGTCAAAGCCACCCTGCACATCGACTTTGCCGGGTTGCCCATGGGCATCCAGTCCTACAGCCTTCGCGGGTTTGACGTGGACAAGGCCATGGACATCATCGCCGAGAACCTCGACCTGCACTATGTCGAAATGTTCCGCGCCCACTTCCCGATCACAACCGATCAGGCCGCGATCGACACCATGAAGGCCAAGCTCAAGGCCCATCACCTGACCCTTTCGGCTCACGGTGTGCAAGGCTTCTCGGCCGATCATGCCAAGAACGAAGAGTTCTTCAAGTTTGCCAAAGCTGCCGGCTTCAAGAACCTTTCCGCCGACCCTACACCAGATTCGTTTGACAGTCTGGAAAAGCTGGTCAAGGAATATGACATGCGGATTGCCATTCACAACCACGGTCCCGGAGCCCGTTATGACAAGGTGACCGACTGCCTGAAGGCTGTTGAAGGTCGCGATGCCCGCATTGGCTTCTGTGCGGATCTTGGCCACTTCATCCGCTCGGGCGAAGATCCAGTCAAGCTCCTGCTGGCCATGAAGGGCCGAGTCTGGGGCGTGCACCTGAAGGATTTTGCGGCGGCCAAGAAAGATGCCGAAGGCGTGGTTCTGGGCAAGGGTCTGCTGGACGTTGCTGGTGTTTTCAGGGCCCTTAAGGCGATCAAGTTTCCTGCCGACGGTGCTTTGTCGCTGGAATACGAAGAAAACCCCAAGAACCCGATCGGCGAAATTCAGGAATGTATCGCCGTGGCCGCCAAGGCCGCCCGCAGCATAGCCGGCGCCTAATTTCATTGGCGGAATTAATGAATTCAGGGCGGGTTTGCTTATTCAGCAACCCGCCTTCGTTCTATTCTTTTGTTTTCAATTGGCAAAACGAGTCGGTTGAATTGATACCATGAAATACGTTCGGCTTTGCACCACGATAAATTTTAAAAACAGACCAAGAATCGAAACGCTGCAATGACAAATATCATTGATGTTACAATCATTTTAAGTCAACAAAAGGCGGGTTTTACCCCACCTTGCTGCGACCTTTTCGTCTCGATGGCTGTTTATCATCTTTGCGAGTGATTTACGACTTGATTTCAAAAATGGCTTCCACCTCAACGGCAGATCCAGTTGGGATCTGGGCGAAGCCCAGCGCACTGCGGGCATGAAAGCCATCGGTCGTCTTGCCATAGACTTCATGCAGAAGGTCGCTGCATCCATTGATCACCAGATGCTGCTCGTGAAAATCAAGCGAGGAATTTACACAGCCCAGCAATTTCAGGACCCGAAGACCATTGAGGGATCCATGGAAATTCCAGACCGAATTGAGAACCTTGATGGCGCACTGCCGGGCGGCCTCTTTGCCTTGCTCCACGCTGAGGCCGTCGCCCAGCTTGCCTTTGAGATCGCTGACGTGCCCTGAGGTGATCAGCAGGTTCCCTGTGCGCACCACCATGGCCAGATAAGCAGGTTCCTGCTTTGAAAAGGTAATGCCCAATGATTCCGCTTTTTCTTGTGGGGTCATGGTCGATGAAATTCCTGATGTGTCTAAAGATGAGTTTTCACGCCTTACTGTCAAGGCGGTCAATTACCTACAGGATGAACGGATTTGTTTGATTTTGCAAGGGGATGGAAGTCGCACAAATTCCAGTCGAGATCGGCGCGGTTTCTGCTCTTCTCAGGTTGTTTTGAATACGACATCTACTGAAGGGTCGCGAAGTAACCATCAAAAGCCTATAATCGAAATACATTCAGGCCACACGTAAGGGAATCAGGTCGAACATGCAAGCCACACCGGGCACAGCCACATTAACGGATAAAATTCTCGAAAAGCTCGCTGCCCGTCTGGCTGAAGAGACCAGAGGCGAGGTCCGGTTTGACGACACGGCCCGATCACTTTATGCCACAGATGCATCGCTCTACGAGATTTCGCCAGTGGGTGTCTTTTTGCCCAGGTCGGCCGATGATGTGGCCAAGGCTGTCGAAATTGCGGCTGAGATGGGCGTGGCCATCATTCCACGAGGCGCGGCCACCAGCCTTTCTGGCCAGACCATAGGTGCTGGCCTTGTGATTGATTGTTCAAAGTATATGAACCGGATCGGCATCGTGGATCGCGACCGGATGACGGTGCGAGTCGAGCCGGGCGTGGTATGCGACCAGCTCAACCGCCATCTGAAGCCACTTGGCCTGATGTTCGGGCCCGACGTTTCGACCAGTGACCGAGCCACTCTTGGCGGCATGATCGGGAATAATTCTGCCGGTGCCCGAAGTCTGAGATATGGCAAGACAGTTGACCATGTTACGGCTGTCGAAGTGGTCCTCTCAGGTGGAATGCCCGCCCGATTCCAGGGGCTGGATGAAACGGCTCTCGCTACGATGATTGAAAATGGTGGAAGGCTTGGCTATCTCCATAAGACGGTTCAGGATCTGGTCAGAGGGCACCGGGCTGAGATCATCGCCCGATATCCACGCATTCTAAGACGTGTCAGTGGCTATAACCTCGACGAATTTATCGCTGGCTTACCAGTCCGGGCCGAGGGCTGGAAGGACTCATCCTGGCAATTCAATCTGGCCAAATTGATCGTCGGATCCGAAGGCACCCTGGGTGTGATCACATCGGCTGATGTGCGTGTGGTCAAGATCCCGCCCTGCCAGGGCTTGGTGGTGGTCTCGCACCGGACCATCAAAGAGGCCCTGAACAGCCTGCAAGCTTATTTGGCAGGTGGCCCCGCAGCGGTAGAAATGATCGACCGGATGATCTTAAAGCTGGCTTTGGCACACTCGGAATATGCCAAGCTGGTCACTTTTGCGTCAGGCGATCCGGAAGCTGTACTGGCCGCCCAATTGTATGCCGATTCGCCCGAGGAACTCGCCGAAAAGGCGGCCCTGATTGAACGCGGGCTGGCAGGGAATGGATCTGTACTTGGCATTGTGAAGAACCTGACGGCATCGGCCCAGGACAATTTCTGGAAAGTGCGTAAAGCCGGCCTTTCACTATTGATGGGCATGCCAGGCGACGCCAAGCCTGTGGCCTTTGTGGAAGATACAGCCGTTGATCCGCAAGTTTTGCCGGCATTTTACGACCGATTCATGGAGATTATCGGCCGCCACGGAGCCCTGGCCTCGTGTTATGGCCATGCGGATGTCGGCTGCCTGCACATCAGGCCGGTACTGAACATGAAGACGAATCGAGGGCTGGAGCAGCTCAGGGCGATTGCCGAAGAGGTTTCGAGCCTTGTAGCCGAGTTCGGCGGAGCCATGTCAGGCGAGCATGGAGATGGTCTCGCACGAAGCCGCTGGAATCGTAAAATATTTGGCGACGAAATCTTCGATCTCTTCAAGCAGGTCAAGCACGCCTTCGATTCATCAAACCAGATGAATCCAGGCAAAGTGGCGGCTGAGCCGGAATTGACAGACAATTTGAGAATCAGCCCTGACTATTTTGTCACGGTTCCTGAGCTCACCGGCTTTGATTTTGATGATCAGGGCGGACTGGCACAGGCGGTTGAGCTTTGTTCAGGGGTCGGGGCATGCCGCAAGGTTGATACGGGCACAATGTGTCCGAGCTATATGATCACCCGAGATGAAGAGCACTCCACACGGGGCCGGGCCAACCTGCTTCGTGAGGTGATGAGTGGCCGGCTTGGAACCGACAGAAAATGGGATCACCCGGGCCTGCTTGAAGCAATGGATCTCTGCCTGGGATGCAAGGCCTGCAAAAGCGAGTGCCCATCCGGTGTGGATATGGCCCGATTAAAAAGCGAAGTGCTCCACCAGGTGCATAAGGAACGCGGCGGGCCTGACCTGGCCGCCCTGATTTTTGGGCATGTGCATGTTCTGAACCGGTGGGGATCGAGATTGGCACCAATCGCCAACCTGATGATCAAATCGACCCCGATCAAGCGACTTTTGGAGCGGCTCGTGGGTTTGGATCGACGCCGCACTTTGCCGAGCTTTGTCGGCTATCAGAATTTCAGGCGATGGTTCGGTTCACACCAGAAAACGACTCGAAATGCACATCAATCGCTCGGTAAAGTCATTCTGCTTGACGATTGTTTCACCACATTTAATCACCCTGAAATTGGCCGGTCAGCCGTAACGCTCCTGGAAGCAGCCGGTTATGAAGTGGAGCTTGTGGGTGGGCTTTGTTGTGGCCGGCCCGCTGTGAGCAAGGGGCTTTTGGATATTGGTCATGAAATGGCTCAGGCAATGGTGGAGCGATTGGCGCCTGCAGCACTTGCGGGTCTGCCGATTGTGGGTGTCGAGCCAAGCTGTTTGACAATGCTGGCCGACGACTACAAAAACATGCGGCTTGGTGAGAAGGCTTTGGCGGTTGCCAAGTCAACAGTTCAGGTGGAGCAATTACTGGTCCAGGCCTATAAGCAGGGCCGACTGAAATTCAATACACTCGAGCGGTCGGTCATGCTTCATGGGCATTGCCAGCAGAAGGCGGTCTTCAGCACGGCCGATACATCCGCCGCACTGAACCTGATTCCTGGAATGCGGCTCAAAGAGCTGGACAGCGGCTGCTGTGGCATGGCGGGTTCATTTGGTTACGACAAGGCCCATTATGAAATGAGTCAGGCGCTAGCCGAACGGGTCCTGCTCAAAGCGGCCAAGGATTCGCCCGAAGCCATTCTGGTCGCACCTGGCACAAGCTGCAGGGCACAGCTTGAAGATCTGGCAGGCTTGACTGCGCTGCACCCGTTACAACTTCTGGAACAGCAACTATACTCTTCGCGGTCATGAATGGCACTTTTTGATCAAAATGATGCCGGAGGCATCTGGAGCCAGTAGCCGGTGGTTGAGGAGCGTCAGCGACGACACCACCGGACACGACGACGCGACATAAGGTCTTGCACCCCTGCCGGGGTGCCAGCAGCTTTTTTTAGACCTCATGACCGGAAGGTGTCGCTTCGCTCAACCACCGGCGACTCGCTTTGATGCCTCCGGCATCATTCTGTTACGGGATGTCTCTTTTTTGACTGCGACAAGTATAAAAATAAAAACTTCCGCTGGTTAAGTCAGTGTCTGATTGGCGCTTCTGATCGCCGGAATTTCCATGGATTTTCCTGTAAGCAAGGAGTTTTCGTAATTCCTTGGCCACGATAAATGTTTGGCCAGGTTTTACAGGAATTTCTGGTAGATTTGTGATTTCGGAGTCAACTTTGATTTGTGGAAAGGCCGATAATTTGGATGAGATGGGTTAGTCAGGGTCTGCGAGATCAGGCCAAGTCCTACGGCGGAGCCGTCACCGTTTTGAACGCGTCGTATCATTGGCTTCCACTCCTGAGTCGGCTTTTTTATCTCATGGCAATTGCGGCCATGCAGCTACTTGTGGACCACCCATCGCGAGCGGAAGACCTGCATGCCTCGGTGGTGAGTTCTGCAAAATCCGAGCCACTGGACTCGACAACCCGAAGAGTGGTCGCCCTGCGTTATGACTGGCTTGAGCTTGAGCTCGTTTCAGCCAATCGCCAATCCCTGATGAACCCCGAAGAGTTTGCCTTATTTCTCGTTTCTGACATGCAGCGCAGTCATGCCAGTCGGGCCATTCTTCCGGACCCATTGGCATCGGATCAGAAGGCGCATTGGCTGGCAGCATCTCGGCAACTGGTTGAAAGCGGGTTTGATGTCTGGATCGAACTTGCTCCTGATTCCTTGGGTGATTGCCCGGTGAATTCTGAAAAGAGTATTCCGATCCTTGATCCTGCTCGGTCACAACAGCATGAGTTGGCCATTTTGAAGCGGGTACGGGCCCTGTCCGATTTGCGAACAGCCAGCAACAAGGCCATTGTCGATGGCTTCTACCTGCCGCTGGACTCGCCTGTCGCCTTGGCAAGCTCCTGGGAGGCTGGTCTGAATGAATCCACCTTTGGGGTGTTTCTGCAGGAGACTGGCCTGGAAGGCGAGTGGTCCAAGCGGCTTGTATCCAATGAGGATCGCCGGGCTTTTGTCCGGTCTGCGGGCCTCATGCCCTGGCTGGCCTGGAGATCGCGTCGAGTGGCCGATTTTTATCGTTCCATTGCCAATCAGACACATGAGACCACTGGCCTAAAAATCACCTTTGCCGTGCCCTCGTTTGCGAGCGTATCGGCGCGGTCCTTGTTTGAAGAAGCTGAGCTGAACGGAGTTTCGCCACTTGTTGCCTGGCGATGGATGGCATTTGAGCCGAGTTTGTGGCGGTCATCCGAAAGCATGGAACTGATCAGTTCGGAATCGATTGGCGATCAGAATCATGAACGTGGGATGATCGCCCATCCGGATCTGGAATCAGCCCTTGAGGGATTGTCGGTCAGGGGGCACTGGCTGAGCCAGGCCCTGCACCAGGCAAGGGGACCGAATTTTGTTAATGGAACGATGAAAAGCGAGAATCCCCCGGTTTCCATGGAGGCCGCACTTGTAAGTCACTTGTCCCGACACGATCTCCAATGGGTATTAATGGATCGGTCGGCGATCAGGGGCCAGGAATCGAATTTGGCTGACTGGAATCGCCGGTTCAAATCCATGCCAAGCTTTAAGAGCCATGAGCTGGTCACAAATGTTTCGCTTCAGGGCATGACGATCCGAACGTTTCAGATGCCAAAATCGATGCGAATTGCATTGATCAATCCATTACCATGCCGCATGGAGGTGGAGATGGTGGCGTCCGCAGGGGGACTGACCCGGATAGACAGCACGATTGAGGTCACTTCAAAGCATCGAAACGATCAGGGAACGACCATTCGCCTGACCGTTGGGCCGAAAAGCTGGGGCAGCCTGGATTTTGGAACGCACTCTGAAATGGGCTTCGAGGTGAGTTTGCCAGAGGAGTCTAAAGATGTGATTCAAACGCGGTATGACGAACTTATGGAGCATCGTCTGACGCCGCAGTCCAATTTTTTGAAGGGCGGGAAAGGCGCTGATTCGGCATCTGAGAAGACGCTTGGGCGTCGGTTGATGGCGGCCTTGCAAGCTTATCGGGAATCGCGTCTTGCAGATTTCTTCAGGCTTAGTGATGGCATTAAGGTGGAGCATCGCAACAGTCGTGGAGAGGAACGTGCCGCGCGACGTTTCACAGAAGATCTATCGAATCAACCAAAAATTCGTTAACTTTGGTATGATCCTATCACGAGCAGTGACGATGGGTCAGGTTTCAACCGTTTGCTGTCGTTTGAAGGGTTGAACCTGGCTGTTGAAATCGTTTCTGCCAAGGCCTGATAAAACATCCATTGAGTTGTTCGGGCCAAATTGGTGAACATGCGTGGAAAAGTCAGGAGGGCGTGATGTTTGTCGCTTGTAGCACTTTATGCTTTGCTCAGATGCCGTTTGATAAAGCGATGCGTCGGATGGCCGACCTGGAGTTTGATCGCGTGGAGTATGTCTTCAGTGGTCCTTCCGTACACGAAGTATTGAAGCCATCGTGGATTACCGAAAACAAAGAGCATGCGCTGCAACGCATCCGTACAGCATCTGGCCTTTTGCCAAGTTCCTTTGACATTCGCTTTGAGACGGAGAATCTGGAGGATCAGAAGCGGGAATTTGAAGCCCTTTGCTGGCTTGCAAAGTCCATGAGTGTGGCCGTGGTGTCGATCATGCCCTCACCGGCAGGAACATCGGCCGAAGTGGAGCAGAAGCGATTGAAGGAGTTGATGTCGATTGCTGCCCGGCAAGGCATTGTCCTGACCTTGACCACAACGTCTGAAGGCATCACGGCCCAGCCGGCGGATGCGGTATCGATTTGCCGATCGCTGCCGGGTTTGGGCCTGACGCTTGACGCCAGCCACTACATCAATGGGCCGTTTCAGAGCGCTTCATTTGATGAGGTTTACCCGTATGTTCAGAATGCCAGGTTGCGTGACACGGGCCGCAAGCCGGGCGAATTTCAGATGAAGATTGGTCAGGGAGAGATCGAGTACAACCGCATCGTCAGCCAATTGCAGCGAGGTGGTTACAGGCGCGGTCTTGTAGTCGCGATTGAGGAGCGGGCTGACAGCCCATTTGACACAGAGGCTGAGGTCCGCAAATTGAAGCTGGTGCTTGAAAGCCTGATCTGACTGATGGTTAGATGTTAGCCGGAGGCAGCGAGAAAAGCCTCCGGCCAATGTTGTATAAAACTTGAACCAAATTTGAAAATTTGGGCTTGCCTGTTTTTTTGGGAGTGGGTACGATTCCCTCAGTTGCTCAGGAAGTTTGGTGAGGTGCATTGAAAATGCAGCTTACCTGATTCCAAAGGGACTAGATCCGGCATGGAAGTTCGGATGAGAAGATTTCATCCTGATTTTTAGCCAATTGGTTGGGCATAGAAGCCTGACTGGACTTTTACCTATTGAGCGTGGTCCAGCATCTGTGTTGGATCAAGGATTGCCTTGATCATGGAGGTTACAGGAGGCAATGAATATGCGTCACTTCGGCGTTCCACGTGCATGGATGACGGGAATGGCAATGGTACTTGGTCTGGCCGGTTTGGCCCAGGCTGCATCAAGCCCATCCCAGTCTGCTAAAGTTTTGATGAGCTACGCGACTTCCGGTGCCATCGACACCAGTGGAGTCAATGGTACACCTGTGGTCAGCTTCAATAGCGTGCCCAGCGGCCAATTCACAACACCATCGTCATTCAGTCTTGGTGAGTTCATGGTGGCTGCACTGCCATCAGGCGTAACTACCACTTATGCTAATACACCGTTTTCGATCACCTATCTGGTGAACTCAGTTGACGGCAAATCTATCGATCAATCCACCATCCCGATCGTGCTGACTGGCAAGATCAATGGATCAGTCACTGGTGCAAGCCAGTCTGACCTCATGGTGAGCTTTGATTCCAAGCCCATCCCAGAATTTCTGACCAACGGTTACAGCAACACGCTCGTCAACCTGGACAGCAATCTGACTCTGGTTCCTTCCACCACTAACGGTGGACGCACAACGGCCCAATCACTCATGGTGGTTTCGCCCGTTCCCGTACCAGAACCAGCTTCAATCCTCATCTTCGGCCTTGGGGCCGCTGGATTGGTCTGGCACCGCCGCCGACGTCAATCTGCCTGAATCTGTGCCGAAGTCGCATTCGGTCCTGATCCATGACAGGTTTGTACTCCATCAGATAAAAAGATTTTCCGAAGCGGGGTTTTCATCAACCCCGCCTTCGGTTTTCCAAATTCCAGAGACATCGATTTTTTTCGATCCAGCCTCATCAACACCCTGATCTATCTGCCACCACCATATACCCTGAAGTTGACACCCGGAGATTCACACCCATGACACGGTTTTCATGCCGGTTTCAGTTTGCCCATCTGCTTTGTTTGCTTGTCAGTACAGCCAGTTGCAGCCTATCGACCCAAGCTGGGATCATGGCCCCTGGCTCCGTCAATAGCTTTGGCTTCACCACATCGGGCCAGGTCGGTCTCAGTGGAGTGACAGGCTTTAATGCCATCAGCTTCAAGAGCCAGGCTGATCCGATCTGGGGAACAACCGGGTCCCGCTACCTTGGTCAATTCCTGACAGCACCTTTGCCAGCCGGAATGTCCACTTCCTATGCAAATACACCATTCTCGATTTCGATCCTGCCCACCGGGCTTCAGCTTGACGGAACCTGGTATGTGCAGCCCAACCTTCAGCCGATCGTCTTAAAAGGCCGTCTCAATGGATCCATCACCGGTTCGGATTATTCCTCGGTGGTGGCTTCGTTTGATCCAGTTGATCCCTGGGTCGACATAATTCAAGGCGGAATACCCAATACCAAGACATTCCTCAGCGGGATCGGGCCATTCATCCTGAATACGGCCGGAATAACCGATGTCACCATGAGCTGGATGACACTTCTCAATCCAACGGTTGTACCCGTTCCTGAGCCATCCACTTTGGCCGTGATTTCCTCAGGCCTGATGTTGGCCTGGATCGCACGCCGCCGTAGTCGGAACCTGAACAGGGCTTGACAACGGCTTGACCGTTCGGATGGAATGGGATGATCGACGTTTAAGCGATCCATAAGGGCAGGTTGCCTGGCTGCGACCCTTGCCTCGAAAAAACCCTATTCGGTATTGAACTTGAATCACGATGCCCCTGATCCGATGGTTCTGGTGGCGCGTGCCAGGTCGGGTGAAACCGATGCTCTGGGCACGCTTTGTGATATGTATCGAAATTATCTGAGGATGCTTGCGCGTACAGGTCTGGGACCACGTCTGCGAGAGCGGGTGGAACTTTCGGATGTCATTCAAGAGACCTTGATTGAAGTGATCCGCCAGTTCCCAGCCTTCACCGGTCAGGATGAAGTGGCACTGGTCGGGTGGCTCAGACGACTGATCTCACAAAAGCTGGCGGATCTTGGCCGCTATCATAGCCGGGTCAAGCGTGGCGGCGGCGATGCACCGTGGCCGCTGGATGCACCCATGACAGGCTCGATGGGCATCGCTGGAAATGCCGCAGAACCCGGCGGTCGGTCGGTCAATCTGGTCGAACTGCTGACATTGAGCCAGACCAGCCCAAGCGAGGCAGCGGTTCGAAGAGAGGCTACCGTGATCCTGGCCGACGCATTGACCAAACTGCCGTCGGATCAAGCCGAAGTGCTTTGGTTGTATCATGTCGAAGGGATGTCGTTTGAAGCAATTGGCAAGCATTTTGGAGTCACCCGAAAAGTGATTCGCGGCATGTGGGCCAAAGGTCTGGCAAGCCTTCGTCAGTCGATGGGTACATCCTCTTGAAGGATTCAATCACTCGCGGGGCCATCAAAAATTTAAAACCGTAGTCCTGATTTAAGTACCCACTTTCGATTTATTGACGCTGAGTTCATAATAGATAGCGCTACCCAAGTCACTACGATCTCCCTGGTGAGATTTCGCAACAGGGGCCATGGCCATGCCTGAGGTTCCCGATATTCAGACAGACCAACCGCCTGTCTCAGACCCAATGGCCCAGCACCCGACATGCGACCTCGGTGATGCTGTCGAGGATTATATTTCTCAAACCGAGGAATTAGGCCATCCTCCAGAACTCGCAAAATTTCTCGAACAATTCCCACACCTTGGCGACGAACTCCGCAATGCCTTGGAAGGGCTTGCCATGATGCGTGGCATGCTCAGCTCCGGCGGATCCGTTCCTCGATCCGGAACCCCGTCCGGGTTCGACTCACCTGAAATCACTCTGCTTAAGCCTGGTCACAGCCTTGCTGGATACAGAATCGTTCGTGAGCTTGGTCGGGGCGGCATGGGCGTGGTTTATGAAGCGGTTCACGTCGACCTGGATCGCCCCGTGGCCCTCAAGATTCTCAAGCCTTGGTCAGGCGGGTCAGCACGCCGGCGATTCATCAATGAGGCCCGAACCTCTGCTGGACTTCACCATACCAACATTGTTCCTGTTTTTGATGTTGGTCAATCAGGCTCCACCTGTTATTACGCCATGCAGAAGATTAACGGTGAGGGGCTGGACTGGCTCATCCGCCGACGCCGTGGCGAGGTCATCACAACGCCTGGTATTGAAGGGATTTCTGCGACCACTCAGGATGTGGACACGACTCCTGAACTGACGCTCTCTGCACACCATGAAATCATGAGCCGCTCCAAGCTCTCTCTTGATCAGCGTCCGGACCATGCACAGCCAAACCTGCAACCAGGCCGATTGGTCGAATTCCAATTCCTGCAGAATCCCGCCCTGGGTGGCCATACATCCACCGATCGAATCGCTCTGAATCCAGATTGGTCAAGTTTTGCTCGCTGGGTCGCACAAATCGGCTGTCAGGCGGCCATGGCACTCGACTATGCCCACAAACGGCAGGTGATTCACCGCGATATCAAGCCTTCAAATCTGATTCTCGATGAATCCGGCACCATCTGGGTGGCAGACTTCGGTCTGGCACTCAGGCTCGACGATCCCGGCCTCTCGCGAGGCGATGGAGTTCTAGGCACGCCCCGATATACCAGCCCGGAACAGGCCGCTCGCAAGGTGGTGGATCACCGCACGGATATTTATAGTCTTGGCGCCACTTTATATGAACTTCTGACCTCTCGCCCGGCTTTTGATGGAGAGACCAGCGATGAAGTGATCCGCAAGATCATGACCGAGGCGCCGGTGGCTCCACACTTGATCGAGCCGCGAATTTCCAAAGATCTTGAAACCATCGTCATCAAAGCCATGGCACGCCGGCCAGAGGACCGCTACGAAACTGGCCAGGAACTGGCTGAAGATCTCGAGCGATTTCTCAGATACGAACCGGTCCGGGCTCGCAGGATCGGTTCGGTTGGGCGAATGTGGCGACTTTCACGTCGACATCCAGCCGTGACTTTGGTGACAATGGTGGCCTTATCCCTAATCATGGGAATTGCAACGTTTGCCTATCGCCGAGTCGCTCTGGAGCGGGACGATGCCTTGGTGGCACGCGCACAAACCGAGGCCGCCCTCTTGGGTGAAAAAACGGCGCTTGGCAAGGCCAGGTTGTCCATGCGCAATCAGTTGTGGCAACAAGCTTCGCTGGTGCGCATGTCGGCAGTGCCCGACCGGCGAGAGACCATTCTAAATCTGGTTCAGGAGGCTGTCGCTTACGACCCGGAACCGGATCTCAAGTCCAAGCTGCGCGATGAAGTGGTCGCGGCATTATCCTTAAGTGATGTGCATCCGGAGCGTCCGCTCGTCGCCGACCCGGTTGCCGGCTTTGAAATGATTGCCACCAGCGACAACCGTGCCGCCACGGTGAGCTCGGATCGAAAAACTCTGATTATCTGGGATCTGGAAACGGCTACAAAACACGCCGAAGTCCAATTGGAAAAGTTGTTTGAGACCTCTGCGGTCCTCGATCCGCGAGAGCAGTCCGGGCATGGCCTGCGTGGCATGCCTGACAATTCCATCCCCGGTGGGTTGCTCTCACGCCGTAACAGCCTTGTGATCGTCTCCATAGGCCCCATGCTTGGAGTGGTTCTTCCAGACGGTCGCGGTATTGTTTGGGTCGATAGCCAAACGGCTGAGCCTCGCGGAGAGTGGCGAACTCAGGATCAGAATACCGTTTTGGCCGTGCAGCCAGTCGGCTCCAAAGCACGAATTTTGACCATCGAGCTGCATCCGGATCTGAGCAGCCCAAATACCACTGGACGAGTCTTCCCGTTTGGGCCATTGCGCCCTAGCGACGAATTTCTGATTTGTATCCACGACCTGGAAAAGCCCGATTCCAAGCCCCTCATTCTGGAACGCATCAAGCCGGCTGCCGAACGCGGTCGATTCGTCTGGCCTGTACTATCCGTCAGTCCCGACGGTGGCTGGGTTGCTCTAAGTCATCTGTTTGACGAACAGATCCGAATCGTAGATACCGCAAATGGTGACGAGCTCGGAAGCCTCTCTGCACAGGTGCCTGTCTCCTCCATTGCCGCTGGCCCACAGCGTCTGCTGGCAGTCGCAGGCGGTGGCTCAATACGTCTATGGCGCAATGAGATCAAGCGGGATGCGGCAGAAACAGCCTGGTCGGCCGTGGCCTTGCCAACGCTTGGAACACAACTTGGCGTCATTCGGCAGATTCGATTTGCAGCCGACCGCAATAGGATCGCAGCCTCTGGGCGAACCTCAGGAATCGAGCTCTGGGATGTCGATTCCGGAGAGACCATAGCCACTCTGGCCACAAGCGGACAAGTCGATCACATGGCCTTTACCGCCAGCGGAGACCGCTTGCTGGGCTCGATGGACGATGCCCGCAATGGCGGGCTACGGGTCTGGTCAATCAAAGAACCGCTTGCCAAACGACTTGTGGCCACTGCTCCTGAGCCTGTGATCTCATTGGCACTGCAAGGGAGCCCGGAATCTCCTACTGTTTTTGCCCAAACCCTCACAGGGCAGGTCTGGTTTGATATCCCGGGCCAGGGACCAATGCGACAACTGGAATCCGCATCGACAAAAAATCGATTCGGAGCCGTTCGAACAGACGACAAAGGAAGGCTTTGGACCCTAACCGACGGCACAGTAAAACGATGGGATATGTGGTCCCGAAACTCGCCCAATCTGGTCAGCCCAAGTGCCACTTCGCTCTTGCCGGAATCTGGCGACGGAGCTTGGTCGATGCGCGGCTTTGGTCTCACAAGAATGCCCAGTGGATTGGTCTTTGCAAGCGATTCCGGTCGTTTGTTCACTTCCCGCGGCCCAATGCTTTACTTGATGGACCCGACGGATGCAAAAGGATTCGCGCCGATTGTGCCGGAAGCCTCTGAGAGACAAAGCCCTCAGAACCAGGGGCCAGGACGCAATCAAGGGCCCTCAGATCGTGAAAAATCCGAAAGAAGGCGGGCTCAAGGCCCTGCGGATGCAGAAAAAAAAGAACGCATCCGCCCGGATATGCCGCAATCAAGACCTTCCGACGGCTTCAGCGGATTTAACACACTGCGAGCCTTTGTCCCGTTTTCGAAGCGGTTGAACGTGACTCCAACCGGAGATCGGATCGCTTTGATCCGAGGCGACACCTGGGAGTTCTGGGATATTGATCAACGTCAGCAATCGCCATCAGGGCCGATTTGGTCAGCACGCCGCCGAACCATCCCGATCGGTGCTCCGATTTCGGATGTAACCACCTTGGCTTTATCACCCAATGGGTCCACACTCGCATTGGGCAATCGGGAGGGTGCTCTTTACCTGATCGATGTCAAGAAATGGGCTGTAAGAGCCTCGTTCAATGTCGGAACCCCTGAAGAACCTGGATCGAACCTGATCACTGACCTAAGCTTTATGCCCGGCAATCGCCTTTTCCTGGCCGTGGTCGGGCGCCGGGAAATTGCAATTTGGGATCTGGAGAATCACCCAGTCCGTACCCTGAGCCTGCCGGTGGACAACCCCTCCACCACGCCAGTGGTTTGGCAGTCAGGAGGCACTGGCCTTTATAGCGTTGAGGAAGATAAACGGATTGTCCACTGGGACATGCAGCGCATCTTCTCCAAGATCGAGGAGCTTGGCTTATAGAGTTTCGCTAGAGCGGCTTTGACGGGTTAGAGCCTCTTTCGCAAGCCTAAAAAAATGGCTCAAATCAGTAGCCAACTTTAAGCTCAAATCCGCTCCAGTTGGGCATTTTAGGGCAGATTTACAAAGCTTAGGTTCATCTAAAGTCTGTGAAGAATCGTCTGGAGAAGTCAGAGCCAGAGGAAGTCGCTCAACACGTTTTCCGGATCACTTTTCAAAGCAAGAGCCCCCAGAAACGGATGGAGTTTTTGGGGGCTCTTGCGATAAGACTATGTAGTGGAATCAGTTATTCCGCAGAGATCACTTCACCAGCCCTGATGGAGTGGAGGGCATTCCAAGTTGCAGCGTTGATCGTGTTCTTGTTGAATCGCACGGAACCGTCAGCAAAAGCCGTGTTGACACCACCGGGGTGGCGGCCACGTGAGCCAGCAAACTCGTCGCTGTCGGAATTGCCTGGCTGGCAGGGCAGAAATGGCTCATTCACGCAGAATAAGCCTGGGTTGTTTGGCATCTGGTCATAGCCGTCCTTCAGGCCAAAGAAGTCCTTGGTGCCATTCGGAGTGAATCGGCTGACATAGCTCGCGCCACCCATGACGGTCGACCACATCATGCCCCGAGCGTCATATTCTGCGCCTTGAATCACTTCCGAAAGCATGATGGTATTGGATGTGCCATCCGTGAAGCTGTTGATACCATAGGTCCGGTGTCCGAAGGCACCATCAATAAAAGCAGCCTGAAGTGTGGCAATACCACCGAAGTTTTGGCCCCAATTGGTGTTGCCCCAGTTGCCGGCATAATTCCCCTTGGTCATGCTAAAAGCCGACAAAGCTCCGCCAGCATAGCCCGGATTGATACGAAATGTACGCGGCACATCGCTTGGGCACTGAAACGAGCTGATCTTTGTGCTGGCCACAGTCTGGTTGGCAAAAAAGCCTGCCGGTAATCCATTGCCGCCTGCGGGCCCTTCGCTTCCCAAATCAAAATTGAAACTGTTGGCCAAGTTCGTTTGTTCAATATAAGGCATCATCAGGCAGAACCAGGTCGTTCCCTGAATGCCTGCAAAAATTGTCGGGAAATCCGTTGCGGATTTACCTGGTCGTGGGCCCCAGATCCGGCCTGGAGGGAACGCATTAATCGTACTGTGGTAATTGTGCAGGGCCAGTCCCAATTGCTTGAGATTGTTGATGCACTGCGCGCGGCGAGCCGCTTCACGAGCCGACTGAACTGCTGGAAGCAGCAGCGATATGAGAACAGCAATGATTGCTATGACGACGAGCAGCTCAATCAAAGTAAAGCCTGCCCTGCGGTTGCTTGCGGTCCGATTGAAAGATGGCATGAGTCCGAACCCTTCCTTCGATGGAAAAGCGGTTATGGAAAACACGGAAACACTTGCTTGGAATCAAAGCAAGCGGAGCAATGCATTAGGCCGGTCATCTGTTTTTTGTATGGCGAACAAATCCATTAGGCACTTTAAAGGAAATGATGTCAAGGAAAATTTCGAACCCTTGATCGTTTCCATAATCGGGAATCTGAATTCTAAAATCAGAGTCGTCATGGATCAAATGACATTGGTCGCGAGGAATATGCTTTTTTCAGCTCCTCCAAAACGGCTTTGCATCAACTCTCAAAGCACTTGCGTGCAAGTGAACCCGAAACTGTTCTTTCAGGATATGGTCCACCTGCCAGTCTGGTTCTTATCGGTCCAGTCTCAATCCGTTTCCTGGTGGAATCGATCCTTTAAAGTCAGGATGAATGCCTCCAAACGGCTAGTCTGATTCTTCATCGCCTCAATGGTCAGTGCACGAACCGAATCCTGATCCGCTTCAGCCAGATAATCTACCGGGCTTTTGCCATCCACACGTGCCAGCATGCATGCGGCCAAATGCTGGACAGCTCGATATTCCAATGCCCTTGCATTTTCAACGGAACAAAAAGTGTCCTGATACTTTTCCCAGAACACGGAAATCATGTCCAAAAACTCTTCCCGGGTCGGCAGCCCCAAACGCATGGCCCGGAATGTTTTGAGAACCATATGCGACAAAAAGAAGCCTAAGTCAAATGCAGGATCGCCCCAGTGGGCTGTCTCAAAATCAACCAAACCCAGATGGTTCTCTGAATCGATCAGCATATTCTTCGGGCTAAAGTCAGCATGAACCAGAGTTTTCTGGGGCAAATGCTCCATTTGGTGGATTAACTGTTGAATCGGCTCAGCGATGATCGGATGAACCTTGGCAATGGTTCGGTAATAAGGGTCGATTCTAAGTTCGTCAAACACAGTCCAGTCCGCAAGGCGGCCATTTTGCAGGGTCTCGTTATGTCTCAGACCAGATTCGTGGATTGTGCCGAGAATCAAACCCGCCGATCGGGCCAGACCAGGCTCGACACGACCCTCCAGAAGCAAGAGTTTCCAGACATCGCAAGTCTGGCCCAGATCTGTCATTCCAAACAAATAGTTTTCCTGTTCCTCAAACAGGATGACCGGAACCGTCTGGGGCGGCAGAACATCGCCCAGAAATTTCATGGTCTCGGTTTCAATCCAGATCCGGTCGAGCCGGCTGCGCCATTCCGCTTTGGTACGCAATAATTCGCTGGACTGTTTGAGAATCATCGAAGGCTGTTGAGAACTTGGCTCGATTGGCTCGACACGAATCACCATGTTGGATACCCCCCCGGTCAGCATCCGCGCCTGAGCCGGCACATGCGGGGGCCAATAGCCCGCAAAGTGAAGATGTTCTACGGCGTTTTCTGTCGAGAGTGTCCACATCGGAGAGTCCTGCCAATTTGGCCAACAATACGGCTTTCCAAAAAGCACGCTTCCTTCAGATTAACCGCCCGAAAGGCGTTCACGCCAGAGGGCATGCCTGAACTCATCCAGAACTTCGGCACGCAAATTCCAAACGACTCCATCCGCGCTCAAACCCCTGGACCAGGCGATGCATTTCAAATTGGCGAGTTGCCTTTACTCACAAATAAATCAATCGTTTGACAAGTTTGACTGATTGATAACCCCATGCGATCCCTGTATATTTAACGATCTTCCAGCTCGTGCGAGGCAAGCTCGCCCCGGTAGAGGTTTGCGATCCCCTTCGCAGCCAGAAACTCTCAAAAACAAAGCACCCCCAAAGCCAGGAGCCCCCTGATGATGAAGAATCTGTCGAATTATTTCGCATTCGCACTCGTTTTCGGACTTTCCGTGACGGCTGTCGCCGCCGAAAAAGTGCAGCCGGTCCGTATGGGCTGTGGCCATATGACGTTTGATACTGTTCCAGGCTGGGGCCTGGGTGCCGATGGAAAGTCGGTGCTTGGTTCCACCCACGGCGGTGTTGTGGTCGATAAGGCCGGCAATATCTACACAAGTGCTCATGCCGGGGTTTTTGTTTTTTCTCCTGAAGGCAAGGTCATTCGCAGCTTTCTAGGCGACAAATATGCCGACATGCACGACATGAAAATCAACGAAGAAGCCAATGGCGAATTCATCTATGGCGCCCGCAACACCAAAGCCGAAGGTGTCAAATTCAATGCGGTCACAGGCGAGATCGTCCTGAAACTGCCGTTTCCAAAAGAGTCGGGCCTGAACCTGAAGCAATTCAGCCCCACTGCAATGACCGTGGCCCCCAATGGCGACATCTTTCTTGCCGATGGTTATGCCAGCAACCATATTTTCAAGTTCGACAAGACCGGCAAATACCTGATGCACTTCGGCACCAAGGGCAATGGTCTTAAGGAGTTCAATACCGCCCATGGTATGACTTTAGACCCACGCTATACACCGGCTCGGCTCCTCATCTGCGACCGGAATCATGAACCCAAGGGCCGCTTGCTGCACTACAGCCTGGACGGCGAATTCATCGGCGAGGTGGTCACAGGCCTGGGCATGCCCACCTCGGCCATTGTTCAAGGTGATTTCGTTTCGATCCCCGATTTGCATGGCCGACTGGTGATTTTGGACAAGAGCAACACGATCATTTCTGTTCTCGGCCATAACCCCGATCCCGCCAAGCGAGTCAACTTCAATGTTTCACAAGATCAGTGGATTGAAGGCATCTTCAGCGGAACCCACGGCTCAGCCTGGGATAAGGATGGAAATCTCTACATCCAGGACTGGAACGTATCCGGCCGCTTGATGAAGCTCATCCGCGCCAAATAAGTGCGGTTTGAAAGTTTTCTTGAGTTGAGCCGACGTGCCATAGCCCAATTTGCTGGCAGGATGGCGACACAGCCCCAAAAAACAATTCGCCCATCCGTCCACCAATCTTTTCGATTGGCCTGAGCGGATGGGCGATTGCTTTTGAAACTCTCGACGGCAGTGTCAGGTCTCAAACCTGACAGATCGACCACATCAATGCGTTGTCTGGCCCTCTTTTTGAGGGATCGGCAAGCCTTTGGCAAACCACGGATAAATTGTGGGCAAGACAACGGTGGTCAAGAGCGTACTGGTGAGCAGGCCGCCGATCACGACTGTGGCCAAGGGCCTTTGAATCTCAGAGCCAGGGCTGGTATTGGCCGCCATGGGGAGGAATCCAAGACCCGCCACCAAGGCAGTCATGAGGATTGGCCGGAGTCGTTCCAGAGCCGCGTCGTGTGCGGCTTTTTGAAGTTCTGAGCCTTCACAGCGACGGTGTTCCACAGCGGAAACCCAGACCAAACCATTCAAGACGGCCACTCCAAAAAGCGCGATGAACCCGACACCTGCGGAAATCGAAAACGGCATTCCTCTCAGCATTAGTGCAAACACCCCTCCGGTGGCTGCAAAAGGGACAGCCAGATAAATCAGGGCTGCCAGTCGCATAGACCCAAGCGATGTATAGAGAAGCAGATAGATCAAGGAAAGAGCAATTGGCACAACGATCAGGAGTCGTTCAATTGCCGTCTGAAGGTGTTCAAACTGGCCACCCCAGCGCACCCGATAGCCTGGTGGCATTGGGACATGTTTGGCGATCTCGGCTTGGGCTTCTTTGACAAACCCTTTAATATCACGGCCCCGGACGTTGGCAGAAACGGCCGCCCTTCGCTGGACATTTTCGCGCTCGATTTCGCTCGGCCCCTCCTCAAATTTTACATCCGCGAGATTCGACAGTGGAATGGCCCGGCCCTGTGGATCCATCAACAGAATGGACGAAATGCTCTCTGGATTATTCCGCCATTTTTCAGGCAGGCGAATTTGGATCGGATGCCGCGCAACACCCTCAAACACAGTTCCAACCGTTCGACCACCCAGAGCTGCAATGGTGTCCATCACATCCTGAGCCTTAATCCCATAGCGAGCAAGTTGTTCGCGATTGACCGCGATCTTCAGGGTGGGCAGTCGGCCTGTCGACGGGGCTCGCACATCCCGTGCTCCAGGTATCCGGGCCATCACCACTTCCATGTTTGTCGCCAGTTCGGATAGGACATCCAGATCAGGCCCATAAATCAATGCGGCAACATCCGACTTCACACCCGCCACCAACTCGTTGACTCGCATTTCAATCGGCTGGCTGAACGCGAACCTGACTCCGGGCAGACCATTGCTTAGCTTGGTGCTCATCTCTTCGATCAGGTCGTCACGCGATATCCCTGGCCGCCAATGTGACTGATCTTTCAGCAGTGTCCAAACATCCGTCTGGTGCACTCCCATGACATCGTTGGCGATTTCAGGCCTGCCCGTTTTGCTATAAATCATATTCACTTCTGGAAATTCTTTGAGGATCTTTTCGATCGCAGTGCACATCGGCACAGCACCGTCCAGATCTGCCGAAGGAATCCTCACGGCTTCGATCAGTAAATCGCCCTCATTGAGCTTCGGCATAAATTCACCACCCAATTGCAGGCTGACTGGCACGGTGGCCACCAGCAGCAAAATCGCAATTCCAACTACGGCCATTCTGTGCCTGAGCGCTGCACTGAGAAGCGGCTCATAAAACCGCTTGATCAGCCGAACAAGCCAAGGCTCTGACTCCACCGTTTTATCCGACAGAAACAGGCTTGCCAGAACAGGCATGACGGTAAGCGAAACCACCATCGACCCAGCCAATGCGAAAATGACGGTTAACGCCATTGGGCGAAAGAGCTTGCCCTCCGTTCCCTGAAGTGCAAGGATGGGCAGGTAGACAATGGCGATGATCAATTCGCCGAAAAGCGTAGGTTTACGCACTTCAAGGGCGGCTTCGCGGATAATGTCGATCTTTGAACGGGTCCCACCTTCGTGACCAAGCCGGCGCACACAGTTTTCGATCATAATCACAGAGCTGTCCACAATCATGCCGAAGTCTATCGCTCCCAGTGACATCAGACTGGCTGTCAGGCCCGTTGCAAGCATAATGTTGGCCGCAAAGAGCATTGACAGTGGAATGGCCATCGCCACAATCAGGCCGCCTCGAATATTGCCCAACAAGACAAGCAGAACACCAATGACCAGCGAGCCACCCACCACCAGGTTTTCCTTCACCGTTGCAAGTGAGTGATTGATCAGATTGCTTCTGTCATAAAGTGTCTCTATGGTCACACCCTTGGGCAGAGAGGGTTTGATATGCTCAATCTCTTCCTTGACCTTGTTCACAACGCGCCGGCCATTCTCTCCAATGAGCATCATGACCAGCCCTGTGACTGATTCCCCGCGTCCATCTCGTGTGGCGAGCCCAGCCCTGATCATCGGGGCAGGATGAATCTTCGCCACATCGCCGATCGTCACTGGCACACCGCCAGACTCACGCACCACAATCCGTTCAATCTCCTTCGGATCGGTCACCAGACTCACTCCGCGAATGTAGCGTGATTCGCCACCCTTGGTCAGATAACCACCGCCAACATTCGCGCTGTTGCCCTCAAGTGCGGTTACCAGTTCGCTGAACGTGAGTTTCTGGTTCGCCAGGCGATCGGGGTCCACCTCTATCTGGTACGTCTTCAGTTCGCCCCCGTGGCTGTTGATTTCCGTCACTCCGGGAACACTTCGAAGCTGATAGGCTATCTGCCAGTCCAGCAAAGTTCGAAGATCCATTAGCGATTTCGTGCCATCGCCCCTGATCTCAAACTGAAAGATTTCGCCCAGTGCGGTCGCAATCGGACCAAGCATCGGGGTGCCATAACCCGGCGGAATATTCTCAGCCGCACGCGGTAATCGTTCCGCTACCAACTGTCGGGCCCGGTAGAGATCAGTCCCCTCATTGAAGACGATCGTAACCACCGAGATTCCGAATTTGGAAATGCTGCGAATCTGGTCCACATCCGGTAGCCCGCTCATCGCCCCTTCCACTGGAAATGAAAGCAATGTCTCTACCTCCAATGGACTTAAAGCCGCAGCTTCGGTGATCACCTGAACCTGAATATTGGTGAGATCCGGAACGGCGTCGAGCGGCAGGCGAATCGCTGCCGAGGCACCCACAATAGAAATGATAATGGTCAGGGCCAGCACCATGAAACGGTTCTGGAGCGCGCCCGAGATCAGGGAATTGAGCATTTCAGGGTCACTCCTCTTCTGGTTCCAATGAGAGGATCAGCTCGCTCTTGAGCATGAATGCCCCGCCTGTCACAACCGTTTGTCCGGCAGAAAGTCCCTGCCTGACCACCACCATGTGCTTGTCGTCCACCGGCTGCTGATCCAGAATCACTGGCTGGAAATCAAACGATTTGCCATCCTTCAGAGCCACAAAAACACCTGACTTGCCATTCCACTCAACCACGGCGGATCCAGGAACTGCCAAGACTCCATCCTGCTCGGCGCGTTCCAGGTTGACTCGACAAAACTGACCGGGCCGAAGCTGGCCTGTCGCATTCGGAGTCTCTGCAATCACCGGCACTGTACGAGTCTGGGGGTCCACTTCGGCACCAATATAAATGATGTTCCCATGGACCACCTTGTTCGTCGTCCCAGGTGCAATCACATCAATCACATCCCCAAGTTTCAAATCCGCCAGTGAAGAAAAATCCTTTTCGGCAATTTGGGCGGAGACCCTCACCGTACTCAGGTCGGCCAAGGTAAATAGCGGCGCGCCCATGTCCACTTTCTGACTCGGAACAACGGTTCTGGATGTAATGGTTCCATCAAAAGCAGCCACAATCGGATACGCTGCCACGTCTTCCATGACAATCGACTTTGTCCAGTCCGCAGAGACAATCTCAGAGGAATTCAAGTCGAGGTCCAATGACGGATCGTCGCCCGGTACCCCCAATAGCCGAAGCCTCTGCACAGCGTCAATCAAATCTACCTCAGCCTGCTGAACCTTCTGATCTGAAATCCGCTTTTCCTGCAACACATCGAATCGGGTCTGCTCCATCGCACTTTCAAATTCGGCCTGGGCACCCTCCCGACCATGCTGAGACTGGTGAATCAGGTGCTCGCCAATCAGATTCTTCTTGAACAACTCAAGCTGTTTCAGCTCTTCATGCCGGGTCAGTTCGTACTTGGCGTAGCTGGAAAGCAACATGCCGCGATCATGCCCAAGGGGCTTGTTGGCATATTTGATCTCCAGCGTCTTGGCCTCGGGTTTCGTCGCCAGATCCGTCATCAATAGCTCGACATTTTTGGTAATCAATGCACGCCACTCCGCATCGCGCTTGGAAACCTGCAAATCAAACCTGTGCGATCGAACCAACAGTCGCGCTGTGCCCACATCCGGACTTTCAATCATCGCCAGCCGTTGCCCTGCCTTGACCTTTTGCCCCAAGACCACATCCACCTGTCGCACAATGCCCGGAACCCGCGGCGAAACTGTCGCCCGGCGGTCCACATTCAAGGTAATCGTAGCGGGAACCTGCATCTGCTGACGCACCTTTGTCGGCTCCAGCAAGGCCGTTTCTATCTGAATCACTTTCAGCTTTTCAGGCGAAATCGAAACCCGCCTGGCCGACACACTTTTGGCCGGCTCTGCCGATGACTCCGATGTGCTGCCCACTGAGCCACGGCCTGCCCCCAAGAACCACAAGGAGACCGCACCAAGAGCTGCTCCCGAGATAAATACCACAATCGATGTACGGTTCATCTCTTGATCAATCCTCCGATAAAGTCGTTGTCGTTTGATGAAATGAAAATCTGTTGTCGACCCGATTCAACTGGGAGATCTCAAAAAATCCCTGTCGAAAATCAACTGTCTGATCAAGGCCGGTGATTGCTTGATTGATTCGCGGACTATTCAAATTCAGGAGTAGGCCTGAACCGAGCATCAAGAGCCAATCAGCCGACCACCTGAATCACAGATTTCTCAACATCTGAGGTGCGCACAACCAATGTCAATCAATACAAATTCTCGACGCTTGTTAAATCGCTCAAACACCGGATTGAATTCCATGCCATTTTTTAAAAATCCCGGATTATCAGGTAAAAGGGCGCACCAATTCGCAATCAGTCGACTCTGGCTGGCCCTGATCTCATGTGCTGTGCCTGTAGACATCAATGTGCGTTCTGATACGGCCTGGTTCGCCAGAAAGGTCGCAAAAGCATCACGCTGAAAAACTTCTGGAAATGTCGTCAATATCGGTATCATGGATGACCCGGTCGAATCGCCCTCGCTCGGAGGCCGTTGTTCCGCCGAATCTTGCATCGAAAGGCCAGGTATCAACAAGTGCCAGTGCAAAAACGGATGCTGATGACTATTCTCTGGCTCCGGTGGCAATTCGCCATGCCATCGCGTCAGGTGCTCATGATAAAGACATGTCTGGCCTGAGTCATCGTGATGCTCCACCTCATGGAAGTCAGGCACCACCACCGGTAGTCGCCCGACACACCAAACCACACACCACACCATGACGCGCGCGGTCCATGTCGGGCGGTGTCTCAGAAATGGAAATGTATGGGTTCGGTTTCGCATTGTCTTACTTGGATTCTACACGATTCGCGATGACTTTATGGCCTTTTATGGATTTATTTCCTGACCATCTCCATCGCCACCCGTTTTCCGTCTTTGTTTCACCCTCAGATCACTCGGCCGTGGTCGGATCGATCATCCGCCGAATCTGGCGTACGGAATTTGCTGGAAAACCACCCTCCAAGGCATGCTTGAGAATCAAAGCCTCTGACGGTGCGATGTAGACACAATATATCTTGTCGTCTGTCACATAGCTCTCAAGCCATTGAATCTCCGGACCAAGAGTCCTCAAAACCTGACACGATGTCTGGCTAATCCCCTGCAACTGTTCGCCAGTCAATGTGCCTGCACCCGGCAGTTCCCGCTCAATCACGAATTTCGGCATCGTTCCTGATCCTCTCTGCATGAATCCACAAAACCACAGCCTTGGATGATTACAATCGATTATAACCCGAAAGCCTCATGTTCTGCCAATCCTTTGAAATCCTCAGAAACCAACCAACCACGATATTTGATCTGATCCTGCCCAGCAAAATGGAAACCCCCTCCGAATCGGTCACCAACCGTCATGAAGAATGACGAAATTTGTTTTCGGGTCCAATCCAATAAGATTGGTCCATCGACTCGGTGTATTTGAGCTCGCCAAACTCATGGACAAAATCAGGTCGGCAATGAAGCCTAAAACCCACAACTTCCCGTCTGCAACCCAAGAACAAGCCCGGAAGTCTGGAGTCAGTCGACCATCCAGAATGGTGGCAGGCTGGCAACGACAGGAAGGCATGCGTATCTTTCGTCGCCTCCAGCCCTCACGCTGCCTACTGGGACTGGCCGGCGATTACGCCGTATTGATTGCCGCCTGCGCAGTCGCAATCACATTTGATCGCCTTCGTGCCATGAACGACCTTCACTGGGCTTTTTCTGTACCCGTTTTTGCAATCGCCATTGTCTTTATTGGCGGAGTTCAACACCGCCTGGCCTCTCTTGGCCATGAGGCGTCACACTACACCCTCCTGAAAAACCGATTCGCCAACGACCTCGTCGCCGACCTCTTCTGCATGCTACCAATCTTCTCCAACGTGGCCATCTATCGCCTCTTTCATATGGCGCATCATCAGTTTGTCAACGATCCTGACAAAGACCCGGACATCATCAACCTTGGCAGATCCAAAAAATTACACCTCTTCCCCATGTCCCGTTCCCAGTTCATTCGCGAAGCACTGCTTCGCCCCATTCTCAGCCCCATGACATTCTCAAAATACCAGTGGGATTATATTTACATCAACCTGCTTGGCAAAGGCGGCAACGTTTACATGAAAGCCAACCCCAAGGGCGATGGCTTCAGCAAATGGCCTCGCCTTGGTACTTCGCTCGGCATTTTATTGGTCCTCGCAGAATCCCTGACCATGAATCGACTCCTCGCCAATCATCTTCAATCATTCATCCCAGTCGTCGCCTTGGCAAGTCTTCTGGCAGCAGCAGTCGGGGCCGCCGTTCTGCCTGACTGGGCCGTTTATCAATCGCCTTTCAAAGAGCCTTATAATAGCCGTGTGGGTGGCTGGTTTCGAATCGCATTTTATACCTTCGGGCTCGTTGCCCTGACCTACCTCAACAGCATCACCGGCTATCTCGCCAGCCTTTATTTCCTCCTCCTCTGGATCACCCCCATCAGCACCACGTTTCCCTATTACATGCTTCTCAGAGACATGTATCAGCACTCAAACGCCGATGCTGGACGAATCACCAACACACGCGTCTTTTATACAGACTGGCTCACCGACTGGGCCGTTTTTGTACATGGACAGGATCAACACACACCACACCACCTTTTCCCGAGCGTTCCCTACTACCATCTCGATTCCCTACACGAATGGCTTAAGGAAAATGATCCGGAATATGCCCTCAAGGTGATCGAAGTTCACGGCACTTTCCAAAACCGTAACGGCAAGCCCACCATTATCGATGAGCTGACACGGCGGCCTTGACACGCATATTGGAATCATCTCTCAACTCATTGAAGCAGGGCCTGGGCTCTGCTTCAATTTCGGATATTTAAAAAACATCCAGCTTTCAGACGAATATTTGTTTGCTTGCCGTTCGTTCTTAGCGCAACATAGCCATTCTGAACCCTGATTCAATACAAACCATTTTTGCATGGAATCAACTACGCGTTGTCGTTCGTAAAGGTCATCCTATTCGGGATTTCAGCCATTCAGCCAGCCTCTCTAGAACCACTCACCGAACCGTTCTCCCCACAGTCGGTGCTCCCGCCCGCCGTATTTGCACACCCTGTCACAAGCTCATGTCTTAGTTTCGTGACAGGTACGGCAACCGGAATTCTAATCAATCGATTTACGAACTTATCATCGCCTGACTTTATCCAATATACAGTTGTGGTCGGCTTTTTACTGCTTTGGAAAATTCAATTTTCCCAATTGCGAAAATGGCTTGCGGCTTGCTTTCTGATCGGGATCAGCTTGGGCGAGGATCTTCACCACTATGAATGGCAGGCCGTCGACAATCAAAATATTCGTCACTTGCTTGATCCAAATCATCCACGACTCCTCAGCCTTTCAGGAGTTGTTATGGAACGTGAAGACAAGCCGTCCCCCACCGACAATAATACAATAAGTCGTCTGATCATAAAAGTCGATCAAATTCAAGGCAGGTCGGAAATACAGCCATGCACAGGCCGCTTCCTGCTTGAAACCAAATCTCAACAAGCCGATCGTGTTTCAGTGGGTCAACCGCTTGTTGTCAAAGGCTGGCTTGAAGAACTGCCGGACTCGTTGAATCCCGGAGAATGGTCGCTCAGGAAATTCTGGCAATCACGCGGTGTTGAAGCCTATATGGACGCCCGAAATCGCGGCCAGATCTCACCCGACCCTAATGGTCACTCCATTTGGTGGAGAGTCCTGCGCGAAACGATTCGTAAGCAGTGCCGAATTGCAATCCAAACGGCTGTGCCTGAAAGCCGTTCCGGATTGATTGAAGCACTCGTGCTGGGAATTCGCGAAAATGTCAGTACACCAGCCAAAGAATTGTTTCGCGATACCGGTACATTGCATCTACTGGCCATTTCAGGATTGCATCTTCAAGTCGTCTCCATGTTTGTCATGTGGCTCTCCTCCAGGGTCGGAATCGGCCTGAATACGGCTGCATGGATTGTTGTCGTTACCTCTGGCGTCTACGCATTTATCGTCACAGGCGGCGCTTCCGTCACGCGAGCCACCATCATGGCCATGGCGATTTCCGCCGCAGTGATTCGTCACAGGTCGGGCAGTTTTATCCACAGAATGGCATTGTCAGGCGCAATTGTACTTTGGATAAAACCCGGCGACCTATTCGATGCCGGCGCACAACTCTCCTTTCTCGGCACGGCCTCAATCTTTCTGGCATCCCTGAGTTGGCAGAAACTGGCTATTTACCTCTCACTCGAAACCGAACGAAATCCACTCGAAATCATCTGGCTGGGCCCTTCATCCCCATTCTTTTTTGAAGATCAACATCAAACACAATCGAACTCAAGCTGGAAACTCATTCTGTTTAAATATCTCTGGACCTCTGCAATCCTATGCAAATCAGCTCTTCAGCAACTCTTGCAAGCCCTTTATATTTCGTCGTTCGTCTGGCTTATGACCGCAGTGCTTGTGGCCTACCATTTTGGCTCCATCAATCCCGTGGCAATTCTCGTGAATATTCCGCTTGTACCCGCAACAAGTCTGGCCCTTGTTTCAGGCCTTGCCGGAATTCTCATGAGTTTCACGGGCCTCTCTGTACTCGCAAACCCCCTGATTGTATTTTGTGGATGGCTAATGCACCTTTGTCTCATCGTCCTTGATTTTGCCATGAAACATGGCACTGGGCCTTCCATCATGCCCCAGTCAGGTCCCATGGTAGTCTCTTTGTTTTATGGATTAATGGTCGCAGTCTATTTTGTCAACCGAAAAATCGTTCATCCCACGTACCGACGTCTGCTTTGGGCGCTGCCATTGCTGTGGCTCTCCGTCTCAACGGCTATTACAAATCACTTGCATTATCAGCCACCTGAATCACTTGAAGTCGAAATGCTGGCAGTCGATCATGGTCTATCGCTCCTGATACGCTGGCCTGATGGCCAAAACTGGCTTTATGACTGCGGCCAGATGGGACGCCCAAATGTCGGCCGAATGGTCGTTGCGCCTGCATTAAGAGCCCGAGGTGTGCACCAGATCGACGCTCTATTGATATCTCATGCCGATTCCGACCATTTCAATGGCGTTGAATCGCTGATGGAATCAGGAATGAGAATTCAACAAGTGATTTCAACAGCCAATTTCTTTCAAAGTCGCCAGCCAGATGCACTGATTCTCAAAAATCTCTTTGTCGATCAAAATATTACCACAAAAACGGTCCATGCCGGCGACATTTTACATGACGACAGAAATGGTGTCGCATGGGTTCGATTCCCAAATCCTGACACTCGTCCAGGCCGCGCTGATAATGCCACAAGTCTGGTTCTTGAACTCTCTGCATTCGACATGAAAATGATCATTACAGGCGATCTGGAAGGTGAGGGGCTCGATGAATTTGCCTCGAACAAGGGTGAGAGTGCCCCAAAACTCGAATGCGATGTCATGACGGCCCCACACCACGGCGGCTTGACCAGCAACCCGGCATGGTTGTACGAACGGCTTTCACCACGTTTCGTACTTTCCAGCCAAGGCAAGAACCGGTTTGGCATGGTCGCCGGCCTGCAAAAGCATATTGCCCGATATCGCCCTGAATGCAAATTGCTCACGACCGCCAGTGATGGAGCCATCCGCCTGCAATGGTCGCCTGATGGGCTGCGAGTCAAAGGGTTTGCCAAAGACTCTCCGGAAATCCAATTACCCCGCCGGAACCCGCCTCTGGAACAGAGCGACACCGGGCCCGCCCAGGTGATCCTCAATCCGTAACAGTCGATTGTATTTCGCAAGCCGCTCACTACGTGCCACCGACCCGATTTTAATTTGACCACAGCCGGATGCCGTCGCCAGATCTGCGATAAACGTATCTTCCGTTTCACCAGACCTCGCCGAAACCACCGCCCTAAAACCATGGCCAGCGGCCATGGCCAAGGCATCGAAAGTTTCCGAAACGGTTCCTACCTGATTCAATTTGATGAGTACAGCATTCGCAGATTGCTCGCGAATTCCCTTTTCAATTCGCCCCACCTGAGTCGTGAATAAATCGTCGCCTACCAATTGTATCTTGCGCCCCAAGGCCGCATTAAGGCTACGCCAGCCCGACCAGTCGTCTTCAGCCAGCCCGTCTTCAATGGAGCGAATCGGGTACTTTTCGACCAGGCCTGCAAGAAATACAATCATCTCTTCGGCATGTCGCGGGGCTTTGTGCCATTCACGCAGGCGATAGGAATTTGTATCGGCATCATAAAAATGCGATGAGGCCACATCAAGGGCAATGGAAACATCGTCGCCCGGCTTCAGCCCGGCCACTTCGATCGCTTCCATAATGCGCTCAATCGCAGTTTCATTTGTCGGCAGGCTTGGACCATAACCGCCCTCGTCGCCCACCAGGGCATGCGTTTCGCCATGCTTGCCCAGCACGCGGCCGAGTGAATTATAAACCCGAACAATCCGCTCCAGAGCCTCTCGATAGCTTACGCAGCCTTCAGGGTAAATCAGAAAATCCTGAAAATCCAAATTGCCACCCGCATGCAGCCCACCTGAAATCATATTCACCATCGGCAGTGGCACAATGATGCGGGCTCTGGGGTTTTTCTGTAAATACAACTGGTGCAGGTGTTCATAAAGCTCCACCTCTTGCAATTCTGCGGCCGTTACTGCGGCGGCCATCGAGACGGCCAGAATGGCGTTGGCCCCCAGACGTCCCTTGTTCGGCGTGCCATCGGCGGCGATCATGGCGTTGTCGATGGCCACTTGATCATCCGGATCCATGCCTGAGATCAAAGCCGAGAGCAAGGTGTTCACGGCCTCAACAGCCCCGCGCACACCCAGGCCGGCGTACCAGTGGCGGTCCCCGTCGCGGCGCTCCACGGCCTCGTGCTTGCCGGTGCTTGCGCCAGAGGGGGCTATGGCCCGCCCGGATTTGCCGCAGGCGGTGCGTATTTCAACCTCAACTGTGGGCCGGCCGCGGCTGTCCAAAACTTCGCGGGCGTGGGTGGTTGCGATTCTGGCCATGGTTCCCGATACCTTTCCAATGTCTGAATCTGACGCGAGATTTCGCTTGATCGCCCATCATAAGTTGAACCAACTTTTCAAAAAAGAGGAATCAGCCAGAAAAACAGCTTGACACGCCATATGGTCTAGTGTACTATCAAACTATTACACCAGATATCTAGTTTGATGATAGACGACAGAGGAGACGATTTCGATGTGGACCGCGATTGGGTCGGACTCGACGGTGCCGATCTTTGAACAGATCATGGCCCAGGTGGTGGCGGTGGTGGCCTCGGGCGGGCTGAAGCCGGGCGAACTGCTGCCCAGCGTTCGGGAAATGGCCGGGCGGCTGTTGGTCAATCCGAACACGGTGGCCAGGGCCTATGGAGAGCTGGAGCGGGAGGGGCTGGTGGAATCACGCCGCGGCACCGGCATGATGATCACGCCCGATGCCGTTGAGAAAGCCGCGTTTATGCGCATTGCCATGCTGAAAAGTCGATTGCGGCCACTGCTGCGCGACGCGCTGGCCTATGGCCTGGACGCCGATGAAATCACTCGCCTGATTCAAGCCGAACTGGCCGCCTACGTCTCGGCCAAGCCCGTGAAGCCAAAACCGGCCCGGCCCAAATAATCAATCCCCAAAAAAACGACCCGAAATTATTAAAAAAAAACGAGGAGCAGCTCTCATGACCGCCGCAATTGAAATGAAATCCGTAACCAAGCGATTTGGCGACCGCCTGGTGCTGGACAAGTTTGACATGGCCGTTGCATCCGGCTCCATCTTCGCCCTGCTGGGCGATAACGGCACCGGAAAAAGCACCACGATGAAAATATTGACAGGCCAGGTGCGAGCCGACTCCGGCGAAGCCCGCGTGCTGGGCCGCGACGCCTGGGTCAATGCTATTGCATTAAGACACCGGGTCGGTTATGTTCCGGAAAAGCCGAAATTCTACGACTGGATGACCGTGGCCGAGTTGGGCCGATTTATCGGCGGGTTTCATCAGCCGGGATTTTTAAAGCGTTACTATGAGGCGTCCGAGCGTCTGGGGCTCGACACCTCCCGCAAGCTCTCAGACCTCTCCAAGGGCGGTTATGCTCGCGCCGGACTTGCACTTGCACTGGCGATTGATCCGCAGGTCTTATTATTGGACGAGCCAACCAGTGGGCTGGATCTTTCCACTCGCCGTGAATTTCTGTCCGGTATGGTCGATCTGGCGGCTGAGGGTCGCACGATTTTAATTACCAGCCACCAAATTGCCGAAGTGGAGCGCATTGCCAGCCATGTGGGGCTGATGGTCGGCGGAAAGCTGGTCATGTGCCAGACGCTTGATGAATTGAAATCGAACATCGTTCGACTGGTGGTGCAGGGGAACAGTGAAGAGTTGCCATTGCCGGGCCTGGGCACCGTGTTGCAATCGGAACGCTTTGGCAATATTTGGCGAGGGGTGGTGCATAAGCCGGATTTGACCTTACTGGAACAGTTTGCGGCTGAGCGGGACACGATTTCATTTCAGTTTGAGCGGCTCTCGCTGGAAGAGATTTACAGTTCTGTGATTGAATTCTATGGCGTCAAAGCTGCGGAAATCGTGAATGGAGGGGCACGCTGATGATACATTCCATCTTTTGGAAAGAATTCCGCGAGCAGCGGCTGATTGCAGGTTTCTTGCCGATATTTGCGGCTTTGATTGTATTGGTTTCGCCGCTGCTGGCGCAAAGCCTGACATTGTCGGCCAATGACTTGACAGCAATTCATCAAACAGTGCTGATCATGTTCGCCCTGGGCTGTGGCTTGGTGACTGGTGCGCAGCATTGGGCGGCTGAAAATGAGACGGGAACGCTGGTTCTGCTCGATTTGCAGCCGCAGTGGCGCAGGTCGTTCTGGTGGGCCAAAACAAGTTATGGCGTGCTGCAATGGCTTTTGCAAATGACGGTCCTGATAGTGGTCGGCATTCTGGTTTCGGCCATCTCTGATCTCCGTCAGCGGGTCTCATGGCAGCCGTTATTATTTGTATTAAGCTGGTCGTTTCTGGCACTTTGCTGGAGCCAGATGGCTTCTTCACGTACGCGCACGCCGCTGGCGGCCATTGGCTGGGGCTTGCTGGCCACCTTGGTCATGCCCTGGTTATCGGCCCTGATCACGCAATTATTCATGAACCCCGGCGTCATTGCCATTTATTATGGGTTGCCCAGGTCCATTGTTTTCAGGGGTTTCCTGACGGTGGCCACATTATCATTTGTGCCGATTCTGCCGCTGGTGATTTCATATTGGACCATCACGCAACCCGATCGTCTGAGATTGCAATCGGGCGATACAGAAGCCACGCCGGTGCGGTTTCCTGCGTTTCGGTCGGGCTGGCGGCTGGCCTGGCTTGATGTGCGCGGACTTTTGTGGCCAGTGGCCATTTGCCTGGTTCTGAATGTTGTATTTCTTCGCATGGAGCCAACACTGCTTTGGCTGCTGCTGGGCAACCTCACAGGGCTTTATCTGGGTGTATCGGTCACTGGTCTGGAGCAAGATCAAGGGGCGTTTAAACTTTGGGCCGACCAGCGGTTGCCTCTGGGCACGCTTTGGGGTGCCAAGCTGCTGAATCGGCTGACGATTCTGGCGGGAACGACCATCGCCGCGATTTTGCTGAAAGTCCTGGTGATTTATATTTATTGGGATACTTCGCAACAAACGGGCGGTGTCTCACAATATAATGTTGCCACATTAATTGCAAATGTCACGCCAGTTTATACATTGGTCATCATCGGACCGCTGACAGGCTTTGCGGTTGGCCTCTGTGTCAGCCTGGTGGCGCGCAAGCGGATTATTGCATTGACAGCAGGCGGGTTTCTATCGCTTTTTCTCATCATGGGCTGGCTGCCGATGCTTGGTTCCGGCGGATTGCAATTCTGGCAATGGGCGGGTGTGCCGGTTGTATTTATCATTGTGGCACGCATGATGATTTGGCCTTGGGCCAGTGGGCAATTGAATTCACGGAAAATGGCTGCGGCTCTCTTTTTGCCCGCTCTGTTTTGCGTTCTCTATTGGTTTGGTGTCGAAGAATATCGGTTCAGGTCGGTTCCATCCGTTGGCCCTTTGCTTCAAGCGGCTGCATTTCAAAGGGCGGACAATGCCACAAGGATATCGCATGCAGACAGAATTAAAGAAATCGCCAAGGATGTGGCAGGGGTCAAGGCGGAATGGATCTGGGAAACATCCCAGATTGATATGAAATTACACGACCTGAAATATTATCAGGAACGATTGGCCTTAAAGGTCTTTAACGATGAATATCAAAAAGCCTTGAAAGAAGGCTGGAATAGCACTCTGCCGGATTTCAAGAAGACAGTGGAGAAGACGGTTGCCACAGGTTGGATCAAGCGATTGGCTCTATTTTCCGATATCGAGTTTCCAGATTTAGGCGATCCAGACGATTATTCGGAACCGCAGCGACAACTTTATTATTCGCTTCGGTTTGCAGGCCAGATTTTGTTGATGGACGCGCTGCGGCTACAAGCCAAGGGTGATCTTGACCAATCAGAGCAACAATTTAGGTATGTCTTGTATTTGGTCAGGCTGACGGGGCATCGCACGCCGCTGGATTTTCAAGGTTGGCCTGAGAGAATGGAGCAAGAGGCGATGATGGCCATCAGCCGATGGGCGGAAGGGCTGACGCAAAAAGGAGGCAAGCTTTCGCTTTATCGAACGATCGCCCTGCTTGACGAACATCTGGCCAGGCGGCACACGGCTCTGGAAGGGCTCAGGAACAACTATCAAGCCAGAGTAAAAATGCTGGAGCGGCCCCAAGTCTATTGGCATGAATATGTCGATTATCAATCGAAAATCGTCAGGACTTTTGAAGAGCGGCTTTCGGAAGGCATCTGGTTCGGCGGCATCGGTTCTGGGTCGGAACTGAGGCGGCGCAAGGCTCTATTTGATTACTGGGCAGCGGGTTATCTGAAAGCGAGCCAGGTGGATTACCCGACTTTGCACCGGATGAACCTGGCGGCTGCGATCAAGGCTCATCCAGAAAAAATGGCTGATGTCAGGCTGAATATCTCGACCAGCGACTGGATCAGCCCAAACCGAACAGAGCCCACGCCCGAGGAGAATCTGGATGATTGGGCGGAGCTTTCGAGGTTGCTTTCCAAAGACTTTCAATTGCAAATGACTCACAACTTCTTCACGCGCCGGCGGATGGAATTAACCTGCCAAACAGGGCTGGAGATGTTAAAGATTTCACTCGCCCTGCACGGTTACCAGCTAGAGCACCGGGCGTATCCGAAAACGCTTGAAGAGCTTTCCCCGGCATGGTTTGTCAAAGTGCCGGCGAACCCGATGAGGTTGAAGCCGTTCCGGTATGAATTGATCGCGGGCCGGGCGATTTTACGGGCGGACGATCCGTTTAAAACCAAGACGGAACAGGGTCTGGGCTCACTGCAATTCCCGGTTTCGGAAAACGACAAGCTCTTGGGGCTGGTGTTGGAGCCATTGCCCTGAAATGAAAGTAGAGAGATTGAAAATTGCCCCAAGCTGCAATCTCTATTCTGGCCACGGGCTTCAATCCGCCCATTGGCCGCCGTTGGGGTGCAGGGCGGATGCGATTCGATCCAGTGGCAGAATGAGTTTGGCGGCGCCTCGTTTGATGGCCTCGCGTGGCATTCCAAAGACGGTGGAGGTGGCTTCGTCCTGAGCGATGGTCAGGCCACCAGCTTGTCGGATTTCCAGAAGTCCCTCAGCGCCGTCGTCGCCCATGCCGGTCAGAAGAGCGGCGGCACTGTGCGGGCCGGCAGCCTGGGCCACTGAGCGGAAGAGTACGTCCACGCTTGGCTTATGGCGATTGACGTGCGGGCCGTCGACCAGGTCGATACGGAAGCCAGGGCCAGATCGCCTTACAAGGCAGTGGACTTCGCCGGGAACGATCAGAACTTGTCCTGGTCGAAGGAATTCCTGATTGCGACAGACGTGGACTTCGAGCTCGACTTTGGGGTCGTTGTTCAGCCGGGCCGCGAAGGCGGGTGTGAAGTCGGCGGGCATGTGCTGAACGATGATCATGCCAGGCGAATCGAGCGGAAAGCCTGCGAGAAGTTGATGAAGAGCCTGGACTCCGCCGGTGGAGACGCCAATGGCGATGACCTTCTCTGTGGTCACACCTCGATTGACGTAAGGTTGTTTTGTCAGGACGGTTTCTGCAGAGAGCCGGCCTTCGGGCGAGCTGGCCAGAGGAGGCTGATCTTTTTGCCGTTTGCGGAGCTGGCCAATATTGACTGCGTTTCTGAGACTCTCCACAAGTCCGGCGGACCAGGCCGACATTTTTGAAGGGTCGCGCCAGTCGGGCTTTGCGATGACTTCAATGGCTCCGATTTCGAGAGCCGACAGGGCACGTTCGGCAATCGATGTGCACATGACAACTGGCATCGGGTGCTGGCGCATGAGTTTGCGAAGGAAGGTCATGCCATCCATCCGAGGCATTTCTACATCCAGCAGCATGACAGCCGGGACAAGCTTTTTGAGCACTTCGACGGCTTCATAAGGGTCGCCAGCGGTGGTGACCTTAAAGAGCGGGTCTGATTCAACAATGGCTTTGAGCGTTTGGCGCACAACAGCGCTATCGTCGACAATCAGGACATCCAGCTTAACCGGTCCAGGGCGAGCAGCGGCCGGTCTGGCTGCACTCTTGCCAATCATGGCGGTTACCCTTCTTTTCGATAGATCGATGGCAGAATTTTACGGACTCCAGCAGGAACGCTGGGCAGGATTTCCCCGTTGCCCATGATCAGCCATCCGCCCGTGCGGATCGATCCGGCAAGGCGATCCAGAAGAGTTATGCGTTCGTCGTCGGCGAAGTAAATCGAGACATTTCGGCACAAAATGGCATGGAAATCTGTTGGCAGGGGCCATTGAGCAGATCGGAGGTCGAGGTGTCGAAACTTTACCAGATCGCGCACTTCGGGAATAACGCGAAAGGTGCCTTCCTTCGGGCCAGTTCCACGCATGAAATAGCGCTTGAGCAAGTCGGGCGGTACTCCCGCGATTTCACGCGTATTGTAAATCGCACGCGCCGCATTCCTGACGACTTCCAGTGAGAGGTCGGACGCCCAGATTTCGACCTTTTGGGGCGAAAGGTTCGGAATCGAGTCGTTGAGGATCATTCCCAGGCTGTAAGGTTCCTGGCCGGATGAGCAGCCTGCGGACCAGATCCGGATAGGGGCACCTGAGGCTTCGCGGATGGCTTGGCCGAGCTGCTCTGCCAGGAAGTTGAAGTGCGCTGGCTCGCGGAAGAATGAGGTGTGATTCACGGTGCTCAAGTCGACCAGCAGTTGCATGCCGGGACCAGAGGGATCGACTTTCAGCACGCGTTCCACAAACCGTGAAAAACTGGTGAAACCACGCTGTTGCAACCGAGCACGCAACCGAGCCTGAAGCAGCCCCATGCGGTGCGATTCCAAGGTGATTCCAATCTTCTGGCGAAGAAACAAAATCACGGGCATAAAATCTTCTACAGTCCAAGGTTCCGGATCTGATCCAGAAACTGGCTGTGGCAGCCCTCCCCCAGAAGATGGGTTGGATCTGGCGTCAGGTGGTGACACTTTTCAGAACCCTCCTCCGGGATTTGCCATATTCATGAGCGATATGAAGACGCGATCAACATCCAGCACAAGCAGGAAACTTTCTTCCCATCGGATTAACCCACGAACATACGAAGCGGCTTTGCCAAGCCCCATGGGGGGCGAGGGCTGAATCGATTCGTTGGGAAATTCCAGAACATCAGAGACTCGGTCCACGAGCAATCCGGTCACTCGAACCTGATCTCCGAAATTCGACTCTACCATTAAAACGCATGGAGCACGTGCGATACTAGAGTCAACCGGGAGTCCAAACGGAATTCTCAGATCCCAAACCGGTACAACATGACCTCTTAAATTTAAAACCCCACGCAAACTATTCGGAGAACCAGGTACGTGTGTCAGAGCCCCCATGTCCAGAACTTCCTGAACACGAAGAACTTCCAGTGCATAGTACTCGCCGCCAAGCTGGAAAATCACATAAGACTGCGCTCGTTCCGATTCGGAATGCGTATCCGTGGCGATACTGGATCCAAATGGACGAGAGCTCATGGAGACTGGATTGTTCTCTAACATGTCCCAACCTCCTGCCTTGATGTTGTTGCCTTGAGAGTCTGCCAGGCATTCCGGAATCAGAAGCGTTCAAAATCGCTGTCGTCATCCAGATTGACTACAATTCCGCCGGTGTTGGAACCACTGTTGTTCGAATTGCCTGAGGATCCACCAGATTTATGCAAACCCCAGTCGGAATCCGCAGAATTGGTTGAGGCCGGCGATGGATTTGATGCCCTCTTGAATGAGGGCGCTGTTCGGCGCGTGGCTGAGGGCCTGAAGTGCGAACCACCCCTTGCCGCAGCACTAAAGCTTGGCGATGGCAGGGACATGGAGTCGAAGCCGCCCTCAAGCCGGAAGAAGCTGACAAGTCTCTGAAGCGTCGATGCCTGGCCTGCAAGGTCGCCCGATGTCGCAGCCAATTCATGACTTGCGGCTGCATTCTGCTGAACCACCTCATCAAGCTGGCTGACACCCAGGTTGATCTCCTGAATGGCATTGCGCTGCTCCTGACTGGCGGCCGCAATCTCTTGCACCAAGCCTGATGTCTCGCGAATCATCGGAACGATCCGCTCGAGCAACTGGCCCGCATTTTCGGCCACTTTGACCGACTTCGATGCCAGTTCACCAATCTGCTGGGCCGCCGACTGACTCGATTCTGCCAGTTTTCGAACCTCGCCAGCAACCACCGCAAAACCCTTGCCATGGGCACCAGCCCGGGCCGCCTCGATCGCCGCATTGAGAGCCAGCAAGTTGGTCTGATAGGCAATTTCTTCCACCACGGTAATTTTCTTGGCAATCTGACGCATCGCTTCGACCGTTTCAAGCACCGCAGACCCACCTCGTTCTGCCTGACTGCTCGCCTGATTGGCCGTTTTTGCAGTCTGCTGGGCATGGTGCGCATTGCGCTCCACCGAGTTATTCACCGAATGCAGGCTCGATGCAATTTGCTGAAGAGTCCCAGCCTGTTCTGTGGCACCCTGCGAGAGCTGCTGCGCCGAGCTGTTGAGCTCGTTGCTCGCGGTCGAAACCGAGCCCGTGGCCTGCCTGATCTCGCCTACTACCTGCCCCAGCTTGTGAATCACACTATTGAGCTGGTCTGCGAGAAGGCCAAGTTCATCGTGGCTGTCCACATCGATATGGACGTTCAGATCACCGTCCTGAAGCTGCTTCGTCACCGACATGATGCTTCTCAGAGGGCTCACAAACTGGCGGCCAAGCCATAAGCCCAAGCCCACTGTAAGGATCAGGCAGAGAATCAGGACCAGCATCGTGACGCTTTGAATCCAGTAAATCGTCGAATAGGCTTCGCTTAGTCGAACTGCAACAATCACCAAGCGCTTCTTGACATTCCCAGGCTCATTGTCCGATTCCACAGGCCAGAAACCCACCAGAATCTTATCGTTCTCTTCAAAAATCTCTTGTGCACGCTGCACCGCAACGTTCTTGAATGCCTCTTTGAAAAGTTCACGAAATTCGATTTGAGTCGAAGAGGCGTCCGTGAGATTCTCACCTTGCCGCGCAATGGTCGACCAAACGGCCCCGGATGCTTCGGAACCACCCTCGATCAGCAGCACTTGCGGCTTCTTGATCCCATAATCGCTAAGCTGCTGTGATACCTCGCCATAGGCCGATGCAATCTGGTTGCCATTGGAATTGGCTGGACCAATTCCAGACGGCGGCGAGTCCGGTTTCTCAGGCCCTAAAGCCTTGGCTGAGAAGCCGGTTTGACGCATCTGACGCTCGATCGAGTGAGCGCCGGCCCGTGCTGTTTCCGTAATCAGAAATGCCTGATTACGCTTCAGCGTCCAAGCCGTGTAAAACGTTACAGCAGCAACGATAACCGACGGGATGATCCCGAATGCAACCAGTGCAGCCGAGATTTTTGAACGCAGTTTCATGCTCATGAAATCACCTCGGGCTTGGACAGTGCCCGCGCCAAATCTGCTCGGATCTCTGCCGCACGACTTTCGGCCACGATAGCCGTCAGGTCAAGAATCAAGGAAACAGCGCCGTCGCCCAGAATCGTCGCTCCGGAAAAACGGCCAAGATGACCCAGCCCCTCACCAAGCGATTGGATCACTGCCTGAACACGCCCTAAAAGCTTGTCCACAGAGACACCTACCCGCTGGCCCCCGTGACGCGTCAGAAGTATCTCCTGGCGTCGCGGGTTCGGTGACTTGGCCTCAAATAGTTTTCGAAGGTTCACAAGCGGCACAAGCTCGTCACGAACCGAAACGCACATGCGCCCGCTCGAAAGTGCTGGCCTGGTTCCGCCCAAGGCCACACACTCTTCCACCTGCGACAGCGGCACCACATATTTCTCGTGTGCCACCTCGACCAGCAACCCGTCAATCAATGCCAATGTCAGCGGTAAACGGAACGTAAAGCATGTCCCACGACCAGGCTCAGACTGAACCGACACACTCCCTCGCAGTGCTCGAACCGCATCCCGAACCACATCCAGACCCACTCCCCGGCCCGACAGCTCGCTTACCGTGTCGCGGGTCGAAAATCCAGGCTCAAATATCAGGCTCACAACCCTTGGATCATCAGCGCTCGTATTGGGCGGAACCAGCCCTTTGGCGATCCCTTTCTCAACGATCCGCTGACGGTTCAGGCCGCATCCATCGTCTTCGATTTTAAGGGCCACGCGGTCGCCCTCGTGGCCGGCCCAGAGCACAATCCTACCTTGCCTCGGCTTGCCGGCGGCTTCGCGCTCTTCAGGGCTTTCCAGACCGTGGTCAACAGAATTTCGGATCAGGTGAATCATGGGCTCGGCAAGCCGTTCCACAATCGTTCGGTCCAGGCGGGTCTCCTGACCGTCCATCCTAAGCTGAATCTCTTTGCCTGACTTGTCTGCCAAGTCCCGAATCAAGCGAGGAAAGCGGCTGAAAAGCTCTTCCACGGGCACCATGCGAAGCTCAAGAGATTGGTCTCGCACCTGACGGGTCACTCGCTCAAGGCTCTCAAGGGCCAGTCGATACGATTCCGCACCGCTGATTTCACGGATTCCCTGCAAATTATCGGCCAGAACGGCAAGCTCACCCGCTAGACCGACCAAGTCGTCGAGCTGGGCGGCATCCACCCGAATTCTTGGAGTGGCCGTGTTCTTGTTCACAGCGCCCGATGCGCCCGTCCACGCCGCACGCGACGACGCCGACCGGACCACCTTTGACAATGCATCCGCACTGGCTGGAAGCAGACCACCCGGCAGCAAGCCCGTATTGTCTGTCACTTCAGAACCAGCGGCCCGAACGCTTCTGGATTGTTCCAGAGACGCATTGATTGAGCTCGTCGTCCGGGTCTCCGTCTCCGCTAAATTTGACTGCGAATCATTCGGAATCGGGCCAGACTTCACTAAATTCTCAAAAATGGCCAGACCCGGCAGCAGGGAAGTACCACTCTCCGGCTCGATGATCTGCGGTGCATTTAAGACACTTTGAGAGTCATATTCGCTCGTCGAATTGGCAAAAAATGGATTAATTTCAAACCGGCAATCTTCGCCGACAAATAGGAAAACATCTTTGATGCGATCCATCGGCTCTTTGGTTCGAAGCTCAATTTCCCAAGCCAGATAGTTCAGTTGCGGGTCTATCGTATCCAGAGTCGGAATGTGCGATGGATCCACTCGTAAAATGGCTTCACCAAGCTCGGCAAGTTCGTCAAGCACTCCAAGCGGGTTCATTCCACGCTTGAGTATGTCTCGGCCTGGAGCAAATCGAATCCGGTAACCGATCGGTAATTCCGCGGCTGGCTCAGCCGGAATGAGGATTTCGGGCGGTGCTTCGCCTCCCGATTGGTTGGAGCTCCCAGGCTCAACCGGCAGCGAGGCCGCAGATGAGTCGGTCGGTCTGGACTTCACACGACGCTTGCGCTTCGGCTTTTTAGTCGTCGTTGGCGGCTCTGTTGCCATGGTTTCAGGGAAACTGGTCACAGAAGTCGAAACTTTGCCGGCGGCTGCCGTGGGCTTGGCGGGCCCGGCTCCTGATGACGTGTTTTCAACCATCTGGACCCGCTGCGAAGGCGGCTTGGTAAATTGCTCAAGCCGGGCAATCAGCGCTTCCGGCGCTTCCGTGATTTCACCATTCGCTGCCGAATCGACCTGAACACTCAATAGGTCGCGAGCTTCCAATAAAGTGCTGATAATGTCCGAATCAATCGGAACCTGCTTCGACCGAATCTTGTCAAGCACAGTCTCGATTTTGTCTGTCAGACCCGCCACATTCGACAGGCCCACCATCCCTGCCGCACCCTTGATCGAATGCGCTGAACGAAACACTTTGTCGAGAAATGCGCGATCTTCCTGGCGACTCTCCATCTCCATCAGGCCCTCTTCAAGGACCATCAGAAGCTCACGAGCCTCTTCAAAAAACATGTCCAGGAATCGATCGTCCACGCAGTTAGCGTCCCTTTCAACCAGCCTTGAAAGTTTTCAAGATTCGGAATCCTATCCAGATCGCCAATTTCTTCTGCCAGGTCCATGACCAGTCATCAAAATCTCACGACGGTTCATCTTCTCTATTCGTATTTGTTGGCGACCAGACTTCACGACCAATGCAAAGGACTTATTGGTCATGAATTACGCTGACGGAACATTCGTCACACTTTACCTGAATTGTCGCCTTTCGGGACCGTTTTGTCGATCACCAAGAAAAAAAACCGTAATCTAAACGCCAAAATGCCTCTCGTAAAAACTTTAACTTTCGAAAAAACAACAGCCAAACCAGCTTTGGACAACTTTAAAAATAGCCGACAAATCAAAATTCCCTCGCTTCTCGACCACCAACCCTTTTCCAAGGTTCTGAATCAGCCGGGCAGCAATCGATGGATCCAGCGCGAGAGCAGTTCGGAGTCCACCGGTTTCGTAACCCAGCCCGTGACGGCTTTCCTGCGCTTGGCCGGAATGGTCTCAGGGTTTCGTGAAGAGAGTATCAATATGGGTAAGTGCTTATGCTGTGGCATATTGCGAACCGCATTAGCAAGCTCCAGCCCGTCCACGCGGGGCATCTCCAAATCGCTTAACAAGAGATCCACAGATGTCGTCGAAAGAATGTTTAAAGCCTCGACCCCATCCTGAGCGGAAAGTATGGTAAACCCTTTACCTGCAAGCGCTGTAATGATCCATTGGCGGATCGAAGGACTGTCGTCGACGTGCAGGATCACCGTTGCCATCGCACTTTGGCCTTTCGAACTTCAAGATCCACTTTTAACAGCGGCTGAATGCTTCTGCATCAAGCCTTCTGTCATCCCAACCCAAGCCAATCAAATCTCCGATGCTGTCCTTCTTGTTAGCCACTCGCTCAAGCCCGCTCGTTTGGCCAAATCGCGGCACACTTTCGGCACAAGCAGCAGTCGGACATCGCAGTCCCTTTGATGGCCAGTGTTTACAAAAGAGATCAGAAGTTGCAGCCCCGCAGTATCCCAAGGACCCGAGGCGTGCAAATCAACCTCAAGAGACGTTCCTGACTTCAAAGAATGAAGTAACGTCTCTCGCCAGTCCCTGACTTCATAGATGGTCACAGGTCCGGAAATTGTCAGCGATTGCTTGTACATCTGAGGAGCCACCCTAAGGTTGAGACGATCACTGTCATGAGTTACGATACACCACTAAGCTCAAACCGACACCTAAAAACAACAGTCAAATTTGGTCATCATCTCTTCGTAACATATCGCATGGATCCACCAAGTCCAATCTCGACTTCAAAAAAACAAGAAGTTCCAGCCCAAAATATCGAATCCCTGCCCAGACTTACGCTACTTGACTCGTTTTAAAGCCCATTTATTCCAACACAGGTCTTGGTTGCATTTGGCCAGCCTGGATTCAGATTCCAGTCCATCCTGCTTCCAATACTCAGTTTTTTTAAAAAATGTCAAAGATCGCCTCAAGTCCTGGATCGATTCTTCGTAGGCTGTTAAAAACACCAAGATGCTGTCAGGCCAGTCTATCTTTTTGGGTGATTATGTTCCACACAGCATTTTTTTATTTAAGATTCAGTCTCAAGCACCTGATTCAGCCAGTTTTGCGAATCATCCCGTGATCAGCCACTTGACCAACCGGATTTCTCTATTCGCAACAGTCACCGATACAACTTATTCTGTAGGAATCTCGAAACCTTGTCCTAAAGCTCGAGTCCTCAAATCATCAGTGCCTGTCTGGTAAAACCATGGCCGATCAGGCCATATTTTTCGGTTACACAAACAGGCACGCATGATTTTGGAACAACACAAGTCTCTATGGAATAGAGACTTGACTGGATCACTCCGGCGGGTATTGAATCAAGACCAGATTGATGTCATCGGCAGCCGAACCGGGATGAACGTGGGCCGCCACGACCTTCTCGATGGCATTCAGGATTTCGTCAGGCGTTTTGTTCATGTGCTCGCTCATCAACTGCTCAATGCGGGCCTGACCAAACATTTCTTCGGTCGGGGTTGCCGCATCAGGCAGACCATCGGTGTAAATCAGGAGCGATTCGCCAGGCTGAAGACGATCCACACCACCTGAGGTCCCGTCCACCATTCCCACACCCAGCAGGCCGGGGTTGGAGTCGAGCGTTCTGATGCCTTCCGGACCAACAATCACGGCCGGTGGATGACCCACCCCGGCATAGCGCAGAAGACCGGTAGATTCGTCGGCGATCAGGTAAAGGCCGGTACAGAAATATCCATCAGGGAAGTAGTTTTCGAGCTGGACGTCGAGACCGGCCATCAGTTCGCCGGGCTCTATGACGGCTGCCGAGAGCGATGATGCCAAACTTTTGACCATGCCTGAAAGCATGGCCGAGTTCACGCCGTGCCCAGAGATATCGGCCACCAAAATGCCGAGCCGTTCCTTATCCAGACGGTAGAAGTCATAAACATCGCCACCCAACTGGTTGGCGGGTTTATAACGGACCGACATCTTCAGCACACCGCGCGGCTTGGGTGGCTTTGGCATCAGGGCCGCCTGCACCTTGCGGGCAAGATCGAGCTCGAAAGTGAGCTTCTTGTGGGCGGATTCCAGCAATCGGTTGCGTTCCGTCAGTTCGGCGGAAAGGTCCGCGATTCGGAACCTGGCTTTGATCCGGGCAAACAGTTCACGAATTTCGTCCGGGCTTTTCGGCTTCTGGATATAGTCATCCGCCCCGGCGGTCAAACCCGCAAGCTTGTTATCGGTCGCGCCGAGGGTGGTCAGCATGATCACCGGTGTGGTCCGCAGGATCGGGTCTTCCTTCAGGGCACGGCACAAACCGGGGCCGTCCATCTCAGGCATTTCGTAGTCGGTCAGAATCAGTTCCGGGTTTTTGGCTCGGGCTTTGGCCAAACCATCAACCCCATCGACGGCGGTTTCTACGACATAACCTTCGTCGCCCAAAAGGGTCGAAATCATCCGGCGCATTGTCGAACTGTCTTCGACCAGCAGCAGGCGTCGAGGTGAGACCGCATTGGACATGGGCGGCTAACTCCGTGAAAGCAAGGTTTCCAGAATCAAGGTCTTATGCAGCAATGACCTATCGGAAATCATTTGACCTGCATGATACTCTCATAAAGATAACAGTTTTGGGTTGCAGACTCAACCCTCCCAACAAATCGTGATCATCGAAAACAACGTCCTGCTCAAGCAACCTAAAATGTCTGAAAATTCATCCTGATAAGCGCTATGACGTGGTGTTGATACAATCCGACCTTTCGATTTTGAAATCTCGGGCCAACTGATATACTTCACCATGAAAATCGATTATGATCTCTGTGGAAGATCCGGAAAGTTCCCATAGATCGATTCGGGTTTCGAATTGGCTACAATATCGAGACCCAAAAAAAGCACCAGATCCGCATTCCCAGGGAGTCCTAACAACCATGTTTTTTCAGAACAAATCCTTGCATGCATTGTTGTTTGCAATGATTCTTTCCCTGATGGGTACCGTCAGTGCCCAGGATGTTTTTAAGGACGTTCCCTTCGATGACGAAGCACACACCCTCGACATCTATCGCTCAAATCCGACTGGCCCGACTGTTCTGTATATCCCTGGTGGTAGCTGGTACAAACACGATAAGAATTTATACGCACCGCTTGGTGTGGCCTTGGCCCGACATGGAATCAACCTGATCGTTCCCCAGTATGGTCAGGAACAGAAGTACCCCGGCAACCTGATTGACATTGTCGAAGCAGTGCGCTGGTCGCAAGCCAACCTGGCCCAATATGGCCTGAGTTCGACTCAATTTCACATGGTGGGCCATTCGGCCGGCGCGCACCTGGCGTATATGTCATTAACCGACCATCGATCGAGCCTCAACGAAAACGACTTCAAAAGCCTTACTCTGATCAGCGGTCTTTATGATATCAACTTTTTGGTGAAATACGGCAATAAATGGCAGAATTGGGGTCTACTTCAAGGCTGGCATGCCAGCCCGATCCATACCAAACGCTTGATCAACCTCCCATTGAATGTGGTTTATGCAGAGAATGATTATGGCGTCGTCAAGCGTCAGACAAATCATTTTCTGCAAGCCAATGCAAAAATTTGTCAGCCACTTGCCTCTTATGTCATCCCGCGCGTAGACCACCTCTCAATTCTGATCAATTTCGAAACTAACGGCCTCCAGAAGATCGTTTTGGATACCATCACGGCCAGTTCCTCTGCCGTTCCTTCGAATATCCCGGTTGCTGCCGAACCTGCACAAAATTCTGACCCGCAATTGCCCGCCGCAACCGTTCAGGAAACACCAACGCCTGCAACTGCCAACGCCCCGCCGGCTTCACCGCCAGCCGGACCTCTCACGCTTGTTCCAGCAGCCATTGAGCAACTTTCACCCGCTACGACTCCACTACCAAGTCCCGCTCCACCAAGCCCTGGAAGCTCACTTTGACTGTGCTTTTGCCAAAACCCGAACTCCCAAAGTATCGGGCGATTACAGGGCCATGAAAACTTGGGCTTGAAGCAAGAAAACAAGAGGTCAAGCGTTGTTCGTCTCCCAATCGACGGCCGCTTGGCCTCCTCTCGCTTGATCGTCGCACAACAGGTCGAAATGCCTTGGTTTCATGCAGATCGATCCGTTTTGGAAATCCCAAACGGAATCCGTTCGTAAATCTACGGCTCGTCTTCATTGGGATTGCCGTCCCGCATAAGCAGGCCAGTGCCTATGTCATATTCCTGACCCGCCCGCTCTGAATTTGCCGAAATGGTCGTTTTTTGTTAATATCGATAGAGTCGAAACATGGGCTTGACGGATGGCATGGCGAATCATCGTTTTTTCGTCACGGTTGATCCTTCCAGTCACATCGATCGGCAAACCTCAAAACAAGGATCGATTCCGATGACCACACCCGCGAGCCCAAAAACCAGCATTGCAGATCGTTATGTCAAGATTTTCGACACCACACTACGCGATGGCGAGCAATCGCCCGGCTGCAGTATGAATCATATCGAAAAGCTTGAATTTGCGAGAGCTCTGTCGCTATTGGGTGTGGATATCATTGAAGCGGGCTTCCCGATCGCCTCCAATGGTGACTTCGAATCCGTCCGCGCCATCGCTACCGAAATCACAGGCTCAACCATCTGCGGCCTGGCTCGTTCCAACGAACGCGATATTGCCCGCGCCTGGGAAGCGCTCCAGTTTGCACAAAAGGCCCGGATTCACGTCTTTCTCGCAACTTCGGCGATCCATCGCGAGCACAAACTTCGCATGAGCCGCGACCAAATTATTGCCAAGGCTGTTGAAAGTGTCCGATTTGCCCGTAGCTTGTGCGCCGATATCGAATTCTCGCCAGAAGATGCAGCCCGCACTGAGATCGACTTCCTCTGCGATGTGGTAGGTGCCGTGATTGAAGCCGGCGCAACGACGGTAAATATTCCTGATACGGTCGGTTATGCCACACCCGCGCACTATGCCGGAATCATCCGCACATTGAAGCAGAGGGTGGCAAACATTGATCAAGCAACGATTTCCGTCCATTGCCACGACGATCTCGGAATGGCTGTTGCCAATAGTCTCTCGGCTGTGGAAGCCGGTGCCAGGCAAGTCGAATGCACCATCAATGGTGTCGGCGAGCGGGCCGGCAATGCCGCATTGGAAGAGATTGTCATGGCTCTCAGGACCCGCCACGACTATTTCAATCTTGAGACAAACATTCGTTCCGAAAGGCTTTATCCCACAAGCCGCCTGCTCAGCAGCATCACCGGCATGCTGGTTCAGCGCAACAAGGCCATTGTCGGCAAGAATGCGTTTGCCCATGAGTCGGGCATCCATCAGGACGGCATGCTCAAGGAGCGGTCTACTTATGAAATCATGAAGCCTGAAGATGTCGGTGTGCCGAAAACCGACCTTGTTCTGGGCAAGCATTCCGGCCGGGCGGCCATCAAGGACCGAGCCATTGAGTTGGGCTATCACCTGAATCTTGAGCAGATCGAAACCCTCTTTGTCGATTTCAAAACCTTGGCCGACAAGAAAAAAGAGGTCTTCGACGACGACCTGATTGTCCTGATTGAAAAGCACATCCATATGGACTCGCCCGCCTTGTGGAAGCTTGAGGGGCTTCATGTCGTCACCGGGATCAACCTGATGCCAACCGCCACGGTCTCGATCCGCCGGCCTGATGGTCATCTGGTGCAGGACGCCGCCATAGGTGATGGGCCCGTGGATGCCATTTTCAAGGCCGTCGAGCGAGTCACTGGAGTACGGGCCAATCTCAAGGAATTCGTCGTACGCAGCGTGACCAGCGGCAAGGATGCTCAGGGCGAGGTCAATCTGGAGCTTTCCGTCGAGTCCGACGACCGTTCCTTCGCAGGCCGGGCCGCTTCCACCGATATTATTGAAGCCTCGGCTCTGGCTTACCTCAATGCCGTCAATGCCATTGCCACCCGACGCGACCGCCAGCGTGAAGTGATTGGCAGACCCGGGGCAGGGGCCTGAGGGCTCGGCTTGAAGCCGTCTGGTTCAAAACGATCTCGAAATGTAAAACTCAAAAAGCTTAGGCATGCGGGTGCATGCCTGATTGCTTGCTCGTTTTGCAAAATTAAGCGTCTCGATAGAGCCCGTGGTGGGTCAGATAGATCTCTACCGCGCGTGGCACTAGATATCGAACACTCTGCCCATCCGCCACTCTCTGCCTTAACTTACGGGATGCAATGCCCACATCGGGCATGGTCACCTGATAAAATGGCTTGGAGCCTTCAATCGGTTTGTAATTCGCGATGGTCGCTGGTTCAATTCCAGGTCGATTGACAACGACCAGACTCGCCAGTTGGCAAATCCGTTCCGGCCGTCGCCAGCCGGGCAGGTCGGCCAGTGAGTCGGCCCCGATCAGAAAAAAAAGTTCGTCGGTGGGTCGACTTTCATGGATCTGTTCAAGAGTTTCGAAGCTGTAATGAGGGCCTGGGCGGGAGAGTTCAATCTCTGAGGCCTCAAAGGCATTGTGGCCTGCAATGGCAAGTTCGACCATTTCCAATCGATGCTTCGCAGCCGTGCGGGGCCGGCCCTTATGAGGCGGTTCTCCGGCGACGACAAACTGCACGATGTCAAGCGCACAGGCTTCCCGGCAGGCTTCAGCCAAGATCAGGTGTCCGATATGGATCGGGTCGAATGTTCCACCAAAGATTCCAACGCGCATGACCTTGAATTCCATTCGGGCCCAGAGCTTTATTCCTAGACCAATCGAGTCCAATCCGTCACAATGAACCTGCCATGGTGGCAAGCCAGAATGAGCATATCAAACATGGTCACCAACGATAGGTTGACCAGCACGCCAATGTCAAGAGACTCATGACCTTGGAACTGTTCGAAATCAAATCGCCGGATAGCGCCATCGCTGAAACCGTGGGTGTTGTCCTGAATCGCCCTCTGGAAACTCTGTTCACCTATCGGGTGCCTCCGGAATTGCAGCCGCACATCCGACTCGGCCAACGCCTTGAGGTCCCTCTGGGGCGTGGCAATACACCCACCGTGGCTTATTGTGTGGCGATCAACCCGCAATGCAGCCTGCCAGAATCCAAGATCAAAAACGTAATCGCAGTGCTTGACCCAGAGCCCTTGGTCGACGCCCCAATGCTGGAGCTGACCCGCTGGTTGGCCCATTATTATGTTTGTTCCTGGGGGCAGACACTCGAAGCCGTCATTCCTGCCGGCGTACGCAAGCAGTCTGGAACCGCCATTCGCACCTGTGTGGCTTTGCCCGACTCCTTACGAGAGAAATCAAACCAGGAATTGAAGCTGACAGACCGCCAATCTCGCGTCTTTGACATCCTGCGACTCGCCGACAGGCCCATCCCAGTGACAGAAGTCTGCGAGCTGGCCGACGCTTCCCCGGCGGTGGTCAATGGCCTTTGCACAAAAGGCCTCCTGCTGGCCACCAAGCTCCGAATTGCAATTGACCGTGACCGGCGCCCAAAAATACTGGAAAAGCACACAGAAGGCTTGCCACCAGAAGCTCTTACGGCGGAACAGAAATATGTCCTGGAACAAATTCAGGCCGCGATTCACCGCGGAATCAACGAACCCGGCAAGGGCTTTGCGCCCTTTCTTCTGCACGGGGTCACAGGCAGCGGCAAAACCGAAGTCTATCTCTCGGCCATGGAGACCGTGGTGGCCCATGGCCGACAGGCGATTGTGCTCGTGCCTGAAATCAGCCTCACGCCGCAGACGATCAGACGGTTTCGCAGCCGGTTCGACCGTGTCGCCGTATTGCATTCGCACATGAGCGATGCCGAGCGGCACAGGCACTGGGCCTCGATAGTGGATGGCGATATCCAAGTGGTCGTTGGGGCCCGTTCCGCAATCTTTGCGCCTTGCCGCAACCTTGGGTTGATCGTGGTCGATGAAGAACACGAAAACTCGTTTAAGCAGGATAGCGTGCCTCGATATCATGCCCGCGACACAGCCATCAAACGGGCCCACCTGCTCGGTATACCCGCCATATTGGGCTCCGCAACGCCATCGCTTGAGAGCTGGGGCAATGCACGATCCAAGCGATTTCAATTGCTCTCATTGCACAAACGAGTCGAAAACCGGCCACTCCCCGCAGTCCATCTGATTGATCTGCGTCAAGAAAAATCCGCTCCCATGGGGCAGGGCGGGGGCGACACATCGCCGGTCCTTTCACCCGCATTGCTCGACGCCATGCGGCGAGCCCTGGCTGACCACGGCCAAATCATGCTGCTGCTCAACCGTCGTGGATTTCATACCGTCATCATGTGCCCAAAGTGTGGCGAAGTCATCAAATGCGAAAACTGCGATATCTCACTCACTCACCATAAAAATCAGCGATTGCTCGTCTGCCATGCCTGCGATTATCAGGTCCGGCCACCAGACCGCTGCCCATCATGTCGAACCGGTTTATTGCATTATGCAGGCATTGGGACCGAACGCCTGGAGCGCGAAGTCAGGGCTTCATTTCCCGACCAATCCATTCGCCGAATGGATTCAGACACAACACGAGGTGCCGACAGCCACGAAGAAATTCTGGCCGCATTTCGGAATGGAGATGTCCGAATCTTACTAGGCACCCAGATGATTGCCAAAGGCCTGGACTTTCCCAATGTCACGCTCGTCGGTGTGATCTCGGCCGACACCGCATTACACTTGCCTGACTTCAGGGCATCGGAACGAACATTTCAATTGCTGGCCCAGGTGGCAGGCCGCACGGGACGTGGCGAACGCACCGGTCGGGTTCTGGTCCAGACATTCAGCCCCGAACACCCGGCCATTGAATTGGCATCAAAACACGATTATCTCGGCTTCACAAATTATGAATTGCCACTGCGCGAGCAATTTGCATTACCACCCTACGGACGCATGGCCCGGTTGATCGCACGCGGCGAGGACGACCCGGCGGTCGCAAAATATCTGGTCCATGTCGCTGGCCGAATTGAAACCGAGGCCAAGGCAATGGCCGTTCGCGAAGCCGCAGCCGCTGGCCGCCCGGCACCCAATCCAGACACCCCCGGCCCTGTCATTGTCATGGGCCCATCGCCCGCACCTGTGGCACGCATCAAAAATCTCTTTCGCCATCATTTGCAAGCCCGCTCATTAACGGCTGCGGCATTGCAAGCCGTGCTCCACGCCGTCTTGCCCGATATCCAGCCCCCTTCCGGAGTCGAGCTGGCCATCGACGTCGACCCTGTAAGCATGCTGTGAATTTTTCATCTTTTGAAAACATTAAAAACAGACTCAAATACACCGGCCTGGCCCCCCCTGGGAAAGAAAAAGTGGTCGTTCTGGAATGCCACTAAGTTAATCGTAAGTCTCTATTTGAAAAACCTTGTTTCCATTAAGACCAATGCGTGCCTTTTGCGGATAACGAAATTGAAGCGTTATCTTACGCTGCGAGTTCGCTTGGCTCGACTGATAAGCCATGAATGCCCCGAACTCCATACGATTCGATCAATAGTTGCAATACTCTCTATTTAATAAGGTTGCGATTAACTTGGCGGCGATCTAGAATAATCCCTTTTTCGCCGCTTTTTTGCTCGACACTATTTACTTGACTGAAGACGAAGTGTAGGCTAAAAGATAATCCCACTTTTAGAATGCTCGTAAATGACAGGTTGAAGCCGATGCCGACACACGAATTCTTGCTGCTAACTGAAAAAAATGGGACCTACGCAGACTACATGCAGCACTTCAACGATCCGAAAGCTCTTACGGTCAATGACGATCTCGTGCTTTACATGATGGACACAATGCGATGGATTCCGTCTATCAACCCTTCAAATCCGAATGAGTGGAGTGGCTTCGGTCTCAACTACTATGGCCCAACCGTCATTAACAGGACAGGAGCCGGAAAAGCAGCACGCATCTTTCGATTGTGGGTCTCAATGTTTCAAGAAGGGCCGAGTGAACTTAAACTGACAGGAACCTACGAATGGCTTGAGGACGACCATTCAACCATTGGACGGTTCCCCAAGATCAAATTGTCGAGAGACTCAGTGATAAAAACGGTCAATGACCTTGCAGCACTCGCAGAGACGGCAGTTTCAGGGCAGTTTTACGTTCTGCACATGGGCGTATGATTTAAGTGCGAAGAGTTTTATGTCTCGGGATTAAGATCCTCGGCACAAGTTAATTCAACTTCGGAAGTGTCAGTGCGAACAATGCCGGTGGCCGCGCTTTCATTTAGAGAAGCCTTTATCGATGAGCATCAGGGAACGGAGCGGTGCTGGGACCGGAAAAGGGGGCATTCTGATTTTCACATTGACTTGCAGCTGTTTTAATGTAAAATAATTTGGTAGTCAAGAACTTCCAGAGCTTCAGCCACTGATTACTGATGACATGTAATTAAACTCGGGATAGGCGATACAAACTGTTCCACGATGCCGAGGATTACGACACGTTTCAGGAAAGTAGGATGCCCCCTTTTCCACGCCGGTTTGTGCACAAAGTCAACAAGGTGAATTCCATCCTGACTTTACCCCAAATAAACAATGAGTCCGGAATACAAGCTGAGGTAATATCATGAGGGACAATTCGGATCGATCCGATTCAGTTTTAGACCAGCGTCGCACATTCCGAAAACATGTTTTTCCCATTGCGCTTTCAGCTTTCGTTTTAGCGGTAGCAATACTTATCCTTCTTGAAAAAATGCATCGGATGAGGTTAAGTGTATACTCAACAGCCTGTGTTCAGAATTCATATGAAATCGCACATCACTTGCGGGCGTACAAAGAACGCCATGGGCACTATCCTCCACCGGTGGTTTATGACGAAAATGGCAAACCGAAGCATAGCTGGCGGGTCTTGATCCTTCAAAACTTTCAACCCTTTTATTCTGCTTACGATTTCGATGAACCTTGGGACGGCCCGAACAATCGAAAGCTATCCGATCAGATGCCTCAATTCTTTAAATGCGCAATGGATCAATCGAGTCCACCCACTCATACGAGTTTTCTTGCAATTACCGGCATTGGGACGGCTTTCCCGACTGATAATTCGGGCCATGACGAAAATGTCAAAGACTATCCGGGAAACAAGATCATTGTCGCAGAAGTATCGAATTCCGGAGTTCATTGGATGGATCCGAAGGATTTGGAGGTCGAAACGATGAGTTTCCGAGTCAACGACGAATCCCGCCCAAGTATCCGTAGTCATCATGAAAAAGGGGCTGCAGTCATTTACGGGGATCTTGACCACGGATGGCTTGATCTTGTAGCATCGCCAGATCAAGTCAAAAACATGGTAATGATTACCAAGGGCATCATCAGCAGGAACGCTCCGTGATGCATAAAAGTTTTAATAATAATCTGAATCAACTCACCAGCTTTTCGCGGGGCGTGCTTTCAGACACCAACAGCAACGGATTGTTTGACACCGTGGCATCGCCATCACGGACTCAGGCTTGGAGCCTTGATGCGCTCGGCAATTGGGCGAATTTAACCACCAACAGCACAGGACAAAGCCGCACGCACAACGCCCAGAATCAACTCAATGCCGTTGATTCGACCACGCTCAGCTACGACGCCAACGGTAGCATGACCGCCGACGAATCGGGCCGGGTCTTTGTTTACGACGCATGGAATCGGCTGGCGGCGGTGTGGAATTCGTCAAACTCGCCAATAGTGGGCTATTCCTACGATGCCTTGAGTCGCCGGATCATCGAAGATCGGCCCAACGCCAACACGGTCGATTATTCGTATTATTCCACCGACTGGCAGTTGCTGAGACAAAAGTAGAAAGACCTCTCTTTTATGCTGACCCCATTTACTGCGATGACTATTAAAAGCCAGATCAGCCGCCACAGCTGGATGGTGGGTCCAATTCGTTAGAAGAATATGCCTTAAATTCATGAAATGAATCCGAAGTAGGTAAAACCGAAAGCCCATAAAGCGCCAGATTGCGCCAATAATCAATATCATTCGCATCGGGTTGTGAGATTACGGCAGGCTTAATCTCATTTGTAAGGTAGACTAGGATTTTCGAGCCTTTGGAATATCTTTTCATAAACAGGGCAGGTAAATACCAAATAAATCCTAGAAAACCTCCAAAAATAATCTCTAATCCAAAATCACGGTCCATAGTTCTTCCGTTATCACTTTTGTCGATGTCAAAATAACGCCAAATTGTAATACCGAATGCAATATAAGCCATATGACACATAAATCCAATAAGCTGCAACATTGGCATACGTTTTGGAATATCATATAAATGGCTTGATGTGATCTCTTTCTCAAGTGATTTAACAATTTGCGTTTCTGCTAATTGATCTGAAATGAATTCAATGAATAAGACATTCCATATTGATCTTCTTGATAGAAGTTTAAGCACTGGAGCATTCGCAATGATTTTGCAGACCTCAGCATCAAATGGGTTTAATGGTGTGATAAAAGTTTCAGGGAAAACATATGGATTATGGCCTTTGATTTTATGTATGAATTGAATTTTGTTTTCTGACAACAACCGTGACAGAATCAATAGAGCCAGACGAACATTGGTTTCACCTCCGCCACAAGAATGTTGAACCATCAGGGCGATCATTTCCGGTGATTCCTCTTTGTATTTCCAGGCATCTTCGCAAAGTGGCGAATCGAGAAGTGTTTTCTGTAAATGGTTTGTGATCAAAAGAATAACAACCCAAAGAATGGGGTATAGAACATTAAAGTGCCATATGGCAAGACTATTAAGAGGGTTAGATATCTCCATCTCCTGATTACAGCCTATCATAAAAAGTGCCAGCACACTTGCCAGCAAAACTGATACGATGGTTCTTGTACTGGCCATCTGGATCTTATTCAGGGGGAATAGAATACGATCACTTGAAAAGCGTTTATGTGGTTTTGGTATGACCCAGTGAGTAGCCTTGTTGATACGCACCGGATTATTCTGATTGCTGAATCGTTGCTTGGCTGCCGGCCAGATTTCAGTCGGCGGTGGCTGGTCAAATAGCCTGGAGTAAGAGTCGAGCGTATTCAGGTACCATTCATGAAACTTTGATGATTCACTTGAACCACCTTTTGTAGGACCATGATGCAGCGGTCTCTCGATTGTATTCTGGCAAAGATCGGTCCAATAACTTCGCGTATAAATCATGTGGAGGTGCCAGGCTTCGTCCACATCCAGCGACGGTGTGACAGGATGGCCGGCTTCACAAGCCAGAAATACAAATTTCAGATATTCCTTGATGACGGCTGCCGTTTTTGATTTTGACCAGCCGTTTTCGCGAGCCAGCCTGTCGGAAAACGAGAAATCACTCGCCGGGTCGTCTATGGGGAACTGCTCGATTTTCGACCAAAGCGCACTTTGTGCAGGTGACATAGCCATCGGTTGAATCCTCAGGGAAATGAAATTCTCGATTGATCATGGACGTTGAATTCTCTCTCGCTAATCATTAAGAGAATCAACATGCCAAAGCGCTCAGAAAATTTCAGAAAAAGCCATTGATGAACAACTTTCTACGATCGCAACCAATCCCCATGTCAATGTTTAGAGCTGTTTTTCAGAATCCAGAACCAGAATGGAACGATGGCAGCCAGTATGATTGCGATCAAAGCAAGCAAGAGCAAGACAAGGCTCAGGTAAAAGCTCTTGAGCGAGGAGCCGATCAGCGATTCGTGCGACTCCTGAGCCAGCAGATAGATACCTGAATTCTTTTTCCCAAGATTCAGCTGCACAGCAGACGCGAGCCAGCGGCCTTTGTAATCAGGGTCAAGTTGTGCAATAGGGTCGAAATAATTTGGATTGGGTTTCACGATCTCATCTAAAGCAATGCGATATTCAGGCTTGAAAAGATCGTGCGTAAGTTGATCACGCTTCTGATCGATCACCTTCTGATAATAAGGGTGTTGAAGAATCACTCCACTTGAGCTTTCGCGCATGTCAATAATCACGAATTGTATCTGACTGGTCTGATCCATCGGGAGGTCGATAATTTTACCAAATTCAAGCATTTTGGCGATGACACCCAAAGCCTTACCGGTAGAGTCTTTGACAGGGGCGCTAATGGTAATGACTGGATGGTGGGAATAAATGCTGATAAAAACAGGCGAGATATGTGGCGATTTAAGTATCGGTGGATTCATATTCTGGCCTGCGATTGTCGGCTTCCAATCTGTGGGCCCGCCATGAAAATATGATCGCCAGGCAAAGTTGTGGCCAATCGATCCAAGTGCTGGCGACCGGGCCAACTGAATACCATTGGCTGAGAGTGCAAACCAGCTATAAACGAAGGTCTTGTTATGGGTGTCATCGAGATAAAGTTGATGGACTTGATTTTGTAATGCAAGAACGGGTGGGGCCTGAATCAGGCTGGAAGTCTCTGAATTGTTTCGTGATTCCAATTCGATTGTTTCAGGAGTATTTATTGCATTAAGGCTTAATCTGGTCAAAAGTTTTTGCAGGGTATCGTCCAGATTGATTTTCTGAAACTCTGCAATCAGTGATGGAGACTGAGCAACGGTCTGGATCTTTTCCACTTCTGAAACAAGTGCGTCGCTCACTTGCTTAGCCGCCAGTCGGGCCGCCGATTGATTCGTTGCAAGTGCTGTATTGGTCAGGCCTTGATCGACATTTTTCAAGGCTTCTGAAAGGCCTGTGATGCCAATGCCGATGGTCAGCATTAAAGCGGCCAGCAAGGAGACAAGTGAAGCGGTTGCAATGGGATATCGACGGATCCAGCGATGAAAATGTTCGCTCCGCGAGATTTGGATACCTGGCCCTGGCGGCTTGTTGTCAAGAAATCTTGTAATTTCATCGCGAAGTTGGGCGGCTGACTGAAAGCGATCATCTGGAAGTTTTTCAAGGCATTTCAAGCAAATCTGAACGAGGTGGCTTGGGATATCTTGTTGAAATCGGCGCGGGTCGGGAGGCGAGTTTTCAAGAATCTGCCGCAAAATGGCGTCAGGCCTGCCACGAAACGGCCTTTCACCCGCCAGCATTTCATAAAACACCACGCCCATGGCATAAATATCGGTGCGGGCATCGGCTGCTTGCGACTCGCCCCGAGCTTGTTCTGGAGCCATATAGGGTATGGTACCGACAACCGATGGGCTGGAATTGTAATTCAGGTTGTCGGCCATTAAAGCCAGCCCGAAATCGACCAGGCATGGGCGATCTGTACCGGCATGGAGCATGATATTTTCAGGCTTGATATCGCGATGAATCACCTGATGCACGTGAGCATAATGCAATGCATCTGCAAGTTGTCTGGCGATCAGGCAGGCCCTGCGTGGCGAAATGCTGGAATGGTGTTTTATCCATTGCCGCAAGGTGTCGCCTTCAATCAGTTCGCTCACGATATAGAGAATACTGTCAGACTCACCCACGTCAAAAACGCGCACAATGTGCTCGTGCCGCAACCGCCCGACAACCAGGTCATTTTGAAATTGCCGTAATTCTTGGGCCAGCAGATCATTGCGAAGAATTTTAATTGCGACATTCCGGTCCACGACCGAATCGTGTGCCTTCCAGACTGTGCCAAATTGCCCCTTGCCCAATCTCTCGATCAAACGATAACGCTCACCAGCAAGTGAATCGCCTTGTGTGGGCCAAATGCTATCGGCTGGATTCGTCTCTAATTGGCTTGCGACCAGTTCCGTGTCATATTGTATTTGTTGCAGGCTCGGTTCAAGTCGCAGATGATTTCGAACGCTTAACCAGCAATGGAATTTCCCAGAGATTTCAGGCTCAAGATATTCTTGTTCTTTCAGAAATAATTCGACCGTGATTATGTCAGGATTTGTATTTATCCGAAAGAATTGTTCAATGGCCAATTCGCAAAGATCATCCCGGTTTGGTTCGTTTTTCATCAGATGCCTTCTGTAAAAGGCCTATGAAATCCACTTGCGAAATGAATCAAGTTGAACGACCAGAGGATCTTTCGCCCTGTGAAGATGGGCTCGGACAGAGTCGACAGTGATTTGCATCAGTCGTGCCGTTTCCTCCAGCGAGAGCCCTTCAAGATATCTCAGAGTGACAGCCCTGCGCTGCAGGGGATGCTCCAGTGAATCAACCGCCTGCCGGATAGCAGCTTCAAGCTCTTGCCTGTGAAGCTGATGGCTTGCTGTCGAAATACTTGCCGAGATCTGTTGAAAGAGATCATCGGTCGATTCAAATTCCAGATTCTGAGTTGCTTTAGGTACTGTTCTTTCGCGAATCGAAGCCGCTTTGGCTGCATCCAGCACACGGTGGTGGGCAATGGCACTCAGCCACCGAAAAAACGATTGATCGTCATGAATTTCAAGATGATGCAAACAGCGAAGCACCTCCACACAGGATTGCTGAAACAAGTCTTCGGCCGTAATGTGAGCCTGAAGCTTGACCCCCATCTCTGCCTGAATTAGACGGATGAGTGCGGGCTGATGGCGCACAAGCAGACGTTCCAAGGCAAGCCGGTCTCCATGGATGGCTTTCTGCATAAGTTTAGTGTCTGTTGAGAATTCAGCCATGCTTACACCTGAATTTGCGACTAAGAACAATGTGAATTCGACCGAGGTGCAACCAACTCATGTCAACCATGTGGGGTCGGCTGATGACTAGTTTTGTGGGGCATACATTGTCTCACAAGATTATGACGTTCGTCTATATAATGGCTTGCTCTGTTCAGACTCCTACAAATGATTAATATGTATCAGTACCCGAGAAAAGTCAATAGGCATGGTCGGCTGGAATGCGACATGCCTGAATTCAGAAATTTATAGGGCTTGCGCAAATAGTGTACTCATAAGAAATTATACTTGGCCAATATTCTCTATACTATTGCCTAATGCGTCAACCTAATACTACAGCTGGACTTGTAATTTATAGCTAATACGGTATCCTTGCCTCCTGATCATAAGGAGGCAAGGTCATGGACGATCTGTTGGCGGACGATTGGCACAACGAGTTCGACGCAATCTGCGAACGGGTATGCAAGTATATACCTCGGC